>JASFQB010000004.1:0-151665 GCA_050115675.1 Candidatus Woesebacteria bacterium
TACGTTCACCCAAGCTATTTGTGATTAGTTATTACAAAAAGGTTGGCCCGTGGATACCTCCAACTCAGTGTTCTGACTGTAGGCGTGGGGTGGGAGCGCCGAGGGGGGCGGGGAAGCTTCCGTCGAGAAAAGCCACTGTCAAGAAAGAGGAAGAGCGGAGACTTACATTTTGCGACATTGCTCAAGGAATTGAAGTCGAAGCTCGTGTCGTTTCTGACGATTGTAGCGACTATCAAAATAAAGTAGCCGCACCAGATAACACAAAAGAAACACGGCAAGTCCATATTGCCCATCACATGCCAGGTTCACCACACTCACTTGTGGGCCACAATCCTTTTGGGGAATCAAAAAGCCCAACCGCCATGGTAGACCCAGATGTTAACGACGAGCAAGAGCTGCTAACGGCCGTAAGCGCTACATTTTCTGTCGCAGACAGTGCAACAATGCGAGAATATAGAGAGGGCAACAACATCGTACGGCTCACATTACTTGATGATAGCAGAATCGAAAAAACCGTCATTAGGCCGCACCCCAATCAAACAGATTGCCTTGTAGTTGTTACAACATACGATAATCTGGAGGTAGCTGAGCTGATCGAGAAGTATGGTCGCAAGTCCTCCTAAGGGCCCTAGCATAAAAGTGCTTTTTGTTGTAAAATATTTACAAGAGATAGGAGATAGCTATGCCGATTCGAGATTCTTCACTAGTTCGCAACCTGCAAAGAACACACCCTGACGCCAACGCGCTTGATGTGTTTTTTTGGACGCAAACAATGCACCTGAGTGACAATGCTAACGAAATTTACTTTGAATACAAAGACTGGCTCGACACAAATCGGCAGACTCCACCACCAAACCTGGTCGAGTGGGTAGCTTGTTACGGCCTTGCCCGCTTTCGTTTGCAAGACTGGAAGCTGCCCGTTGACCTATCTCCAAAAGAGATGACGCAGTGGCGAGAAGCTGGATATTACGTTGAGTTGAAAGATTTTCAAGAAGCATTCGCCGACGTAGCCGCGGGCTTTTTGTATCTTGCTGGTCAAGACCAACAGCTTGCTGTAGATATAATCCAGGAGCAACTTGCGCAAAAGCTAGCTGAGCTTGACCGATTGACAAGCCTACCACTAGACACATACATGCCTCGTTATCTAGAATGGCAAGTTCGTAAAAGAGCAAAAGCGACCGGACTGAGTCCAGCTGATATTGAAGAAGTCGTTGAAACGTGTGACCAAGAAGAAGAACACATGTTTGAGATGCGCGACGTTAAAGCCCTTTTTGACCTTCGACAGCAGCTCCAGTCCTTTGAATGGGGTCTAGAAAACTACCGCATGATTGTTTTTGAGCACAATCCAGAAATTGGCCTGCCAAACGTTGACCTGTTTAAGGCTTTAATGCAAATAGACGCCAACGGTTTGCTTTGGAGGCTTGGCCAAATCGACAAAAAGCTCCGCCCAATCTGGCAAGGTCTTGCCGACCTTGGCTGCTACGACCTAAATAGCGACCTAGAACCTAAAAAGTTTTGGTGGCGTCACTGGCCCAAAAAGTCCGCCGGCAAAGCTGGCGCTCCTCGCAAATAATGTAAGTCTTAGTTTTTAAAGCTCCCGCTTGTTTGTGTCTTACGGTGCAAACAAGCGGTTTTTTAATTGGCTAAAATACCCAACCAAGCTTATACATAATGCTATACTAAATTTATGAACAAGCCCACAAAGTTAATAATCTCGCTTTTATTGCCATTTTTAGCTGGCGCAATTGGCAGCTTGGCAACATACACAAATATTCCAACCTGGTATGCGACGCTAGCCAAACCAGAATTTAACCCGCCAAACTGGATTTTTGGCCCAGTTTGGACGACCCTATATGTACTAATGGGCGTGAGTTTATATCTTGTATGGACCACAAAAACAAAGCACAAAAAACAGTCAGCCTGCATTGCCTACGCTACTCAGCTAAGCCTTAATGCATTATGGTCGTTGGTATTTTTTGGCGCGCATTGGTTTGTTGGCAGCAGCGTAATCGTAATACTGCTTTGGGCAGCAATTGTGGCAACAATTAAGCTATTTTGGCCGATATCTAAGTCCGCAGCCTGGATGCTGGTTCCGTATTTGGCGTGGGTAAGCTTTGCTTCTGTATTAACTTTGGCAGTGTCGTCGTTAAATACATAATTTTATATTAAAAAGTACAATTTTATTCTTGATTACAAGATCATTTTTTGCTATAGTCTTAAGCTAAGAAGCAGTGTAAGTTGGTTCATTATGCCCAGGCGATTTTGTGGCAAATCGTCAGGTTGGCGAACCCTTAGTGTAACTTCGGCGCCAAATATTAACACTAAGTGCGAGGAGAGGTGAATGAGCAAACCTACATCACAGGTAGCTCAGCGTAAATACTTTACCAGCGAGGATAAAGTTTTAACGCTGCCAAACTTAATTGAGCACCAACTTGGCTCGTTCCGTGAGTTTGTACAAACAGGTCTTGGTGAGATCTTTGCAGAGATCAACCCCATCGAAGACTACACGGGCCAAAAATTGGAGCTGCGATTCAAAGATTACCGCTTTGATGAGCCAAAAATGAGCGAACAAGAAGCTCGAGAAGACAACATTAGCTTTGAAGCTCCGCTAAAAGCAACAATAGAATTAACAAACAAAATTTCAGGCGAAGTTAAAGAACAAGAGATCTACCTGGGCGACTACCCATGGATGACCGACCGCGCTACATTTGTAATTAACGGTGCCGAACGCGTGGTAGTAAGCCAGCTAATTCGCTCCGCAGGCGTGTTCTTTACAGCCGATGTAACTGGTGGTCATCAGTATTTTGGTGCCAAGTTAATCCCAGGTCGTGGTGCATGGCTAGAGTTTGAAACCTCAACAAACGGTGCAATTTACGTAAAAATTGACCGTCGCCGAAAACTTCCAGTAACAACTTTGCTGCGCGCACTAGGTTACTCGACCGACACGTCGATAAAAGAACAATTTGCAGACATCGACACTGGCAACGTCAAATACATTGATGCCACTCTTGAAAAAGACCCATCAAAGGGCGTAAACGAAGCTTTAATTGAGCTTTACCGCCGATTACGACCAGGCGATCTAGCTACCGTAGACAACGCGCGTGAGCTAGTTCAAAAGATGTTCTTTGATTTTAAGCGTTTTGATTTTAGTCGCGTAGGACGATACAAAATCAATCAACGACTTGGAATTGACATTGCGAACACGGCCGAAAACCGCGTAATGCGGCTAGAAGACCTAATCGCAATCATTAAAGAAATAATTAGGCTTAACAACACACAAGAAGCCCCAGACGACATCGACGCCCTAAGCAACCGTCGCGTAAAAATGGTTGGCGAGCTTGTACAGCGCCAATTCCGAATTGGCCTACTACGCATGGAGAGAAACGTCCGCGACCGCATGAGCATGTGTGACCTTGAAAGCGTGACCCCTGGTCAGCTAATTAACGCTCGCCCAGTAGTTGCTGCTGTTCGCGAGTTCTTTGCAAGCTCACAGCTATCTCAGTTTATGGATCAAACCAACCCGCTTTCAGAGCTGGCTCACAAACGACGCCTAAGCTCGATGGGTCCTGGCGGTCTTAGCCGCGAGCGCGCTGGTCTTGACGTACGTGATGCTCACGGCACTCACTACGGTCGTCTATGTACTGTAGAAACTCCTGAGGGCGCAAACATTGGTCTGGTACTTAACCTTGCTGGATATGCTCGAATAAACGAATACGGCTTTATCGAAGCCCCATACCGAAAAGTTATTGACGGCAAAATTACCGACGAAGTAGTATACCTTGACGCAGCAGAAGAAGCCAAAGAGGTTATTGCCGAAGCTGGCAATAAGCTAGACGAAAACGGTCGCTTTACAGAAGACCGTGTGTCTGCTCGAACTAAGCTACAACCAGGTGAAGTTGACTCAAGTGAAGTAACATATGTTGACGCCGCCAGAATGCAGATTCTTGGCTCGACAGCTGCGTTGATTCCTTTTGTAGAGAAAAACCGCGTTGACCGAAGCCTTACTGGTTCAAACATGCAAAAACAGGCTGTGCCACTTCTGCGACCTGCAAGCCCTGTTGTTGGCACCGGAATGGAGCGACAAATCGCCCTTAACTCTGGTCAACTTGTTGTTGCAGAAGCAGACGGCGAAGTTGTAAAAGCTGACGGCAACGAAGTTCAAGTTAAATACAAAGACGGTGTTAAAATTTACACCCCTGTTCACTTTAGGCGCAGTAACGACGGCGAGAGCATTAACCAACGCGTAGCTGTACGTCGCGGCGACATGCTTAAGCAGGGCGACTCAATCATAGAAGGCATGAGCATGGCCGATGGCGAACTTGCCACTGGTCGCGACATGCTGGTTGCGTTTATGCCATGGCGCGGCTACAACATGGACGACTCAATCATCCTTAGCCGCCGAGTTGTCCAAGACGACGACCTATCAAGCATTCACATTACCGATTACATGGTTGAAGTCCGCGAAACAAAGCTTGGCCCAGAAATTGTCACGCGCGACATTCCAAATGTTAGCGAAGACAGCCTGCGACACCTAGACGAAAACGGCATTGTCCGAATTGGTGCCGAAGTTCATGCTGGCGACATTTTGGTAGGTAAAATTACTCCAAAAGGCGAGCAAGAACTATCGAGCGAAGAGCGACTTTTGCGCGCAATCTTTGGCGAAAAAGCTAAAGACGTTCGCGATACCTCTCAACGAATGAACAACGGCAAACACGGTAAAGTCGTTGGCGTTAAGATCTTTAGCCGCGAAAACGGTCACGATCTTAAAGCTGGCGTGCTAATGCAAATACAGATCTTTGTTGCTCAGATGCGCAAAATTTCAGTTGGCGACAAGCTAGCTGGACGCCACGGCAACAAGGGTGTAGTTGCCCGAATTCTGCCAATCGAAGACATGCCATTTATGGACGATGGTACTCCTATTGATGTAATTTTAAACCCACTTGGTGTGCCTTCACGCATGAACCTTGGGCAGTTGTTCGAAACTCACCTAGGTATGGCAGCACGAGCACTTGGTTATAAAGTTGCAACTCCTCCGTTTAACGGCGTTTCTACTGCAACAATTGTAGAAGAACTTAAAAAAGCCGGTTTCCCAGAAGACGGTAAAGTTCAGCTATTTGATGGTCGCACTGGTGATGCATTTAAAGAGCTAACTACAGTTGGAAGCATGTACATGATTAAGCTACACCACATGGTTGCAGACAAGATTCACGCGCGCTCGATTGGTCCATACACAATGGTTACCCAGCAGCCACTTGGCGGTAAAGCCCAAAACGGTGGCCAACGCTTTGGTGAAATGGAGGTATGGGCACTTGAAGCTTATGGCGCATCAACCACACTTCAAGAAATGCTAACCATTAAGTCAGACGACGTTTACGGACGTGCTAAAGCTTACGAATCTATCATCAAGAAAGAAAAAATTACTGGTCCAAAGGTACCAGAAAGCTTTAACGTTTTGGTCAAAGAACTACAAGGCCTTGGTTTGCGAGTTGACTTGATCGCCAAAGAAGGCAGTGATGACGCAGAAGAAATTCTTGAAGAAACAATCGAAGCTGAAGCAGCTGATACTCCAGAAGTAAAACTAGACACTGACAACCTTGATGTAACAGTTGCAGATGAAGTTGACGAATTCGGCGACATTGATCTTGGCGATGGCATGACCATTCGTACAAGCGACGACGAAGACTTTGACTCAAATGACGAAAATAAGGAGGCAAAATAATGACACGAATCAGTGTTACTCCAAGCATTGCCGATTTTGACGCAGTAAGACTTGCAGTTGCATCTGCAGATGATGTACGCAACTGGTCCCACGGTGAAGTCTTAAAGCCAGAAACAATTAACTATCGAACTCAAAAACCCGAGAGAGACGGTTTGTTCTGCGAAAGAATCTTTGGTCCAGTAAAAGACATCAATATTCATGATGCAAAATACAAAGGCGTTCGCTCACGCGAAGCAGCCATAGATAAAAATGGCGAAATAGTAACAAAAAGCATTGTCAGGCGAGAGCGCATGGGTCACATTGGCCTTGCTGCTCCTGTTGCGCACATTTGGTTTATGCGTGGCACCCCATCAGCAATGGGATTGTTACTTGGCATAACCGTTCGCAACCTAGAGCGTATTGCTTACTTTGCAAGCTATGTAGTTAAATCTGTAGACAATGAAAAACGAGAGCAAATGCTTGCCGACTCTGAAGCAGAGTACGATGCAGCAAAAAACGCCATCAAGATTCGATACGAAAAAGAAAGCAATGCCGAAGGCGCTGACATAAAGACGCTAGCAGCTCAACAAACAAACGAGCTTAATGATTTAGGCGAAGAATATCTAAAGAAGAAGACTCAACTAGAAAGCCTAGAGAAATGTCGATTACTTAGCGAGGCCGACTATCGCAACCTGCCTGAAGAACTACAAGACATCATTGAGGTAGGAATGGGCGGCGACGCTTTGCGCGATCTGCTAGAAGAAATTGACCTAGACAAGCTAATTCTAGATTTGACCGAAGAAGCAAACAACACCAAGGGCCAGCGCAAAAAGAAAATCATGAAGCGGCTCAAGGTTCTTGAAGGCATGCAACGTGCTGGCATTAAGCCAACAAGTATGTGTGCAACCGTGTTGCCAGTTATCCCACCGGACCTAAGGCCTATGGTCCAGCTAACAGGTGGTCGATTTGCCACAAGCGACCTAAACGATCTTTACCGTCGCGTTATTAACCGCAACAACCGCCTTAAAAAGCTGATTGATCTAAACGCGCCTGAAGTAATTCGTCGCAATGAACAGCGAATGCTGCAAGAAGCAGTAGACGCTCTAATTGACAATTCGGCCACACGCAGTGGTCGAGCGGTAAGCGCAACAGGCGGTCGACGACGCCTTAAGTCTTTAAGCGACATGCTTAAAGGTAAACAAGGCCGTTTCCGTCAAAACCTGCTAGGTAAACGCGTCGACTACTCTGGTCGTTCGGTGATTGTTGCTGGTCCAGAATTGCACATCAGCCAATGCGGGCTGCCAAAGCTAATGGCTCTTGAACTGTTCAAGCCGTTCGTTATTGCAGAACTTCTTGCAAACGAATATGCCCATAACATCAAAAGCGCAACAAGACTAATTGAAGCTGGCGCAACAGAGGTTTGGGACGCACTTGACGAAGTAATTAAAGAAAAATACGTACTTCTAAACCGCGCTCCATCTCTGCACCGTTTGTCAATTCAGGCTTTTCAGCCAAAGCTAATTGAAGGTAAGGCGATTCAGCTTCACCCATTGGTATGTAAAGGCTTTAACGCTGATTTCGACGGAGACCAGATGGCTGTTCATCTGCCACTTAGCGCAGAAGCTCAGCGTGAAGCTCGCGAATTGATGAGCGCCACTAGCAACCTTCTAAAACCCGCTGACGGTTCTCCGATTCTGAACATTTCGCAGGACATTGTGTTGGGTAGTTTCTATCTAACCTATAACAAACCTGGAACACACACCGACAAGCCAGCCAGCTTTTCAAGTATTGGCGAAGCAATTTTTGCCTTCGACAAAAACGCAATTAAGCTTCAAACACCAATAAATGTTCTTGCGAAGGGGGAATACCGACTAACAACTCTTGGCCGCGTTTACTTTAATGAGGTTCTTCCAGAAGAATTGCCATACGTTGAAGACATCATGACTAAGAAAAACCTAAACAAGGTGCTTTCAAAAGTATTTGAACTTTACGGGCAAGAAAAAGCTGCCGAAACCGCAGACGCTATTAAGGACTTGTCTCTAGAATACGCAACAATGGCTGCCGTATCTACCGGTATGACCGATTACTTTGATGTTGACGGACTTGACGCCATCATCAAAGAAGGAGAAAGCAAGGCAACCAAAATTAGCGAGCAGTACGAAGCGGGTTTAATTACCGACGAAGAACGCTACAGCCTAACTGTCCAAACCTGGCGCAACGTAGACAAGCAAATCAACGACTTGCTACAAAACGCGCTTGCAGACAAAGACACAAGTGTTAGCGTGATGGTCAACTCTGGTGCCCGTGGCGACTTATCTAACGTCAAGCTTGCTACCGCAATGATTGGCGTAATGGTTGATGCAACGGGTAATGAAATTGAGTTGCCAATTAGAAGCAGCTATAAAAAAGGACTTTCTCCGCTTGAAGCCTTTGTGGCAACACGTGGTGCGCGCAAAGGTTTAATTGACACCGCGCTCAAGACTGCCGACTCTGGATATCTAACTCGTCGTTTGGTGGATGTGTCGCAAGACATCTTTACTATCGAGGACGACACGGAAGACAGTGGCTTTGCAGTTTACCGCTCAGAGACCGAAGAAACTATGGTTGATTTTGGCGACCGTCTATATGGACGCTACGCAGCTGAGGACATCAAGGGCCACGTTGCAAAGGGTGAGTTAATCACACGAGAAATCGCCAATGCAATTGACGCCGACGAAAAAGTAACTGAAGCCAAGATAATGAGCGCGCTGTCTTGCCAAAGCCTACGCGGCATTTCGCAAAAAAGCTACGGCATCGACATGGCAACAGGCAAAATGGTTGCTCCATATCAACCTGTTGGAGTTATTGCGGCTCAGTCAGTTGGCGAACCTGGAACACAGCTAACCCTGCGAACTTTTCATGCAGGTGGTGTTGCCGGTGGTGACATTACCCAAGGTCTTCCGCGCGTGGACGAGCTATTCGAAGCCCGAGCGCCAAAGGGTCAAGCCTTCATGACTGAAGTTGGTGGCACTGTCGAGGTTTGGGAGGATGGCGAAAAATACATCATTCAGATCACCCCAGACAAAGGCCGAACCGACAAGCTAATACTTGAAGGTCGAAAAGCTCGCGTTAAAAGCGGCACCCAGGTACTTGCTGGCGACGTTCTAGCCGCCGACAAAGACGAATCCCGTCCACTTACAGCTGCATTTGACGGCGTTGTAGAAGTGACCAAAGAGCAAATCTTGCTATCAAGCATTAATCAAACCCCTGTACGATACGAAATCCCTGGATTCAAACAGCTTACTGTTAAATCTGGCGACCACCTAGACGCAGGCGATCGATTAACAGCTGGTTCACTAAACCTGCACGATCTAATGAGACTTAAGGGCATTGAAGCAACTCAACGGTACATGATCAACGAAGTTCTGCGCATTTACACCGCACAGGGCCAGAACATTGCCGACAAGCACCTCGAGATCATTGTTCGCCAAATGTTCAGCCGCGTACAAATTGAAGACCCAGGTGATAGCCTATTTGTAACCGGCGACATCGTAAGCAAGGCTGCTGTTGTCGAAACCAACAAACAGCTTGTAGACGAAGGCAAAGAGCCTGCTCAGTTTATGCAGTTGCTCCTTGGTATAACTAAGGTTTCTATTTGGTCTGACTCGTTCTTGTCAGCTGCATCATTCCAAGACACAACTCGCGTCTTAATTAATGCAGCAACAAGCGGTCGAGTAGATAGCCTATACGGCCTAAAGGAAAATGTGATCATTGGTCGCAAGATTCCAGTAGGTACTGGTGCAAGACAGCAAAAATCTTAAAGATAATCTATCTTAAGTCAAAAATCAGCCCATTATGGGCTGATTTTTGTTTTATAATTTTATAAAAAATAGCCCGCCTAAACATTGCTATTACAAAGTTTAGGCGGGCAACGTTCAATGGCTAGCCTGGCTTAGGCGTTCTTTCTTTTTGGCCTTCTGCTTCTAAGCAGCCCAATAAGCTCATCACAGTTAGATTTCAACGCCCACCCGTTATTCATACATCGCCTAGCCTCATCAGGGCTAATTAATACGACTTTTCCCCTTGGCCAAAAAAGTTCACCAAAAGTGATTTTTACAATTCGCGGACGAAGCGTCCTTAAAAGTCCACCTCTGACTTGCTCGTCTTCAACGGCAAAACGCAAAGTA
This sequence comes from Candidatus Woesebacteria bacterium, assembly GCA_050115675.1. Classification (GTDB taxonomy): domain Bacteria; phylum Patescibacteriota; class Saccharimonadia; order Saccharimonadales; family EFPC-124; genus JASFQB01. The sequence continues at coordinate 9,865 of JASFQB010000004.1, forward strand.
GAGCCTTGACTCATTCCTCTGCCCAAAGCGTTGTCAAATCCTGTCAGTTTAGCGCTTAAACAAAACACTCGACAAGCATCCGAAACCCTATCCACGATAGACAAAGCCGTGCTACTATCAAAATGCCCTGGCCCTATAACAGTAACACTTCTAGACAAATGACTAAACGGATAGGCTCTTCTTTCGCTGCTCATAATAGCCCCCTTAATGGACTCGAGGATCTGAAGTATTATATAATAACCGATCAGTAGTTACAACCCTCTGCTCGGCTGACCCACTGTTGCTCTCGCCACATTTTTAATGTATAATGTATAACGAGTTTCACGGTGATATGATTAAGGTGTGGTGCTGACATAAAAACGCCTTTTCATTGAACTAGATTAACTAAAGAGGATTTTTGCTTTAATGCCAACAATCAATCAGCTTATACGCAAGCCTCGCAAGACGGCTAAAAAACCAAGTAAATCTATTGCACTTGGGCGTATTCATAACACACTAAAAAATAAATACCTACCTATGGGCGCACCTCTAAAAAGAGGCGTTTGTTTAAAGGTCACTACGCGTACTCCACGTAAGCCAAACTCGGCTATGCGTAAGGTTGCTCGCGTTCGCCTAACAAATGGATATGAAGTTTGGGCCTACATTGGCGGCGAAGGACACAACCTCCAAGAGCACGCAGTTGTTTTGGTGCGTGGTGGACGCGTGCCCGACTTGCCAGGTGTGCGATATCATATTGTACGTGGCGCGCTTGACCTTCAGGGCGTTCAAAACCGCAAACAAGGTCGCTCTAAGTACGGCGCTAAAAAGGAGTCTAAGTAATGCGTAAAGTTACAAAATCTCTACAACGCAAACTCACTCCTGATCGCAAGTATAACAGCATTTTAATTCAGCGCTTGATCAATAAAAGCATGCGTGACGGCAAAAAGCAGATAGCAGAAAATGCCGTCTACGAAGCTCTAGACATTGCCTGCAAAAAGCTAAAAAGCGATAACGCAGCAGAAGTTTTCGAAAAAGCTATCAAAAATGTTTACCCATCAGTTGAGGTTAAAAGCCGACGCGTTGGCGGCGCAAACTATCAAATTCCATTCCCAGTGCAGGGCCATAGGCAGCAGCACTTAGCGTTTATGTGGTTTGTACAAGCTGCACGCGCACGCAAAGGCATGCCTTATGCTGAGCGTTTGGCAGCAGAAATTGTTGACGCCAACAACCAAGCTGGTGCAGCCTTCAAAAAGAAAGAAGACACTCACCGAATGGCCGAAGCAAACCGCGCATTTGCGCACTTTGCTCGAGGCTAATCTCAGCAAAAACTGCCACAAAAAGCACCCAATACTGGGTGCTTTTTGTAGTTTCGTGCACATATTTTTACAAATGTATATTTACATATCGTGAAAGTCGGTTTATTGTATATAAGCCAATACGCAAAAACTGATTAGGGAGAGCAAAATGGCAAACTGCAAAACACCACAGCAGTGCGTATGCAAATGCAAAGAATGCAAACCAACTGACGGCAGCACAATTGCAACACACTGCTGGGAGCACAGCCGAGGATGTCATAAAGCATGTAAATAAGACCGGCTTGCCGCGCGCGTTATATTTTACGCGTGCGGCCTTTTACTTAGTCGCCACTGGTAAATTATAACTATATCTGCTACAATAAACGACAAACGTCTTTTTGCGTGTCAAAAAGAGAGACAAATAACTATAACGAGGATAACATGGCAACAATCTCCCTAAAACAATTTCGCAACATCGGCATTATTGCCCACATCGACGCAGGTAAAACAACCACAACCGAAGGCATTTTGTACCGCACTGGCCTAAGCCACAAAATTGGCGCCGTGCACGAAGGCGAAACAACTACCGACTGGATGGAACAAGAGCGTGAACGCGGCATCACCATTACCAGTGCAGCCGTAACTTGCTTTTGGAAAGAGCACAAAATCAACATTATCGACACCCCAGGCCACATTGACTTTACAGCCGAGGTAGAGCGTTCTTTGCGCGTTTTAGACGGCGCTGTTGTTGTATTTGACGGCAAAATGGGAGTAGAGGCCCAAACCGAAACAGTTTGGCGCCAGGCTAACAAGTATAACGTTCCTCGCGTTTGCTTCATCAACAAGATCAACCAAACCGGTGGTGATTTTTACAAATCACTAGAAAGCATTCACCACCGCCTAAGCAAGCGAGCTTTGCCCATTCACTTGCCAATTGGCTTTGAGCAAGGTGTCTGTGGTGTCGTAGACCTAGTTAGCATGAAGGCTTACACCTACAAAGAGTTTGCAGATCACGCACTTATCGAAGGCGAAATTCCTGCAGACATGCTAGAAAAAGCTAAAAACGCACGCACACTGCTTGTCGAAGCTGCTGTAGAGGCAGATGACGCATTATTTGAAAAATATCTAGAAAACGGCGAAGAATCAATTTCTGAAGGCGAACTAAAAAGCGCACTACGTAAATCTGTGCTGTCTGGCGAATTTTACATCGTAACTGGCGGTGATGGCCGCGGCGTTATTGTAGAAAAAGTCCTAGACCTTGTTGTAGACTATCTACCAAGTCCACTTGACGTTGGTTCTGTTTGGGGTACAAATCCAAAAACTGGCGACCAAGTTGAGAGAAAGCCAGAAGATAGCGAAGCTATGGCTGCCCTGGCATTTAAAGTTGCAACCGACCCATTTGTTGGTAAGCTTATCTTTGTTCGTGTTTACAGCGGCAAATTAAGCGCAGGTAGCTACATTTACAACGCCACAACTGGTAACAAAGAGCGCGTTGGACGCTTGTTGCGTATGCACGCCGACAAACGCGAAGACATTACCGAAATTGGCGCAGGCGACATTGCTGCAATCGTTGGACTTAAAGACACAACAACCGGCACAACTCTTTGCGACGCAGCCAATCCTATCATACTTGAAAGCATTGACTTCCCTGAGCCACCAGTAAGCATTGCCATTGAACCAAAAACTAAAGCCGACCAAGAAAAAATGGGTATTGCCCTTCAGAGACTGGCCGAAGAAGACCCAACCTTCCGCGTACGTTCAGATGAAGAAACCGGCCAAACAATTATTAGCGGTATGGGCGAACTTCACTTAGAAATCATTGTAGACCGCATGAAGCGAGAATTTAAAGTCGAAGCCAACATTGGACAGCCCCAGGTTGCCTATCGAGAAGCAATTAAAAAGCAAGTCGAAATCGAAGGCAAATACATTAAGCAATCTGGTGGTCGCGGTCAATACGGTCACGTATGGTTGCGAATTGAGCCAAACGAAACTGGCAAAGGCTTTGAATTCTTTGACGAAATCAAAGGCGGCGTTGTTCCTCAAGAATATCGCAACCCTGTTAAAAACGGTATCGAAGAGACACTTAAAAACGGTGTCATGGCTGGATACCCAGTAGTTGACGTAAAAGCAACTCTTTACGACGGTAGCTATCACGATGTTGACTCAAGCGAAATGGCCTTTAAAATGGCCGGTGCGCTTGCAGCCAAAGAGGGCGTTAAAAAGGCTGCCCCAGTTTTGCTTGAACCAGTAATGAAGGTTGTGGTTGTGACTCCAGAGGAATTCATGGGTGATGTAATTGGCGGCCTAAATAGCAAACGCGGCCGCATTGAAAGCATGGAGGATTTAGCTGGTGGAACCAAAGAAATTACTGCGATGGTGCCATTGGCAGAGATGTTTGGCTACACAACAACTCTACGAAGCTCAACTCAAGGCCGAGCAAGCTCAAGTATGGAACTGGCCCAGTACGAGGAAGTTCCACCAAACGTAGCCGAAGCTGTTATTGCAAAACGCGCTGCCTAAAGATTGATATTGCAAAGTGTAAAAATGCGACTTTGTTAAACAAATTAATTAATTACGCTATACTTTTAATGTAAGTCATTAATAAACGAGGGTAATTAATTATGGCAAATAAATCTTTATGTTTAAGTTATCGCAGTTGGTCTGAATATCAATGGCCAACCACTTTAGATGCAATATACACTGACGGTGGCAGAGTTAATTTACAATACTACAACGTAAGGGACCCGTATTATTGCTACTCGTACTCATCAACTTGGAGTTCAAAATCTTGGAACGTGGGCGCAACAGGAACACCAGCTACGTCCATTAGAAACAGCGGCAAAGATGTAGGTATATTTTATAGATCCGGCGTTAAAGGTGAGGCAATATCTTGCATTAGCTGGGATTCTGGATCAACAAAATACGAGGCAGGCTGGTCAGAAAAACCAGAGATAATTGTGTCACGCGACGTAGCTTTTGACCCAGGAGCGGTTGGACGCGACTCTACCCACATTGAGCTTGTCTGGACAAGCTCAGCAGGGGCGCTAAAACGTAGAGGCTGGGATTATGGCGAGGGTGGCTGGATGCCAATTGGCGAAATAATGCACGCCGACATTGTCAGCACCCCAAGCATTGTGTCACGAAACCCTACTTCCATGGACGGCGTTGCAATAAAAAACAATGGCGACCTTGTTCATTTTTGGTGGGATGTTAAGTATAGCCAGAATAGCGGATGGCAGTGGGAGACGTGGGGAGTAAATGCAACTGGCAACCCAGCGATTATCAACCCCGACAACGACTCTTACTGCTGCCTTTGCCGCAACGGACAAGGTCAGCTTGTAGTGCATAATTGGTCGAGCATCTCTGGGCACAGCCAAAAAGTAATCCCGGCAAAAATGAACAGCGACCCTGCGGCACTGTCATTGCGAGGGGCAATATACGTTGTTTATGTAGAAACCAACGGCGACCTCGTAATTCTACGCACCGACACAGAACAAAAACAAGTACTATTTAAGGGCAATGCACTTGCAAGCACACCACGAATAAGCATTGCTGAACACTCACAGTTCCATACATTCACCTACATAATGCCTGAGATAGTTTTCTGGGATAAGAACAGCAAGCTAAGACGAATCAATGTGAATCCACAGATGGCAGTAATTACCAGCGAGACCTTACCTTCAGTATAGTTTTACAAAATGTACAACATAAAGAAGCTTCTACTTTGGAGCTTCTTTTGTTAGTATATAATTACCACATATTAAGGACGTATCAGCAACATGAAAAGCCAACTTCCACAGCCGAATTCCTACATAAAACAGATCGCAACGTACAAGACAGGCCTGTCAACCGGCGAATTGGCAAGCATGCTCAATAAACCTTTAGATCAAATTGTGCGACTTGCAGCCAACGAAAATCCGCACGGCCCAAGCCCTAAAGTCCAAGAAGTTATTAGAAACTATGCAAAAGATATGTCAAGATATCCTGAGGTGCACGTATTACAAAAAGGCATTGCCAATTACCTTAAAGTTGACCCGCGTAGCGTAATCGTTGGCAACGGATCTTGCGAAATACTAGAGATAATTGCCCGTGCATTTTTGCAAGTTGGCGATGACTCAATTTTTCCAGAGCAATCTTTTGTTGTATACAAACTGGCTAGCCAATACATGGGTGCAAATTGCATATCTATTAAGTCCAAGCCCGGCTATGCAGATGACCTTGACGGCATGCTGGCTGCAATAACACCAAAAACACGCGTGATGTGGCTTGCTAACATCAACAATCCAACAGGCAATTTTACGTCGTACAAAGAAGTAAAAAAATTCATAAAAAGCATTCCATCAAGAATTGTCATAGTGCTAGATGAAGCATATTTTGAGTATCTTGACCCAAAAGAAGTCGAGGACTCACTACAGTGGATTTATGAATTCCCTAATTTAATAGTCACCAGAACATTCTCTAAAGTTTATGGACTGGCAGGCCTGCGCATTGGCTATGGGGTAGGAGCACCCGTCATAATTGACTCACTACAACAAATGCGTGGCCCATATAACTGCAACAACATGAGCGTTATAGCAGCACTAAAATCACTAGAAGACAAGGACTACGTGAATCTGAGCCGCAAAGCAAATTCTGAAGGCCTAAAGCAGATTACAAAAGGACTAGACAGAATTGGTTACAAATATCTGCCCACAAAAGGCAATTTTGTATCCGTAAATGTAGGCAATGCAAGCAAGGTTGCAAAAGCACTAATCAATGAGGGAATAGTAGTTTTGCCTCTAAACGGCTACAATATGCCAGAATATATAAGAGTAAGCGTTGGACTAAAAAGCGAAAATTCTAAGCTACTTGAGGGATTATTAAAAATCAAAAGCACTAAAGACTTTACTTTATAAGAGTAAAACATTATAATTTCAGCATACGCCTTGAGGCGGTTTTACTGCCTAATGCGAATAAAAATAATATTAAGGAGAACTACATTACAATGGCAGGATCATTTGACCGAAGTAAGCCACACGTAAACGTAGGTACCATGGGTCACGTTGACCACGGTAAGACCACTTTGACCGCTGCTATCACTGCAGTTTTGGCAAAGCGCCTTCCAAGCGAAGTCAACAAACCTATCGCCTACGACCAAATTGACAACGCACCTGAAGAGCGACAGCGTGGTATTACCATCGCTACTTCTCACCAGGAGTACGAGTCAGAAAAGCGCCACTACGCGCACGTTGACATGCCTGGTCACGCCGACTACGTTAAGAACATGATTACCGGTGCCGCTCAGGTTGACGGTGCTATTCTTGTTGTTAGCGCAGCTGACGGCCCAATGCCACAAACCCGCGAGCACGTTCTACTTGCTCACCAGGTTGGTGTGCCTAAAATCATTGTCTTCCTAAACAAGATGGACATGGCCGACGCAGAACTAGTTGAACTAGTTGAAGAAGACGTTCGTGACCTTCTTGCTAAGAATGGCTTTGACCGCGACTGCCCAATTATCAAGGGCTCAGCTCTTAAAGCTCTAGAGGGCGACACCGCCAACGAAGACGCAATTATGGAACTTGTTAAAGCTATGGACGACTACATCGAGGAGCCCGTTCGTGACCTAGACAAGCCATTCCTAATGCCAATCGAAGACGTCTTTTCAATTAAAGGTCGTGGCACAGTTGCTACCGGCCGTATTGAGCAAGGTATCGTAAAAATCAACGACGAAGTTGAAATCGTTGGTATTCGACCAAACCAAAAGAGTGTTGTAACCGGTGTTGAGGCCTTCAAGAAGAGTCTTGACCAAGGACAAGCTGGCGACAACGCTGGCCTGTTGCTTCGAGGTGTCGAGCGCGACCAAATTGAGCGTGGTCAGGTTATTGCAAAACCAGGCAGCATTACTCCACACACCGAGTTTGACGCCGAAGTTTACGTTTTAACCAAAGAAGAAGGCGGACGTCATACTCCATTCTTCAAGGGCTACAAGCCTCAGTTCTACTTCCGCACAACGGACGTAACTGGTGAGGTTGAGCTTCCAGCAGACAAAGAAATGGTAATGCCAGGTGACACAGTAACCTTTAAAGTTAAACTGCTTTCACCGATTGCCATGGACCAAGGTCTAACGTTTGCTATCCGCGAAGGTGGCCGAACTGTTGGTGCTGGCGTTGTAACCAAAATCAACAAATAATTTGCTACTAGCAAATCAATAACAAAAGAGGCCCGAACAAGGCCTCTTTTGTTATTGGTCATTTTTTAAAAAACTGCGACATACATAACAAAATAGTTATATACTTAAGAAAATGATTAAATACTATAACAAGCCAACACTAGACACAAAGCTAAATAAAATCAAAGGGTATATTACAAACTCTTGGGTTAGCATTGACGCTCCCAGCGCAGAGAACATTGCCTTCATAGAAGACAATTTTCAGGTAGACGGACAGTTCATTACGGAAGCACTAGACACTGGCGCCATGCCGCAACTTACAAAAAATAACGAGTTAGTGTACGCATGCCTAAGATATCCTCACAAGTCCAGCAACGAAACAACCACCAAACCAATAGTTTTTATTATTGGCAAAAACATACTAATAACCATCACTAAAAATCCAACAGATATATATGATGACTTTGTAAATGAAAAAATCAATTTTACTACAAGCGATCCGTCCGAACTAGGACTACTTATATTTGACAAAATCATTCGCGAATACGAAAAAAACGTAAACCAAATTGGACGCACTGTCGAAAAAATACGACAAAAACTACGCGGACAAGTGATACTAGACAAAGATTTTGTAGATTTTGTCGTAATAGAGGGTGAGCTCAACGAGTTTGAAACTATTCTTGGGTCAATGGGCGCTACACTGAAAAGCATAACCGATGCCAAACGCATAAAGAACAGTGCAGAGTATCAAGACTTGTCCAAAAGCATTGCAACTGCAGCCGAACGCACACTAACAAATTGCAAATTGTACGAAAAATCAATTAGCAGCATAAGAGATGCTTACTCCACGCTAAGCTCCAACAAGCTAAATCAGACCATGAAGGTTTTAACGATTGCCACGCTATTTGTTGCGCTTCCAACAAGCGTATACAGCATGTACGGAATGAATGTGGCACTACCATTTGCAGACCAGTCTTGGGCGTTTGCATTTTTGGTATTACTGAGCTTATGCATGCCGTTAGCCATAATCATGGTTGCAGTGCGCAAAAAATTACTTTAAAATCGATAACGACAATTAATCGTAGCATCACCCGGACACTATAACAATAACTACAGCGCCCTTTTACAAATTTCGAAAATGATGTATAATTGTAGCCATACAAAATAATCGTTTTGAGAACTCAGCCGAACCTTAGCTTTTGCAAGGATTTGAGCAGAGGTTACAGAACAGCACAAGGAGCAATATGACTCAAGCAGCAGCTAACACTGCGCAGCCACGAATTCGTATTCGCCTAAAGGCATACGACCACAAGGTTATTGACCAGGCTGCAAAGCAAATTATCGATACCGCACTACGCACTGGCGCAACAGTGGCAGGTCCAGTACCCTTGCCAACGCGCAAAAGTACATACACGGTGATTAAAAGCCCCCACAAGTATAAAACTGGTGGTGAGCACTTTGAAATGCGAACCCACAAGCGCTTGATCGACATCATCGATACAACACCAAAAACTATTGATTCGCTGCAAAATCTATCATTGCCTGCAGGCTGTGATGCAGAAATTAGAATGTAATTTATAGTAAAAACAACAAAAAACCGCTATGCTGGCGGTTTTTTGTTTTACATAAGCTAAATCAATCAGTACAATGTAAAGTAGTTATGGTAAAAAAACAACAAAACGAATCAAACAGCACATATTTTTTAAAACTCGTACTTTATGTAATTTTGGGGTCATTTTGGCTTAAATTTCAGGAACCCTTGCTAATAGGGGATTTTTTAATCAATGGTTTTCCGCTAGGTTTAATAATTGGTATATTTTTTGCCACTCATGATCATTTTGCCATAGATCGCAAAATAGAATATGCGGTTTTAGTCATAGTAACAATACTGACATTTTTTGTTCCTGCAGGAATTGTAATTTAATAGGCATCAAATTAGCGCATCTTTAAAAACGACAAACACAAGCTGTCGTTTTTATAATCGTTTCGCAACTATTGATGCACTATAACCTTAGTCCCAATTGGGGCAAAGTCGTAAAGTATCTTAGCATCCGCCTCGGTCATGTTTATGCAACCGTGACTCATAGGCGTACCAAAATTGTGATGCCAATATGTACCATGGAACGCCTCTCCACCATAAAAGAAGCTTACCCATTTAATGTTTGGCACATAATAATATTCACCGTTAATTGTTCCTGACATAGTTTTTAAGGGATATTTAGCATAAATAGAACCTTCGCCAATGGCAGTTGGAGTAGCCGCTTTGCCGGTTGATACCAAAAACGTCTGAACTGCCGTATCGCCCGCATAAATCGTAACCGTTTGACTACTTATATCAACTTCTATCCACTTGCCAGTACCAGCCATGGTTACGGTCTTAAACGGAGCCTCTGTAACTTTTATCGTTTGATCAAGAGACTTGTTTTGATTTAAAGCATCTACAACATTTACAGATATCGCGTCAGCATCCTGTATTGTCCAGCCAGTTCGCCCTGCAGACAAAACCGTCTCAACACCAGTAGCTTTGTCGATTACCACTTTGCGATCTATTGGAGTTACAGTGACCTTAGGACTTAACGTTTTGTCAACAAGCTGCTCAACAGCGCCTTTATCAAACTCTATGGTCGCCGTACCGTTAACAAAGTCCGGCATAAAGTGCGTCCAGCTTGCTATGTCAGCTTGGTTTAACTGATATATAGTTGAGCCGTCCATTATAAACTTAATTGGCAGATTGATTCTGTTGTTTATATCCTGCTGTACAGTCTGCAAGCCAGAGGCCTTAATTATTGGTTCAACAGGTGCAGTTGCTACGGTCAGCGTTACGTCGTGTGGATCGAGGGCAAGCTCTGGAAGCGCAGCTTCAAAAGCTCTAAGATCAAAGCCAGAGCCATCCGTACCTTCAACAATGTCATACTGATGAGTTTCGTCATTAAATACCAGCTGAGCATCAACCGCATCTACAAATATCTCTGGGTAATTCTCTTGAATGTAGATCTTGAGCATGCCAGGGTCATTTATAAACACCAACGGAACATCTTTGCTCTGCCACAACTGTAAATTTTGAAGCACATCGCCAGATTTACGAGCCGCCAAAACGTCCTTAACGGTTGCATCAACATCAACTGTTAAACCGATTTCCTCGTTAGAGACAACAGTCTGCTTTGCCTCAGTTGCAAAAGTTATATTAAATTTTGACTCGGACTCAACAGCTTTTCTGACTTCGTCTTCAGTTCTATTAGAAACATCAATACGCCCAACAGAAACACTTGGCGCTGTATAATTGCCATAAAACCAAACGAACAGCCCGCCTGTCAGCAGTATAATTACAGCCAGGATTACTCCAACCCAAATTAATACCTTGCGTCGCACGCCAGAAGCGCCACCCTTTTGTTTTTTATCCTCAGCCTGTATTTTTTTAGCTTTTGCTGCCATTAAATAACCTTAAGCTCTTTAAGTCCACGATACTCGCTTTTGACAAAAAAGGCAACATTTTTTGATTGTAAAATGCTTTGATTAACTAATTGACAACAACCCAGCACATGGTACACTTAACCCGTCTAGTTTTTTTGCAAGTACAAAGTTAGGGGCAATAATGCACATTGAGCCGACAGAAGTAGGAACCAACGTCTACAAATGGTGTGACAGGCTTTATCAGAGCTACCCAGAAGCAATAATCCCACTATTCAAAAGCACTTGCTCTACACACAGTCAGGTCATCGCGATAATTAGGATACAAGGCCCACTAAAAAGTGAAATTCGAGTAGCAAAACTATTCGTTAATAATGCCGCCAACTGTTATCAAGTCTACTTTGACAGCGACACTAACGGCAGATGTATTACGGTTTACTCTGACGGGAGAATCTGGTCTATACTAAATTCAAACAATGAGATAACTACTCCCTCACTAACACTTGTTCAAATCCTAAACGGACTCACGTGCATTATGCCTATGGGCGTCTATGTATATAGACAGGGCAGTAGAGCAACCGGACTTGTGGGCATGACGCCTAAGGGTAGTGGGCGATATCTATCCGTGCTAGGACTTGCTGGTAAAGCACTGCCAGTCGCACTACGCAATTTGCAAGCCCCTGACTTTTGGAGGCTGCTTAGAGGTAACCAATTCGTCAGACTAGAATGCGATGAACTACGCAACGCAAAACTTTGGGCAGTTACATGCCCAGCACGTCTGGTCATAGAATACGACAGTACACCCAGCAAATATGACGGAAGGATTCCCGCGCTTGTATGGAATGGACCTTCAGGGCTAATACCAAACAATGCAACATTCGTGCAAACAAGCGATGATACGCTGCGTTGCTCAGATACAAGATGGCCAAATGATACAGATTTTAGCCTTATTGGCCAAGATCGTGCTCCGGCATTGCTGCTAGAACAAGAAAAACTAGTTTTTGTACGTGCACTACTGTAATAAAGTAAGTACCAAAAGTGACTTGACTGGTGTCACTGACCCCCATATGCGGACGTCGAATAACCAGTCCTTTTTTATTACACTACATGCAGCTTAAGCACCCTTGACAACAGATAGGCCTATCTGTTAATATGTACCAGTATAGTTCTAATAAAGAAACTTCTTGGTAAGTTTGCAGGTCTGAACACTCAGAAACCGCTAAATACCAAGTTTTTTCAATACAAAGGGTTAAAGGGATGAAAGCACTACTCGGTACCAAAATTGGTATGACTCAGATCCTCCAGGAGGATGGTGTTGCTGTTCCGGTAACACTTATCCAAGCTGGCCCTTGTACAGTGACTCAGGTCAAAACTGTCGAAACTGACGGTTACAACGCTGTGCAAGTTGGGTACGGAATGGGTAAGAACCTGAGCAATGCCGTAGCAGGCCATATAAAGGCTGCAAACGTGACACCAAAACACATTCGTGAATTTCGCGATATCGAGCTAACTGAAGGCGAAAAAGTCGGCAGTCAGTTCGATGTAACAGCATTTGAGGTCGGCGAACACGTTGATGTTACCGGCACAAGTAAGGGTAAAGGCTTCGCGGGCAATGTAAAGCGAAACAACTTTGCCACCAGCAAGCGAACACACGGTGGTAACGGATACGTACGTAAACCTGGTTCAATAGGTTCTATGTATCCTCAAAAAGTATTTAAGGGCAAAAGAATGGCGGGTCAGATGGGCGCCGAGCGCGTTACTGTCAAAAACCTAGCTATCGCTCTGGTCGACAAAGAAAACAACCTGATTGGCGTTAAGGGAGCAATCCCTGGTCCTCGCCGCGGGCTAGTAATCATCGGGGAGGTCAAATAATGGCTGAATCTACCAAAAAAACAGAATCTACTCTTAACAAGAGTGTTTTTGCTGTTGATGTACCAAACCACGAATTGCTAAAGCTTGCCTACGAGGCATATCTAGCCAACGGCCGACCAAACCTTGCTAAAACTCTTTGCCGCGGTGAAGTTAGTGGTGGTGGTAAAAAGCCATGGAAGCAAAAAGGTACTGGCCGTGCACGTTTTGGATCTAGTCGTAACCCGATTTGGCGTAAAGGTGGTGTAGTTTTTGGTCCACTAGGCATCGAAAACTACAAAAAGAAGATTTCATCACAAAACAAACGAGTTGCTTTGCGACAAGCCTTAACGCTTGCGGCACAGGCAAACGAAATTGTGATTGTTGACGATATCAAAACTACCGGTAAAACCAAAGAGATTGCAGCATTTTTAAATAAGCAAGAGGCTAACAATCATAAGCACGTAGTAATTGTAGTAGAAAACAAAACTCCTGAGCTAGTTCGCGCAACCAGCAACTTGCAGGGCGTTATTCTTTCTCAGGCTACATACCTAAACGTCTTTAATATATTGAACGCCGACAAACTAATCGTTACTAAAGCTGCCCTAAAGCAGATTGAAGAATGGTTGGGAGGTGACAAATAATGTCAGCTAACGAATTAACCCTAATTCCACGCATAAGCGAAAAGACTTATGCTTTGGCGCAGGCAAACACTTATGTGTTTAACGTTCCAAGCAATGTAAACAAACAACAAATTGCAGATGCAGTCACTAAGCAATACGACGTAACTGTAAAAGATGTAAACATTGTTATTGCTAAGGGCAAAGTAAAGCAAACAATTCGCAAGGGTCGCCCTGTTCAGGGCAAACGAAACGATGTCAAAAAAGCTTACGTTACTTTGGCCGAAGGCAGCAGCATAAAAATGTTTGAGGAGGAGCAATAATGGCTATTAAGGCTTATAACCCAACAACAGCTGCCCGCCGTGGCATGACAAGTCAAGATTTTGACAAAATCACCACTAAAAAACCGCTAAAATCGTTGCTCGTGTCTCAAAAGTCACGCGCTGGTCGCAACAACAATGGCCGAATCACAACTCGCCACCGAGGTGGTGGTGTTAAGCACCATTATCGACTAGTTAACTTTCAACTTGCCCCTGGTACAGTTGCCACAGTTGAACAAATCGAATACGACCCGAACCGATCAGCACGCATTGCGCGCATTAAAGACCAAAACGGTCTTTACCACTACGTAATTGCAGATAATAGCATGTCGGTTGGCAAAAAGATTTCTTGCGGCAACGAGATTGCAATCGAATCAAGTAACCGGATGTCACTTGCGAACATTCCAACAGGTACGCTCATTTACAACATCGAACTACGTGCTGGCCGCGGTGGACAGGCAGTTCGCTCTGCAGGCGCCAAGGCTCAGCTACTTGCCAAAGAGGGTGAATATGCTCAGGTTAGAATGCCTAGCGGTGAGGTTAGGCGCTTCCGCCTAGAATGCATGGCATCTCTTGGCACTGTTGGTAACGAGCAACACCAAAACGTTAAAATTGGCTCAGCAGGCCGAAAACGACGTATGGGCATTCGCCCAACTGTTCGTGGTGTAGTAATGAACGCCGCAGATCACCCACACGGTGGTGGTGACGGTGGTCGTCACGGTACAGGCAAGGCTCCTCGCACACCTTGGGGTCAGTTAACACTTGGCTACCGAACACGACGTCGCAAATCTACTGACAAGATGATAATAAGAAGCCGCCACATGGCGAAGAGGAAATAAGGTATGGGTAGATCACTCAAAAAAGGTCCATTCATTGACTTCAAGCTCGCTAAAAAGGTGGCAGCTTTAGAAGCCAATGACCGAACCGTTATCAAAACCTGGGCCCGCGCATGCACAATAACACCAGAAATGGTGGGTCGAACAATTGCCGTTCACAACGGACGCATGCACGTACCTGTATTTGTAACCGAAAACATGGTAGGTCACAAACTTGGCGAGTTTTCACCAACACGTAAGTTCCGCGGCCACAAGAAGAAATAAGGTATAGCGTATGAATATTCAAGCAACAATCAAAGGCGTTAAAATGAGCCCACGCAAGGTTAGCCTTGTAGCTGGCCTTGTTCGTGGCCAAAACGTTGCAGACGCACTGGTTATCTTGCAGCACACCCCAAAGCGCGCCGCAAAACCAGTTGCAAAAGCAATTGCCAGCGCTAAAGCAAACGCCGTAAATAACCATCGCGTAGACGAAAAAACTTTGGTAATCGACCAATTGCAAGTTACTGCAGGTCCACGACTAAAGCGCTATCGTCCAGCAGCCATGGGTCGAGCTTTGCCATACCAAAAGCGAACCAGCCACATCAGCGTGACCGTTAGCGGTACAGAAAAGCCTAAAAAAGTAGCCGCCAAAAGCGAAACTAAAAAAACGGCTCCAAAAGCCGCTGAAAAGAAGGAGCGATAACGATGGGTCAAAAAGTTAATCCTATCAGCATGCGCCTTCAGGTCAACAAAAACTGGCGATCAAAGTGGTTTGCTGACAAGCGTGACTACGCCACTAATCTTCATAAAGACCTGCAAGTACGCAAGCTGATCGAAAAAAAGTTTGTAAACCGCGCAATCGTTGATCGAATTGAGATTGAACGCTCACCAAGCCTAGTAACTGTAACCGTCTACACCGCAAAAGCAGGTGTGCTAATCGGTCGCGGTGGCGCTGGCGCTCAAGAGCTAAAAGCTCAAATCGAGAAGATCATGGGCATGCAAGCTCGTCTAAACATTGAGGAAGTACGCCGTCCAGAGCTAGCAGCTAAACTAGTTGCAGAAAACATTGCTCGTCAAATGGAACGACGCATCAACTTTAGACGCGCAGTTAAAATGGCCGCGCAAAACACCATGAATGCAGGCGCCAAAGGTGTTCGTATTGAGGTTGCTGGTCGACTAAACGGCGCAGAAATGTCGCGCCGCGAAAAAGAAATTCAGGGCTCTGTACCTTTGCATACATTGCGTGCAGATGTTGATTATCACCTAGCAACTGCCCAGATTCCTGGCGCAGGCATTGTGGGAATTAAAGTTTGGATATATAAGGGCGAGGTAGCGTAGTATGTTATTACCTAAAAAAACCGCCCACAGAAAAGTCCGCAAAGGCAAAAACAATGGCGTAGCTACGCGCTGCAACTACATTGCATTTGGCGACTTTGCACTACAAAGCATTGGCAACGAACGAATTACTTCACGCCAAATTGAGTCAGCCCGTCAGGCTATGACCCGATACATCAAGCGTGGTGGCAAAATTTGGATTCGCATTTTTCCTCACACTCCAGTTACCCGCAAGCCCCAGGATGTTAAAATGGGTAGCGGCAAAGGGAACCCAGAGTTTTTCGTAGCAAAAGTAAAAACTGGCACCGTCATGTTTGAGATGAAGGGCGTTAACGAAGAAGTTGCCCGAGAAGCCATGAGACTTGCTAGCCATAAATTACCTGTTAAGACTAAGTTTATTAAGAGAGAGGAGGTCTAGGTCATGTCTAAGACAACAAAAGAACTCCAATCGCTTTCTAAAGTTGAATTGCAACAGAGAATTGATGAGTTAAAGAATGAACTTGTTCAACAAAAGCGCGCTCGCGCAGCAGGCGAACTGATGAATTCGCAAGCAATTAAGAAAACTCGTCGCACAATTGCAGTAGCCTTAACGCTAATAAGCAATGCCAGCGACGCAAAGAAAGAGGAGGCCTAAACTATGGCACGAAAGCTAGTAGGCACCGTTACCTCTGATGTTCAAGCCAAGACCATCACGGTGGCGGTTGCTCGCCGCGTCACTCACCCAGTGTACGGTAAGCAATACACCGTCACTAAGAAGTTTGCGGCACACGACGACAAAAACGAAGCTCACGTTGGCGACAAAGTAGAGATCGTTGAAACACGACCAATAAGTAAGAATAAAACTTGGCAGCTTAGCCGCATTATCGAAACCGGCCACAAAGCTATCGAGCTAAAAGAGGAGGCGTAACATGATTCAGCAAGAATCGCGCCTTAAAGTAGCCGATAACAGTGGCGCAAAAGAGATCTTGTGTATCCGAGTTTTGGGTGGAACCAAGCGTCGCTACGCTGGAGTAGGCGATATTATCGTCGCTACAGTAAAAGACGCCAACCCAGCAGGAAACGTCAAGAAAAAAAGCGTAGTTAAGGCAGTAGTTGTGCGAACAGCCAACGCAATCAAGCGCAAGGATGGCTCAACCATTCGTTTTAACGAAAATGCAGCGGTCATCATCGGTGATGATAAAATGCCAAAGGCAACTCGCGTATTTGGACCAGTTCCACGAGAATTGCGCGATGCCGGATACATGAAAATCGTTTCACTTGCTCCGGAGGTACTATAAATGTCAACAAACCAGCCAAGAACAATGAAGATAAAAAAGAATGACCTAGTTAAAGTAATGTCAGGTGCTCATAAGGGTAAAACGGGCAAGGTGTTGGCAGTTCATCCAGCTAAGCATGCTGTAACAATTGAAGGCATTGGTAAAATAAAACGAAGCATCAAGCCAAACCAGCTCAACCCAAAGGGCGGCACCAAAGAGCTGCACAAACCAGTTAGCGCAAGTAAAGTCGCCGTCGTAACAGACAAAGACAAAGCTGTCAGAATTGGTTACTTAGTCAAAAATGACGGAACAAAAGTGCGAGTTGCCCGCAATAACGGCAACAAGGAGATTAAATAATGACTAACAAGACTATCACACCTACAGTCCCACGTCTGAAACAGCTCTACAACGAGCAGCTGATTAAAGATCTCCAAAAAAACCTAAAGCTAGAAAACGTAAACCAGGTTCCAAAGCTAGAAAAAATTACCATCAACATTGGCATAGGCAAGCACAAGGACGACAAACATTACCACGAAGTAGTAGTAAGTAACTTGCGCAAAATTACCGGCCAACAGCCTGTTGATCGTATGGCCAACAAATCTATTGCTACATTTAAAATTCGCCGTGGCATGAACCGCGTTGGCGTTAGTGTAACATTGCGCGGATCGCGAATGTACGAATTTTTAGACCGCTTGGTGAATATTGCATTACCTCGCGTGCGTGACTTTCATGGCGTTTCAGAAAAAGCTTTTGACAAAGCCGGAAACTACTCTTTGGGTATAACCGAGCAATCAATTTTTCCAGAGCTAGGCTTTGAAGACACTCAGATTCTGCATGGTCTACAAGTGAATTTTGTAATTAAGTCACAAGATACCGAGCATAGCAAGGCTCTACTTACAGCCTTTGGTATGCCATTTGAGAAGAAGGAGAAGCGTTAATGGCTAAGAAATCTATGATTGCACGCGATAAAAAGCGCCGAAATTTAATCACAAAATTTGCCGCAAAGCGAGCTGAGCTTAAAGCAGCTGGCGACTACGAAGGCCTACAGAACCTTCCGCGCAACGCTAGCCCAACTCGCTGGAAAAACCGATGTGTAGAAACTGGTCGACCACACGCCTATATGCGCAAATTCGGACTAAGTCGAATTGAGTTCCGAAACAGAGCAAGCAAAGGCGAAATCCCTGGCGTAACAAAGGCCAGCTGGTAAGGAGAATATGCAATGAGTATGCTTTCTACAGATCCAATTGCTGATATGTTAAGCCGTATCCGAAACGCTGCCGCCGTTGGTAAGCAGCAGATCGTACTGCCACACAGCAAAATCAAACAAACAGTTGCAGAGCAACTTGTAAAAACCGGCTACCTAACCGATATTAAGGTTATCGAGAAAAAACCACAGTCTGAAATTCAAATTACTATCAACGACGAAGGTCAAAGCTCAAACATAACCGAAATCGTACGATTAAGTAAGCCCGGCCGCAGAGTTTACGTCAAAGCTGACGAAATCCCACGAGTCAAAAACGGTCGCGGCGTTGTATTAGTATCGACAAGCCAAGGCGTTATGTCGGGCGACAACGCACGCAAACAACGACTTGGCGGCGAGTTAATTTGTAAGGTTTACTAATATTTAAGGAGATATCGATGAGTCGAATCGGAAAACTACCTATTCAGATCCCTTCGGGTGTGACAATCACGGTTGATAAAGACGCCATCGTTGTAACAGGGCCAAAAGGCAACTTGTCGCAACCAACGCTTTCTCACGTGGACGTCACGATTGACAACAATATAGCGTCTGTTACACGCAAGTCAGACGAAAAAATTGCACGTGCACAGCACGGGTTAATGCGAGCATTGGTCAACAACATGGTTGTTGGTGTAAGCAAAGGCTTCGAAAAGAAACTTGAGCTTAACGGCGTTGGCTATCGCGTAAGCGGCGGCGGACAGGCACTAAATATGACTTTGGGTTTTTCACATCCCGTTGACTACAAAGCTCCTGAAGGAGTTCAGTTTACAGTAGAGAAAAACCTAATAACCGTAAGTGGTATTGACAAGCAAAAAGTTGGTCAGATAGCTGCTGAAATACGAGCACTTAAAAAACCAGAACCTTATAAGGGTAAGGGCATTAAGTATATCGACGAAGTAATTGTCCGAAAAGCTGGCAAGAAGGGAGGTAAGTAGACATGAGTAAAGCTACACAAAAAATTGTTAATCGTCTCTTGCGCAAAAATCGAGTACGAGCTATTGTAAGCGGCACAACAGAGAGGCCACGCTTAAGCGTTCGTATTAGCAACCGGCACATCAATGCGCAAATCATTGACGACACCAAACAAAAAACTCTTGCTGGAACCACTACGGCTACCACAAAAGCAGCCACAGGCAACCTGACAGAAAAAGCCGCTTGGGTCGGTGCGGATATTGCTAAAAAGGCTAAAAAAGCAGGTGTAACCAAAGTTGTGTTTGATCGTGGCGGACGCCAATACAAAGCAAGGCTACAAGCACTTGCTGAAGCAGCACGTAAAGAAGGATTGGAGTTCTAATATGGCAGCTACTACAGAAAAGCCGCAAGAACAACGCTCTGCGCGTCCGCGCCGTCAAGAGCGCGCACAAGCTCCGCGTGAAGAAAAGATTTTTGAAGAGTTTGTTATCAACATTGACCGCGTTGCCCGTGTTGTACGCGGTGGACGACGCTTTCGTTTTAAAGCACTAGTTGCCGTAGGCGATCGCAAAAACCGTGTAGGCATTGGCGTATCAAAAGGCGCTGACGTTCAGGCTGCGGTCTCAAAAGCAACCGAGATTGCGAAAAAGAACCTAGTAACTATTCCGATCAAGAATGCTACCATTCCACACGACGCAGAAGTTAAGGTTGGTGGTGCACGCGTGCTGTTAAAACCAGCTGCGCCTGGTACAGGTGTTATTGCTGGTGGTGTTGTTCGCTCAATCATTGGCCTTACAGGCATTCACAACCTATTAAGTAAGTCCTTGGACTCAACAAACAAAGTAAACAACGCATACGCAACCATTGAGGCTTTACGCTCATTAGTTCCAAGTGAAGAATGGATCAATACTAACAAAAAAACATCCGCTAAAAAAGCAGGAGATAAGTAATGAAGATTCATGAACTTAACGCAACTCCAAACAAAGACCGCAAGCGCGTTGGTCGCGGCATTTCTGCTGGACAAGGTAAAACTGCGGGTCGCGGAACAAAAGGCCAGCTTTCTAGAACTGGAAAGAAAATTAGCCCAGCGTTTATGGGTGGACAAGGTCCTCTTTCTCAGCGCGTTCCAAAGCTACGCGGTTTCAAGAGTCTACGTGCTCCTGCTCAAGTAGTCTACACAGATCAACTTGAAGCATTAGCGAACAAGACCGCTGATAACTTTACGCTAGCAGAAACCGACCTAGTGGCAACCCCTTACCACACAGTTAAAATAATTGTGAGAGGTGAACTAAAAGCAGAAGTTGCTGTAAAAGTACAAGGCGCTTCTGAAAACGCTAAAGCCATAATCACAAAAGCTGGTGGTAGCTTCGAAAAAATTGCAGTACCCCTGCAAAAAAGCAACAAAAAAGTTGAAGAGTAAAGACTGACCGCTCTCTAACATAGCAAAAAAGATCCAGCAAAGGGTCTTTTTCGCTATGTTAGAAAACTTGGTATTGCCATTTTGGCAACATTAATTCGTAAACCTAACTACAATATTGGCCAAAGATGTGTTATCTTTGAATAAGTAAACATTGCAGCATAGGATATACATGAACTGGAAAACGATTCTAAAGTCACTAAAAAGCCGAGATATGCAAAAGCGCATTTTTATTGTGCTAGGACTGTTTGTTGTATACCGTTTTTTGTCGCACATTCCAGTACCCCTAGCTGATCCAACACAATTACGTGTCGTGCTAGAAAACATGATAAGCAGCACAGATCTTGGTGGTTTCATGAATCTACTTTCTGGAGGGGCGCTGTCTACAATGTCTATTGTGCTTGTTGGGCTTTCTCCATACATTACAGCCTCTGTAGTAACACAACTGCTAACCAAGGCTATTCCAAAGCTAGAAGAGCTACACAAAGACGGAGAAACTGGCAGGCGAAAGATTCAACAATGGACAAGAATCATTACATTACCATTGGCGCTTTTGCAATCTGTTGCCTTTATCTTTATACTTCGCCAAACTGTACTTGCAGGCAACACAGGGTTAGATATAACCGCAAACACCTCAATTGAGCAATGGATACTCATGATAACCTGCATGACCGCAGGGTCCATGCTGCTAATGTGGCTTGGCGAGCTTATGACAGAGCAAGGGATAGGCAACGGCATGTCGCTTATAATTTTTGTAGGCATAATTGCAGGCCTGCCTCAAATGCTTGGCACTTTAGTAACCTCAATTGGCAGCGTAACAACCGAATCAGACAAGTTACACGTATTTAACTGGGTCACACTACCAATAAACTGGATTGCACTTGCAGTGGCGCTGTCGCTTGCGATTACAGGTTTGATTGCACTTTACCTCATTGTTAAATTAAACGAAGCACAGCGTATTATAACAATAAATTACGCAAAAAGAGTACAGGGCAACCGAAGCTACGGCGGAGTTACAAGTATTTTACCAATTAAAATGATTACCGCAGGTGTAATACCCGTAATTTTTGCGGTAGCGTTTTTGGCACTGCCAGCATTTATTGGACAGGTGTTTTTGTCTACAGACAATTTGCAACTTCAGTCTATTGGAACAAATCTTACAACGTGGTTCCAAACTCCAACCGCCACTACATTTGCCACGGGTGAACTTACCAGCCTAATTTATCCGGCAGTTTACTTTTTGCTTGTAGTTGGATTTACATACTTTTACACAAGCGTAGTATTTAACGCCAACGACATTGCAGACGGACTACAAAAACAAGGTGGTTTTATAGCAAACGTGCGCCCAGGACTGCAAACCGAAAAGTTTTTATCTAGGACTGTAAATAGATTAACACTATTTGGATCGTTGTCACTTGGCTTAATAGCCGTACTGCCGTTTTTGTGCGAATTTATATTTTCAAAATTTGGCATACAGGCGCAAAATCTTGCAATTGGTGGCACAGGGCTATTGATTGTAGTGTCAGTGTCCCTAGAAACACTACGTCACATCAATTCTAGAGCGTTGATGGTAACGTACGACCGAGACTACTAAACGCACACTATTGACATACAGATAATTGACTATTACAATACACTTGTTATGTTTGCCCCTGTTGAGAGGTGATCGAGGTGAAGTTTGGCAGAAGACGCCACGATGAATCTCCAAATGTAGAAACAGTGGTCGAGGAAACCACTACTGAACCGGAAGCCCCAACTGACCCCCCTCCTGGTATTGTGCCAGGTCTTGGTAAAAAGATTGTTCAGCCCCATGACGGAGACTTTTCAGACAAGGATGTAGATGACGACTACGGATATAAAGGCCCGTTATCGTTTGCGAGGGCAGACGAGAAAACCACCACATTTGCAAGGCTAGTTGTTACCCTTAAGTGGAATGCCTTTCCACTTGGGCTTTTGATGATCGACATCTTACTCAGTGTTGGTGGCTTTGCGGCCATCTTTAAGCCCGCGATAGACAGTAGTGATGGATGGACTAAAACCGGAATCATGGTAAGCATTCCGATCAGCTCGTTCGTGCTAAGTGGCGCTCAGATGTACGCAATCAGCATGATCAAGACAGCTTTTGTGCGAATCAAGAAGAAGCGCTCAGGACAGAAGATTAATGTGTCGTACTTCGGTCTTGCTGCTCCGCCAATCTTCCTATTGTCATTCTGGTTGATGGACCAGCTCGTTGACTGGATCGGTTACACATACATGACTACCGGAAATCAAGAATGGGCGATGAACGTTCTTCCGCCAGGCAACGTCCAAACGACCGGTTGGCTAATTGGTGGATGGTTCGTCTGGGCATGTGCATTTGTCTCAGAGTTTGTCTTTGAGCACAAGGCACGCATTGGAAGTCGATAGAAAATCGCATGGCCGAGAGGAGTACTTTTCTCGGCCATGCAACAATTCAATATAATCATTTTCACGCTTGAATTGATTGACATTTTTACTGTGATCTTATATAGTTTAAACGTTCAAAACTAAAAAAGTTTGCACGTTAACAACGCGCCATATTCCAAAGGAAGGGAGATGGACTGTGTCCGCTAAGATTAAAAAGACTATCATTCTTTCTGCTACCAGTCGAAGACGCCGAGCCATTGCATTAGCTGGAGTTATTTTTGCGCTGGTTGCCGTAATTGGACACCTACCGCAAAATTGGACAAACCCAATTCCAGAAAGTGCTCAAAAGGCAGCTGCGGCAGCGATCCAAAAGGGCGAACGTGCCCAAACTGGAGTCTCTGACTCGCTATCAGCCGACAACCTAGCAAAGCAGCAGCAAGCTGCTCGCCACAGCGTCGAGCTAACAAAATTAGCAACGTCTGAGGATACATACAGCTCAACAAAAGCTACAAACGTAGCCAGAAAGGGTTTTAAGTACGCTTTTTTGTTCATTCCACTAATTGCGCTTCTTTGGTTTTTTATGCGTAAAAAGAACAAAGTAAGTCTAGGCGAGACGCTGATTTTTAGCACTCTACTAATACTTGCTGCGGCCTTTCCTGCAGAAATCGCTAAGTACTCTCAGTACCCAGTAAGATACATTGCATATGGTACAACCTGCGGATGGTCTGACGTCTGCTCTAAAGACAAGCTCGTAGAGCAAACTAACGATCAAACCGTAACGCGCGCCTATATTGACACAATGTATTCAAAGGAACAGCTACAAGGCGAAACCTCGCCTTGGGATGTCAATAGCGCCGAAGAACACACGCAAAAAGTTCTGAGCGGTCAACCGTTTAGCGCTACTGAGCACGAGTACTACTTGAAGCATTCCACCGAGATGCCCGAAGGCAAACGAACACTGACAGCAAGAACTGCGCGGTACTTTACTGCAATTAGAAATAGTGTGATTAATCTTTTTGGCTACACTTCAATCGCAACCGGCCTAACAAGCAGCCTTGCGGGTTTGCTCTTGATACCGCTTTTTGCCATGACATGGGTCATGCCCAAGCGCGAAAAGCGGAGGAAGACCCTTAACTTAATAGCTAAATCAGCAGTGTTGCTCCATGTGGCATTTTTTGTCTCGCTGGCAGTTTTCTTTTGCTTCAGCTGGGTAAGTGTCTTGATTCTGAAGAGTGTAGAAATTCTTGGAATTGCCGGCTGGCCTATTAGCTTAATGCTGATTGTGCCGCTTTGCTGGGCTACATATTACCAAGTTGTAAAGTTTGCAAAGTGGTCTAATAAAAAAATTAGGCCACCAAAAACAATGAGAGTCAGGTGATTTCAATGGCCAAGGTCATAAAGCAGAAAAAGAAGTCAAACACGACCATGGGAATACTTCTTCTAATATCCCTTGCTCTAATTGGAACATTGCTAAATAGATTAAATAGCGGCCCGGAATCTATCGCCACATACACTGGCACTGGACCGGACTCCGCCCCTACAGAAGTATTGCCTGCGCCCACAGCAACAATAAAACCCGGCGAAACGCTTAAAGCACCGCCAGGCGCAAAAGTAGGCGAGTGGGTGGGTGATAACAAAAATAGGTTCAACAACGCCGCCATCATCATTACCGAAGGCATGAACTATAAAGCAAACTTTGGGAAAGACGTACCCTGCCGCGGCTGGATCGTGGCCATCGGAACATCACTCCAAGAGAGCGGACTAGTTAACCTAGGCGACCTCGGAAAGAAGAATGATCATGACTCACTTGGGCTTTTTCAGCAAAGGCCTAGCCAAGGCTGGGGAACCCCAGAGCAAGTCAAGGATCCCGTGTATGCATCGCGCAAGTTCTATCAAAAGCTCACAAGTTCAAGGGTTGCGGGCTGGGAAAGCATGCGGCTTGCTGATGCCGCACAAGCGGTACAGAATTCAGCCTACCCTGATTACTATCAAAAACGTCGTAATGATGCGATTGATATTGTACACTTGATACTGAACTACAATGGAGTATCTACCGCCACATGCCCCAGTAAGAGTAATCTACAGGGGCTATAAGGAGGTTTACCTGTGGTAAGGAAGCAGCGGGAGGTGGCTAGGCGAATACCAGCTACTCCCCAGCAAAGGGCACTACCCCCTGGCAAGACTACAACTCGAGTGGTTCGCGTTGTAAAAAGACAGCGAAAAGTTGGTATTTTTGAACGCCTTTGGCGTCGAATACAATGGAAGTACAAGTTACCAATTATTGCATTGGCAAGTATTTCCTTTTTTACCTACCTCGCAACACCCGAGGGTGCGACCAACGAGACATTTGTTCTAGGTCCAGGAGAGGCGGCTCCCGCTCAAACAAACCAAGATGAAACTGCTGAAGGGTCAAACCCAACAGCAGGAGAAGCTAAGATCTATACCGGCGTGACCACTGGGATCTCATGGACTTTAGCATATCCGGCGAGTGACAATAAGCAAGCCTTCAGATACTATTTTGCCAATGGAAAATACTGTGGCGACATTGGAGATGCGAGCCATCAAAACGCAAGCTTCCCGCAAGACCACACTCCCCGCAGCGCGGAAGTGTACAATGGCAAGGCGATGAAGCGTGGATGGATTTACGCTCAAGACTTTTGTGCAGGAGGGAGTTTTGACCTTCCCCTGTTTGTCCGCTGGATTCTTGACGAGAAGCGCAAAGATCCTGGTAAATATCCAGAGATCAAATACATAATCTCTCGAAACGCAGCCAATCAGGCATGCGGCAAGAAGTATTTTGGATTCTTCGGGTTTAATCCTGATGGATCAATACGCTGGCAAGCAAACAGTGGACACACTGGCCACGTGCATATTAGCTACAAACCAGATTATGAAAAAGCCAGATCTACAGTTATGTTTGATTTTGCCAAATGGCAATCTGGACACAGCATTAGCGATTGTGGTATTTCGTAGTAAAGCTGCCCGCCCCGCAAAACGGGCGCGGGCAGCTCTAAATAAAATTATTAATCGTCAACTTGACACTTAGCATGTGTGCGCTACAATAACTATTAGTTATTGCTGCGTTTTGTGCAGTTTATCTTAGAAACAGGCTTTACAACTGCAGTTTTTACCTGTATAATCTATGATTGTAATTCATGGCTAATAATAAAGAAGTTATCAAGATAGTTGGACGCGTGGTGGAGGCTTTGCCTGGCGCCCAGTTTAATGTTGAGCTTCAAAATAGCCATATTGTCCGTGGACTAGTTTCGGGTAAGATGCGAAAGCACTATATTCGGCTTGTTCCGGGCGACTGGGTCGAAGTTGAGTTAACCCCTTACGATCTCACAAAGGGCAGAATCACCTTCCGATTCAATGAACAACCTAAAGACAATAAAGGGAGAGGCACGCGTGAAGGTCAGACCAAGCGTAAAGAAAATCTGTAGCAAATGCCGTTTTCGCCGCGACAAGGGGCGACTTCGTGTTATTTGCAGCAACCCCAAGCATAAACAAAGGCAGGGTAATTAAATATGGCACGAATTGCAGGGGTGACAGTCCCAACAGAAAAACAAGTGCAGATTGCGCTAACTTATATTTATGGCATTGGCAACCACCAAGCTTTACAAATCCTTGATGCGTGCAAGGTTGACCCAACCACACGAGTTAAGGATCTTACTGAAGACGAGTTAACAAAGATTCGAAACGAAATTACAGAGAATCACATTGTTGAAGGTGAATTGCAACGAATAGTTGTTGCCAACATCAAACGCCTAAAAGACATTAACGCGTACCGTGGCTTGCGCCACAAGGCCAACCTGCCAAGCCGTGGTCAGAGAACTCGAACCAATGCTCGAACTCGCCGCGGGAAGAAACTTACAGTTGGTGGCACAAAAAAGAAAGCCCCATCAAAGACTTAAGGATAACATATGGCAGACAATAAGACAGTTTCAAAGAAAAAGTCAAAGCGAACAGTGGCCAACGGTCAAATGCATGTTCAAGCGACTTTTAACAATACTATCGTAACCTTTAGCGACAAAAAAGGTGCCGTTTTAACAGCAAGCAGTGCAGGCGCTTGTGGTTTTCGTGGCTCCAAAAAAGGAACAGCCTATGCTGCTCAGGTGGCAAGCGAAAAAGCGGGTACTGCAGCAAAGCAAACTTATGGCCTATCAAGCGTTGACGTAATGGTCAAAGGCGTTGGTCTAGGTCGCGATGCAGCAGTGCGTGCACTTCAAAACTTAGACATTACAGTCGATACAATAAAAGATGTAACCGCAGCACCACATGGTGGTGTTCGCCCACGCAAGGCAAGGAGAGCTTAAGCATGGCAAGAGACCGAAGTCCGATCGTCAAGCAGAGCCGCCGTGAAAGCTACGCTTTGCATCCAAAAGCACACAAGATCATGGTTAAAAAGAGCGGCATCCCAGGCCAGCACGGCCGTTCGCGCCAAGCCAAGCCTAGTCTGTATGCCGTACAGCTACGAGAGAAGCAAAAAGTTCGTCGCCTATACGGCTTGCTTGAAAAGCAATTCTCTAACTTAATGAAAGAAGCCAGCAGAAGCAAAGGCCAATCTGGTCAAGTTTTACTGCAGCTACTTGAGCAACGCCTAGATAACGTTGTTTACAGAGCCGGTCTTGCAACTAGCCGTCGTGCCGCACGACAATTAGTTACACATGGACATTTTATGTTAAATGGCCGCCGCGTAGACATTCCATCAATCCGCGTGAGCGCTGGTGACGAAATTGTTGTTCGTCCAAGAAGCGCAAAAACAGTTTACTTCACCAAAATTGACGACGTAGTTAAAGAGACCAATCAGCCCACTCTTAGCTGGATGAAAGCTGATGTCAAAAAGTTAACAATCAAGATAACTGGCGAGCCTACTCGTGCAGAAGCAGAGCCAGAAATAACAGAACAATTAATCGTTGAGTACTACTCACGCTAGAAGGAGAAAGTTACGTGTCAAAAGTAATTCACAATCCAACACTTGCAAGTATAGAGGAGCACTCAGCCACTAGCGCAACGTTTGTTATAGAACCACTGCACACCGGCTACGGTATGACTTTGGGTAATAGCTTACGCAGAGTTTTACTTTCATCAATCGCAGGTGCAGCTGTTGTAGCCTTTAAGATCGAGGGTGCTACCCACGAATTTACAACTGTAAAGGACATCAAAGAAGATGTCGTTGATATCATGCTAAACCTAAAGCAAGTTAGATTCAAGAACCACTCAGATGAACCAATTATGGTTCGCCTAGAGAAAAAAGGCACTGGTATCGTTACTGCAGCTGACATCAAAGCACCTGCTGACATCGAGATCGTAACACCTGACACGATTATTGCCACAATTGATGACCCTAAGGGTTCATTGATTATAGATATCGTTATCGAGACAGGTCGCGGATACCGCACAGTAGAAGAATCGACCGAAAAGCGCACCCACAGTGACATGATTGCTGTAGATGCCGTATTTAGTCCTGTTTTACGTGTACGATACAAAGTAGAAAATACTCGTGTTGGGCAAACAACAGACTTAGACAAGCTTGTTTTGACAGTAGACACAGATGGCTCGCTTTCACCTCGCGAGGCGTTTGAAGAAGCAGCAGCTATTTTAATCAACCAATATACAGCGTTAGCGGGTTCTACTCGTGTAGAATCAGCACCTAGTGCGCCAAAGGGCAATGATGACATGTCAGAATTAATGACACCAATCGAAAACCTAAACCTTTCTGCACGCACAACAAACGCGTTAATCAACAATGAAATCCGCACCATCAAAGACCTAGTTACACTTAGCGACTCTGAACTACGCGAGCTTAAAGGCTTTGGCAGCAAAGCGCTAGACGAGGTTAAAGACAAATTGGCGGAGATGGAGCTTTAAGATGCATCGTCACGGATATAAAGGAAGAAAGTTTGGTCGTGAGCGCGATCAACGACGTGCCTTGCTTAAAGGCTTGTTAACTTCTCTTTTCGAGAATGGCATGATTGAGACAACTTTAACAAAAGCTAAAGATCTTGTACCTGAAGCAGAAGTACTAATTACAAAAGCAAAATCAGGCAGCCTTCATGACCGCCGTCAGATAATTAGCAATGTTTCTACTGTTGCGATTGCACACAAGCTTGTTGACGAGATTGCACCAAAGCTTACAGGTCGCACAAGTGGACATTTGCGCATTACCCGTACTCGTGTGCGCGTTGGTGACAATACTCAAATGGCAGAAGTAAGCTTTGTTGATGACATTACAGCTAAGGCTGAGCCCGCCAAGGCTAAAGATGAAGCCACAAAGGTGGAGAAGTAGAGACATGAAGACATATAACCAAAAACCCGCCGAAGTTACTCGCACATGGGTAATTTTGGACGCAGCTGAAGCACCGCTAGGTCGCATTGCAACAACAGCGGCCAAGTACCTAATCGGCAAACATAAACCCACATACACGGCACACGTTGACGGTGGCGACAGTGTTATTGTAATAAACGCTGCCAAAAGCGTAGTAACTGGCGCAAAAGAGTCCAGCAAAGAATACCATAACTACAGCGGTTTCCCTGGCGGATTAAAGACTAAAAAGCTTAAAGACGTTCGCGAAAGCAATCCAAACAGAATCATTACTGACGCTGTGCAGGGCATGCTTCCTAAAAACAAGCTTCTTGACGGTCGCATGAAACGTCTTAAGGTTTACGCAGACGAGCAACATGGCCACGAGGCCCAAAAGCCAGTCAAGATCGGAGTTAAATAACAATGACAGCAAAAAATGAATATTTTTACGGGCTAGGTCGCCGCAAGGCATCTACTGCACGAGCTCGAATTTACAAGGGCAAGGGCGTAATTACCATCAATGACAAAGAGGCTATTGAGTATCTAAGCAAAAACCAAGCTATGTGTGATGAGCTAAAGCAGCCACTTGCACTTATTGGTAAAGAAAAAGATTACGACATTACCATTCTTGTTGAAGGCGGTGGACACTCAGGCCAAGTAGACGCTATCAAGTTAGCGATTAGCAAAGCTTTAAGTGCTATGAACGATGATCTTCGTTCAACCCTTAAGAAAGCTGGGCTTCTAAAGCGCGACCCACGTGAGGTAGAGCCAAAGAAATACGGTTTACGAAAAGCTCGCAAGCGCGAACAATTTTCGAAACGTTAATCTCAAAATTCTATACAAACGCAAAAGACTTCTGTTGCAAGGAGTTTTTTGCGTTTGTATAAAAAATTACCTAAATTGAAAAGGCGCCCCAGCTCTATATGAGCTGGGGTGCCTTCTTTAACAATTACATTGGTTCTTGATGTCATTTAACTTCCGCCTTGTCCGCCTGAAGCGTTAGGGCGGTACCACTGCTTGATTTATCGCCAGGCTTTGACTCAGGCGGCGAACTACCTGCTGACGCTTTATCTAAAAGTTGCCGCCCGACTACCGCAGCAGGCAAAAAGCCACCTTGCACCAAGAAGCTAGCTGCAATTTTTTCGTTAAAAGACAGGGCAAGCATAATTACAAGATCAGCAATCCACCACCCAAAAGGAACATTAGAGGGAAAAACATTTTGAGCCGCTACATCACCAAGTGATGCGCGCGTAAAACCACCACAATCTGCAAGAGTATCGAGCAACATAACACCAATTACAGCAACGGCTGGCAAGAGCTTAAGAGCATAGTCTACAAAAGAAACGCAATCCGACCGTTTGATATAGAATATACCATCTTTTCCTTTGTAAATGTTTGCCCAAAACGAAATTTGTACACCAGATGTAATAACTGACATCGAGATGCTTGCAATCACATTAACGCTTAGCACAAACAAACCAAGATCGTATGCTGGCAGAAACTTGAACCACAACGAGTAGAATGTCGCACCAAAAGAAATATCAATTAGAGCAAGAGATAAAATGGCCACAATGTAAATTGAACTGTTAAAGATTCTCCAAACTAGAGTCACCAGTCTCACTTCCCATCCGTCAGTATCAGTTTGGCTGTGATCTTTTGACACAACGCCTCCCGACATAGCATTACGCAAGAAACAAGACCCATACAGGCCCTAATGGATAGGCAAACAATAACACACAATAACAAGCCAAACAACATATTTGACTTTAGATTATGCACGATCTAAACTAACAGGTATGCGAACATTTAGACAGGCTTTTTATTTTTGGTTTACCGCGCACCATTAGGGCGGTTTGTTTGCGTATAAAAAATAATTATTTAAAAAGATCGCCCAAAAAGGCGATCTTTTTAAATTAAGTGTACAAAAGGAGAAACTTATGACACAATTACTTGAAACGGTAGGAGAGAGACAAGTGGACAGAGTTGACGCTATTTTTGAAAGCGCAAGACGTCGCGAAAAGGAGATGCTTGAAAACGCGCAAAAATCAGAATTAACTGCGGCCGAAATGCGCCTAATGCTACACGAATGCCTTCAGCAAAATCCAGAAGCCCTTAATGCAATCCATAAGTCCAGGCGCGAGATAGCCGCTGTGCAGCTTGGGTTAAGCAATAAGGGCGTTTTTATTTCTGGACAGTGCTCTCCTGACATGCGCCCGCTAGAAGATGGACGTTACCCTGCATACGAGGTTCCCCACGCGTTACACGAAAACGCACAAAGACACGTTGACTCTTTAGTACATATACCTCGCGTATGCTGGAAGAAGCCACGAAGCAGTGCGGGACCAGCAGGACTATATCACGAGCAGGGCGGAGCAACCTTTGCATTGCGCGAGGTTTATCTACCACTGGTACAAGCTGGGGTGCCATTTGCCTACGAATTTTTAGACCCAAATGACCCTCTTCAAGATTGCGCAAGCTACGCATGGTTGGGTGCACGTAGCGTAGGTCACAATGCGCTTTGGTATCCGCTTTCTGCAAATGCAACATGCCCGGCTGGATTAAAAAATGGTGAGGCTGGCAGATTTCATAAAGTTGACGATGCAGCAAATGCTATTCGTAGCCGAACAACTGTCCAGGCTGCACTACCGGGATACGAAGCCACCATCATAACAAGTGGCAACAGCTTCGTAAACTCCATATATCGCGGAGGAGAACTAGTAAAGCTCGGGCTGGAGGATCCAGGCGAAATTCGCGAAGCCTTTCAGCAGGGATACAAGGATTTCTGCCGAACATCTTATAAACATCATATGCGCGTAATGTTAGACATATCCCACGGAAATGCTAAGTTATTTACGCGAGGCGCACGAGACGAACGTGGGCAGTTAGATTGCTTCGACGCTTTTGAAGACCTCTTGCAGCAAAATCCTACAATAGTTAGATACGGCGAAATGAATGCGCCACGCGATATTACGGTAAAAGACGTGACTATGGGAGCCATGGCTGAGGTAAGCTGGCTGCCTGGAAGAAACAACGCAGAAGAAGGCGTCATTGCAGGACGCAGCGATGTTGACGCCTGCCTGGGATTAGGCCAGGGGATTGACTTACAAAAGCGCATGGCCGAGCTGTTTGATGACGGCAAAAATGACATACCACTATGGATAGATCACCCAGCCTTCCAGGAGGTGTAATATCGCCAATGACTCGTCATATAATCACAAAAATTGTATACTAGGAATAACATGCAACAAGAGAGAGTATTAACAGGCATTCGCTCTAACGGCGAGCCTCACATAGGAAATTATCTGGGCGCTATGCTGCCTATGATAGAAATTCAAAAACGACATGAGCAAAGCAAAGAGATGTTCTTTTTTGTACCCGATTTGCACTCGTTTACAACGCCAGTAGACCACACCACACTTTATCAACATACTGTACGCAATCTTAAATATTACGTAGCCGCGGGCATGGATTTTTGGGCTGAGGGCACATTTTTGTATCGACAAAGCTATATATCTGCACACAGCGAATTAACCTGGATTTTAAACTGTTTTGCCTATTTTGGCGAGTTAGGACGAATGACCCAGTTTAAAGACAAATCCGCTAACGAGGAGCGCAACGTGTCTGTTGGGCTGTTCGACTACCCAGTCTTAATGGCCGCAGACATTTTGCTTTATAACGCCAGATACATACCTGTTGGCGAAGACCAGCGTCAGCATCTAGAGATTACTCGAGATCTTGGTATTAGGATTAACAACAAATTTGAAGACGTCTTTTCTGACGGAGTTTTTAAAGTTATACCAGAAAACTGGGACAAGCAGCTTGAGTTTTCTCAGCGCGACAGGGGAGTGCGAATTAGAAGTCTGCGAAATCCAGAAAAAAAGATGAGCAAATCTGTCAGTGACCCTGCTGGCACAATTGGATTGCTTGACGATCCAAAAGATGCAGCTAAAAAAATTATGTCTGCAACAACCGACAGTGTAGGCTCAATAAATTACGACTGGCAAGCTCAACCTGGTATTTCTAATTTGATTCAAATTTTAGCACTTTTAACAGGCAAACCTGTACACGAAATTGCAGCCAAGTGGCAAGGAAATCAGCGCTATGGAGACCTAAAACAAGCTACTGCGCAAGAGGTAGAAAGGCTTTTGACTGATTTTCAATCTAAAACCAACAGCATCAACGAAACTAAATTAATTGCAAAACTCGAAGAAGACGAAGCCAAAGTTAACCAAATAGCAAAAGCAACATTACTGCGCGTACAGCAAGCAGTAGGATTAAGACCTCGTTAAAAAGCAAAATGAGCGAAACACTACACATTACAGCAGTAACAACTGGAGAGAGATTGGATGTCTTGCTTGCAAAATCGTGGCCAAATTTTAGCCGCAGTTTTTGGCAAGCAAGATGCTCAGCTGGCTTTGTTATTAGTGACGGCACGCCACGAAAATCAAGCTATTTAACTACAGAGGGTGAAGAATTTAGTATAATAATGCCCGAAAAACCAGACTTTAGTGAGCAAAACATTCCCGTACTCTACCAAGACGACGACGTGATTGTGCTAAACAAACCAACAGGCATACTTACTCATGCAAAAGGCGCAATTTGTGACGAATTTAGTGTAGCTGAATTTGTGCGCCCACTTACAACAGACAACCCAAACAGCAATCGACCAGGAATCGTTCACAGACTAGACAGAGGTACATCAGGAGTAATCATTGCAGCACGCAACCCCGAAGCTAAGTCTTGGCTGCAAAAACAATTCTCTAACCGAAAAGCCAAAAAAAGCTATATCGCATTATTACATGGTCACCTAAAAGAGCCCTCTGCAAAAATAGATCTACCGATAGAGCGCAACCCACGCAAACCGCAAACTTTTAGAGTAGGGAGTAATGGAAAATCGGCAATAACAGACTACGAAACCATCCAGGTTTTGCCAAATTACACCTTAGTTAGGTTTTTTCCGCTAACTGGACGCACACACCAAATAAGAGTACACGCTGCATATTTAGGACATCCAATTGTTGGCGATCCATTTTATGGGAAACCCAGCAAAGATATCGGTAGGTTATTTTTACACGCCTCCACACTAGAGATTACACTGCCATCCAAAGAGCGAAAGGTTTTTGAAGCACCTTTACCCAACAAGTTAAAGCAGTACATAGATGATATCAGCTAAGACGCATATCCATCCGGGATCGTTTAAAATTTTTAACGCCTATGCAAAAAATCCGCCACACGCGCTGCTTATTACAGGACCTTCTGGCATTGGTAAGTTTGCAGTGGCAAAATTTTGGGCAGAACAAACTAGCGTGCATAGTAATTTTGAAGTAATTGAGCCCGAAGGTAGCACGATAAGCATTGAGGCAATCAGAGGTTTATACCGCAGTTCACGCAGCAAACAAGTTGGACAACAGATGATTATTATTAAAAATGCCCAAGCAATGAGCGATGCGGCCGAGAATGCCCTACTAAAGCTACTCGAAGAGCCAAGGGCTGGTATTACTTTCATATTGACTGCCACACACAAGCACGCGTTGCTACCGACAATTCTGTCACGAGTGCAGCATATTGAACTTCGTAGGCTTGATCAAAAAACAATGCAGAATTTAGTCATCACAGCCAACCCAAACCTAACGCCAACAGATATGGCGCAATTGCTTTTTATTGCTGCGGGCCGTCCAGAAGTAGCAATAAAACTAGCAACCAGCAGCGACCAGCTTCAAAAAAAACGTCTACTAATGCAGCAAGCAAAAGAGCTAATATCCGCTAAACCATATCAGCGCATTTGCGATATAAATAAACTCGCTAGCAACAGATTAGACTGCATCGAGATATTAGATGCCATGCTTCTAATGACCCAAGTTCAAATAAAAAGCGCCAGTCCAAGCTTAGTAGATCATCTTTTAGGGCGTGCGAACATAATAGAAAACACATTGGCAAAAATCTCGTGCAACGGCAACATTAAAGCGCAATTGCTAGCGTTGTTCAGTCTGCTATAATATAAGCAAGTATGTTTTCACTGCTACTAATAGTCGCCATGGGCGCACTAACAATTTACAGTTTTATAAAACCAGCCGAACCTGTTGATTTGGTGGTTTCTACTCGTTTGGGCGAAAAGCTTGAACGTTTGTGGGATATTGCGCATGAGGGAATCCGCGAGCAAAAATACCTACGAGCAGAAAAAGCCTTGCTTACAATTTTGCGCGTTGATGAGCGAAACGCTACTGCCTATAACCGTTTAGGCATTCTTTACGCAAAGCAAAGGGCATACAAAAACGCCATAGAATGTTTTGAAATTGCACAAAGTCTAGAGCCAAGCGCGTCAAGCTTGCACAACGTTGGGCTAATTTATTACGAAACAGGCCAATACGACAAAGCTGCCCTGGCGTTTGAGCAAGCAATAGAAATTGAAAGTTCGCTTGCAGCTCGCCACATTGCGTACGCTAAAGTTCAAGAAAAACTCGGTCACGCCAAAAAGATGATTGGCGCACTAGAAAAAGCCGTAGAAATTGAGCCAAATCCGCAATCGCTTACGATTTTAGCAGACGCCTACGAGCGCAGCGGAGAGGATATTTTGGCTGCTTCAATACGAGAAAAAGTCAAGGAAATAGTAACCGCCCCTCAGTCTGCCAAAAAAATCCATCAGCCGCGCCGTGTTGTGATGTAGATGTAGTTATATCATTAAAACCGCTCGCTTTTTAGGCGACTATGCCTATACTTGCGAGCGGATTTTTTAGCCCAACAATCGACTTACTAACCAGTCTTCAGTTTCTGCCAACCCTTCGAAGATTGGAGCGTAGGGGAAGCGACCAGACAGATCAGTATAAGCTTTTTTGCTTGCAGTAACAGCGTGTTTTGCGCTTAGACTTGTGTGGTCGAAAACTGCAACTACTCGCGCTGTATCGTATTGAGCCATTGTAGCTTCGACCATAGAGTATGCACTTTGTGAATTGCCCAGCTCCATTGGATCACCAAGGTAGAAAAATAGATAGTCTGCGCTTTTTTTGACCTGATCCTCGCGCCTACGCGCCTCGTCATT
The DNA here is from genome assembly GCA_050115675.1 of Candidatus Woesebacteria bacterium. Classification (GTDB taxonomy): domain Bacteria; phylum Patescibacteriota; class Saccharimonadia; order Saccharimonadales; family EFPC-124; genus JASFQB01. The sequence goes on from JASFQB010000004.1 coordinate 46,183, forward strand.
CCAATCTGCGACAACTGGATCGTAAAACCAACCACGCCGACAGCCGCGCGCAACCATACGGTCGACAAAGCCATTACGCCAATTATTATTGCCGCAAGTCCCGCCCAGAAACACCAGCTTGCCCATGATTTATCTCCAATGGTAGATAGGCGTCTGCATCGTATAATACAACATTTCGCAATAAAACTCACTATCAACCAGCCAGGCTTGGCAACAAGCTAAAAAACTGCTACAATTTCTCTGTTATATGCCGACATAGCTCAGTGGCCAGAGCGGCTGTTTTGTAAACAGCGGGTCGTGGGTTCAAATCCCTCTGTCGGCTCCAGTTTGCTGGGATAGCGAAGTGGTCAAACGCATCTGACTGTAAATCAGACGACATTAGTCTTCGGGGGTTCGACTCCCTCTCCCAGCACCAGTACAAACACCAGCATTAAGCTGGTTTTTGTATTTTTTAGACATTTTACATAAAAAATAAGGCTCAAAGGCCATATTTACATAATTTTGGAGCCTCGACCGAGACTTGAACTCGGGACCCCTTCCTTACCATGAAAGTGCTCTACCGCTGAGCTATCGAGGCATAACAGAGCGATTATACCAATAATTATCCCTTTTGCCAAGACAAGACGCTTATTGCAAACGTCGTTCATACGTGCTATAATTCTATTCAATTGACAGCATATAAGTAATAAGGTTTTATTGATGGCTAAGAAAAAAGGAACTGTTAAAGTTGTTACGCTAAAGTGCGTTGAAGATGGTCGCAGTGTTTACCAAACTCGTCGCAACACAAAGAACGGTGAACGTCTTGAGCTTAAAAAGTTCAACAAGTTTTTGCGTCGCGTAACTTTGCACCGCGAACTTAAAAAGTAATCTTTTGAGATGGATATCATAAAAATAGCAGCTATTTTAGTTGCTATTTTTGTTCGCGTCAAGATATGAGATAATATCGTCCATGACCAACATATTGGCAGTTGCAGAAACTATTGCCCGTAATGCTCACAGTGGACAGCTGTATGGCGGCAAAGATTATGTAGCGGCTCATGTCATCCCAATTGTTTCAACAATTAATCGACTAGGCTATAATGACTTGCATCAAGCAGCAGGCTGGTTGCACAACACTATAGAAGATACAAAAGTCACCGCCGATCTCCTTAAAAGATACGGAATACCCACTCAGGTAATTTGCGCAGTACAGACCATGACTAAACATGCCAGCGAGAGCCACAATGCCTATCTACAACGAGTACTTTCTAACCCTATGTCAATTGTGGTTAAATTTGTGGATTCATCAATTAACCTGGCGAATACGCTGCTAAATTCGTCCGACATGAATGTTGCCGACTTTAGACAACTAACTGACGAATACACAAGAAACATTGCTGTACTGCGACCACGACTACCCTCACCATACACGGTCATTGGCTAAGCAAATATACCCGCCTATCAATTTACGTATGATAGGCGGGTGTTTAAAATAACAGACTCATGCTCCAAAAATCATTTCTGATATGAACGTTTTTTATCAAGTTCGTCAGCAAGCCATACACCGACTCTTAGCATCTCCTGCAAATTCTTTACAGTTATGGACATGTTTGTGGCATATATAATTAAGGTGTCATCATCGATTTCGTAATCAAATTGCTTAAAATGATGCGCCAGCATTGCGGTTATTTCAGGACTAATCATTGAACGCACCTTGTTTATGTCACTTTGATTTGCCAAGATCTTAAAATATTTTAAAAATTGCGGATCATCCTGCAAAAAACTACCATATAAATTTTCGTGCTTACTATATTTGGCAAAAAAATCATAATAAAACGATTTTTCATGGTGATTTGCGTCTAAAAATACATGTGGCAGCCCCTTGCTTTTAAGATCAATCTGCATAATTTGCCATTTGTAGTTTTTTGATTGCCCAGGCAAAAAGTTTAGCGTATTTTGACGCTCGACCACAACAACATCGCGCCCCCTAAAGCTACCCATGGCACAATAGTCGTCTTTATGACTTACACTAAGCGTGACGCCACGAACAACCCATTGGTCGCTTTCATGTTGATTTATTTTGCCAAAATACACAAATTTAAATTTTGAGGCAAATTGTTTTATCGCCCTTTTTGCAGCAACATCTTGTACTGTCGAAATTTTACTTTTTAGTATGTTCATGTGGCTCCGCTTGTTCAATTGACTCAAATGGATCTGAAGCCAAATCTATTACCGAGTTTACAAACTCGGCCTGACTCCACGCCAGTGGAGCAACCGACGAAAATGCTTGAGTTTGAGAATTTATTTGTTCAGACAAGACTCCGCTCTCCAACATATTATCCTTTACCCAGTTTATTATACGCCTAGCTTGCGGCGCTCGACCAGTCTCTATGTAGTATTGCGCCATCCAAAGAGTGGTTACAAACCAAGGGTTGCCCAGGCTGCTAGGGTCGGTACGGTTATAGCTATCATATTCGTAACGGGGAATAGAAAAGGCGGTCTTATCGTTAAAACCAAAAGTTCGTTCTAAGGTTAGATAAGACTGTTCAACTTCGTCTGACCCTACATCGAACAGACCAAACATAAACGCTCCATAAAAGCTTGATACGTCAACGGTTTCATCATATTTTATATTTGCGTGGCCCTCTTTGTCTTTTGTCCGCAAAAAACCTTTATAAAAGAACTGCTTATCTCTATTAAATAGCATATTGCGTGCGGAGTGCTGGATATCGTCCGCTACAACTTGCCAGCGCAAAAACTCTTGCTGGCGCCCCATAACCTCGGCCAAACGTGCACTAGCCAACAGAGCTGCATGGACTACGGCAGTCGTATATGTTGTAGTTAATAGCTTTTCTTCCCACAAATCGTAAGAGGCGCGCGGTAACTTGGTTATGTCATCAATATAACTAGCCAAAAAGTTTGCAGCTGGCCTAACTAGCGAGTCATAAAACTCTTGTAGCATTTGATCATCTTTTGTCGCCTCGTAGTACTGGCCAAGCAAAAATAGTACAATGGCTGTTTCGTCCTCTTGTATTGGAGGAATAACGCGCCCTGCCGCACAATAGGGATGCCAACTGCTTCCAAGCGTGCCATCTGACATGTATTTATGCATCAAATAGCCCTCTGGCTGCAAAGCGTGTCTACAAAAGTATAAAAAGTTTTTTACTTCTTCGTAGTAGCCCATGCGCAATAACGGCCACAAAACAAACGCTGCATCGCGCGGCCAACAATAGGCATAGGCATCGCGCGAGTAGTTTAACATTGTAGTATCTACAGCAGCTATAACAGCGCCACGCTTATCTATATGAGCTTTAATAATAAGCAAACTATCAATCAGCGGGTTTGCAAACTCTTTGTCTACATGATACAAATAGTTTTTTGCAGGCTTTAGCCAATCATGCCAGTAAGTGGCAGTTTTTAACATTCGTTTATGTATGCCTTCTATGCGAATTCTTCTAAAAATATGCAGGGCCTCGCGATGCTCTAAACCCGCGGACACCCAATAGGTTAACCGTTTTGATTCGTGAGCTTCTATAAACAAGTTAAAACCCATCACCGAATCAACGCTGCCGTGCTCTACAGGATTGCCGCTCAAAACACCATCCTCAGCATCTTTATACGTACCTTCTTTGCCCTCAATAGCGTAAACTCCAACAGAGTACTGATCAAAAGGCTCACCCTCAGATGTTTGCGCCCCAAAAACAAATGCGCGACTACCTTTATAGTGCAAAATTGCGTTGTCTAGCGGTAAATATTGCGCAGTGTCACCATTAAGACTGTTGCTAATGCGCATAACTTGATGCAAAAATATACGAATTTCGCGTGGGGTATCCCATTCGTTTACTACGTGAATGTTTTGAATAAAGGCGTTAAAATCCGCATCCACACAATTTTGCAGCTGCACCAAAACTCCAAGACGATCGTTGCGCGCAGTAACTTCGCCAATTAAAGCGTCGCGTTCGTATTTTATTTTAAATGACCAATTACCGTCATCTAGCCAGCTAAATCCATTTGCTGTCCAAACGCCAATTTTCCACCTCATATGACCTGCTGCTGCATGGTTTTCTAGACCAACATAAGGATAGTAAAAGTCATGAATTTCGCCATAAAGATTAATACCCACATTTAACGAACCATTGCTTAAAATTAGTGGACGAGTCATTTACTGCGCTCCTTGTGCGCGTCTAAAATCCGCAGTTTTAAATCTCTAAGCACATTCATATAATTTACAAAACCATCATAAGGCGAGTCGTACGGGCTAAAATAGGCATGTACATCACCATCCGTAAACCACTTAGTGCACATATAGTAAAAATGATCAGAGGTTTGCAACTTGCGCCAGTCATTAATTATCGTATTGTCGCCACTGGTAAGTACAATTTCTTCTAAATTATACAAGCTATTTATAGCTTGCTGTTGCATTGTGTTGCCCAACCAGGCCGTTAAATCACGCTCAGCGTCTGCCCAGGTAATTGTTTGAGGCGCGTCTATTTGCCCCTTTGGCTCAAATTTATCTATTGCCTCACTTGGAGTTACAAACATATTGCCGTTAAATTTACCAAATTCTGCTGGCAGAGCAGTTAAAAAGTCAAATATTCCATGCTCTTTCCACTGATGCTCGCCAAACGTTTCGTAGTCCATAAACAAATTTACCAATTGTTGGTCAGAAGGAAGGGCATTTAGCCAATGTGTAAATTTTTTGACTGTTAGTGGCCACTCAGCCCAGCTGCGGTCAGAGAACCTAAACGCAATATCATCCGAAAGTTTATAATTTTTGAGTAACAATCTGATATTTTTAGTATTAATAGGACGATATACATGGTTTGGGCTTTGCTGATTTAGAATCCTATCCCAACCTTCAGCTACAATCCCCTTATACCCAGCTTGATCAGCCCAGGCGGCAACATCGTTGTTATACGCAAGCTCGGTATTTCTAAACACAACAGGTACAATTCCAAAAATGTCTTGAATTTTTTGGTGATGCATGTGCACTTGCTTTTCAAACTCAAACATAGAGTAAAAAAACGCCAAGCTGTGATAGTAAGTCTCGGCCAAAATCTCTACTCGCCCTGTGGCCACTAAACGCTTAAAACTATCTAGTGTTTGAGGTGACCAAGCTTCAAGTTGGTCCAATAAAGTGCCCGTAATAGATAGTGCTAACTTAAATTCTGGATGATCTTTAAGAAGTTTTAGCAAACATTCATTGGTCTTAAGGTAAGATTTGTGCGCAACCTTTTGCAGAACATCATAGTTTATATCGTGCCCGTCTTTAACCATGGCAAAGTAATTGCTGTTTTTTCCTGCATCAAAAACACTATAGCCTGCCACTCTGTAGGGCTGATGCGCGTGCAAGTAAAGGCAAATGGAGCGACTCATACGCGAACCTCTTTTGCAGTAGTTTTTGAATATAAACCACCAATTTTTTGCGCAACATCACGCCATGACATGTTCTTAAATTCGGCATGCGATTTAGTGAGCAGTTCGTGATGTAGACTAGGGTAATAGGTTGCCGCAAGTATATAATCGGCCATTTTTTGCGTATCCCAGTAGTCAAACTTTAAAACATTTTTTAGCACCTCACCAACACCCGATTGCTTAGAAATTAAAGCTGGAGTGCCACAACCAATTGCCTCTAGTGCTGCAATGCCAAAAGGCTCCGAAACAGACGGCATTACAAACACGTCACCAATAGCAAAAGCATCTCGCCACTTTTTCCCGCGCACAAATTGCCCTGTAAAAATAACATTTTGACTAATGCCCAAATCTGCGCTAAGCTGCAACAGCTCGTGATATTGTTCGCCACTGCCAGCAATTAAAAACAGTATTTTAGAATTTTTTTGTATAACCAATTTTGCAGCCATTAGTAATTGAGTCAGACCTTTTTGCACAGCAAGCCTGCCAACATTTACCACGACTTTGTAGCCATACTGCTTCATTTTGCTTAAATACACATAAACATTATCACCGTCAATTGGGTTAAAACTTTCAGCATCTATGCTATTATGGACAACCTCAACTTTATTTGACGGAATTTGATAATTACTTGCAATAATATCTTTTGTAGATTGACTTACCGCAATAACGCGATCTGCCATCATTAAAGTATTGTATTCAATATCATGAATTAACGGATTGCCCGAATGTCCGCCAGCACGATCAAACTCGGTAGCATGAACATGTGCAATTAGTGGCTTTTGACTAAGTTTTTTAGCACATGCAGCCGCCTCGAATGTTAGCCAATCATGCGCATGAATAGCGTCGTAATTACTTTTTTTAACAATTTTGCTTACAGCTTTAGTATATCCAGACTGTAAATTGCGAAGCTCAGACATATGCGCAGATATATTGCCGATTTTAGGTGGCTCAAGTTTAGTATTATATACATTTTCGAGGCCACTTCTGCAAAGCTGCCCATGCGCGCAGGACAATGCAGGGACGACATTCATAAAATCTATTTGATTGTGATCATCTTGATATGGAACTACAAAATCAATTTCGACACCACGCGTCGACAAGGCCTTGCAAAGTTCAAAGCAGGCAACGCCCAAACCTCCGGTATTATAAGGTGGCAGTTCCCACCCAAGCATTAAAATCTTCATTATTGCGCGATGATTATAGTAACTCTTATTATAGTATAAGCGTTATGAATACCATATTCAATCCTACGCAAAATATGTGATACCATTCTTGGTAGCATACACATCGACGGATAGGAGCATGCCGTGATTCGGCACGAGGGAGAGCAGGATCATCTTGTGGAAACATACGAGGCGCAAGACTGGAGCTACTTGGCATCCACAACCGACCTTCACGAAAGAACAAGAATCACGTGGAACAATAAATGTCTTAGCATGATCTTTAAAGGCCTTGTGGGTAAACATTGTGGCAGCGGAGTTGCCCATAAGCACAGAAGAGCTGTGACACATCTTGCATTTCTGTACGTTAGCGTACCCGCAAGCGAGATGCCAAGAAGATGCAAAGAAAGCGCACGAGAATTCGGGGCACGCAAAACAATGCATGCAGCAATGACCTGCCTGCACATTCACGAACTAGAGCACACGATACCGCGCAGTCCCTTTGACGAATTACAGTTTGTTAGAAGAGTTGTTATCACAACTTCAACAGAGCTAAGCGAAATTCCACCATTTTACGCGCAGAACACCGAATGGTGGAGGGCGTATAGAATAGACTAGGTAAGCGGGGCTAGAATTTCTAGCCCCAACAAACTATCTCGGGCTATGGTAAAATATGGCAATTCGTGTTATAATTAACCCAAGTTATTAATTAGCCACTTATGGGCTAGATTACCAATGTATTTATGATAGATCCAAAGAATATTCGAAACATTGCCATTATTGCGCACGTTGACCACGGCAAAACCACCCTGGTAGACGGGCTTTTAAAGCAATCTCACACTTTTAGAGACAACCAGGCAGAAATGAGCCAGGACTTAATAATGGATAGTGGCGATCAAGAGCGCGAGCGCGGCATCACTATTACCGCCAAGCAAACAACTATTGAATATCAAGGATGCAAAATCAATATTGTAGATACACCTGGACACGCCGACTTCTCCGGTGAAGTTGAACGGACTCTTAACATGGCAGATGGGGTACTACTTATTGTAGATGCCCAAGAAGGCCCAATGCCACAAACAAAATTTGTTTTAGGCAAGGCTTTGGGATTGGGGCTAAAACCAATTGTAATTATCAACAAAATTGACAAGCCCAGCCGCAGAGTCGCAGAAGTAGAGGATGAAATTGCTGATCTATTCTTAGAACTTGCCATCAGCGATGATCAATTACATTACCCAATTTATTACGCAATTGGCCGCGAAGGCAAAGCATGGGCCAGCTGCCCAGCAGATCCATCTAAAGATGCAGACTTGGCGCCAATTTTCGATGCCATTATAAACGAAATTCCTGCGCCTAGCATACAGGTAGACGCACCTTTGCAGCTGCTTGTTACAGCCTTAAACTACGATAGTTTTTTGGGCAAATACTCTATTGGACGTATCCAACGTGGCATTGTCAGCCAAGGCCAAGCCATTACCCTAGTCAAGACCGATGGCACCATCGTAAAGGGCAAAATCGACAAAATTTTTGTAAACAAAGGCCTGGGCAAAGTTGACGTACAGCAAGCCTCTGCTGGCGACATTGTATCTGTCACTGGCATTGGCGAAGCGCACATTGGCGAAACAATTACCGATGTTGAGCATCCAGAGGCACTGCCCGTTATCGACATTGAAGCCCCAACGCTTAAAATTTACCTTGGCCCAAACACCTCGCCCCTAAAGGGTAGGGAAGGACAGTTTACAACAAGCCGCCAAATTGGAGACCGACTTCAAAAAGAACTAGAAACCAACGTCGCTCTTAAAGTAGAAGATCAAGGAATTGGCTTTTTGATAAGTGGCCGAGGCGAACTACACCTTAGTGTGCTTATCGAGACTTTACGCCGCGAAGGCTACGAATTTGAGGTAGGCCGACCTCAAGTTGTTACTCAGATTATTGATGGCAAAGAGCAAGAACCCCTTGAAGAGTTAATCATCGAAGTGCCAGACGAATTTGTTGGCGCAGTGAACCAAGAGCTTGGTCTGAGACGCGGAGAACTTAAAGAGCATTCCCAAACTGCAAAAGGCGGCACAAGGCTAACGTACATTATTTCTACACGAGGCATGCTTGGGTTACGCAACCTGATGCTTACCGCCACAAAAGGCACGATTATCATGAACAGCTTACCACACGGCCACCAGCCAGTTGGTACGCCATTGCAGAAAACCCGAAATGGCGCCCTTATCGCTACCGAAGCTGGTGTTGCTACGCCATATGCGCTAGAAGCCTGCGAAGCACGCGGCGAACTATTTATTGGCCCAGCAACCCAAGTTTACCAAGGTATGATTGTTGGCCAGTACAATCGAAGTGACGATCTTGAAGTTAACGTATGTCGAGCAAAACAGCTCACCAACATGCGCAGCAAATCATCTGACGGCGCCGTGCAACTTACCCCATTTACACAGCTAAGCCTAGAGCAATGTCTAGACTTTATTGAGGACGACGAGCTACTAGAGGTGACTCCGGAAAGCCTACGTCTGCGAAAGCGCTTTTTAAGCCCCGTTGACCGCAAGCGCAATAAATAATCTGATTATTTTACATGCTGCACTCTGATAGACTTAAACTTAACTTGGTTAGGCCACTACAACAAAAGGCAAACCCGAAAAACCAAACGATACAACGGTAAAGGTTTTTATGATTCGTTAAATACTTTTTTGTATACTTTGTCAGAAACTTGAAAAATCTGAGCATCAGATTTGCCATCGCCGTAAGAATGAAGTTCGTAGCTCTCGCGCTTTGGATTTTCTGCCAAAAAACGCTTCACTTTTTCTGGCCCAAAGCAGTTTGCTCCATCCAGCCTGCCCGTTAGGTAGCCATTCTTTTTTTGAAGTTTTGTTGCCAACACATCGTTTACTCCATACTTTTTTGCCCATGGCTCAATCCAATCTTCGATTGATGCACTGCAAATTACCACCCTAGAACCATTTTTTTGATATCTTTTTATGCATTTTAGACCTTCGGGATTAGATATTTCGTCTAGTCGTGTTGCATATTTTTTGCAAATTGACTGAAAATTTTCGTCGCGCACACCTTTAAAAAAACGCGTTAAAACATTTTGCTTCGCCTGATGTCTTGGAATAACCTTAAGTATATATAAGATCAGCGTAGGTAAAGATAGTGCCATTAAATAATTAAACCTTGCAGCAGAAGTCGAAAATCGCAAAAAGTCTATAAAAGTATCTCTGGTTATGAGAGTCTCGTCAAAATCAAATACTGCGATAATTGGTTTTTTCATTCTCTTACCCAACCAAATATTTGATCGCCACAATAAAATAGACACCCCACCACTCATGGGCATAAAATTTTAAGCTGCCGATCACCATAGCCAAATTACGATACCAACGTTTTGACCTAAAAACATCTAAGAGTAGCTTTAAAAAGCTCATATTTTTAGCCCTGTGCTTTTTTTGAGCGCTTCCAAGGCCAGCGCCCCTCAATTTCCATGTCAAATTCTATGCTTAAGAAGGTTCTAATAGCAACAATTACGGCTAGCGTTAATAAACTTGCAGGATTAAAGTCGCCAGCAACAGATCTAATAATGTCACCCGCAACTAAGAATTCTAAACCAATCAAAATGCTTCTTGCCATGTTTTGGCGATAAAACAAATAAAGATTATGTATGCTTCTTTGTTCAAAAGCTTTAACAAGCACAGCCAAGCTAGCAATAATAACCCCGCCCAAAATAATGCACACGCCTGCGGCATCTAAAAATTTGCTTGCATACTGAGCAAACGTCGAAAAATCCATTCTACATCCTCCAAGTTGGTTATTTCAGTATTTTAGGCAGTTTATTCCATGCTGATTTTATTTTTATAGCCAAGATTATTGATGATATACCAATAAACAAAAACGCTACTGACGCCAAAGCTATAAGCAATGCCGGATAAATAACCACTAGAATCGCTAAAATGATAAAAGCAATCCCTTCAAGCAAAAATGACCAATAGACGTTTGAGATTGTCTCTTTTATAACTGCCAAATGTTGCATATCTCCTCCTTTGTTGTTAACAAAATTATAACATCCACCAGTCAAAGCAAGAAGAAGAACATAGTTAAAACTTTATTTTGTAAATAATTTATGCGCAATGTTGTCTATTTTGAATATTTTTAAACAAAGGCTATTATTAAACTATAGTGCTATGCAAAAAGCTAAATTAGAGCTATCTAAAAATTAACTAGCACTAGGGGGGCAAAAGTGTTAAAAAAATATATATTAAGTTTGGTAATTGCTGCCATACTTGCTTTTTCGAATGCGATACCTGTCTTGGCCGTTCAAAATCAGGGCTCAACCAGCGGAAATTCTAGTTCGGGCAATGACAATGCCGGAACCGGAACAGGCAATATTGACTCACTTCACGACGGAACAGGCACAGGCGACAGCACGCAGACACAAGCTGGGCAAGACGACTCGACCACGGCTGGACAGGGCCAAGGCCTAAGTTCAGAGCGAAAGCAAACATGCGAGAATAGGCAAAACTCGATAAACACAACGATGTCGCAATACTCTGCCACCGTGCAAAATCGCTTGTTACTTTTTAATAAAATTGTCGAGCGAATACAGACTTACTACATTGAGAACAATTTAAATGTTCCAGAATATGAACAGCTCATGGCAATCGTTGCAAGCCAGCAACAGATCACCACAGAGGCAATGACCCAAGTAAGGCAAGGCAATACTATCGACTGCGGTTCTGGCGATCCCATTGGCACAGCACAACAGTTTAGAACACACGTTCAAACCGCTCAGGGCGACCTTGATCAGTATCGAACAGCAATTCATAACCTACTAACAGCTGTAATTAGCGCAGCAGAATCAAGCGAGCAATAATATGAGCATTCAAAATAAGCAAAAGGGCTTTACGATAATCGAAATATTAATTGTAATTGCCGTAATTGCCCTGATAGTATTTGGCGGATGGTGGGTTTACACCCAAAACAACAAAAGCGACACAGCCACTTCTACTACAACAACTGAGGTAGTGTCTGAAGAGGATATTAACAACGAAGTCATTGTGCCACAAAATGCAGACGATCTAAAAAAACTTGATACGCAGCTTAACGACGCGAGTCTTGGCGACACAGAAGTTTCAGATCTAAGTAGCCAACTAGACTTTTGAAATAGTCATTATGTCAGAAATTACAAAGCAACGCTTGCTCATCCTGGCGATATGTCTAACGACTATACCCTTTTTTGCAACAGTCAATCTACCCAGCAATTGGGGGCTAGGCACCCAGGATATACAGTCTGTTGCTTTGTATTTTTCTGCCGTTTCTGGCTATATTGGCGTAGCATTACTGATTTGGCAATTGCTACTTGGGACTCGCAGTGTGTCGGGGCTATTTTTTGACGACCTGCCAGATAAGTTAAAGCTTCATCACAAGCTTGGAATGTACGGCTCAATTGCTGTGCTATTGCACCCTGTATTATTATTGGTGGTCTATTCAGAATCGCTAGTATACGTACTCTGGCCAACAGACGACAGCTCGTTTGAATTAGCAGTTACATATGGACGAATAGCTTTTTGGGGCATGGTTCTATTATGGCTATCTGCTGTAATATTTAGAAAATACATATCTTACAGGCTTTGGCGCTATGGTCATATCTTAGCCTCATACTCCGCGTTGGCATTTGTAATTTTACACACCCCAGAGATAGGTAGCTCTTTTAAAAACGATTGGATTCAATTTTATTGGTATTCTTTTATGGCAATTGCTGCAATTTGCCTTATTTTAAGATTGAGATTCTTGACTGGCCTAGGTAAAGTGAAGTACACAGTCGTAAACAAAAGCGACTTAAACGACAAAGTATACACAATAACACTTAAACCCGTCAAAAAGCAGCTTGTTATCGCAGCAGGCCAACACGTTTTTATACAGGCAGCACTACTGAGAGAGAGTCATCCGTTTTCTGTACTAGATTACGACCCAAAAACCGGACAGCTACAAATCACTATCAAAGTTTTTGGACGTTTTACTAGCAAGCTTCGCAATATTAAGGTCGGACAGAAACTGCTACTAGATGGCCCTTATGGTAACTTTTTAAGTACACAGAATAACGACAAGCTAACGGTTTACGTTGCGGGAGGAATAGGAATAACGCCATTTTATCAAAATGCCATAAGTAGTAATAATAAAAATACCTACCTGTTTTTTGTAAACCAAGACAAACAAACTGTGGTGTTTGGTGATGAATTTAGATCAAAACTAGCAGATAATTACATTGAGCTTTTTACACAAGAAAATATCAAAGGCAAGAATATCGAACACGGACGCTTTAGTTCGGACATCCTTTTAAGATACATAAATAATCCAAGCAACGCTCAGTTTTACATATGTGGACCAAAGGGAATGATGGATTCTGCAACGCAACAAATTAAAAACTGCGGAGTGTCAGAAAAAAACATTCACACAGAAGATTTTAGCTTTTAATTATAGGGGATAAAACCAAAATTTGCAGTTTGCCAGAACGTTAAGTTTTGCCGTACTTCCATAAAATCGACATTAAACTCATTTGCTAATTGCACACGCTTTTTACGATCTACAAGCAAAAAGGTAGTAGCCAAAGCGTCAGCTATTTTAATGCTATTCGATCTAACATGCACACTTAGCAAATCGGGCTGAACTTGCGTATGCCTGCGTCCAGGGACTATATGACTGTACGCCTGTCCGTCTGACCCCGCCCAAACACGTTTCGAGTTTGACGATGAAGCTATAGCCTCAAGCGCAATTGCCACCTTGCCAATAGCCAGGGTAGCATCATTTGGATGCTCAATTAACACTTCCTGCAAGCTGGCGCCAACCAAAATATCACCGCCACCGTTAATAACATAATTATAAAGGCCGTTAACCTTAAAGATTTCTGAAATTTTATGGATTAGCCACCCCTTACCAATGCCGCCAAGGTCAATCTTTACAAAATCGGCCATGACAATTTGGCGATCAAGCAGCAAAACATCAGTCGATAAATTATTAGAGATTTTATCTTTAAAATCATGCTCTTTGCCATAACCTAGCCTTTCCAACTCTGAACATACCGATATATTAAACGCACCATCAGTCTGACAATACATATCTAAACAATACTGAAAAATCTCTAAAAATTCTTTAGGCGCACCATAAAGCTTCTTGTTACGGTTAAGCCTACATACCAAAGAGCTATCAATAAATCGCGAGTAGTTCTGCTCAAAACGACTAACCTCAGACAATATCTCTTGTTGAATAGCTAGATTCTTTTGATCTGTTTCGATTTGCCAATGAGTACCCAAAGCATCAAAGATAAATACGTTGGCCATTTCTCATCTATAACTTAGCCTGTTGCATTACATCTGATAGAGCAGCGTTAAAGGCGTCTGTAGTTAATGACGCTCCACCCACACGACTAAGGTTTATGTCTTCAATTTTACGACCAACAACTTGCCCAGACAAAGCAGCATCAAAGTTATTAAGATATACAGTAGATTTACTATCGCCAGAATCAAGCTTGTGAGTTGCGCTGACCGAAGTTAGGACATCGCCACTTAATATAACTTCTACTTCAAGTCCATTAGAACTTTTTGGAACATCATATGCAACATTAGCTATGTATGTGCCGTCTTTGCAAATATTCATACTCATCGGCATCTCAATGACGTCTTGCACAGAGGCATCAGCGCCACCGCTAGACAGCTCACCATCGTCCATAACTTGCTCGGCTGGAGCCTTAGACTGACTGCCGGGCTTAAGCAAAAAAGCATACACGCCAGATGCAACAATCGCCAGCGTGATCAACATTCCAACAATTTTAGGGGTTGCCTTGTTGCAAGATTTAACTTTACCCATATCTACATATTAGCAGAAAGCTACCTACACCTTTGGAATGCAGGCAAATGCTTGTCTTGCGATGCATTCATAAGATTAGTAAAAACAGCCGTTATGTCAGGGTAATCTGCAACTTTTGAAAGCAGGTCGTCTCTGTACAAAGCAACATTAGCAATTTCGGCATCAACGCCAATTTGACAGTTTTCACTTAAAGTGTCTTTGGCAGCTACGTTTCCTTCATAAGGATTGGTCGGAATTTGCTCGCCGTATTTATCCAAGATTGCTTTTAGTGATGCAATATGACTTTCTTCGGCACGAATAATCATAGCGAATGGTCGCACCTGACCCAATTTCGAGATTACTGCGTCATAAGTGCTGTACGCCTTGTACTCGTCATCTATAGCAGATCTAACTGCCGCAGAAACATCAACTGGCAATTGACCAACAGGATATTCCAGACCACTTACAGCTAGGCAATCGTCACCCACGCAGTTTTTATTAGTAGTTTCGGTTTGCGTAGACTCTTCAGATACAACCTCCGTCTCTAAATCGCTGTTATTACTGTTGTCTATGCCAATTTTACTCGCCACCAATACAATAACTATTGCCACAACAACCATCACAGTTACTGCAACTGCAACGATAATCAGCCACGTATTCAAATGTCTTTTATCTGCCTCCATGCGCACCCCCTAACTTTTATAATGTTGATATTAACATTATAAAACTTTTTGCAAAGTATGAACATCAAAACCAAGAACCTTAATTATCTCAGCCTTGTCATTTTTGCTATCCTCAATAGTAGTGAATGGAACTCCCATCTGACCGCTAATTTGCACCATTTTTTGTGCCGCTATTGGATTTACATCAACGCGATACTCGGTAAACTCAATGTTTTTATCTTTCAGCCAACGAGTTAGCATATGGCAATACGGGCACATTTCTGTTGTGTAAACAGTTATTTTTTTCATAGATTCTTCTCCTTTTGCAAGCAATTACCACATATACCCTGAATATTTAAATGTCCACTAAACTTGCAATCACCCAAAACGGCTCTAAGATTATCAAGAAGATCATTAGGCAAATTTATATCACGCAAGCAACCACATTTTTTACATTCAAAATGGTCGTGCTCAAGTAAATTAGCGTCAAATCTCGCCGCATTATCCAACGACGGGGGAGCCGATGCTAGCTCGCCGTTAGCAAGCAGTCCAGAGGTTACCCTATGGACAGTTGTTGCGCTTAATACTGGCACATCATTTCTTAAATGAGCTAATATGTCAGCATTTGTTGCGTGACCTACGGACCCAACATACTCAAGCGTGGCAATTTTATATCTAGTTTGTCTTGTGCTTGTCATGACAGCCTTATTGTAAACAATTTACAATAAGGCTGTCAATAGCCATATTTAAAATGCCCCACATATACTGCGGGGCACATTTAGAGCAGACTAACAACAAGTAAGACTAAATGAAGTGTGAGCAGCTGGCGTAGAGTTGCCAAGCAAAATCTGCACACGCCTAACCATGTCTACATCACTACCACTAACTACATAATAGTCGCCAGCAGAGCTATCCATGCGTTCAAGTGTCCACCCACCCACTTTAACAACATCGCCATGATCGCTATATAGCACATAACAAAGCGCAGACAAAAACCGTTGCACTTGGCCGCCCTGCCTTAGCTCTCTTGGCGTATCATTAGGATAGGCGTGCTGAACGCGCATAAGCATGGCAAGTGTTTCGCGAGCTACTTTAAGCGGACAGTTTGCCCTATGCTGCTTAATCATAACCACTCCTAAAAGATAGAGACAGCTTGAAACTACTAATTAATAATACTACAAATTGACTAGAAGTTGCGAAGCAATGTCGTCTACGGCCTGAATTTTTAAAGCATCAACTGGTCCATCAGTACTTCCACAACTACGATTAGCAACAACTCTCGAGTCATCGCTTAGGATAACTGCACTATAATGAACCGTTGCATAGTTGCTGCCCTTCGAAAACTCGTAATTAATTGTTGGCATACTATACTTCTGGTCACTGCTGGTTGCACTACTCAAAATAAGAGCATCGCCAGCATCGGGACCATTAACCGTAACACCATTTGTTGTTTTTAACTCGTCGATTTGCGGCGCTACGATTTCGTCTAAATTGGCACCTGGCAAATCTTCTGATGTAGCAGTGCCATAAACTATCGAACACATTCCATCATCTGACATATAATACTTAAAGTCATCTGAGCCAGAAGCTTCCTCTGTGTAGCCTGCAGGGGCAGTAGGTAATGTTAGAGTAACAGCATTTAAGGTGTCCAGATTAGCCGCCTGAGCTGACGAAGATGACTCGCTTGCCGATTGCGATGCAGACTTATTGCCCGTGCCAAAAAGCCACAAATACGTCAAAGTCGCTGCGCCCGCAAACAATGCAAGCAAAATAACTACTACAATTATCCTCTTAACCCTACTTTTAGCCTTGGGCGCCTCAAGCATGTCCGACTCAGGCATTGACTGCTGCGTCTGCCCAGAAGACTGTACAGACTGCTGCTGGTCAGACATATTATAATTTTGTGGCTGGTCAGAGGTAACGGGAGGCTGGTCGGGCGTTATTGCTTCTGGCATCTGCTCGGAGATCTGAGGAGTAGGGGATGGTTGAGCTTGCTGTGTAAAGTTGTCTGTAGCAGCATCCTGTTGTGGCTGCGTAGGATTTGTATAATCTTCTGTGTTTGGCTGTGGTGAGGTAGAGGGGTACAAATCTTGATGACCCTGACCAGCAGTTTCGCCGCCTTGTGGTGTTTCTGGTTCAGCCCCCACAGGTGCAACAGGCGTTTTGTTGTTTTCTGGATTCATAACCCCCCTAGCTAATTCATATTGCTCTTTGCTTTCTATTATACACAAGCGCAATAAGACAAGAAGGGCTTATTTGATTTTTATCCTACGATACGAATAACCCATTGCTTTTTGCCAACGTTGCAGTGCGGCTAGATATTCGCGAATTTCACCATTAATTTTTGAAATCCTTACAAGCGCAGGGCTATACGGCGCCATAGTTTTATAGTAAGCCAATTCTTTTTCGCTGCCAATTTTTCGCGCGGGATATGCCATTGCAAAAGCCCTACGACCATAATCCTCAAAGTAATTTCTGCTACCCATCGGAGGAAGATAAGCATCTGCCTCCATTCCCATTCCGTGTATTATTTTTCGCACATCAGCTAAAGTTAAATTCTCGTTAGAAGTACACAAGGCGTAGATTGTATGATCACTAGCTTCAAAGACGGAAGTAAACGAACTTTTACCAGTAGAAACATCAGCAATTACCATGTGCTTAATATCAACATTTACACCAAAATATTGGCTACATACACGCGCCACCTCGCGAGACTCAAGTGACGTATCTTTTAGATTAATCATGTTGCTATAACTGTATCAGATAAGTTGTCAATTGTCAACACTGCGTTTAGCCTAGGCCTTTTTGCACTTTATAAATGGTAGCTTTTTTACCAGACACAAGAACATCCCATCTGCCTAAGACCTTGAGGTTCGGCTGAGCAGCCAAGCATTCATCAAATCCAGAAAAAGCGCTTAAAACAACCATGACCCCAGCACACTTTAAGATACGGGAAGCCTCTAATAAAAACCCTTTATATAAAGCTTCCAGATCGACAACTGAATCATATTTGCCCCAAGGAGGGTCAGTCACAACACGATCAACGCTACCTGATTTTATAAAGTCAAGCCCACCAATTAAGTTTGTTTTATGCCACACAATTTGAGGCATTTCATGCCTATCTGGCAACACGTTTAAGTCAACCGCAACAGCCTTTTTAACGCCAAATCCGCGCACTGCTTCATACAGAATAGCACCAGTGCCAGCAAACATGTCAACAATAGTATCTTTTGCTCTTACGCCTGCAGCCAGACAAAGAACGTTCGCAAGCTCTGGCCTAAGCTCTCCAGGTGCAAGATTATCTCGTTTAAATTTTGCTCGTGGCAATCGCAACGAAAAAAGGCTAGTGCCATCATTTCTTTTTATTACGTAAAAGTCATTTCGCGACAACCGAGAATTTGGTGTTAACTTAAAGTCATGTTCAATTTGTCGCTCAAACTTGGACTTGTTATCTAAAGCCATAGAGACGGGCTTGCCGCCGCTGATACAAATCAACCTAAAATGTTCACCCTTTATTAGTTTTTTAATTCTTGATACATTTTCAATAACAACAAAGACATTTGTAAAGAACCTAATTTCTATAAGACGCTCTATATTTAACGCTGAATCAAAGGTTACAGAGCTCTCATCGTGCTCTAAAATCTTAAAATCAACTACACTAAAACCTTTTAAATACTTCACAATTAATGGAAACGTACCTGCCGGAAATGTAGCTATATATTTCATAATAATGGCCAAATAATAGCACAAATTACTGCCCAGCTAAAGATCAGGTTCATTGCGCATCAAGCCGCTATGCTACTACAATAAAGTAAAACTGAATTTTAACTGTACGCTTTTAGGTTATTGTATGCTAACATTGACGACAGTACCATGAAAAATAAAGTATTAGCCTTTTTAACCAAGCCCTCTGTAGTACTATTTTTTGGGTTCTTTATTTTTTTTGCATCACTAAGCACACTTTTATATGCTAGCAATACTTCTGATACTGTTATTCGCTCGGACGGAAAGGGCTATTACTTATATTTGCCAGCTACATTTATCCATCACGATATAAGCATGCAATGGACAGAATATCTTCAAAAAAGTGATCCATTTTATTCGGGGAGCGGGGAATGGTATGGGTTAACTGAATCTCAAAACGGCAACTATTTAAATAAGTACACAATAGGCTTAGCTATTTTGTGGGCACCTTTTTTTGTGAGTGCACACATTGCCGCCAACATGCTAGGATTAACCCCTGACGGCTTTTCTGCAATATACAACGGCGCCATTGCAATTGCAGCGGCTTTTTACACAAGCCTTGCTTGCATTATGCTGTATAAACTTTTTGCAAGACATTTTTCTGCGAAGGCATCGCTACTTACTACGATTGCAATAGCACTGGGAACAAACCTGCTTAACTATGCCACGTCCGATGGGTGTTTTACGCATGTATACTCGCTATTTTTAATTAGCAGCGTACTCTATCTAACTTCAATATGGTACAAAAAACCAAGCTATAAACTCTCTGTTGGCATTGCGGCAATATTTGCGCTAGCAGTTCTTGTTCGTCAGACCACTATAATTTTTGCAATTATCCCCATCTTGTGGAACGTCTGCAACATTAAGCAACTCAAAGAAAGATTGGCTTTATTTTGGCAAAGACGAAAATACTTATTTGCCATGGCAGCAAGCTCATTCGCAGTAATACTCCCTCAGTTGATATACTGGAAAATTGTTTCGGGAAATTGGCTAGTATTTTCTTATCAGGGAGAATCTTTTAATTTTGCAAATCCACAAATTATAAATATACTGTTCTCGACAGATCGAGGGGTGTTCTTTTGGGCTCCAATTCTTACAATATCCCTAATTGGGTTAGTGCTTGCAAAAAAATATCTAAAAGAATGGGCGATAGGCATATATGTTTTCTTGCCGATATGGCTATGGGTAGTGTCGTCATGGCATAGTTGGCAATTTGGCATGAGTTATGGACACAGAGCATTCATAGATGTTTTTCCGATATTTGGACTGCTGATTGCACTTACATATTCAAAATTAAACTCAAAAATATTAAAAAATTGTTTTATAATTTTTTGTACTTTGTGTATTTTAGCAAGCCTGTTTTTAACGCATTTATATTGGATATCCGCAGTGCCAGCCGCAGGGACGACCTGGGATCAGTACGTCAAAATCTGGCAGCACGAGACGGGGCTAATACCACTTCGCGGATTAACATCTGGCTTCTTAGGGCTAATTGGATTGATCGCACTAACACTTGCCCCAGCGCTGCTGTATTTTTTGCACAAAACGAATAACAACCGCGGATAGCACGCGGCTACCAAAAGCAGTATAATAGGCAGTTGAAGACGAGCGACACAAGCGCTAAGGAAGAACAATGACAAAGAACACTAAGCATGACAATCCGGAAGACATACCCGCAAGCATCTACAAAAAAAGATGGAGCATATTAGCAGTATTGTGCGCCAGTTTACTGGTAGTAATGCTTGCAAACAGCAGCCTAAACCTAGCGCTTCCATCACTGGCATCAGAGTTAAAGCTCGACTCCCTTCAATTAACTTGGATTGTTGACATATACTCATTAATCTTCGCCAGTCTACTTTTCACAGCAGGAACGCTAGGTGACCGCTTTGGGCGTAAATTAATAATGCAAACTGGATTATTAATATTTTTGACCGGCACTGCATATGCAGGTTTTTTTGCAACAGATGGCATATCGCTAATAATTGCACGAGCAATCATGGGCATAGGTGGAGCAATGGTAATGCCAACTACACTTTCTATTGTAGATAACATCTTTCCTCGCAGCGAGCGACCCAAAGCAATTGCAGTCTGGAGTGGTATAGCCGGAGGTGGCGTGGCGCTTGGGTCAATTTTAAGCGGATTTTTAATGGAGCACTACAGCTGGCAAGCTACCTTTGTGTTTAGCGCTGCCGTTGGCACAATTGGTTTTTTGCTAAGTCGATTTGTGACCCCAGAGTCTAAAGACGAAAAACAGTCACCAGTAGATTGGCTTGGAGCGGTTCTTTCAACAATAGGCTTGCTTGGAATTGTTTATGCAATAATTGAAGCACCCTCGGCTGGGCTGCTAGAGGCTAAAGTATTGTCAGCTCTAATCTGCGGCTTAATTAGCATGACTGCTTTTATAATATGGCAAACAAGAACAAAGTCACCAATGCTAGATATAAAATTATTTAAAATTCCTGCATTTGGCGTTTCTTCACTAGTAGTTACGTTAGTATTCTTTTCGCTGATGGGGATATTTTTCTCAATAAGCCAGCTATTTCAACTAATCATGGGCTATGGAGCATTAGAATCTTCCGTAAGGATGCTGCCAATATTTGCACTTATGGTGCTAGCTTCGCCATTTGTGCCAAGTATTGTTAAAAAAATTGGCTCACGCTGGACGGTAACCAGCGGGCTTGTCTTGATTTGTGTTGCATTTGTACTGATGTCGCAATGGCCAGCAAACCCAACACACTGGAACGTTATAGGCGCAATGCTAGTCATGATGACGGGCATGGCGCTAGCAATGACACCAGCAACAAACATGCTAATGTCCGCTGTGCCCAAAAACCGGGCAGGCATGGGTTCTGCCATGAACGACACCACACGAGAGCTTGGTGGGGCGCTAGGTGTAGCCATGCTTGGATCAGTACTAAGCTCAACCTACGCAGACAAAATACTATCAGCAACAACCAATTTGCCAGACCAACTTAAAACTACAGCCAGCGATTCACTAACCGCTGCGCTTCAAATAGCGAGCAATATGGGCAGCGTAGCAGATGAGCTTGCAATGGCTGCAAAAACAGCCTGGATGCAAGGTCTATCTTCGGCCACAATCGTAGCAGCCATAATAATTGCCTGTGCAGCCATAATTACAGCGTTCTTTTTGCCGCACTCTCACAAAAAGGGCGACGAAGACGACATGCTTGGATCCGAAAAATAGTAAAAGGCCCCGGATTTCTCCGGGGCCAGTCCTAGCTTGAGATGCGTTGGTAGTACGCCAGCCCGCTAGCCACATCGGCAAATTCGCCTCGCAGCTGAGCGTCGTAAAGTCGCCCAAGCACCTCGCCAAGTTGACGACCAGGAACAAGTCCAAGGTCAATCAGGTGTTTGCCCGTAACCAAACGGGCTGGTGGCGACTGAACAACAGCTAGCTGTTGAGCCAGCCTAAAGTAAGCGCCAGACGGGGTGTCAGAGCAAAACTCCAGGCCCCTGCCATTTGAGTCGCTTCTAGAAACCAAGTCCCACTGCCGAATATTGGCAGGAGCCAACTTTCTAGAAAGCCTTCTTACCTGAGTAGCAGTCGGAGCGCCATTACTAAGCGCATACATGTGTCTTTCGACAATTTTTGCAACTACTGCAATGACATCCTTGGGCATCTTCAGATCATTCAAAAACCTCCTAGCTGGCTCAATGCCAGCAGTCTCGTGTCCGTGCGAAATCCAACCACGAGCATCATCGTAAACCGTGGTAGCCGCCTTGCCCATATCGTGGCAAAGCGCACCTAGCATAACGACAGTCGCATCTGCCTTGTTAAGGCCTTCGTCTTGGACAATACGTGCTGCTGCATCAACAGAGGATACTGTATGCTGCCACACATCACCCTCTGGATGATACTTCGAGTTTTGCTGCACACCAACCAAATCGTTGAGCTGTGGGTGCAGCTTGCGCAGAACCTCAAGGTCTCTCGCAACTTCAAGCCCAACGCTTGGTCGAGTAGAGCGCAAAAGCAGCTTAAGCCACTCTTCGCCAACTCGCTCGCGCGAAAGACTAGACAAATCGATGCCACGACACAGATCAGCAGTTGCAAGGTCGACAGAAAAGCCAAATCTCCCCGCAAACTGCATCACACGCAAGACTCGCAGCGGATCATCTGCAAACAGCTCAAAATCTGTTGCTCGCAAAATTCCCGCCTCAATGTCATCAGCTCCGCCAAATGGATCGTGCAAACGACCACTCAACGGGTTAACAGCCATTGAGTTTATGGTAAGATCACGACGACGCGCCGCGTCCTCAACGCTCATAAATGGGTCGCCAACAACATCAAAGTCCTTGTGACCAACACCAGTTTTTGAGTCGCGACGGGGGGTAGAGAAGTCAATTAAGCTTCCCGTATAGGGGCTAACTAGCTTTGCCACCTTAAAGCTTTGGCCTACGATCTGAACATTGCCAAAAATTGCAAGAATCTTGACCATCTTTTCGAACGAAATGCCATAAACCTCTACATCAAGGTCCTTAGAATCAAGCTGCACTCCACGACAAATGCCAATCAAGGTATCACGGACAAAGCCACCCACAACAAGCGCGCGGCCACCTTCGCGAAGAACATGCCTGGAGACTGCAGAAACTAGCAACAGGTCCCTAGCAAAATTCACATCGCGCTGAGCAACAGCAAATTCGTTGAATGTCCTAATGCTATTTATCGACATAATCATTCCTTAGGTTAGCACCTCTGGGCCTAAGTATTATTATATCATAAAAAGCAAATTTATTCTAGTAAGCGTCGGTTTGACACTACCCCTGGTGAGTGTTATATTTTACTGGACTGCTGATATAGCAAATCAGCTGTTTGTTCGTTACATCATAATGACCTTCAAGATGTGAGGGGAGCTGATTATGGAGCCTTTGCGGCCTGACGACCCTAAGCAAATTGGACACTTCGCGACTGTTCGCGTGCTTGGCCAAGGCGGAATGGGTCGTGTGTATCTTGGTATATACAGCGAGGGTAATGGTCAGCATTATGCAGCCGTCAAGGTTATGTCAAGCAAGTACACATCAGATCTAAGTTTTGTTAAACGGTTTCAGCGCGAAATTCGTGCAGCGCAAAAGGTTCAAGGCTATTTTACTGCTAATGTTCTCTGTAGCGGAGTAGACGGCAAAACCATGTGGTTTGCCAGCGAGTATATTCCCGGAAAGACTCTTGCCGAAGCAATCTGTCAGTCAAATTTTGACAATGATTCGCTGATTAAACTGGCGTGGAGTCTGTACTATGCAATAGTTGCAATTCACAACCAGGGCATTGTACATCGCGATCTTAAGCCTCAAAATATCATTTTAAGCAAGCATGGCCTTCGAGTAATTGACTTTGGCGTAGCTTACATTTCAGACGAGTCAACGATTACCGCAACAGGGTTGCTACTAGGAACGCCGCACTACATGGCGCCAGAACAAATTGCCGGAGAAAAGCCAGCAGCACCATGGGATATTTTTGCCTTTGGATGTATCTTGACTTACGCAGCCACTGGACACCATGCCTTTGGAGATAATGTAAGCTCGGCTTTTACCGTTTGCAATGCTGTCACAAACTTAGAGCCAAATCTTGACAATGTGCCTGATTCGGTTCGCACGCTAGTCGAAAAATGCCTCAACAAAGACCCAAGCAAGCGCGCAACACTAGAAGACATCAGAAGAATGCTGCCAGATGTACCACATTCGGCGATTACTGGATCAGACTGGCTTCCACAAACCATTGGCGAAGGGGTAGCCGAGGTCACTCGCGTGATGCCTGCAGCAAGAGACATTAAGCGTGTCATTCTTGCTCAGCCCAAAAGTCAGCCGCAGCCAGAACAGCCCAAGGTAGATAGGGCCAGTCAGCCTAGCCAAAAAAGATCGAGATCATTTTCTGACGTATTGCAAATTATTCTAATTATCACCGTAATTGTTCTTGTCCTTATGCTGGCTAATCAGTATGGATTGCTTGACCGCAAAGCCAACAACGACCCACAACCTAGCCCAAGCACAACGAGTCAATCGTTTGCACCTCACACAAAAGGCGACGAACATCACGCCACTGTCCATACTGTTGTTTGATATAGACAAAAAGCACATGCTCAAATCCCGCTCTGCTAGCAAAATCAGCAGGGCGGGGCCTACAAAAATACAATTATCAAACAGCGGTCACGCTCTTTAGCGAAAATTCTTCGCCACCCACATTGTTGGCAAAGTAGCTATCGTGACTAACATAAATTAGTGCGCCATGATATTTAACTAAGCTATTTTCAAGCTCCTCAATTGACGGCAGGTCTAAATGATTTGTTGGCTCATCTAAAATCAACAGGTTAGGATCATTTGCCAGCATCTTAATAATTTGCAAACGAGCTTTTTGGCCACCGCTAAGCTGCTCTACACGCAAATTGCCATCATGGACAGGGTCGAACAAATAATCACCCATCAAGCGCATTATGCCTTCTGTATTTATTGGAATTTTAAGATCGTAATAAATTTTTTCTATAGCTTCAAGCAGTGTTGAAGAAGTAGTGCCAGGATCAATTTCTTGGTCGTAAACACTTATCTTTAGCTTTGAGCTGCAATTTATGTCGCCTTTTACACGAGTTTGGACTTTTTGACCACCAGAAGCCGCAACTATCGCACGCACCAAGGTAGTTTTACCAACGCCATTACGGCCAATCAAGCGAACACGCTCGCCAGATTGCAAAGCAAATTTTACAGACTCAAATAATGGCTTGCTGTCGTAGCCAAGCTGTAAATTATCAATTTTTAGCAGTTCGTGCGAATGACCAGACAAGCTGTTTTTGGCAATTTTAATATTTTTTGCCTTGTACTTGGCGTAATTATCGCTAACTTTTTTGCCCAGACTCTCTGCAGACTCGCGGTCAATCCAAAAACTTGGCTTTTGTAAACTTTCTTCTAACTGCTCATACTCTTTGAGCAGACGTCTTTCAAGCGGAATAAACGGGTTGGGAGTTTTATTGGTGCTGGCTTTTTTGGCGCGAACTGCTTGTATCTGCTTGTGCAGATTGTCTAGAGTCTTTAAGCCAACCTCATAATCGTGCATTTTTGCAGCAGTGGTTGTGGCATTTTGTTTTAGGTACGCATCGTAGTTACCCTTAAAAATATGCGCCTTACCATCTTTAATTTCTATTACGCGATCAACGTATTTTAGAACATCGCGATCATGCGTAATAACCAAAACTGTTTGCTTTGCAGCTTTTAGCCAATCAATAAATGCATTTTTTGCAATGTAATCCATGTGATTTGTTGGTTCGTCAATAAGTGCAAGATCAGCATGCGAATGCTCTATGCGCACTAACTCTACAAAACGCTTTTGGCCGCCAGACAGACGCGCCATAGGAGAGTAAGCTTTATCTATGTCTATTTGATAATCTTCTAAGCTCTGAACAATCTGGTTTTCGATGTCATAATAATCTAACATACCAAACCGCTCTAAAGCCTCGCTGTATTTTTGGATTCTGCGAAGATCATCGCCCATAACGTCTGGGTAGGTATCAATTATATGTTTTAAATCAGAGTATTCAGGCAAATTGCGCAAAATATAACCAACCACAGCTTCATCACCAACAGCATGATGCTCTTGCGCGGTACTAACCGTTTGCAGACCACGTTTTACCTGAACTTCGCCAAAATAGTCGTGATCTTTGCCACTCAAAATACCAAACAGCGTAGTCTTTCCAATGCCATTACGACCAATTATAGCCACACGTGCACTGGACTCTACGCTAAAACGCAAATCATTAAACAATTCTTTGTTGCCAACGATTTTTGATTTTATGTCAACATTTATAATCATCTTGTACAGTATAACAGATGAGCTAGTACTAACATATTTTCAAAGTTAATTTTTATTGATATCATTAAGCTACGTCATAGTGCTTATGGCATGATAAAAAATAAATAAAGGAACAACATGTCTCTACAAGAAAATTTAGCAAAAGCAGACGAACAAATTGGTGGCGGCGTAAAAACCAAACTACTAACCCAAACTGGTCGACTAAAAAACAGTGAGGCAGAAACCGCTGAAGACGTTACAGGCTTTGACAATATAATTACAGACGGCAACGGCAAATGCTACACCTTTTACGCTGCAAACCCACCATTAATTGGCCTAACGCAGCCAACTCCATGTCCATGTCCACTTGGCGCAGCAGCTTTTGAAGATTACAAAATCGACTACAAGCAAGCAATCGACATCTTTCACAAAGGCAACTGGGGCTCAAAGTTTAACGCCATTTCTATTGGCCAAGCCTTAACTCCAGAGGTCAAAGATCCTCACTGGCGAATTATGTCTACACTTGGCACAGAGGTTGTTATAAACGCAAACACTGGCGAAGTAGAGAAGTAGCTTTTAACAAAACGCGCGCAATACAAGGGGGCTCCACACGAGCCCTCTTTACTTTACGCAAAAAATATGTTAAACTATTTTCTGCACCTACTGCTATTGGAGGAAAAATGGTTAAGGTTGTCGGTGGAGGCTTTAGGGCAACTTGCGCTAATTGCGGTTCGAGTCTGGAATTTACACAAGACGACACTCGCGCTGGTGAACACATGGCAAACAATCCCGAGCAAGAATATTACACCGTAATTACATGCCCTCGTTGCCGACGCGCCGTAGACGTCACTAGTGTCGTTGGCAGAAGCTACTCTCGCCCCGAGTTTGATTACAGCGACTACGACCTTTAGTCCACCGGCCACCCAAAACAGGGTGGCCATTTTACTTGACAAGTATTTACAATACTGCTAAAGTAGGTCGGTACGTTTAACCTAAACGTCAAAGAAAGGTGAGGAAACAGTGTCATCTGCAGTCCGCAACCCAAGGCCACTGACGTTCGGAACGATCCGCGAAATCAACGGCAGGACTTGCGTCTGGACTCCCGTATACGACTACATCCTGCCCGAGTATTACAGTCACGGTGGGCCTGGCTGGGACTATCGAGCCGTCTTGCTTGAACCTGGTTTTTGCATGGAGCGCTACGGCTTTGAGCCTACCGATGACCAGGTATGGAGCCACCCAAACACGCTTCCCAAGCTTGTTGTTGGAGAATGGTCAGAAGTACAGGACAACTCATGATTTTTTGCCTTGGCCCCACGGGGTCAAGGCATTTTTAATTTAAAAATTATTTTATAACAAAAGGAAAGACCCCGAACATCGTTGTTCGGGGTCACAGAGCGCGCGTCCACAAAAGACGCTAACTCAGCCCTATCACTGCTTGCTGGCCGCCCGGGCCTCCTTGGCCGTCAGGCGACGGCGCGGAGCGGTGGGCTCCTTGGCCGACTTGGCCTTGGGCTCCTCGACTACAGCCACCGTGGTGACGACATTCGAGTTCGCGATCTTGCGCGTCAAGCGCGCACGCTCGCGATCCGCACCCACACCGACACCCAGACGCTTGTCCAGCAGCTCGATGCGCTGCTGGGGCGTCAGACTGGCAGCGGCTGCATTGCGCTCGAGAGCGCGGTCGCGACGCGATGCCGGGCCGCGCGTCCTCCGCCACTCGGTACGAGCGGCGTCGACGACGGACTGCAGGGCGGAGGGACGGGTACGGTTGTTGTACTTGGCCATGACAATCTCCTTCACTTGCCAAAAGCGCATGGGCGTTAGGCCCACAAGCTTTCAGCATCTGGATGGCGCCCTTCACTTGCTCAAAATCACATGGGCATCAGGCCCACAGATCCCGAACATCAGGACGATAGATAGGACTAGTCGCACAAAAATCATGCGATCACGTAAGTAATAATAGCATGGTATGCTAAAATTGTCAACACTTTTGTACGCATTTTATATTTTTGTCAATCACCACCCCTGTAATACAGCTCTACAGTGCGGGCTCGGACAGTTCGGTTGGAACAGTGCTTACAAAGCGATACAACATTGCAGGACGATGTCTACCTCCGTCTGACTGCTTTTTAGTAGGTTCGATAAGCCCCAAAGACAAAAACTTTTTACGAAAATTACGCTTATCAAATGACGTTCCGTTAACAATTTCGTAAATTCGCTGCAGTTCAGTCAAAGTAAACTCGGCAGGCAACAAAGAATAAGCTGCATTTGTATAACTAAGCTTAGCGCGCAAGCGCGTTATGGCGTATTTTAATATTTGATTATGGTCAAAAGCCAATTTTTTTACGTCATTTACAGACTGTAGTCTAGGTATTTGCGTAGTGTGACTTTCGCGGATGACTAGCTGCTCTGGGCGAAGCAAGGCGTAGTATGCCACTGTTACAACGCGCCCTCTTGGATCGCGCCTGGGCTCATCAAAGGTACATAACTGCTCTATAAACACTTGGTGCACGCCAGCCTTATGATGCAATATGCGTCTTGCGGCAGCTAAGGTTGTTTCGTCTGGCTCGATAAAACCACCTGGCAAAGAAGCTATATTTGCAAATGGATCGTAAGAACGAGTTACTAAAAGCACTTTTAGTTGATTATCTTTTACTGTAAAGATTACTACGTCTACAGCTATTTGACCTTTAGGTGTTTTCATAATTTGCCCATATTATTTTTAATATTATAACATTAGTGTATATTTTACACAAAGTATATTGACTTCGCCTTTGCAAAACAATACTATCAAGACATTGGGCTGGTGTACGATGTACACTAACTCACGTTTTTTGACTCTTTGACGCAAAAGGAGAATTTAGACCATGCACAGGGACTTTGCCAAAACCGCAGAACTAATTCGCAAGGCTAGGCAGCCAGAAGACGTTTTTGGTCGACACAAAGGCACTCCTCAGCAACAGATTGATGCGGCAAAAAGTGTTAGGCGACGACTACTGAGGGTGGTTGCGCCAGACGTTAACGACGACTCCGCAGAAGCAACAGAGGTTTTTAAGCTTCTTGATGACCTTTGGCAGGACTTTACAAATAAGACGATGCCCAGCACGGTCAAAATTCGCACGCGTTTGCGCGAGTATACAATTGGACCACTTTTTGCAGCTGGCGATGAAGCAGATTTGTTCAAGTGTAGTTATAACGATGGCGCACATGCAAAAGATGCAGTACTTAAAGTTGCAGTGGATCCAGTCAGCAACAGCCTGATTCAGGCTGAGGCTAGCGCGCTTAGGATTTTGCACGATTCGACAAGACCTAGCGATGCAAGCTTTCTGTCTTATTTGCCAAGGCTGATTGAGACTCTTGGATACAGAGAAGGCGCGAATGCGCCAGTTCGCCAGGCAAATGTTTTGGCGTTTGAGATGAGTGACGGTTTTGTTAGTCTAGAAGAAATCAAGTCCGCATATCCAAGAGGTATTCACCCTAAGGATGCTGCCTGGATTTGGCGACGACTACTTTTGACCATGGCGTACGCGCACAGCAAAAAGGTGATTCATGGCGCAATTTTGCCATCGCACATTTTGGTGCATCCAAAATATCATGGCATTGCTTTGATTGACTGGTGCTATTCGGTTTACGAACCTGCTAAATCTGGTCAGCGTATTTTGGCCGTAGTTGAAAAGTACCGTTCGTGGTATCCGGAACAAGTGTTTGCAAAGGCCTCACCGCTACCCGGAATTGATCTGTCTATGGCGGCCAAGTGCATGATTTGGCTAATGGGCGGAAATCCCCGGACTGGCGAGCTGCCAAAGCAAACAAGTGTTGCCGAGGGCGGCGCAATTCCGCAAGAGCTTCGGGGCGTCTTTAAGATGTATACGTATTTGGCCACGGCAAAACGGCCAGAAACGCAAGATGCTTGGAGGCTCGGGCGCGAATTTGAGAACCTGCTTGTAAGAGCTTGGGGACCTCGTAAATTCCGTCCGTTTGACTCAATCTACCCAAAGATTGGGTCTGTTAGTTAGTGCCCGCAACTATGTCTGGAGGACAAGATGGGCTACACTCCGTGGAGATCCGAACAATATCAAGCAACGCAGCATCGGCGTACTGTTACTGGATCGGCGTTTAGCTACCACCGAGCCCAGGCCGCTCAGCCTATGAGTCAGCGGCGGGTACATGGTGATCTTGATCCTAAATGGACCAATCATGCTGGCCAGAAGATTCGAGAGAGTCGCGACTCTGCGGCCCACCCGAACTCTCTGGCAATTGCCACCCTGTTTGACCAAACGGGATCGATGGGCGAGGGTCCGGTTATTCTGCAAAGGAAGCTCGGCACTCTAATGAAGGTACTGCTCGAACGCGGCTATGTTGCAAGTCCGCACGTGCTGTTTGGTGCCATTGGCGACGCTCATGCAGGTGAGGTCGCGCCGCTTCAGGTTGGACAGTTTGAGTCTGGCCTAGAAATGGACACTCAGCTCGATAACCTCTACCTCGAGGGCTGTGGAGCCGGAAATGGTGGCGAAACGTACGGACTGGGGCTGTATTTTATGGCCCGCCATTCTAGCATTGACTGCTGGGGGAAGCGTCATCAGAAGGGATTTTTGTTTCTGATTGGCGACGAGTGCCCGCATCGCGCTATTACTCGGCAAGAGGCTTTTACGTACGTTGGCGACAAAATTGAGCGAGATCTGACCATCGAGCAAGTGGTGACCGAGGCTCAGCGTATGTACGAAGTCTTCTTTTTGCACGTCAGAACAAGTTCAGCTATCGCCCAGGATTCGCTGTCTGTGTGGCGCAAGCTGCTTGGCGATCACGTGATTCAGCTTGAGGGCCTTGACAACATCAGCGAGATCATTGCGATCACTGTTGGTATGTCGCTTGGCGCAATTGATTCTGCTGCTCAGGGGGTTAACGATCTGATCGCTTCTGGCGCAGATCCTGGCGCTGCCAGGCGCGCTGGAAACTCTTTGGCGCAGCTCACTCCCCCTGGCGGGGGAATTGCCGCCAGGTCTACTGGCAACCTGCCTACGTCGCGACGCGGACAAGGCGGAAGTAGTCGACTTTAATCGTTGCGCGTCAATGAGCCCGGTGCAATTTGCCGGGCTCTACTACTTTTTACAAACTCTCAAGGAGGAGCAATGTCATCTAGTAAACGCCGCGCCTATATTGTGACAGATTTAGGCTTTGGAGATGCAGGCAAGGGGAGTGTTGTTGACTACTTAACTCGACAAGCCCCGCCCGGCAAAACACTTGTGGTTCGCCATAATGGAGGAGCACAGGCTGCGCACAACGTCGTAACTCCAGATGGCAGACACCATAGGTTTTCGCAATTTGGATCAGGATCTTTTGTGCCAGGCACAAAAACGCATCTTTCGCGCTTTATGGTGGTAGATCTTTTTACTCTGCACGACGAAGCAAACGAACTTGCCGCGTACCACGGCATGTCTGACATTGTACAGCGACTTACAATCGACAAAGACGCTTTACTTGTAACGCCACACCAGCAAGCAGCAAACAGGCTGCGCGAACTTATTCGCGGCATTCACAGACATGGATCTTGTGGCATGGGAATTGGCGAAGCCATGTACGACATGCTAAACCACGCCGATGCTAGTTTGCGTGTTGGGGACATTTTTAGCCCAAGCAAAATGTATCGTCGGTTAGAATTGCAAAGACAGCTAAAGATTGATATCTTTAAGCCATTGCTTAGCCGTCTAACTGCAGACGCGCGCGCACGAATGGAGTGGACGCTACTCAAAAACACATCAGACGAAATTGCCTCGTTTTACAGCGCCATGGCATCGCGGCTTAGGATTGTACCGCTAGACCATATCGAGCAGGCGATTTGCGACAATGATCAGGTAATTTTTGAAGGAGCACAAGGCGTACTTCTTGACGAGTGGCGTGGATTTCATCCATACACTACATGGAGCACAACCACACACAGCAATGCCCAAACTTTGCTTACCGAAGCCAACTATGATGGCGAAATAATTAAGCTAGGGCTTTTGCGTGCATACGCCACGCGTCATGGCGCAGGTCCGCTACCAACCGAAGATGCAGCACTAACACAAAAAATTCAAGACACACACAACGAATTTGGTCTGTGGCAGAGGCATTTTAGGGTAGGTTATTTTGACGCAGTTACTGCGCGCTACGCCTTAAATGTTACAGGCGGAGTTGACCAGTTAGTACTTACCTGCGTTGACAGGCTTTACGGCCAGCAAAACTGGAAAGCTGCAACCAAATACAAGGCAAGCTCAACAGAGGTAGTCGATCTTAGACCTGGCAGATATACAGATTTAAGACACCAGACAGAATTAACTCGATTGCTGCAAAGTTGCCAGCCACAATACAAAGTAGCAGTTTCTGGCAGATTTAGTCCAAAAAGAATAAAAAGCTACGTTGATTTTGTAGAATCAGAAATTGGACATAAAGTTGGGCTAATCTCGACCGGACCAACCGCCAATAACAAGCATGCAATTTAGAGCACATGCACAACAAGCCTCAAGAATATCTTGGGGCTTTTACAATAGTCTGCTATAATATTATCCGTTACACGATATAGGGGTGTAGCTCAGTTGGCCAGAGCATCGGTCTCCAAAACCGAGGGCCGGGGGTTCGAGTCCCTCCACCCCTGCCATATAGGACGTAATTGATTTATGAGCTCGGAATTGCCCTCACTAACAGATGTAGCGAGGGCTTTTTCAAAAGTTCGGTTAGCCATTTTTTGACCTTCCAAAAATTGAACCGTTTCGGCTGTCTTTTTGGCGATTGCATTTGTGAGTTTTGTGTATGTAACAGATAGAGCATCGCCGTTTGATACTAGTTTTTCGAATAGTTCGGTTATTATGACGCGTTTTTGTTCTGGAACTTTGCTGGCGTAAATCTCAGCGGCCTTCTGAGACAATTCTAAAACCGTCAGACCGCCTTCAAAGTCTGATTGCTGTTGTTCTTCAAGTTTGTTGAGCTGATCAATCAAAGAGGCTTTTTCGGCCATGAGCTGATCGTGCTTAGCTTCATAGCGTTCTTTGGTGATGTCGCCAGCTAGCTTGTCGTCGTAAAGCGTTTCGTCCATGAGCTCAATGCGGCTCAGTTTACTATTGACGAGCGTTACACTTTGCTCGTAGTACTGGGCGCCGTTTTGAGACTCTGCGCGAATTGCCTCGCTTGTCCAGGCAATGATTTCCTGTGATGGGCTTACGAGCTTTTGTAGCGTCTCTAAGACAAGTTCCTCGGCACGATCTTCGCGCAGGAACTTAAGACCCTTGCAGGCAGCATCCTTGCGCTGGCACGTACCGTAATAGCGCTCTTTGTGACGTTCCCATGTTACGGTTGCGCCACAGTTTTGACAGCGAATCATATTCTTCAGCACGGGATTGTGTCGAGCCCGCAGCATTGGTTGCTTGTTGTGTAGCTTCTTTTGTACTGCGTTGAATAGCTCTTTACTGATAAGCGGTTCCTGCGCTCCGGGATAGTCTTTGCCGTCAAAATGGTTGATACCAATGTAAAATGGGTTGCTGAGCATTTTGTGGACGTAGCTCTTGCTATGCGGTCGGCCTTTGCGCGTCACTATGCCGTTATCCTTCATGAACTCGGTAATAGTGAGAACTGAATGGTTTGGTTCTAGGTATATGCGGAACACTTTGCGCATGATACTTGCGGTGGCCTTGTCGATAATATGAATACGCTTACCACCGCGCGTAACGGTGATATAGCCTGGCGGCGGTGGCGCAGGCAGCCACCCTTGTGCCAGCTTCTCGGCCCAGCCTTTCATTGCTTCTTCACGCAAGTTATCTGTGTACTTTTTGGCAACCGATAAATGGATGTTCCACATAAACTTAACGTCAGACTTGGCATTCTTGTGTACGAGTAAGTTTTCCTTCACGGCATGTAGTCGCCGATCCTCGTCTTGCTCAAGCCAGTCGTCGATAGCTACTGCATCACGCATGTTGCGTGTAAATCGGTCAGTCTTTTCAACGGCCAAGTGATAGATGTCATTCTTGGAGATGTAGTGCAGCATTTCTGTGAAGACCTTACGACTTTGCTGCTTGGACGCCGTCTCGGCAATCTTGAATACTTTGACGACCTTAAAGCCTTTTGCTTGGCAGTATCCAGTAAGTAACTTCACCTGTGAGTCAAGCGAATAGCCCTCATCCTCTTGCGCCTTGCTTGATACACGCGCAAGTATTACTGCGTTAGTTTGCCCCATACCCTCTCCTTGTTATTATTTTATCAGCTATGAGTGCGCGTAGGGCGTGCAACTAGGCTTCTTCGGCAAGAGCCTTAAAGAACCGCACTAATGATCGCCCGATCTCTAGCGCTTCGTCATAAGTGACAGGTTTGCACTGTTCTTTTTCAAGGATAAGCCGCAAGGCCTCTATCCTCTCTGGTTCTAGCGCAATGATGTCACCCTCATGACTACTCATAGTCCCATTTTAACAAGTACTGAATGAAAAAGCTACTGTGAGTAGTCATTTTCTTATCCACAGGTGTGCTATAATCTAGACAATGAATATCGAATATCAGCAAGTCTTTGGCAAACGTGTGCGCGAGCTTCGTAAGGAGCGCGGACTAAGCCAGGTTGAGCTTGCTTCTAAGGTTGGCATTGACCGCAGCTACATGGGTTTCCTGGAGCGCGGCGAGCGCAACCCTAGTCTTGAGATGATTGCAAAGATCGCTGAAGCTCTGAGCGTGACGCCCGACGAGCTGCTAAAGAAGTCAGCTAAATAGCGCTTTATAGTTCTTTTTGAGACTAAGGCAAACTGTCACCAAGCACGGTGACAGTATTTCTATTGTCGTAAGGTGTTATACTCAAAATAGCGTATCCCTTACCTATGAAATAAATTGGAGTAGGAGGGGTAGGCAAACTATTCTATCTCATCGCCAAACTACAGACTCAAACACTATGACCACTCTTCCCTCAATAACCACCAAACAACAAGAAATACTAAAACTAATTTATAGATATAGATTCCTCAACAGAACTCAAATACAAACATTACTAAAACACAAAGATAAAAGACGGATAATAAGCTGGCTCAAAGACTTACGAGAGAAGCAGTATGTAGATTGGCGATATGATGCAACCAACTTCATCGCTAAAAGCCAGCCAGCAATATACTACCTATCTATAAATGGTATTCGGTATTTGCGCGAGACTGGTGAGTATTCGAGTGAAGAGCTGCGGAAGCGGTATAAGGAGCCCGGCCGGACGCAAGTTTTTATTGATAGGTGTCTGCTGATCGCGGATTGTTGCATAGTCCTACAGACTAAAAGCACAGACGAACTGGACTACTCATACGTGTTGCCTGCCGACTATGCCGATCCCGACAGTCCACAACACTTCTTGAATGAGCTAAAGCCCCACCTATTCTTTGCAAAACGGCATAACGGTGAAGCCGTCAATTATGCGTTGGAGAACTTTGAGCTTACCTTGCCGCGCTATCAGCTGCGCCAACGAATAAAGGACTACGTAGAATATATTGATATTTGGGATGAAGAGAACGGGTCTGCGCCCATAGCCTTATTTATTTGCGCTACTACAGCCGACCTGCTCTACGTTAAGCGTCGCGCTAAAAAGCAGATCGAAGAAAGTGGCAACGACGATATAGTAATTCGTGCTGCAACCTTTGAGAAAGTTAAAGCTACTGGCGTTGCTAGCGCAATCTGGGAGGATACATAGCCTCCTGGGCAGTTTCTCGTCCTACCCAGGACGCTGATGACTACTCGGCTGTCACGATCTCCACCCAGTCAACTCGGCCAAGCGCCGCGTTTACAAAGTCGGCAATCAGACCAACCGGCTCAAACTCATACAGCTCTTGCACGAGCTCTTCGAGCTGTTCTGCTTTACTATGCACACTGCCGTCCTCGGCTTTTAGCGCCACCAGCGCGTTGTAGCTTGCTTGCTCATTGTTGAGCCAAAGCGCCACTAACCACGTCTCGTAATTGCTCCAACCGTTGTATCCTGTCGTTTCACTCATCGTCTAACTCCTCAAAAAAACTTAGTTAAAACAAAACCCGGAAGCCGAACCGACTTCCGGGTTATACTGAAAAACACCAGTGGACTAATATTCACTGGCGAGCATAACGGTCAGGACTCGCCGACACTTCAACGAAAGCGGGTCCTCTCCGTACTCAAGTGTCTGATTGTAGTACGATATTTTCCAGAATACCTTTTCGCCAAACCAATGCACGACACCAAAGTCATGTTCACCATACGGATCATTTTCCTCGGTAAACTGGTTGAACCGACGAATCTCATCGATCAACCCGCCAAGATCCTCTAATACTTGCACGCCTGGCGTTACCGTAACCCCAAACCCACTACGACGGAACACGTCATTTTTCATCGCAATCTGAATCGTTTCTTCTGTCTGCATAGCAAACCTCCTTTTAATTCTTATTCCTGAACGGAATCGACCTTCCCGCTCACGGCCGGGGCAAGGGGTAAATTGGTCGAGTCAAGGTGGAGCGCCTCACCGGACGAACGACCTTGGGTCGGGCGATTTACCCCTTATCATGGAGAGGCAGTGGGAAGGCTAAGCCTTAGCTGTGCCACCAATCTTTGGCTATGAGGTACTGTGGTAATTGGCGAGAATAGTTATAAAATATACATGTGAGGAAAGATAACGAATCCTTTTTGACTTTTACTCGGAATCGGCCAACTCGTATAGCGTTCGTTGTCGATATCAAGGAAGAAAACGCCTACAGAACGATAGTAGACCTTATTTGTGACGCCTCAAAAAAGTGGGGTGGTCGTTATTACCAAATTATCCCAGCCGCCAAGGGCACCGTTTCAAAGGTATGGATTGAATACTTAGCGGCATATGACCCCGACCTAATCTATACCTATTACTCTCTAGCGCCAAAGACGGTGCAACAAATATCGGAAGTCAGCAGCCCCCTCGCGTTCATGAATGCTCAATTCAAAGGCGTGCCGAATCATCCCTTCGACCCCGTGGATATTTTTCCAGATAATCGCAACACTGCCATGCTATGGCGAAACCCGGTTCAAACTCCCGAAATATTATCGTTTGACCTCGGTGGGTTTTCGCCCACCGCACCACAATATATTACTGATTTCGTCATGCTGAACTTCGGCACCATCCAGAACGACCTCGCCAATATTAACGCCATAAAACAATCGCAAGTAATACTTACAAAGCCGCCAGCTCAGACGGAAGAACAGTTTTTGGAGGCGATGAAGAAGCTCGACGAATGGAATAGGCGGATTTATCCCATAGAGTATTCGATGATCCCAGGGCTGACTTATGAATCAGATAGGGATTTAACAAAGGAAACAACGACTGTATATATTGGTGACGAGCCCCTAGACCTGATCTATTATTGGAATGACGCGCTGCTGCGCCCTGACTGGCTTACGCACCAGAAAAACCAGGCCATTTTGCCTACAAAGTTCATTGAGGACGAGAAGCTAAGGCTCGCGGTACGAGGCTGGCTGACCAAGTTCATCAGACAGGAGAACGGTAACTCAAGTCTTCAACGAGTAGAAATTGTTTCGGCTTCCGTAAGCCTTACTAAGCTGCAAGCATACGCCAAACAGCTACTTGATGGCACTTATATCTTCCATCAGGAATCAAAAGTGACCGTGCCGATCATCCCCAAATACTCCACGCACATAGCTACTACGCCCGACATGACATCATTTAGCGTTTCGGGAGATTCATTCACGGTTAATGTTCCCTCGATTGATGTCGTACAGGGAGTAATGGGCGGCCAAAAGTGGATGACCGACGTGTTAATCGAGCGAAAAGACCACAATGAGCATCGCCAGCCACTAAAAGATTTTTGGCTTCAGTTGCCGCTCAACAATAGCCTGACCCTGTTATTAACAAACCGTACGCGCGCCGCACGAATAAATCGTTTGGGATTTTTGTCGGTGCCGCTTTCGCGAGATGTAGATGACCTGCGGCTAACCGTAAATATTCCAGATGGTGCAAGGATAGCCGAATCAATACTCCGTGCGGACAAAAACAGCATTTTCTATAATGGCGACTTACGACAAGGAAAAGAAGACTATCCGTTTTCA
Source organism: Candidatus Woesebacteria bacterium (assembly GCA_050115675.1). Classification (GTDB taxonomy): domain Bacteria; phylum Patescibacteriota; class Saccharimonadia; order Saccharimonadales; family EFPC-124; genus JASFQB01. The sequence goes on from JASFQB010000004.1 coordinate 84,811, forward strand.
GGCGCTAAAAGTTCGACAGCCGGAAAGGCGCTTCGTGGAGCAATACATCTATTCAGAGAGCTTCCCGAAGCGGCAAACTTCTTTCAAAGTGATTATTGGCGTGACATTTTTATGATTATGGCTGGACAAGATCCATTAGGCAGTCCAAAGACGAAGCAAGCCCTAGAGAACGCTATAAAGAAGAATTTTAGCAAGGTAAAGCAAACGATCGAGAATGACGTAAGGAAAGGGTTGGCGACTACAAAGCAGCCCGTATCTCAAAAAGTGGTAGATTTTTGGTCTAATAAAATTGGATACTTAGCCTCCGATCTTCGAGCAAGAACCGACGTACAGGAGATAGGGTTTTTTGATGATGTTCTTAAAAATAAAGTAGCGGAAGCCAATAAAAACGGTGATAAGGAACGATTCGCCGAGTTAAGAGAACGTATGCTTGGCACCCTTGACTGGCTTATCGCAAATGGCATTTTCAGTATCGGCACCCTTAACCACTGTCGGAGATGTGGATTAAAAGAGTGGCATTCTGTCGATGACCTAAAAACCGACAATGCTTGTCGCGGGTGCGGCAATTCCTTTACTGTTGCCCCTGAACAGCAGTGGTGGTATAAGCTCAATAGCCTGATATCGAGCGAGGGCGGCATTTACAATCAGGTTCCACTCATCTTAGCTCTCGGTGAGCTTTATGAAGGTTCAACATCCTCCTTCATGTACTTCCCGCCGGTCGATGTCTACACTGGCAAAGGTTATAGATTACTAACCGATTTAGATATTTTTGCGATTGTGGATGGCAAGCTCGTAGTCGGTGAGGTTAAAAACAGCGCAGCGCTATTTGACGATGAAGAAATCGATAAGCTGTTAAAGGCGGCCGCTCGGCTCAAACCTTGCCGTGTCGTGCTTTTTGCGCCAGACAAACCTAATCAGGCCCTTTTAGACAAAGTCAGATTGTTGAATCAACAGTATTCGGCAAAAGGAATTACAGTTGAATGGCTGAACATGACTCATCTCTGGGGCATGGGTAGTCTTTGGAACATATAAGAGCCTAGTGGCTATAATTTTGGCTGAATAATTTGCTCAGGCGGTTTATCGTCATGATTCCACTCGACCGAAGCTGAACCGTTAATCGACTTCTCCCATCCTTCTGAGCTTTTGGAAGGATAGCCTTGCGGTCGATTTATGCCATCGTAGAGCCATACGTCAGCGACATGCGACGTGCCTCCGACGCCGAAGTAGTAGCCATTTGGCATTTGTCGCCAAGCAAACCACGCAAGTTTATCACCCCGTACCCTCATATGCACCCCATGATCATCATTGGATAGCCCCGATAGTGCCGCTTCAATCGGAAAATCTGGATTGTAGTGATGGTGAATGTTCTTAAACTGAGCCGTCTGCATGTAGAGTAAGCTTCTTAGGCTAGTTTTTGATTCGTGATATTCTCGACGATCGATTTGCAAACCCCCGTTATCCACGCCCCGTACGCCCGTCATCTTACGCATATGCTTTTGGTAGTCGCGCATTTTTCGGTTCTGTATGTTAACGGCCTTCTTGAACTCTTGAAGGCAAATTGACGCTTCGCGATAGTTGCTTGTTTGGGCAAGCTGTTGTCGCCAAAGACCTATAAAATTGCCGAACAGCCCGAGACGAACATTTAAATGTACGATGATCGCAAGCCATACATGCCGCGGCATTTGCCTTTTATCATTGAAGCTGGGCAGTGAATACGCAAGAGATTCATAACGCATTACTATGGCGAAAATGTAGACTGTCGGCAGTAACGCCAGTGGTAACAGTATCGAGAGGAGTAATTCTTCGGTGGATTGGTGGACTTCCTTCTCGGACCAATTTGAGATTATCGTGGCAGTTGTGCGCCATACAAGCCATATGCCTAGTATTGCGAGTACCCCGTCAACTAATCGCTTCGCCGGTTTTTGCTCTGGCTCCCTTGCTGCAACGCTCAAGATTGAGAGAAGCGAAATAATAGGCAGCAATATTAACTCACCAACAAGCGAGAATGGTTCAAGGCCGATATAGATAACAAGCAGTGCCGAGACGCCAACCGCATCGCGAAGAGTCTTCTTTATTAGGCTGTCGGCGTCTTTGGCGGTACTCGCATTCATAAACATAGGCACGCCGACAAAAAGGATGATGACGACAGTGTCGATGAATAAGCTGTCGTGCCATAATTTGAGATGGTCCGCTAGCGTAACTACACCTATTGAGTAAGCAAAATACACAGTGAACGGTACGATAATCTGCCATTTTGCCATCGATCTTAGAACATCAAGCAACGCTGGCCACGCTACACGACGTACTTTAGGCCACACTGCTAGGCCAATAACTATAATCACCGACCATATCAGCGTAGCGATTTGACGATTATCTAACTCAAACATTCCGCTTACCTTGTCCTGTTACCCAGCTACAAGCTATGCACCTTTGATTCAGTTTGTGCTTCTTGCTGCTTATTAATTTTTCGAGCAGGTGGCCTTTTCCTTACCTCGCCCGTTATTGTAAGTAGCTGCTCTATCTGTTTCTCGACGGAAGCTTTAGGCTTAGCGTAGAGCTTCCGGCTGCTTTTGACAACTTGCTTTGCAGTGCTACTAGATTCATCTACTTCAAGAGGTACGGTCTGCCCCGAAAATGCGTCCTCACTCTCGTCACCTGTAACCTTCATGTAGAAATGATACGGCGCAAGGTTCACAATGTCACCCTTTTCAACCTCGGGCTTCATGTATGGCAATATGAAGTCCTCGTCCTCTGGGTTAGCCTTAAGGCAAATAATCGTTGCTGCGTTCCCGGCGATTACTTTCACTAGGTCTTTATCTTCCATTTGTGCGATGTTCTGGTGTGACACGATCAGTGAAACATGGAACTTGCGCCCTTCGCTGGTGATTGCGCCAAACTGTGGCGTAGCAAAGTTTTGGAACTCATCTACGTACACAAAGAAGTCGCGCCGTTTCTTTTCAGGTATCTTGGTCCGCTGGTATGCTGCCATCCAGATGAGCGCCGTCAGAATTGTGCCGAAGAATTCACTCTGGTCTTCACCGATGTCACCTTTAGATAGGTTCACGAGCAGGATTTTACCTTCATTCATAATGTCAGCAATTCGCACAGTCGTTTCTTCTTGCAGCAGGATGTGCCGCGACATTTTGCTAGTAATGAAATGCCCCAATCTATGGGTAAGTGGCGCAGTAGCAGCCGACATTTGCATGCTACCCATCATCTTGAATTCTTTTTCCCAGAATTGTTTGAGTACGGGGTCTTTAAGCGTTTTAGCTACTTCTTTTTGGTATTTCTTGTCGGTTAGTAATTGCTGCAAGGTGTAGAGACTGGGCTTTGGAGTTTGCAACGCCGTAAGCGTAGTATTGCGCAGGATGTGTTCCATGCGCGGCCCCCATTGTGCTTCGTCGGACAGTTTCTTGAATACAGACAAGACGGCACTGGTAATCCAATCGTGTTTGCTGTCTTCATTTTCAAAATCAATACCAGGGTCGAGGATGTTCAGCCCAACGGGATGGTCACGATCGGATGGATCGAGTACGACTACATCTTTACGGCGGTTTTCTGGCACGATGGCAAGTAACTCGCGTAACATATCACCATGCGGATCAAGGACGGCTAGGCCTTTGCCGTTGAGCATATCTTGGTAGATGGAGCTTTTCAGCAGGGTTGTTTTACCTGTACCAGTTTTTCCAATGATGTAGGTGTGCTTTTGGCGCTGCTCTAACGTCATACCAATTTCTTGTATCTCGCCACCAAAGAGGTTTGCGCCAACAGTAACATCCAGTTTTGTTTCGCTGTGCTTAATAGATAGTGGCGTGGCTAGCTCACGACTGCGGCTCTTCACTAGGCCTTCTGTTTTGGTGAGATCGGTGTTTGGGAAGTGATAGAGGTCGGCTAGTTCTGAGGCGGAGAGGATAGTTTGCTGGGTGAAGATGTGGCGAAGTAGTGAACGATTGCGGAACCGAGCGATCCATCTATCCGCAGTATTGATGAACGGCAAACAGCTTCGAGTTTCAATCCGCTGGTAGGTGCTAGAAAACGTGTCAAACGAAGACGTAATGGCATTGATGCGCGTCTGGTTTTCACTGGCGTCCTGCGAAGCAATAAGGACTCTCATAGATATCTCGAACAACTGTTGATCTAGTTTTTGCTTAATGGCTTTGCCAAGCTCCTGCTCGTATGGATTGTCGGCTGGTTTCTTGTGGCCACTTTTCCAATCCGCAGGCAGATCATTGGTCGTAATCGCCTCGATTACTCCTGCAACGATCTTTGCGCCCATTGCTATAAGCCAAAACGGTGCTAGTAATGCCCGAAGCATAATGCGCGGCGCGTTAATCTTGTACTTGGTTAACTTTGGCGTAAGCTGCTTGTTGAGCGCGATTCTGTGCTCGGTGTTTCGTGTGTGTCGCAGTTCATTAGGGTGCGTGTTGCTAAAAACAGGTACGGCAACTATCTGAAAGGCAATTAGCGCATCGGTTGGCAGGCTGCGCATGTGGCCAGTGAGGTACGCTATAGGATCATGCTCGTCCAAGGTTTTGTGGTCGCCTAGCGGTAGCACAAAGTCGCTTGCAAGTTTTAGCTCGGCTATGCTGGTGGGAATGCTTCCCGAGTCGGGCAAGTAGTCATTAACCTCTGCGATTTTAAGGCCGGGCAGATATGACAATAACGTGCGTTTTACGGTTTCAACCTCGCGCTTGGGTATACGGATGACGTACCGGATACCTCCGTCGCGAGTCGCAACCAGCTCCAAAGAATACGGTTGCTTGCGTGCGGCCAGATTATCCCAAAAGCCGTAGTATTTCACCATGCTGCGCATCAGGATATGCAACTGCTCGGTCGCATAGGCAGATTTAGAAGTGTCTGCCGGAAATGTGAGCTGCAAAAAAGTATACTCAGGCTCCGCGTTGCCAATGCCAAAACGACGCAGGGCAAAGGATAAAAACGTACGAGAGTATTGCCCGAGTTTTATAAGGAGGTAGATGATAACGTAGGCGACGCCAAATTCAAACAGAAATGCACCAATGACAACAACCAGTGTCCAGCCGTCACTTAAGTGATGTTCTTGCGTATAGCGAACGGGGCCGTTAATTATTGTGTCCAGAATACCCGGCATTATTAGTAAACCCTGTTTAAGCCTGACAAAACAGCAAAATCCACCGCATCTATTGCTATCTTATATTCATAGTAGCATCTCTGTTAATTTGACGGCAATATATCATGGTGTTTTAATGAAAAATATGAGAGACAACAGCTATACCTCTGAAATTGTGAGTAACGGTAAAAAACTTATTCTGCTTGTAGCGAAGCTAGAAGACGATCGTCCAGTGACGCCTGATATAGAGCAAATGGTAAAGCAGGCTTTTGGTAGAGTTTCAAAATACCTCAAGAAAGAAGTCAGCATTTTATATATCCGTGACAATTTTGAGCAAGTTGTCAAAGACAATATGTATTGGGGTATCAATATTACCAACCCCCACGAGGTATTTATAGCTATGCCACGATGGGGCGATGATCAGGTGCAAAGCGAACACCTAGCCTTGGCTATTAACGAGGCGTGCTACAGCCTGGTGCGTGCTCAGCGTATCGGTGTGCCATTTCTTTTTGGCGACGAAGTTCTTAGTAGAGGTTTTGCAGCGCTATACGCCGAAAACGTTACGGGCTACGAGTATCCAACTAGCCAGGAGCTTAAAAAGTATATGCGGCGCATGATATTTCGTAGATGGTATAGGTTCCATGCCGGGCACAACAAGTCATGGAGTGTAAAACAGGGCGATCTCCGTATGGCTACCCTTGTAGGCTATGAATTAGCCCAGACAATATGCGGCGATGATGACCCAAAGACATTTTGCCTAGAAGAGTCTGTGAAGTTATTCGGCATTTTCCGAACGCAAGATATATTGTGGGCTCTAGTTCATCCAAAACGAAGACGAAGCGCACGCATCTTGGAAGGTAAAGCACGTAGGCCAACCACCATAAAGGATGTGGTGCTAAGGCTACTGCCTACATACCTTTAAATAGTTCTTCTACAGAAGCCCCAAGCCCTTTAGCAATAGCTCCAATCACAATAAGCGAGCTATTTTGCTCCCCTCGCTCAATGCGACCAATATAGGTCATGTCTAGGCCACACTTATCGCCTAGGCCTTCTTGTGTAAGCCCACGTTCAAGCCGGAGCTGCCGAACTCGCTTTCCGAACTTTTTTACAATAGGCTTTATCATTACTTCTAGAGTAACCAGATACATATAATTACTCTACGGACGATATGTATTATTTTATCTGTAAAAACGCTTGCAAAGAAAATTCGTTTAGCCTATTATAAAAATAAGCTTCGCAATTGAAGCGAACAATTTAGAAGGCCTAACCCGTATCTTTTAGATATGGTATGGTCTAAAATCCTGACAGATACTGATCCCGTCGTTCAGCATCTGTCAGGTCATGCGCCGAAAGGTTCATGGGGTGAAAGCCCGCTGGCGGCGGGTTCTGTGTTTTAAAACTTCGTCGCCATAATACAAGAAAGCCTGACAGCAATTATGACGAAACGACTAAAGGCAGTCGCTGCGACTGCTATTTATTTTGCGCTTTTTTCTGGCAAACATTTGGTGGAGTGTGGCTATGCACGGTTTGCGTGTTGAAAGATTGCGCCCGCAAAAAGGCTTGCCCTACGATCTTGCACGCCATATATGCAATGATAGCCTTCCTGGCAAGATAGTTGTAGTTGCAGATAGGCCACTAAGCCTTCTGTCTACAACCCGCAAACAGTGGCTGCGTCTTATTCGCAGAGTCGAGATCGAGCGCGCCAGGATACTCAACGCAAAGCAGCGCGAAGAATTCTCTGACCAAATTCGCTGGATGAATAACTTGCGCTTTAGTGCCAAGCCGCCAACGGATTTATTAGAAGCTGATGTTACTTTTGCTACTGTGGAGCGCTTGGTTCTGTATGCGCCGGACTGCACCACGATGTATGTGACCTGCGATATTCCTCGCGAAATGCTACACATCATAACAAGCTGGATGCCGCGACGAGGCTTAGTAGTGATTTATGGACAAGACTAAGCCACTACTAACAGTTGAGGATATATTGCCGTATCTTAAATTCATTAGGAATAAACGGCAGGAATATACGATTTGCTTATCTTTAGATAGCGGTCAAAGGCTTATAGCTCGTAGAGTCGTGACAATTGGGACGCTAACCGCGTCGCTTGTTCATCCAAGGGAAATATTCGCCGGGCCACTCAAAGACAGAGCAGCCAGCATAATTGTTGCGCATAACCATCCGTCGGGTGATCCAAGGCCAAGCAGAACTGATTTGAAAACAACGCAGCATCTTGTTGCGGGCGGAATACTATTAGGCGTTTGTTTGAGGGATCATATTATTGTGGCGAAGGAGGAGTATTATAGTTTTAGCCAGAGCGGCTTGGTATAAATGTGATAGTGCTAAGAAACACCGATACGTGATACTATAGAATTAAGATGAAGTACGCGCGAACAAAGAAATTGACCTTTTTCAATAACAAAGGAGGAGTTGGTAAAACAACTCTTGCCTTCAACTGTGCCGTTGAATTTGCTCAGCGTGGCTACAAAACTGTTCTCGTTGACCTTGACCCTCAGTGTAATCTGACGCGTCTTGCGCTTGGTGATGAATATTATGAAAACACAATATTTTCAGCAACCTCTAAAAGTATCTATGATGTTTTAAGTGGCGTCGTTAGAGGTGGTGGAGATGTAGATGGCAAGGTGGCTTTTGAACCAGCAAAGGATGGTTCGGGAAACTTATTCTTGTTACGTGGAGATTTGCGGCTTTCAGAGTATGAGAACTTATTGTCTACCGCCTATAACCAAGCGGCCGCTGGACAGCAGATCGGTTACTTCCAAACAAGCGCCATTGACCGTTTCTTAAGAGAAAAAGGTTTGAATGATCAGATAGATATCTTTATTATTGACACTTCCCCTAACCTCAACCTATTGAATCGCGTGATTTTCTTGGGATCTGATTATTTTGTAGTACCCGTAATGCCGGATGCTTTCAGCCTCCAGGGCATCGAGAACTTAGGTACCATTTTTGAACAATGGAAGATAAACTGGAAAAACACTGGCAAGGCACTATCAGGTGATATCGAGAACAAATATGTTCTTGGCAGTGAAGGCCTATTCATCGGTTATATTCTTAATTCCTACAACGTATATGGCAAGCAGCCCATCAAGGATCATCGTAAATGGATAAACCAAATACCTTCTAATGTTAAGACGTATCTTTCAGAGAAACACTGTAAGAATGGCTTAGTGGCCGCAAGCGCCGAAAAGTCTCTGCATGATATTCAGGATTATGGTCGTATCCCGGCCCTATGTCAGGAGTATGGCAAGGCAATTTTTGATATCGATCCAGCTAAAGTTGAAGCGAACCAGATTGGCACACGAGATAACATCGAGAAGGCCAAAGAAGAGTTCGGCGAACTTGCTGAAAATATTTTGACCATATTAGCTAAGTACTAGTCGTATTCAGTGCGGTATGATTATACACCTCAAAGGCCGCAAGCACTACGAAGATCTGTATGACAAAATAACTGTCGACATTGGTCGCCGTGAGGCGGGTTGCCTGCTTCAATCACGCGATCAATTGTACAAAAAGATTAAAACGGACAATAAAGACGACGTAAACGTTATGGAATTCTGGTGGGAGCGATTCTACTGGTGGCTTGTTGAGTTGCCGTACCTACTACCTCGATGGGAAGAGCGAGAACAAACAATAAAATCGTGGATGGCCGACGATCGTGCGCTTGACGAGCGCCTTGCCGCCGCTCGACCGTGTGTCGAGCCGGTCTGCGAGCATTGTAATGGGTCCGGTCTGAGATTGACCGATAAAATGTTCATGTACAGAGATGGTAGTTCAGAAAAGCAAATAATCTTCATATTCAAATGTACTCCATGCAAAAAGCGCACAATATATTGGGAAGACGGTTCTGTATGGATAACCCCGGTAACGCCTTGCCCAAAGTGCAAGTCGCCGTTAGATATGGACGTCAAAACCAAGGGGCGCATGATGACGACAACGCTAACCTGCACCAAATGCAGCCATAAAGACATCGAACGCACCACACTAGGAAAACATAAAGAAGAGGTAGACCCGAACTTTGAGTGCGACAGAAAGATTTTCTGTTTAAGCGAAGAGCGAGCCAGAACAATGCAAGCCTATCGGCCAAAGTGGGAAGACGGTATGCGTATGCTTGATGAGGAGATGGAACGGGATGCACATAAAGAAGTATATGCGGCAGTAGCAAGGATTGAGCGTCTTAAGATTCCGCAAGTTATTGAGCGCTTGCGTCCTGCTATAGAGGCTGCGGGTTACGCCGAGGTAGCATTTGATAAACCAGAGCTCGGCGGTTATGTGACCGTTGGCTTTAGCTGTATGGACAGCCGTTCTGACCGCGATGACGCTAAGAGTCGCAAAGAACTCAAGAAGGTTGTCGGCGAAACACTGTCCGAAACAAACTGGCAACTTATGTCTGACGGCATTTCGTATAGGCTTGGCTATCTGACTGGCAGGCTTCGTGCGTACGAGGATGAGACTGATTTAATTAAGCTTATTTCGGCTTTGTAAAGCCTCTCCAGAGTATAATGTAGACAAGCCAGCAAACCTAGGAGACCTATACCGTATGAATATTCGTAGAATTGAAATCAGTAATTTCAGAGGCATCAAAGAGTCTACATGGGTGATCCCAGATGATCGCAAGTTTATTTGCTTAATTGGCCCAGGCGATAGCGGAAAGACCGCGCTACTTGATGCCATACACTATACGCTTGGTGATCGCTGGAGACTAAGCATCTCAGACACCGATTTTTATAACTGCGATACCGCTAATCCTATCTGCATCCGAGCAGTTATAGCGGATATACCTAAAGAGCTACTCAAGGAATCGGCTTTTGGGTTGCACTTAAGCGGGATCGATGACGAGGGCAACTTGCATCAAGATCCTGAAGATGGGCTCAAGGCGTGCTTAATAATACAGCTCAAGGTCGATGAAACGCACGAACCTATCTGGTCGGTCGAACGAGTTGATGGTTCTGATGGTGTAGAAATTCGATCGAGCCAGCGGCATTATCTTGCGACGTTCAAGGTTGATGAGCGAGCTGACGTTCATTTAAGGTGGACATCGACCTCGGCATTAGGCAGACTATCGCACGACAAGAATAGCGCTGTCCGCGCTATGGCCAGCGCAGCGCGTGCAGCTAGCAAAGCAATCTCGGAACATGAAGACGCTGAGCTAGCTAAGCTTACGGATCAAGTACAAGCAAAGATCAACGAGGCGGGTGGAGGCAGCTTCTCTTCAATTAAGCCGGGGCTAGACACGTCGTTATCTTCAGTTGGCGGAAATTTAGCCCTGTACGAAGCGGATATACCTCTCACAAATTACGGCCTGGGCACTCGGAGGATATCAGGCCTTGCCGTGCAGCAGATTGCTGCCTCTAATAAATCCCTACTCTTAGTAGACGAGATTGAAACAGGCCTTGAGCCTCATCGGCTGGTTAGGTTGATCCACTATCTTCGAGAAGATAAGGCATATTCTCAGGTCTTCATAACTACACATTCACCTGTTGCGGTGGAACAGGCTCTTACTGAAAATCTAGCTGTAGTCCGTAGTAATGACGACGGAGTTACAAACGTAGCATTCTTACCTGATGGCACTGGAACCGCCTTAAAGTTGCGTCGATCGCGACCGTCATCCTTCTTAGCCAATCGAATACTTGTGGTTGAGGGTAAAACTGAAGAGGGGCTATTGCTCCATTCTGTAACGACATGGGATAAAGAAAGAATACGAACGGGACTTCCAGTTGCGGCAGGAGAAGGATCTGTGATTCAAGACGGCCAAGGTGGCTCGGACGCTCCCCTTCGGGCAATAGCTCTGTCGGAGCTAGGTTACGATGTCGCGGTTTTCATCGATAATGATGATTCATCCGTAGACGAGCATGTAGCGGCTGCGCAGGGCCTAGGTATCAATGTTATAAGGTGGGAAAAAGACAACAACACCGAACGGCAAATCATATTTTCACTCGAGGCCCAAGAGCTTAACAGTTTTCTACTGCTTGCTAAAAGCACCAGAGGTGATGAGACGACCGTACTCAATGATCTTCACTCTGCCGGTCTCCCTGTAGAGTGCACTACCTTAGATGTGGGTGATTGGAGCGCTCACGGTGTTAGCACCGACGATGCAAAGCAATATGTAGCAAAAGCAGCCGCACATAAAGATCGGAGCTGGTTTAAGACGGTCGATGGCGGCAAGCTTCTGGGCGGTTGGATCGAAGAAAATAGTCCGCAGTTTAACAGCACAGTAGTTAGAGAAAAGCTCGAAGAGGTGAAAAACTTTCTCTATCCGACGCAAGAGCAAGCCGAGACGGAAGATGTGGGAGAATAACACGCCCGATGACCTTGAGCTACTCTCGATGGCAGTTCTCGAAAACGCTCCATGCGCTCTTGAGATGCCAGCCGGTACGGGAAAAACACACCTTTTAGCCAAGGCGGTGTATGCAGCGCATAGCGAAGGGGCCAGATCACTCATCTTAACTCACACCAACGCTGGGGTCGATGCACTTAAAAAGCGTCTTAAACGGTTTGGCGTTCCTTCATCGGCATTTAGAGTCGATACCATTACCGGCTTTGCTTTTTCCCTTGCACGAGCCTACACCACCATTGGAGGTGTGACAGTGCCAGCTACACCTGACTGGACGGAGTCAGATTCGTATATCCAAGGGGCTATAAGAGTTGCTGGAGCAGACTCCATAGGAATGATGCTTGCCAATTCCTTTGAGTATTTCTTCGTAGATGAATATCAGGATTGCAATATCAGACACCATGAGCTTGTGCGATCTATCTGCACATCAATACCCAAAACTGTGGTACTTGGCGATCGACTGCAGGGCATTTTTGGCTTTGCTGGGGAGAGGTTGGTTGATTGGGATACTGATGTTATTCCGTGTTTCCCTCTTCTGAATGTTAATCACACTCCTCACCGTTGGCGAGACGTAAATCCTGAACTGGGATCATGGCTCCAAGCTATACGTCCTTCGATGAACTCTGGTGTGACGCTCGACTTGCAGACAATACAAGTCCCTGGCGTAGAGTGGTTACAGAGCGGTGATGGAGTACTCGCCAGCAAGGCCTTCTCGTTTAGTGATTACAATGAAACTGTTCTGCTGCTCGACAAGTGGCCTGCCTCCGTCGCTGACCATGCTAGTCGCCTCGGTGGGGCTTATGTCGTCATGGAAGACATTCGGGGGAGGTTTATGCATGATGAGCTGAGTCTTCTCCCACAGAGCAATTCTTTTATGTTAGCGCACTGGCTAGCGCAGTTTGCTAAGAAATGCATGGTTGGTTTAGCTGGGATTGATGCTCCAGTGCTTCGGAAGCTGGAAAGCAATCAATCAATAACTCACTATCAGCGAGATGGTATTGCAGACATCTTGACGGCTTTAGACGAGCTGAGGCAAGCTCCTTCCTATACAACGCTGTGCTCTGTTGCCGAAAAACTATCAGGCCACAATGACACCAAATTGTATCGTTGGGAGGCATGGCGAGATACTTTGTCGGCTATAAGGAACTCAAAGGATGGCGAAACGAACCCGCTTGATGAGCTTGCTGTGATAAGAGATAAAATACGTCATACTGGACGCAAACAGCACTCACATGTAGCATCTCGAACCGTGCTTGTGAAAGGCTTGGAGTATGATCACGTGATTATTGCGGATGTTGCCAACCTGCTTGACCCCAAGAACCTATATGTCGCACTAACAAGGGCACGGAAGACAATTACTATAACATCTTCGAGTAGATACCTCCGACTAGCTGATGATTAATTCCTGTAGCTGGTTTCTGTTAATGAGAATGCAGTTATTGTATCTGGCAATTTCAACAGCCGGGCCACTAAACAGTCCGTTAGTGATCACCATGCTGCGCTCGCAGCCATATTTATTAAGTCCGGCTATTACTTGCCGCACGGCAGCAACCTTCACAAGACCTAAACTTCGTTTTGTCTGAACACCCCATCGAATGCCATCCTTGTGAGCAATGATGTCTACGCCCCAGTCGTAGCGCTCAGTCAGCGTGACGTTAGTAAAACCTCGCTTCTTGAGCAGTGCTGCAATATAGCGTTCAAACTCAAGGCCGCTCATAGTATCGATCTGCGACATGCCCGCATTGCTTAACGAGTGGCGTCTCTTTAGCCGCTTAGATATAGCAACCAGCGCATAAACGATAACGCCAGTCGTGACGATAATGGATGAATAGGCGAGAACTCTGGCTGCCATATCAACCGTAAGCCCGTACGCATGTGCCACAAGCCCAGCAAGTATGAGTGGCACTGCAATACTGTCGCCACCCTTTTTGCGATAGCATCTACGAGCCATCGCCCAGGCCTCCGACGTCGTCTAGCAGCTCCCGAACTCGCTTTATATCACATTCAATATCAACCGCAAACGTTCGGTAGTTGTCCACGAACCCCTGCCAAGGCTTCGAAATGACCATAGGTCGTTACGAAGCCTTGTTTTATTGTAGATGAAAGCATCAAGAAACAAAGCTGGGGACGCACCCATTCAGACACACCCCAGCTACTACTACGTCGCCAGTTCCCAGTAAAACGGCGGTTTATCAGAAGACGCTTTGACTACAAAATCAGGTTAGATGCCGTACTTTCAGGCCATGAGCACACAGCTCCTGGCTATGTCGCCAAGTTCTATAACGATATTGACAGCTTTGAGCAAAAGAAGATCGCGACTACTGAAAGTCCGCTTCAAAATTACCTCGAATTGCTCGACAAGCTCATACGGCTCCATATCCTTGAATCCCAAAGATTAACAGGATACGAAAGAGTCACTACTAATATTATAAAATTTTACACATATAGTCAGATAGGACCGCAAAGTCACACGGTGTTTCAAAAATAAAATGTTGTAATGTTATGCAATATCCTCGCAATCGATTAAATTTTATTATACATTCAAATGGGATTGTTGTGCCGGCTCAACCCACCGGCACGAGCATGGGAGTGCCAAATGAAGTTCTCCGCATTCTTGATGCGGACCGGCGTAGTAACGACTACAGTCGCCCTTGTAAGTGCTGGCATGTCGTCTATCGCGCTTGCCGCGAACACACCCGTCCCGCACGACCAGGTAAAGCATCTGACTGGTGGTAACCCCAGCGGAAAAGTTGACTCTTTTGGTCGTCCGCTGCACCAAATGTCAGCTAGACACAAGGTCAAGAAGCCAAAAACGCCAAGCGCCACTAGCGAAACTACCGAATGCCCACCCAAACTAGGTTGTAGCTTTGTACCCGCAGCCTACGTGCAAAACAGCACGCCAGAAGACTACAGCAATTACGACATTGCTAACCGCCCATCTGATGGCATGGCGATTCGACAGATTGTCATTCACGACACTGAAGGATCTCTGTCCGACACTGTTGCAGTGTTCCAAGACCCAATGACCTACGCATCTGCGCATTACGTCGTTAACACTAATGGTCGCGTAGTCCAGATGGTTCATGTCAAGGACGTGGCCTGGCACGCTGGCAACTACGGCACCAACATGCAATCTGTTGGCATCGAAGTTGTTGGCCATGCTGCAACCGGCGATTACACCAACGCGCAGTATCGTGCGGTGTCCAAGCTGGTTAGCTACCTTGGTCAGCAGTACAACGTGCCCATGGATGCTCAACATGTCATTGGTCATATGAACGTACCAGCGCCTACCGCTGGATACATCTCAACAATGCACATGGATCCGGGACCTTTCTGGAATTGGTCTCTGGTCTATAACATGATTGGGCACAACGTGAATTCGTCGGACGACCCGCAGACCAGCCAGCTGGTTGTGGTGGCGCCGAAGTGGTCGCAGAACAAGCAGCTTGTAACCGGGTGCTTCCCGGGAACAACGAGCTGCGTTGACGACACTCGTTCGTCCAATCTGCTGTACGTGCACACCGAGCCGTCGTTTGACTCACCCCTTGTGACCGACTCGGTACTGGGCGCGGGTTCGACCGACATCGGCAACAGCGCTGCTAAGGCGTATTACGGCCAAAAGTTCGTTCGGCTTACCAGTCAGACAGAGTCGAAAGGCATCTGGTTCCAGATTCAATACAGCGGGCAATCTGGCTGGATCTTTAGCCCCTACAAGTCGCCGGCGGTGTTTGCCGCTCAAGGTGATTACATCACGCCTGCGGCTAGTTCAAACATTGCGGTATACGGACGGGCATATCCCGATCCGTCCATCTATCCGACAGACATGCTATATTACCCAGGCGTCGTAACTCTGCCATATACGGTTTTGGCCGGGCAGCAGTATGCCACGGCGAGTGAGGCCCATTCGGCCCAGTGGTACAACAATGCCACATACGACTACAGCTGGCCGCACGATCATGTTGTCTTTGCGGACAATGATCACCAGTACGTACTAATTCAGTACGGAAGCCGACAGACATACATATTGCTTGCGGATGTCACGGCGTAGGTACGCAATATAAAAGCCTAGGCGTGGAACTTGAAGTTTTAAGTTCCACGCCTAGATTCAACTACACTTAATATTCAATTATTTTTACTTCGCCACAACATTGATTGACAAGCAAGCATGCTACTGCTATATTCGTAAAATAGTTTCAGTTTTTGCTGGGAGGCTCAGATGCTATCTGCTACGCCGTGGTATGTTGACTTGGCGCTGTTGGCTTTTTCCTCGTTTGCGGTGATTGAACTTAGTGATCGTCTTCACAGGGAGATGGAGAAGCGCAGCCCAGTAGTCATTGTAATGCTAAATCTCTTTGCGGTTGCGTCTGCCTATGTATGCACAATCTATGCGCTTATCAGCTGCACGAGCAAAAATCCACCGGTGCTGCTGGCTTCAGCTATCGGAGTTGTCATGCTTGTTGGCATTGTTTTGCGAATCAATAGCAAAAAGAAACAAGAGAAAGCTGCTCGACGCCGCAGGCGCTAAGCACGGATCATACCCCCGCGGTTACACACCGCGGGGGTCCTTTGTTTTTGCCGCAAACAACAAAATTCAAACTTATCCTGCTATACTTAAGCTCAATGGAGCATAACACACCTAACCAGTTTCAAAGTTTTTGGCGCAACTGCAAGTGGCCGCTTTGGATTATTAGCGCGAGCGCCTTGCTTGCAATTTTAATTATTGCCATTTTGGTGATCTTTAAGTCTGACGTCTCGCAGTCAAATGGCAATGACGAGATGCCGCAGGCCCAAGAGTCAATTGCAGTGCAGGCCGGTAAAAACTTGTCACACCAGGCATGTACGGGCGAAGACGTAACTAATAAATTATCCGTCTCACCCATGAAGCCAGAAGATTTTAATATTGTCGTGCCATATGGTCTAGTAGTAGGCGCGCATGTCACGCCCATTGATCACCAGTACTTCACTCCCAAAGATTACAATTCGCCGGTAGACGCCTACGAGGTTTACGCCATGGGCGACGCACATATTGTAGATATTAGCGCACGCACCCGTCCGTTTGGCGAAGAATACCGCCTGGTGTTTAGCGTAAGCTGCACATACTTTTACTATTACGATTTAGTCACCAGCCTGGTGCCCGACATTAAAGCTGCCTACGACGACTACAAACAAAACAGCACTCCCATCGACCTGCCAGTAAGCGCCGGCCAGCTAATTGGTTACATTGGCGGCCAAACTTTGGACTTTGCGGTTTGGGACACAACTAAGCCTCTGAGCGGTTTTGTAATTCCAGAGCATTACAGCTCGGAGCCCTGGAAAATCTACACCGCCGATCCACTAAATTACTACACCGACGAACTCAAAACATTTATATTGAGCCGCTACGTGCGCACCGCCCAGCCAATTAGTGGCAAAATAGATTACGACATTGACGGCCGGCTAATTGGCAACTGGTTTTTAGAAGGCACCAATGGCTATGAGGGCGACACCAGCGACAACAAAACTCACTATTGGTCAACGCATTTATCTTTTGCGCCCGACCTTTATGACCCCAACTGGTTTATAGTGTCAATCGGCAGCATGCAAGGGCACGAAGGTCTGTGCGCACAATTTGTTAGCACGACCAATACGCCCAATCCACAAGATGTCTCCACAGAGACAGGGCTGATAAAATACAATCTTAAAACCTGGAGCTATATAAAACCTGATGGCAATATGTGGGACCAAAATAGTTTGGCAGCAAACATTAAAGTAGAAGTTAACGACCAAGAGCCTGTTCAGGGCTGCGCACTCGTACAAATGATAGAAGATCGCAAGATTAAGTTTCAGGTCTTTAAAAATCAAGCATGCAACAACCTAGGTAGTTTTACAGACGAGGCACAAATTTACAACAGATAAAATACTGGTCAAAGGTAAGTTGACACTCGTTTATGTTACGCATATAATTAGCACGACCCGAAGGGAGATAATCATGTTGGTCGAGATTGGCTTTGATGTCGTGGACGGTCAAAATGAACCAAGTGACCTGCGTTTTATATATAACACCGGGGATTGGCCCGCGCTGCAGGTTGGTGAGCGTCTTGAATTTAACGATCCCAGGGGCAACAACGACATCGTACTAGAGATAGAAGGGCTTATCAGAGAATACGGACTAGGACCCTACAGGCGCTATCGCGCCGATGCCAGCGCGCAACGCGGCAACGCAGCAACACTAGTTCAGGTGCTTAAGGAAATGTCCTGCGTTAGCAATATCACAGTAGATGGAGTAGAAGTCTCGTAGACAACCGCTCCTAGGCGCCTTCAGAGGCGCCTTTTTACTACAAGCAACCCCGTATCTTGTAACAAAAGACAATACCTAAAACAGCTACAAAAACTTGCACACTTGGGTATAATTGTTATATGCAACAAAACACGCAAACACTCATTGACCAAATAAAAAAAGACGCAATTACGGCACGCAAGCAGCACGACATGCTAACAGCCTCAACCTTGCAGTCTTTATTGGCACGCATAACCAATTCTGAAGCAGTTGCAGCCCAAAAAGCATCAGATACAAAGTCTGGCCATATCGCAAACGCCAGCGCAGGCGTGGGCTCTACAGAAGCTCCACGCAAGGAACTTTCTGTAGATGATATAAAAAATATTATAAACGACGAAATAAACGAACTAAAACAAGCAACCGAGCATTTTTCAAAAGACAACACAAGTCCATACCTGAACGAGCTCAATAAAAAGATATTAATAGCTACTAAATATCTAACATAAATAAAAAAGACGCTTTAAGGCAGTGTCATTTTTATTTTTAGGGTACTTACTCAGCCACTACACTGCAGGTTTTTGTATCTAATTAAAGGGGAGCGCAAATCTGCGCTCCCCAGACCATAGACCTAAAGCATCGTTCCACAAGAATAGCAATGCAGCCTGTCGTTCCATCGTGTGATATCGGCGCTATACCCAAAGGGCACGGAATTATATGCACCACACGATTCGCAGGTCCTGTTATCAGCTCCATAGCTCATATAACTCGGCTGTGCTGCACGCGATCCTGGTTGTCGACGGGCGCCATTTAACATCGAAGCATTTGCCGACCAAGTTGACGACCTTTTACATGCGGTTTCTTGGCTAAAGCCATTACTCGTCTTCGAAATCACCCACCCCACAAGACACAAAAATGGCAAAAGACACAGCACAGAGCTAACAAAAGCCGCCATATCCACTCCAGCCTTCAAGATGATCATCCCTTTAATGCGTTAGCACTAAAGCCTTGTTCGTAATTATGTACGAAAACTGCAGTAGTGTCAAGCTACGTTTTACGCCGTAACTGTCCAGCCCTTTGCAGTAGCAATGGTTGAATCATACCCAGGCTGCGTCACGCCGTAGCAGTTCGTTACCGTAATGGTGCCACTGCCAACAGTGGCAAGACCGGTGAATATGTCGTTAAGATCGCTTGCGCCAAGCAGACATCCGGTATAACTAACGTCAGATGCCGTGCCTGATAGCGCTGCGGAACGCAAAGAGTAACCGTGATAGAATGCTCCACCAAAGTTAGTGACATTCGATACATCCAGCGCTGGCACGTATTCCAAATTTACACAGTCATAGAACATGCTAGCTATACTTGTAGCTGACGACGTATCCAGCAAAGGAACGGTAGTTAACGTACTGCAACGTGCAAACATGTTATTGAGGTCTAAGCCCGCCGAGGTATCAAGATTTGGCGCCGTTCCTAAAGATTGACAGCGATAAAACATATACGAAAAGTCTGTGCACGACGAAGTGTCAAGCGCTGGCACATCCTTCAACGAAAAACAGTTGTAAAAAAGCCGGGCTAGATTTGTGCACGATGAGGTATCGAGCACAGGAACTCTTTGTAGTGCGTAACAATTGTTAAACGCACTCAAAAAACTGGTTGCCGACGAAGTATCGAAAGAAGGCACAGTCTCTAGCGAATAGCAGCTAGCAAACATGTAAGAAAAGGTAGTCCCCGCCGAGGTATCAAAACACGCGACATTCCTTAACGAATAGCACCCACTAAACATTGTAGAAAAAGTAGTAACTGACGATGAGCTGTAGGGCGGAACGGTCGTTAATCCACAGCAGCTATTAAACATATTCGAAAAGGTCGTAGCTGACGAAGCGTCAAGCATCGGTGCATGTGTTAACGAGTAACACCCATAAAACATGTACGAGAAGTCTGTGCATGACGAAGTATCAAATTGCACAATATTTCGTAATGCCGTGCATCCTCTAAACATGTTCTCGCAAGAGGTTATACTATTGCTGCCAATGTACTCGAATTGCTCCAACATTGCCTGCCTTGCATCACTAGCACCGTATGTTGTGATTGAACTGACATTTGCACCAGCCATCCTGATATCCAGCCAGCTAGTTGAAAACAAGTAGGACAAACTCGGAGACGAGGGCATGCGCTGCAATTCAATATTCGTCAACGATTGACCAGCTTGCGGTGTAATTGTAATGATTGCCTGACGATAACCACGAGAGGTCAGATCGCCGTAGTCCGAATAACTAAGGTTTTTCGTGGTTGCGGTTCCACTGGCAACATCTTCGGTGGCGCCACCGTCGCCCCAGTCAACTGTATATGCGCCTTCGGCGTAAACGGTAACAAAATTTGAATCACAATCATATACTGCGTGCAACCCAACAAATTTTTCCTCACCAGCGCTAACGACTGGTAAGGTTAACCAATCCGAAGGGCGACAATAAGGATCTGCTTTGTCACACATCACCCCTGGTATACGCGTACGTTTGTGTTCTAGTGCCATTAATTAATCTCGACTAAGTAGCTGTTATTCTATTAACAAAGCCCACAACGTTAATAACATCGCCTGTGGCGGCATAGGCACGAATAGGCAATGAGTTATTGATAATTAGCCCAGGAATCGCCAAAGACAGGTCCGAATTGCTACCCACGCTTACTTTAATATGGTTGTCCGGAGATGTGGCACCCCCGTATTCTATGGTCAGCACTACATCTGCGCTGCTGGTATTGGTGGCATAAATCCACACTTCATCCATATCGGACGTACCTGATACTGCAGTATGTATAAGTGTGCCGGGCGTAGACGTAGCGCCAACCTTGATTGGCTGGCCATTGGTCGATCCCGACAATAATTGTTTACTTACTGTGCTCATCCAAACACCTGACTTTTAAGTATTTGGTCCCAGTCAAATGAGTTATCTACATAGGTTTTATTAGCAGCATCGGTGTCACTAACAGGCGTAGGCACCACTGGAGAGGACGAGTACGTCTTAACACCCGCCACAGACTCATCGCCAGTTAAGTGCATAACCGCAGAATCGTCTGCCTTTGCCGCAAGGCTTGTCGATAAACCGCTAATCTTGCTTTGAGCAATTGCAGCACCAGAAGCAACGGTATCGTCAGAGACACTACCGCTTTTAAGCGTACCGCCAGATGCATGTGAAACAAGAAGAAATTCATTAAGAACATCCCCCCAAACCCCACTATCAGAACCGCTTATAGGTAATCTTGCCATATTTTGCTTACGCTTATATTCACCAGTTTATCTACAATTATTATACGTGTCAAAGTTTTTTACTCAACCACTACATTATAAGCCCTTGTGTTTACCTTGCTAGAATCACCCTCCCACGAACGCTCGTATTCTAAGGTTAAAGTAGTAGAACCAATACTTTTAGCCTTAAATGTCCAAACTTCTTCTCCGGATGCTCCGATAGAGCTGCTTTTTGGTGCAATGTATTCGTCATTAACTTTTGTGACGACGTTTTTGTCATAAGCATCGCTTAATGCCCAGCTGTAACCAGTAGAGGCATTAGACGGCAATGTAATTGTAAACTCTTGACCATTTTTAACCTGAATATCAGTTTGGTCCTCAGATATTGCAACCGTTGATGGATTGGCTGTTGAATATAATATTATTCCACCAATCACCAAAAAGGCGACCACAATTAGCGACGATGCAATAATTAGTGCCTTCTTGCCTGCGCCAGCACCAGCATTAGATCGAGATTTAGCCATGAAAATTATTCCCCTTATGCTTATAATTTACACTATTGATTAAAAAAATTATAGGATTATAAAATTGAACCCTACATACAGATGGGCTAAGACAAAAAATCATGATAAAATAAGTAATACCAAGTTCAGTCATAATAAGTTTGATAAAATAGCAAATATGAAATCCCTCAACCTCGCCCAGCCCGTAGTAATGATAGTTGTTGGCTTGCCAGGTTCTGGCAAGAGTTTTTTTGCCAAAAAGTTTTCTGGAACCTTTGGAGCGCCAGTAGTCAGTGTAGACCGCATACGTTACGAATTATTTGGGCAGTCCTCCTTTAGTTCCGACGAACAAGACTTGGTCGAACGACTCACCAACTATCAAATCGAAGAGCTATTAAAATCCTCCCGTAGCTTTATCATAGATGGAGGATTTGAGCCAAAAGTCGCCAGACAAAAACTTGGCACATTAGCCAAAAAGGCAGGATACGACGTATTGATAATTTGGGTTCAAACACACGAAACAATCGCTCAAAAAAGATCTTTAAAGCGCAACCCAAAAAAAGAGGACGACAAGCACAACAACAGCCTCACCTCAGAACAATTCAAAACATTATCCAAACGTTTTACACCTCCCGCAACCGAGCACAATGTTGTAATTAGCGGCATGCACACATACAGCACACAGGCAAAAGCAGTGCTACGAAAACTAGTAGCAAAACGCGAAGCACAGGCCGAAGCTGCGCATAAGTCAGAGCTGCAAACCGTACAGCACCAACCACGACCAGAATCACCACGACGCAGTGTAATTATTAGGTAGCATGTCTACTTTTGTTGACCCAGAATTTGGCAGCATCTACATAAGAAGATCGAGCTCGTCGTCATCTGTTAAGTTGCGATTAGATCAAAACGGCAAAATATCAATATCGTTGCCAAAATACGCCCCAGCTTTTTTTGCAAAAAAACTGCTTAACGAATCGCGCCAAAACTTGCGCAAAATGCTCAGCGATATCGCCACAAAACGTCACACGTACAAGCACGGCGACCTAATTGGCAAAAGCCACACCCTAGTTTTTGAAGAAGGCGAGACGTACAAGCATCGCATCTATCAAACAAATGCAATTGTTACAAAACCGCCACAAGCCAACCGAGATTTAGTCAACAAGCAAGTATATTTGGTGGCAAAAAAAGCTCTAAAAATTCAAGCCAACGCCTACCTGCCAAGAAGAATTGCCCAATTTGCCGAATCTTACGGTTTTACATACCAAAAATTGCGTTTTAGCAGCGCCGGAACAAGATGGGGGAGTTGCTCTAGCCAACAAACAATAAGCCTAAATATATGGCTAATGACACTACCGCTAGAGCTTATAGACTACGTAATAATTCACGAGCTTTGTCACACAAAATACATGAACCACAGCCAAGAGTTTTGGCAACTGGTAGGCACATACTGCTCAGATTATAAGTTAAAAAGAAAAGCACTGAAGCTGCACCAGCCGAGCATTTAAAGCCCTGTGATAAAATCTACAGCAATTCAAGAGGGCGCAAAGTCACGCCCTCTGCTAGCTCGACTTAATCTATAGCATGTGATTACAGTCACAGCAGCGCAACGCATCTTCGTAAATTTGCTCATAGCCACGGTAGCCAGGTGGAACATCATTACGTGCGCCGCATTCGCATTCTATTGACTCAGCGCCAGTAATCGTGCCAGCCGGGAATGCCATATTGCCGCATTGTTTATACCCTTCAATCGACCCCATCTGTGTTGGAGGTTTTTAGGTTTGCGGAATTGTTACCAAAAAGCCAGCAAGGCTTAGCAAATAGCGCCCAAGCAACAAATATCAGCGGCAAAAAACAAAGCGCAGAACTAATAAAATTTGCCACAACACAACTCCAATCACTAGCCAGATATATTTAGACCAACATGCAATACAAAAACAAAGTATCTTAGTCCCGTAATTAGCTTAGCGGCTAGCGCTCTGCTTATCAAGCCGCTGTTCAACAAGCAAACCTCAGCAATCCCATCTTCTAAAAATAAACTATGTAAGATACTAAATACCCATACAGAGCATCTAAATATAACCATGCACTATTGCAGGAACTTGACGATCTGGTTGACCATCGTCGCGAAATTGAATCTAAAATCGACACTAGGATAGCCCTCAGCCCAAAACGCACTTAGCCATAAAAAGCCTCCTTGGCGATAGCGATTTACGATATCAACACTAACAGTCTCTTGATAACCAAGTTACAAATCCTCCAACTTATGCCATAATAAAATCACATGGAAAAACATAAGCCAGTCAACGACAAGCACAGTAAACGTTACAACAGGTTATTGGCATTTTTTCGAAACGCCGCAGCGCTTTTGCCTTTTATTATGATTCCTTTTGGGTTACTGGTACGAAACGACACACTTAATAACGATTTTTATGTTAGCGATATAGTCTTTATAGCGATTAGTATTGCGTGCAGCGTTTTTTCGTTGGCGTATTTTTGCATTCTTAAATTTATTCCTCAAAAAATGCCCCATATCTTCTTTTTGGCAGGGTTTCATGTTTTAACAATATTTTTTGTACTGTTTGTTAGTGGGTTTTTGACAGCGTTTTTGGCAATTTGGATAGTTTTAATGGCCGTATCAGACATGCTTTACAAAAAACGTGGCTTTACGTTAAGCCTATCTGCTCTATTGCTAACTGCTGCGCTAAGTTTTGTAGTACATCCTGATTTGCTTGGCAATCAAAAATTAGAAATAGCCCAAGGCACATTAATTGTTGCAATAATTGGATATGCAATTGCCAAAATTCGCAGTACAACCGAACGCGAACAACTTACGCTTCAGCGCACGCGCGAACAAGAAAGCTTTCAGCGCGAAAGGTTACTGGCCTTAGTTAACAGCATGGGCGACGCAGTAGTAACTACAACCGAAGACGGCACCATAAAAGTTTACAACGCAGCACTTATAAGCCTGCTTGACACAAACGCCAACTTGACAGGCAAGAATTTAGATAAAATATTAAGCCTATGCGACAAAAACAAAAAATCTGTTAGCATTTTGCAAGATGCACAAGCAATTGGCAAGCTTTTTAGCCGAACAGATCTAATGCACAAATTTAACGACGACGAGTACATGCGCCTTTACATAAACGTCGCGCCAATTAGACCAGGCTACCAAAGCCGCACCGAAACAGGTTTTATCTTTATTATTCGCGACATCACCAAAGAAAAAACGCTTGAAGAAGAGCGTGACGAATTTATCTCAGTCGTAAGCCACGAACTACGTACACCGGTGGCGATTGCCGAAGGTAATTTATCTAACATTCAACTTTTGCAAGAACGCGGCGCAGCACCCGAAATGATAAAACATGCCGTAATTGATTCTCACGAACAAATAGTTTATCTATCAAAAATCATCAACGACCTAGGCACACTATCTAGGGCAGAGCGTGGGGTGAACGCAGAGGGCACAGAAGTAATTAACACCGCAGATTTTTTAACAGAAATGTTTCGCACTTACGCTCCACAGGCTCAAAAAAAGAAGATACATTTAGACTTGGACATATCTCCACAGCTTTCGCCAATCTGTAGCAGTAGGCTTTATCTAGAAGAAATTTTACAAAACTTTATTACAAACGCTATAAAATACACTCAGCACGGATCAGTCACAATTATCGGCCACGACACGCCAAAAGGAGTATATATTGCGGTAAAAGACACAGGCATTGGCATGAGCAAAACCGACCAAAGGCACGTTTTTGAAAAATTTTACAGATCAGAAGATTACCGAACTCGCGAGTCTAGCGGCACAGGACTTGGACTTTACATTAGTCAAAAACTAGCAACCAAACTTAACATTCAAATACAATTCGAAAGTCGTCTAAACCACGGATCAACATTTAGCATTTTAGTAAAACCCGCCCCCGAACAGAAAAAGTAATAATCACTTAATATCTGGCAATTTACTGGCTGTAGCCATTAAAACTGGATAGCAAACATTGCGACCCTTCCAGTTTACGCTGCCAAATTCATACATCAACATGCTAATCACAAGCAGTGCAAATTCTTGCACCAAAACAACTGGCAAAAACCAAACGGCAAGCCACCAAGTATGTGACATTACCCTAAACAACACCAAAGTATAACTAAACAACAGCAAGACAGACACCGCTGCAGCCATAGCCCAATACAAGTTGAACTTACCTAAAACGCCATAAACAATTAATACGGCAAACGGCAAAATCGTAAATATTGCCAAACAAAAACAAGCAAGCATTACAAAAACTGGCTGCCTTTTAAAAGTAGGGTACAGCAAACGAATCGCTGTCTCGTTCTGACTAGTCCAGCGCTTGGCGGTTGTTATGCCCAATTCTTGATTAGACACTAAAAACCTATACGAATCAGATGCAAAAAGCCTGCGCGCGAACGTCCCTTCTGGCACAATTTTATGTTTTGCAGCTTTTATTCCACCAAAACGCCTTAAAGCATCTGTTTTTATTAACCAGCATTGGCTAGCAACTGGCACTCTTTTGCGCGTAATTGGCAATACAATTTGCCAATAATAACGAAGCTGCCAAAGCAAATTAGCCATATCAATTCCGTCTCTGCGACTAGCCAAAACAGAGACCATCTCAACCTTATTTGATAACGCATATGCAACAAGCTTGCTAATGCTCTGTGCGCTAAGATTTGTGTCAACATCTGCAAACAAAATATATTCGCCACTTGCAGCGTCAACCAACGTGCGCAAAGCCTGATTTTTGCCCAACCAACCTTCAGCCAATTTGCCACCAGGCGCAAAACGTACGCCGCGCTGCGCAAAATCGCGTATTAATTGCGGAGTTTTATCTTGCGAACAATCATCTAAAACAATTATTTCTAGTTTTGGATAGTCAGATTCAACCGCGGCCTGCAAGCATTTTACCAATGCATGGTCCTCGTTTCTGGCTGGAATCGCCAAAGTAACCGTAGGCAAATCCTTTAAACTTAGATTGCTGTTGATTTTTCGCAGCTTATAATGCTCAAGAGTCCAAATTGCCTGCCACAAGAACAAAGCCGAAATAACCAGCCCAAACAAAAGGGCAAAAAACAAAAGTATCTCATAAAATAGCCGCACTCCAAGCGGAACAAAAACAACCAACAAAACAGTCAAAAGTAATATGATCGCAAACGAAATCAAAGCATTCAGCTTTGTACTAGATTGCAAAAACAAGCCGCTCAACCTTCCAAAAATTAAACGCCAGCTTAAAATTGCAAGCCACAACATAGATGCAACCAAAATTACTTTTGTTTCAACAGAAAGCAAAGATACAAGCAAAAATGGCAATCCAGCCAACAGCAGACCAAAAGACGCCTCTGCAATAATTTTACGTCTTTGCCAAAACTGCCCACCAAACCCAGTTAGACCAATAATCATCACCGCTATGGTTATTGTTATCAACCAACATGCTATAGATATATGCATACTTACATTATCTAATGCCCGCAGCATAAAACCAAGTAATATCTGCATTTTAATGCGCCTACTTGCAATTTATACAATAGTATGCTATAATTATCTCAAGATCGTATTGATTTTTTTGTGAAGGGAATCACAGGTGATGTACGTGCTTCGAGACATGCTCAGTGCAATCAGGAGGTTCACCAACAGGTACACCGTGTGCGCACTTCGCGGACACCTGTCCACGGGCACATTTCTGTGGTGGATGTGCGACAGGTGCCACGCCGATTTCGCAAGCAAAAACACGGGTTCCGTCTGGGTCGACGACATGAAGATCACCACGTCACCCGGCCTGCTTCGCAAGTAACTTCAATCAATACGTCCAAGCCACAGGGGCTGCGCAACCCAGCGTCAGCCCCTCTTCTATTGACTATCACCTACAAAAGCTATATACTTGACACAGATCACCTACTACTTTAATGTAGGTTTTTTAATTTGGAGAAAATCGTGACCAAGCAAAAGACTACTAAGTCTGCAAAAGATCAGGACAAAAAACGCGACTTACTTAAAAAACGTGTTTCTTTACCTGGCAAAGGCAAGCTTTCGCGCAGCGTCAAGACTCCAAGGTGGCTAAGAGCAATCGGTCGCTACTTTGCTGGAGCGTGGCATGAACTTCGCGAGGTAAGCTGGCCAACAAGGCGAGCAACATGGGGACTAACCCTAGCAGTAATAATTTTTACATGCGCCATAATGATCCTTGTTCTAGCTTTAGACTACGGATTTGAACAATTATTTAAATGGATATTATTTTAATGACAAGCAAAAGATACGACTCAACAAGACAATGGTATGCCGTACATACATACTCTGGCTACGAAGAAAAAGTTGCACACTCAATTAAACAGCGTGTTGACTCTGTAGACATGGCCGACAAAATTTTTGACGTAATGGTTCCCAAAGAAAAGCAAATCGAAATCAAAAACGGCAAACGCAAAGTTGCAGAAAAAAAGATTTTTCAGGGCTACGTTTTGGTAGAAATGAAGCTTTCTGAAGACGCTTGGTACATCATTCGTAACACACCCGGAGTAACAGGTTTTGTTGGCAGCGGCGTCACTCCAACACCAGTTAGCGACGACGAAATGGCCAAAATCAAAAAACGAATGGGCGTTGAAGATCCAAAACACCAAATTGACTTTAGTGTCGGCGAGGTTGTCAACATTATCGACGGACCATTTAAAGGTTTTGATGGTGCCATAAATGAGATCGACACTCAAAAAGGCAAAATCAAAGCATTGGTTAGCCTTTTTGGTCGTGAAACTCCTGTCGAGCTAGACGCACTTCAGGTTAAAAAAGTTTAGCCACTTCAAAAAATAGACTCTAAAAGACCAGTTGCATCTGGTCTTTTAGAGTTTATACCGTAAAATTGACATTTTTTACAAATAATCATACTATCGTACTGCTGATAACGCTTCATTAGAAGGGAACAACAGTGCAACTAGTAGAGACCTTCTCCACTAGTAAGCCCGGGCACGGCAATTGCAGGTGCCTTGTTTTAAAGACAGAAGGCGAGGAGGATGTAGCGGCTATAGCCGCAGAAATTGTTCAAAGCTTTTGCGGCGTAATACTCTGCCCAGTGCCAGAAATTAAGGACGGATGTCTATATCTGTACCTCTATAACGTCGAGGAGACGAAAGTAACCCTAGTCAGTCGAGGTCTTCTCCCTTGGCTGCAGACAATCATCTAATTTAAGAATGGTATCACCCCCGTGCTCGTGCACATAAAAGCGAGCACGGTTTTTATATAATTACCAAACATATCTGTACATTTATTGCATTTATTGGTATAATAACCTCGTTACGCACTCCAAAGGAGTAAATTTTATGGCAAAAAAAGTTAAAGCAAATCTTAAGTTCCGCGTTCCAGGCGGCAAAGCAACCGCAGGTCCTCCAGTAGGATCAATTTTAGGACAACACGGTCTAAACCTAATGGACTTTGTTGGCGTATTTAACGACCGAACAAAAGACATGATGGGCAAGTTGGTAACTGTGCATCTTACAGTTTACGAAGACCGCACTTTTAGCTTTACGGTCATTGGTCAGCCTGTTGACGAAATGATTCGCGAAGCCGTTGGCATCCAAAAAGGTTCCGGTAAACCTCACGCAGAAAAAGTTGGCAAAATTACACGTGCGCAACTAGAAGAAATTGCAAAAGCTAAAATGCACACCCTAAACGCAAACGACCTAGACGCAGCTGTAAAAGTTGTGGCCGGCACTGCTCGCTCAATGGGTGTAGAAGTAGAAAAATAATTTTTAACAGTGGGAGGTCAGCAACCGTTTGAACCACGAGGAGTCTTTTATGACAAAAAATGAAGATCTAGAAAAGCAAACCTCCGAAGTCGAGACTTCAGAAGCAAAGACTACAGAGACTAAAACCGAGAAAACTACTGCAAAAGCTGGTAAGCGCAGTGAGAAATCTTTAAAAGAAGCTGAAGAAAAAGCAGCAAAAGAAGAGCGCAAAGCTAGCGGCGACACATCACCACAGTCAGAAGAAGCCGCCTCAACATCACGTGGCCCAGCACCAAAAGTTCGTTCAAAGCTTGAACGACGTGGCAAGGCCTACCGAAAAGTTGCAGAGCAAGTCGAAACTGGCAAAGCATATGGCGTAAATGACGCTCTTGAGCTAGCAACAAAAACTAGTGTTGGGAGGTTCGACTCTACTGTTGAAATGCACATAAATCTTGGCGTTGATCCACGACAGGCAGATCAAAACATTCGTGCAACCGTTGCCTTGCCAAATGGCACAGGCAAAAACATTAAAGTTGCCGTTTTTGCGCCTACAGACCAACACGATGCTGCCAAAAAAGCTGGCGCCGACACTGTTGGCGAAGAAGACTTTTTGGCACAACTAGACAAAGAGCAGTTAAACTTTGACATCTTGATTTCTACACCTCAGCTTATGCCAAAGCTTGGCAAATACGC
This sequence comes from Candidatus Woesebacteria bacterium, assembly GCA_050115675.1. GTDB lineage: Bacteria > Patescibacteriota > Saccharimonadia > Saccharimonadales > EFPC-124 > JASFQB01. Next base: position 114,659 of record JASFQB010000004.1, read on the forward strand.
TAGATTGCTTGGTCCACGTGGACTAATGCCAAACCCAAAAAGTGGAACCGTAACTGCTAAAGTTGCAGAAGCAGTTAAAGAGGCAAAAGCTGGTCGCGTAGAATATCGCGTAGACAAGCAAGCTATTGTTCACCTGGGAATTGGTAAAGTCAGCTTTGGTCAAGAGAAACTTGCAGAAAACGCAAAAGCATTTGTTGAAAGCATTAACAGTGTAAAACCAACTGGACTAAAGGGCGCCTACATAAAGAGCGTGACCATCAGCACAACAATGGGCCCAGGGATAAAAGTAGATACATCTAGTCTGTAGGGTAACGTAAAAAATAGGAGGTCATGCGATGTTAAGGGTAGAACACGCAAGCGGCTCAAAAAAAGATGATACGGGCGAATTAGAAGAAGTAATTCGCGAGGCAGAGGCAAATATTTTGCCTCCAGACGCTCGTAAAATCACCGAAAGACGACTTGGAATGCTAGCTCAGGCAGCAAGTATGGTAGAAAGAATTGACGACGTACTCGGCAATTATGACATACACAAACAGGTTGCCGAAGCACCAAGGACGCCCCCTCCTAAACATCAAGAAACCCTCGAGCTAATAGACAGCTAGCAAACAAAGCTCCTAAACAGGGGCTTTGTTTGCTATTATTAGATTATGATCATAGGAATAGCAGGCGCCATAGGCAGCGGAAAAAGCACGGTGGCAGAAATTTTGGCGCAGCTCGAACCAAAGCACGCAATTTATGAATCGGGTTTAATAATATCTGAACTGGCTAACGATTTTAACAAAATACTACAAAACGAGCTAAATGACGATACCGATCAAGACATTATAAATCAGACATTAATACAATTTGTAGATACAATAAACAGCCAATTAGACGTAAAAGTAACCTGGAATCAGCTAGCAATCACCCCAGAACGCCTTATTGCCAATCCAAAAAATTACGACAAAATATTTAAGTATCTAAAACTCATAAAACATGACCCGCAAATATTAACACAAAAAATAACGCCGCAAAATAAACCAACATATCGCATGTTGCTGCAGTGGATTGGTGGCTATCTAATTGCAATGACAAAGCCAACAATTTGGACAGACGAGATTCTTAGAAGAATTAGCAGATTTGATGATGACAAAAATCTAATAATAATCTGCGGCATAAGATACCCCAAAGATGCAGAGATAATAAAGCAAAGTGGCGGAATTATCTTAAAAGTCGAAAGGCCAGGAATTGAATCTGACACAACCGACATCACTGAAGAGCAGCAAGGTGACATTAAGCCCAGCACAACATTAGTAAATAATGGCAGCATGAACGATCTTCAGGCAGTATTAGAAAAGGTATGGTTTGACGCATCTGTAAACAAAACAAAAAACCGATATCAAGCACTGGCGCAATAGTGTAATAAGCACAACCTCCTTGCCCACAGCACAAAAATCCGTCACAATAGTAAAGAGTCAGGAGGAGAGATGGGGGTTTTTAGCAACACCGATATTAAATCGGCCATTAAATCTGGCCAATTGATTTTTTACCCGTACGTCGAAGATCATATTAACGGAAGTAGTATAGATGTTACACTTGGCGAATGGTACTACAAAACAGAAAAAAACAATCTTGGAGGTGTTTATAATCCATTTGACCCAAAGGCAGTCGAACGTTATTTTGATGGACCGCATAAAGCAGAAAATCATAAAGATTGGTGTCAAAAACACGGAAGGGTTTTATTTGAGGGAATTCCAGCTGACCACCCAATAATCGTATTGGGACCAGGCGAACGCATCTTAGCCCACACGCATGAATTTATTGGCGTAAAAGGCAACGCCACCAGCACAATGCAAGCACGCAGCACCTGGGGACGCAATGGAGTAGCAGTTTGCTTAGATGCTGGCTGGGGGGATCCAGGCTATATAAATCGCTGGACCATGGAAATATACAACATGAACAAACTAGACTCAGTCGTTTTGCCAGCAGGCGAACGAATTGCCCAAATTGTTTTTTACAATACAGGACCAGTGGATAGCGAATATCACAAATTAAGCGGCAAATACCAAGACGCCAAAGCAGACGATCTTAAGGCGGTAATAAAAAACTGGAAACCTCAACAAATGTTACCACGAGCACACATTGACGAACGGAGGAAGCTTATTGATGTCTAAATATATCGTGATTGAAGGCCTAGACGGCACCGGAAAAACTACTCAATTTAACAATACTTTAGACTTTTTGGGCGCAAACACTTTGGGCGTGCGCGAACCTGGCGGCACGTTAATGGCCGAACAGATTCGCACCCTGCTTAAAAGCAAAGACTTGCCGCGTTCGGCACATACAAATATGTTTTTGTTTTCGGCTGCACGCACAGATTTAATTGACTCAGTAATAAGACCAGCAATTAAAGATGACAAACGAGTAGTAAGTGATCGCTGCTGGCTTTCTACGGTTGCATATCAAGCTGCAGAAGGCGCAGATGTTAACCACATAGTCAACCTTAGCAAAATTGCAACGGGCGAGTTGTTTGAGCCAGATTTGCTAATTTTGATAGATCTAGACCCAGAAGTTTGTCGCCAGCGGCTTGATGGCCGCGGCGGCAGCGAAGCAGACTTTTTTGACAGCAAAGGGCTAGACTATTTTAAGCGCGTGCGACACGAGTATCTTAATCAGGCAAAACAGCTAAAAAACGCACACATCGTAGACGGCAAGCCATCACAAGACAATGTTTGGAAACAAATAAAAGACATACTAAAGGAGAGCGTGTGAAAAACCAAAACCCATACATAAAACAAAATGAAGACGGAAGTTTTGAAGTTACCGCAGAAGGCCAAGATTACCTAGCTCAATCCGTTACCAATACAAGCGGCAGTGTTTACAGCTTTTTAGACAAATTTAGCCCAACAATTATCGCGGCAGCCATGGCACGACTTAGCCGTTTTGGCGGCGACATGCGCGAGCTTATATTGAAAGAATTTGCTAACCAAGAAGGTCAGGACGAGGCGCTATTAAGACGCGTACTGACTCAATTTGGCGACGATTCTGTGCAGCAACTTAGCTCGGTACCAGTGGTGGTAGAAAACGCCAGCAACTTACTGACAAAACAACTAGAGTGGGGAAGATTAGCAGCTTACCTCGAGCAGTCAACAAGATACATTTATTACGACGAAAAAAAGAACGATCAGTACAGATACTACACGCCAAATAATCTTCCAAAAAAACTCGCATCCGACTACAAAAAAGTGATGGACCAAATATTTGACAATTACTCGCAAATTGTACGCAAAATGACCGAGTATTATCATAAAATTGACGACACCCCAAAAGAAGAGCGTGACGTCGCCTGGAGAATAGCCATGCGCGGCAAGGCCTGCGATGCCGCCAGAGGTCTTTTGCCCGCAGCCACAACATCAACGGTTGGAATCGTAGGCTCTGGTCAAGCGATAGACAACCTAATAATGAACCTACTAAGTCAAGATTTACCAGAGGCGCAAGAAGTAGGAAAACAAATCCTACAAGAAGTTCGTAAACAACACGGTATATTTTTTGAGCGAACAGACATGCCAAATCGTGGCGGCGCAACTGTAGAACACAAACGAAAAACCCGCGCATTAACCAAACATGTCGCCACAAGCAACTTCGGTCGGGCAATTAGCAGCTACGACAACGTACCAGTTAAGCTTTTGGACTACACACCAAAAGACGAGTACGAGTTAATTGCTCACATGCTATACCCGCACACATCACTTAGCTTTGACGAAATAAAAGACGAGGTAAAAAGCTGGGACAAAGCCAAAAAAGCAGCCGCATTTGATGTTTACGTTGGCGAACGCAGCAACAGAAGACATAAACCGGGTCGTGCACTTGAAGTAGCGCATTATACCTTTGAACTTGTCTGCGATTACGGAATATTTCGCGACTTACAGCGCCATCGAATGGTAGACGCACTAGAGTGGCAACTACTTAGTCCAAACTTGAGCTATGAAGTACCGCAGCCTATAATCGATGCAAAACTTGACGACTTATACAATAAAACCCTACAGATATCCGAGAGTCTGTACAAAAAACTCAACAAAGCAGGCTTTTTACTTGAAGCACAATACGCCACACTTTTTTGCAACAGAATGCGCTGGAAACTAACCATAAACGCTCGCGCAGCGTTTCACCTCATAGAACTACGCACTCAACCCGCTGGACACATCGGTTACCGCAAGCTAGCAAAACAAATGCACGACGAAATAGCCAAAGTACATCCGCACCTAGCCGAAGCCATGCTATTTGTTAACCGCGAGGCAGATGACCCAACAAAAAGCAGACTAGAGCAAGCCAGGCATGCACAAAGAAAGCTACAAGCACTTGGCCTTGAAGGTTTAATAGAATAATACAAATTAAAGTAGGGGTGTTCGTGTAAAAAATACACGAACACCCCCTTTTGCCCACCTTACCAACCAAATATCATATGCCCATTAGAAAAAAGGGCGCCAAGCATTTAGCCCAGCATAAAATGTTGCGATCGGAAATTCGCTGCCGCGCTGCGTAAACCAACCGATAAAAGGCCGATCAATGCGCAAAGGTAGGGGCCTCGGACCTCCACCTCTTGTCGTTGCCAACCCAGAAGCCACGCGAACTTCAGCTCCAACCTCATCCATCGTCAGCTTAAAAATCTGAAAGGCCTGGTCGATGACATGGTCGCCAGAACGCATACCAAGCATCCAGGGCAGTTGCAAAGCCTTGTCAATATCAACGCATGGAACCTCTACAGACGGGAAAAATTCAGTACTCCGTCGTCGCAAGCGCATAGATCGCATGGCAACATCGACCATATCCAGGCAGTTGCCTGGCCTGTCCGCAATAAGCAGCCAAACAGAGCTACCATCTTGAGCCAGCAATCTGACAAGCCTACCAGCATCACTGTCAAAAACCTCAAAACCATCAGGCAATAGAGAGAAGGCCTGATACGAGGCTCTGTTGTCGCTGGTAAGCGTAATGACTGACCTACTGGCCTTAGCAGCCCACTTCAGCATCATCTCAAGGATTGCAACAGCACCAACGCCCCCACGCTCCAGCCTGCGAAACATTGGAGTAAATCCGTTGTCTGTCAAAAACTGATTAAGCACATCGGCATCACCAGAGGCTAGCGATCGAAGACCAGAAAGCTCTTTAACAGCACGGAGATGCGATGAATACAGCCTCAGAAAACGTCTCTGCATGGCACCATTTCCGTCACCAGGAAGAGCAGTCCAAGGCACACCAGTATTGGCGATAGCGTCCAGTTCGGCAAAGGCCTTCGTCAATGTAGCCAAATCGAAAACATCAACGTTGGTCGGATAACGCATTTTTTCTCCATTCGGACATTAGGTGCAAAACTACGCCATGATAGCAGAATATACACTTCATGTCAAATATGTTTGATAAATAATATAAATATGGTATAATAAAATCGGGATTGTCGCTACCAAGCCTGGAGGTAAATATGGTTGTTATGACGTTATCTCACGTCCGGTCCGCAATACTATCAAAGAGGGGAGTCAAAGCCAGAATCTTTGACGCAAGCAAGAGTGCACACATCAGCCAAACACAAGCAAAAGTGCGCATAGCGCTCTATACAGCATGCTCACTTGTATGCACCGTAGCAGCAATAATGATGCTTATAGTAGCAGCGGTAATGCCAGCAGTCGAATGGGGCTACTGCGTTCTCAACTACAAGGAGTACACATATCCGACCAACTCGATTACCCTGTTCATTGCAGCGATACTACTACTAGCAATGACTGCGCCCATGCTTTCAAAGGCAACAAAGTACTCCAGGCTAACCAACGAGGACTAATGCTCTAGTTTTTTGGCAATCCTAAAGCATGCAGCCTGCCGCACCAAGCAGCCAAAGGTGCGGCAGGCTGCCGATTGGTCTCAGAGGTGGTTTCGATCATAAATTGACAAAATCTTATTTTTATAGTAAAATTAAATAATTCGCCCCTACCAAGAAAGGTGAGCACCTTGCATCTGGTGTACACTGTAGATTACTGCAATGCTCGCGTTACAAACAGAGCTCTTACCGAATTTGGCCAGATTGAGTTTATTAGCAAAGCATGGGCTAATTCATCAGACTGGAGGAGCGACAGAGTTCCCGTTGACGTTTTTATGCTGGAGTTTGAAGAAAGTAACCTCAAGCTCACAACAAAAGTTCGATACCTGCTTGACGAGTGGGGGTTTGACAAAAAGCGCAACATTGCCGAGATCCTTGGCACAGACTGTCCGCAGATTCAGCACATGCTGGGCACTCCAGACCCAAGGACGCCAAGCTTGACTTGGTGCGTAAGCCGTTTCAAAGAATATTTCCCAAACGACTGGGACAACTTCTGGACAGCGGTTGGTCAGTGCGCGGTTGTTTCGCAGGACTTTCTTTCTTTTATGGAGTCAAAGGGAGCGGTCACGCCAGAGCAAGTCCAAGCTGGATATGCGCATGTCCACATAGTCTACTTTGGCGACCCAAGAAGCGGATCACCAACGTTAGGAGGGCCAGAGTATCACGCAACCGTACACGTTGGTGGTATTAGCGTCGACTGGACGCACCGCCAATACAAAAGCGATGTTCCCGTGCCGTACATTCGGCGCGTGCGCGACCTTCCACCACACATGCGATACTGCAGAATATGTCAACCATAGCCCCTGGGCCTCCGCCCGGGGGCCGTTTATTCTTTAGACTTGACAATCTTTTAACCAAATACTATAAATATATAAGTAATGAACACAAGCGCAAATCAAATTATTGTATGCTTTATGCAAAGACTCTTCAACAAGAGTCGGCTTGGTTTGCGATAAGAATTTAATAAAATATAAAATGCCAAAATGCCAGCAACCGAGCCGCAGCTCGGTTTTTCAATCTATGTCATATTTGCAGAAAGCTCCAACATGAAAGACATACTAAAAACCTTAGTAGAAATACCAACCGTAAGTAACAACGCAAAAGCAAACAAACAAGCTCTAGATTATATTGCTAATTTTTTAAGTGCTCGTGGAATGTTTGTTGCAGAGCACAACTTTAACGGATATGGATCTATCGTAGCCACAACTCAAAACACAAAAACACCAACCCTAATGCTGTCTGGCCACGTCGACGTAGTAGATGCTGATCCGCAATTATTTAAATTAGTCCAAAAAGGTGGCTATTTTTACGGACGCGGAGTAATAGATATGAAATTTGGCATAACAGCATTTTTGCAACTTGTAGACGACCTTAAAGACAACCTTAAAAAGTACGATTTTGGCATCATGATAACCTCCGACGAAGAAATTGGCGGCCAAAACGGTACAAAAAAACTACTTGAAGAAGGCTATGTTCCACAAGCCTGCCTTGTGCCGGACGGAGGAAAAAACTGGGCCATAGAAAGGTTTGCCAAAGGAATAACTTGGTTTACCATAGCAATGCCAGGCAAAAGCACCCACAGCTCACGCCCTTGGGATGGTGAAAACGCCCTAGACAAGCTCTTGCCACTACTTGCCGAGATTAAAAAATTACTGCCCAAAGACTCCCCAGGTGCAAGCACTTTGGCATTATGCCAGCTGCATGCTGGCCAAGCAACTAACCAGGTTCCAGATAAGGCCGAGGCAAGATTAGATGGCAGGTTTATAAGCCTACAAGATCAGCAGTCCACCAAAAATAAAATTGCTGCATTGTGCAAAAAATATGGCGCCACATTAAAAACACCAATAGACGACCCGTATTACCAAAATGACCTATCTAGCAAGTACATCAAGACCTATATAAACGTTGCTCAAAAAACGCTTGGCTATAAAATTGACACAATGGAGGCGCAAGGCGCAAGCGACGCCCGTTATTTTGGCAAGCTAGGCATACCCTGCATTGTGACATATCCTCCAGGGGGAGATTACCACTCACCAAACGAACACTTGCACGTAGAGGGTTTTTATCAATTTTACGACGTCTTAAAAAACTACGTAAACAAAGTGGCAAAAAACCTAGACAAAAACAGCATCTAGACAATCTACTGCACCAGACAGCACAACCGCCACTTATGAACCTGGGCTTGCAAGTAGCATAAATATTTCATACATCAATGCAATATCAAGTATGCACAGTCGATGTTTGACAAATATTAATATATATATATATAATTACTTCTGACTAGGCAACCGTCTAGGTACGTTGTGTGACAATGTTTTGTTGTCACTCTCACCTTGAAAGAGGTAACCAAAATGGCTCGTGGTAAAGGTGGCAAGGGCGGCCTTGGCTGGACCTTTCTGAGCAGCGGAAAGAAAACAACCAAGCGCAAGGGATCTTCGCTGTCGAAGCGTCAGACCTCCACCAAGGTGCATAACAGCAAGGGCAAGCCCAGCCACGGTAAGGGCAAGAGGTTCTGACTACAAGCCTATCTTTGCGCCTGTGTTATCGGACAACACAGGCGCAATATATTCTGAAGTACATCAAAGAGTATAATCATCAACATGAGACTAACAATTATTAAAGAATGTAACGCTCCACGCATCGCGCAGCTTTATTGTTACATGTACAGCATTGAGTTAACTCATTTTTTAAAGCGACTTAGACTTTTAAGCTATCTAGATTACCACGTTGAAGGCACCACTCACGACAACGGTCTTATTCGAATATCAGCGATACTTACTAGCAACAGAGCCATCAAACTAAAGCCAAATATACAAACTATCAACTTAAAAATTAACGAAGAGTCAATTAACATCGGTATACAGCAGGTTGTTGCCGAAAATAAACAGATGGTAGATGGCAAGATTGATATCATCAAGCAAGATCTTGCGACACTGCATAACAAACCGTGGAGTACTATAAACAACTGTGGCGTCATTGGCCTCAAGAGCATAAGACATAACTATAAATCGCTTTGGATGGTTGATAAACCAAAAGCCGACCTTAAAAAATTATTTTGCGAGCTAAGCCTAAATAACACTCCACACAACAAGCTATTGCCAGTATTTTATGTAATATGCAACGTTTTGCATGCAAATACAGAAGATGCGTTGGCCGAACAACACGGATATTATATACAAGATGAAAAAATTTGCTACAGCAAAAAAGTTGCCAAACACACAAACGTCCTTGTGGCTTCAGATCGGATAATCCCATCCTTGACGAACGAGTTAGAAATTTGCAAGCAAACAATCCGCGAGATTTTAGACTTTGGCATGGTAGCTCGTACAATAGAAAAGCTACAAAATATTAATTATAACAGTTCAGAATTTAGTGAGATGTCACTATTTGAAGCAACTGGTATAGTTGTTGGCCAGGTTGGCTGGCGCGAACTTGCAACCGAGAAAAATATTCAAGAAACCCTAGGTCAGATAAGCCTAAACTTAACTTATGGCAAGCAGAAGCTAAAATTTAGACTTGCTGACATATCTAGTAGAAGTTGCAATTAAGAAAATAGCTCGAGCACATTGACTTAAGTGCAATATTTTGCTAAAATACCCCATGAACATTACCACAGACAGTAGCTGTTGGCCTGCCAACTTAATTTGCTACCGAGGCAATGAGACAAAAATCTATTTTTCTCTTTGACTAGTCTTTGGTAATGCGAGAGCCAAGGACTTTTCTTTTTGGCTTAACGCATTTTAACAATCTGGTCGATAACGCAAGTTTTATGCTTTCTTCTGGCAGCCGTTTTGTGCCCAAAAAAGAACAGTAAAAGCTTGCGGGTAATAACAGTAATATAAAACGAGGTGAAGTAATTATGGCGATAAGTCGCGATAAAAAACAAACCGTAGTATCTGACCTAGGCCAGTTGCTTGGCAACGCTAAGCTAACCGCCTTTGCCTCATACCAAGGTTTAACCGTAGCTGACCTACAACAACTTCGCCGCGCAGCTCGCGAGCAAAATGTAACCATCAAAGTGGTCAAAAACCGCCTTGTACGCGTTGCCATGCAGCAAACAAGCAACCTTAAGAACGCTGACGCCAGCACCCTAAAAGGCCAGCTTTTGTACGCAATTGGCGATGACGAAGTTACATCAGCTCAGCTTTTAGCAAAATTTGCAAAAACCCACGAAGCCCTAAAGCTTGTTGGTGGCGTTTCTGCTGAAGGCAAGATGCTAGACACGGCAGAAGTAAACGCTTTGGCAACCATGCCAAGCAAAAACGAGCTCATTGCTCAAGTTATGGCAACCCTCGCTTCTCCTGTGCACGACGTACTTGGTGGCCTTTCTGGCAACCTGCACGCCTTGCTTGATGGAATTGAGGCTAAAGCCGCTAACTAAATAATATTTTAAAAGGAACCAACATGGCTGATTTGAAAAAACTAGCAGAAGAGCTAACAGGCTTGACTGTTTTGGAAGTAAACGAACTAAAAAACATTCTTAAAGACGAATACGGCATTGAGCCAGCTGCTGCTGCAGTTGCTGTAGCTGCTGCACCTGCTGAAGGTGGCGCTACTGCTGCCGACGAAAAAACTGAGTTTACCGTAACTCTTAAAGACGCCGGCGCACAAAAAGTTGCTGTAATTAAAGCTGTTAAAGAACTAACCGGCCTTGGCCTTGGTGAGGCTAAAGCTTTGGTTGACAACACTCCAAGCGCAATCAAAGAAAAAGTCAGCAAAGACGACGCCGAAGCTGCTAAAAAAGCTTTGGAAGAAGCTGGCGCAACCGTCGAAGTCGCTTAATTTTAGCAATATCGCAAAATCGACCAGATATAAGCAAAACTCCGCTTTAAAAGGCGGGGTTTTGTTTTTTGGCGAAAATACCATTACCTAACAAAATAAAACACAGCAACGCTCACAGTATTTTGTAATAGTTTACTGCGTGGGGTTTTGGGAAGAAGTTTTTTAATGGAGGAGGTTTTGGAGGTTAATGTTTTTTAGGCATAACAAAATTGTACTTAAGCTTGGATAAAAATTAAATAACGTATTTTTAACTTCAAATCTCAAGGATGCCATGCTAGTATTTATCCATGGCGTCACATAAAAACATAATTAACTACCTGCTTATAGCACTTTCCTTGATACCAGTCCAAATAGCTGGATTTCTAACCAATGATCTGCAAGGGCTGTTCAGCTTCTACTTCATGCCTTTGTTTGCTCTTGCAGCAATTTTTTGCCGTCTCGCAAACACTAAACCACACCTATTAAGGGTCATTACCACAACTCTAGCCATAGCAGCTTTATTGCTATGCGCTTACATACTGTCGTCCTATGCTATCTTACAAAATACCGTCGGTTTTTTTGGAACATCGAAGGCAACACCAGTGGAGGTGAACATTGCAGGCGGATTGGGACTTGCCATGCTGGCTATCGGCACGACCAGCCTAACCTTTGATTACATACATAAATACGGCAGAATACACAAAAACAGACAGTAGAAGATACTATTTTTGAGTATTTTAATAGCCGCCTCATCTCTACACGACAAGGCGGCTTTACGCTATTCAGCGATACTTGCCGATAATAGACGGTAGTAGCCCTCTGTTACACCCAATTGGTTGGGGTGAAACGAGAACTCTTTGTTCATATCACCGGTAGGCGCTATGTATACACCATTAAAATACGGATCATCAGTACATAGCTCGTGACCAACAAAAGGAGAGCTACCCACTAATGGATCTATGTAAATCAAGCGCTCATTACCAACTAGCTGCACAGTTTCTTTGATCTTATCATCAATAGCCACGACCAATTCACGACCAGCTTGCATTTCTGACGAGCTAAACGCCGTCATCCATACATCAGCTGGACTACAAGTCAGACTTGATGGAAGTAGCTGTGGATAACCGACTGCATACACCTTAGCATTTGGCGCAATTTGCAGCACTTGCTCATAAACATTTCGCAAAGATTCGCCCAGAGAGTCAACAGACTCAAAAAAGCGCCTATTATCACCAGGGGAACTACAATCACCAAATAGACACAACTGTACAAAATCCGCAAAACCAATATCATTACCTCCAATTGAGATAGTAACAATATCGGCATCGGGCTGAATATTAACAGCTTGCGGGTCTTCGGTCTTAAAAGCGAAAGATGCTTTTTGCTGCAACGTCATCATGTCGTAATCGTCAGGCTTAAATACGTTTTCAGTCTCCGCACCAGAACACGCAACAAATCCACTACTTGGAACTTGCAACTTTAGACTGGCGTTTTGCTCAAGCTGTTTAGCGTAAGCAAAAAGACTGCGGTGACAAGTATCTACAATGTCATCATCATTGATAGCAACTTCGTCGGTACCAATCTCAAAGGGCTCCACACTTTCGCCCGAGGCAAACGAGTCACCAAGGGCGTAGTACTTGCGATAGCCACCTTGCATGATTGATCCGCGAGGGGAGTCAATTTTAAAATGACTGTCACTAAGAATTACCAAGCTAGAATACCTGCCAAGACAATCTGGCTTGCCGCCATTAGTAGAGTAGTTACAGTTGCTTGGAGCAAGATAGACCTTGCCGTCGGCAAGAGCCATGCCACGAGGGCCACCAAGCCTATAGCTAACGCTCAGGCTGCTATCTGGCGCAATGTCGTTAACTACAATTGCCTGACCATCTGCGCCCGACAACAAGCTAAGCATAACACCGTAATTGGCGTCGCTGCGCGTGTAGTTACCAGCAACTGCGATATCGCCAGAGGCAGTAACACTAAACACAGGGGAGTCGTACTTTGTGCCACCACTGGTATAGGGAGCGTCAACCATCCAACGCTGGCTTCCGTCAAAGTTGATTGCAATTAGCCTACGATTTTTTACGGTACCATCGTCGCTTTCTGTCAACATCACAGCTCCACCATCTGGCAAGGGCTTAATACTGCTAACAGAGGTGCAGGTTGGCAACGCTTCGGAGTTAATATTACCCAAAAGACTGCCAATAGTTACATGGTCAATCAAGGGCAAACTTTGCGCAGGGCAAGTATTTTGCAGGTTAGAACGAATTGGCAAGTATACCTGACCACTTTGACTAACCATAAACTCGCCAGTGTTCCAAAAGTTTGACAGACTTACCGAGCCTCGGGCGCTACCGTCGTAATTAAAGTATTCTACCAAAGCACTGTAGTATTGCACGGCCAATCCGCCACCGTAAGCTGCAAGGCCTACAGTATTGCGCTCGCCGCTTGCAACCAGCGTTTTATCAAACAAAATACTTGGAGCAGAACTACTTAGGCCAGAGTAACCAAAAAGGTGCTGCTCAAGACCGTTGAGACTACTGCTAATACCATACAAATTACCATTCGCACCAATCACCAGCTTAATGATGCTGGTTGATGGCGGATCGATGTTCCAAAGCAAACTTCCGTCTTGATTAAACGCCAAGATCCTAGAATTGTAGTTATTTGGCAACGTAGACGCCGCAGGAACATACAGTCGGCCGGCACTATCTGTCACAGCCTGACCGTTTGCAAAATTTGTACAATAATCTACATCTGGCACAGACGCCAAGTTTACAGGAGTTACTACTGTTGTAGAATCGTAGGTAGTAATTTGACCAGCGCAATCACCAACAGTTACTTTGCCATTTGCATAGCTTAGCGTAGCAGGGTTGCGCGAGGCAATTTGAATGATGTTTGACACTTGCGCACTGGTTGACGCAACAGCAGCTGTAGGTGGCAAAGTTAACATACCAAAAAACATAGCCACAGCCGCTAACATGCGGGCAGCACGACCACTCATGCGGTTTTTCACATCCTTTCTTAAGGTACAAGGACATTAAAAATAACCCTATTTGCAGGGGACCAATACATCGTTGTATTGGCTGTGAACAAACTTTATTACACGCTGGCCATTGCGTCAATAGGTTTTTTATAATTTTGTTAAAAAAGTTATAAAAATAGCATCAAACTGGGCCTTTAGTCATGTTATAATGTGCTCATGCCTAAGAAAACTCAAAAAAATAGCTTTATAAATAAAATTCGCACATTAAGCAGTACTGCAAAATTAGTACTTATTATCTTAAGCATTGTTTTGGTGGTCGTAACTGTCAATTTGGTCACATTTTTACATCAAAAATACACCCCAACAAAAGAGCAGACTACAGCATTTTTGCAAGAACAAGCCAATAAAATCAACTTTAACGACACCGTAGTTTACCAAAAAATTCAAGACAACGGCTGTCACGCAAACGAAACTAGCTGGCTTGGCGACTTGCCCATGTATCATATATGCACCGTAAGCATGCAAAAGTATTTTAAAAATTCGGGCAATATCAGCGATGACTTACTGGACGCACACGAGAAAATGATAGCACTTGGGTTTACGGGGGGAGCAGATAATCCAAGTGCAAGTGAGACCGGCGCAACAAGCTACTTACTGCCTTCAGACGGCTTTACTACCTATAACTTCGAGATCTACAATCCAAAAGACAATGTACTAAACATGGATATTAGAGTATTTACGGCCTCCGACCAGGCAATCCAACTTCAATTAGATGAGTATGTTTATGGCATTCAAACCGTTCGCGCATACAAACTTGGCCCTTTTGAATCTAAAAATTGACTTTTTGCAGTATTAATTATACAATTCGCAAGTCATAGTTGTTTTGACTGAGGGGATATAAATCATGTCTGGCTTGACTCAGGTGCTCGCAACTCTTTGCGGCAAAAAGCAGAACCATCCAGTTTTTGAGGTTATGCCATGTGATAAATGCAATGGCGAAAGTAAGTGCCCAAGCTGCAATGGCCGCGGTCATGACGACAAGCGAGGCTGCGCAGTGTGCCTAGGAAGTGGGCGCGGTGAATGCTGCGTTACAGCATATAGCGACAACAAACAACGACAGCAACAGCAGTAAAGCGATGGGGCACCATACATGCCCCATCTAGCAAAGTCTATATTTATTTTGTAAAAAACGTTGACACAACAGGTCTGCACTTGCATACTTATTTGCATGGCAACAAACAAGCTTAATGTGCAACAAATTATTATTATTGAACCCACACCGCCGCGGGCATAATTGTAATTTTGCAAAAAATCACACCCGCACAAGCGGGTATTTTTAATTGAAAGGAACACAAAAAATGTCAACAGCAGAAATGTTGTTATCTCGCGAGACCACGCCAAAAAGTGCAGAGCAGTGGAGAGATTTTGCCGAAAAACACGTACACGAAGTTGCGGCCATCACTCCAAGTGAGCTACTAGAAACAACTCCAAGTGGCATAGAACTTTACGGAAAACTAGAAAGCTACCAAAGCGTTGGGTCGTTTAAATTACGTGGCGCATACATATGCGCGCTGGGGATAAGACAAACAAATCCAGAACAGTTTTATAATGGATTAGTAAGCGCCAGTGCTGGCAACCACGCACAGGGCGTGGCACTTGCCGCAGACAAATTACACACCAGTTCCACAATCTTCATGCCAGAGGGCACGCCTGCCGTTAAAATTAAAGCCGTAGAGGCTTTAGGCGGACAAGTAGCAATATTTGGTCAAACATTCGATGAGGCACTTGTGGCTGCTCAAGACTACGCACAAGACAAAAATGGAGCATTTTTACACGCCTTTGACAACGAAGCAGTAATAGCGGGACAGGGAACAATTGGCACCGAAGTTTTGGACCAAATTCCGGACGTAGATACAATAGTTGTACAAATTGGGGGTGGCGGACTTTTGGCCGGAATTGCCGAAAGCGTTAAATCACGCCGCCCAGACATTAATATTATTGGTGCGCAGCTAGAGCGTTGCGACGCAATGGCGCAAAGCGTTCAGGGGAGCAAACCAATAAAGCTGCCGCGTGTTAATAAAATTGCCGACGGAATTGCTGTACAACAGCCAGGCCAAAGAACATTTGCCACAATTAGCAACCCAAGTTATGTTGACGACATTATAACAATTACCGAGCGTGACCTTGGGCTAGCGATAGACGCATTTGCAGGCAATCGCGGCGAGATTGCCGAACCTGCGGGATTGGTAGGCTACGCCGCCATGAGAAAACTTGCGCAAAATCCGCCAAATAATTTAGGAAAAAAGTGGATAAGTGTAATTTCGGGTAGAAATGCAGACGAAAATCGTGTAATGTGGTTACTTGAGACAGCTGGCATAAATCTGCAATAATGTCACGACCCAACACTACATATAGCGTAGGTTGAAGGTTTTTATTGACATGCGCTTCATTGTGGTTTATGCTGCAAGTAATATATAGTTAATCAAACAAACAGATAGGATTTTGCGAGAATATGTCTGATTTACCAGAAAAACAGATTAAGCGACTAAGATCGCTTATTCAGGAGGCCGAGACAAATCTTGCTGCTGCAAAAGAGTTGCTAATAAGCTTAGTTGGCGACGAGGATGCACCAGTTACAGCTGGCGACGAAGTAGCGGGCAAGGTTATAGAAGGAGTTTTTGACGGCCAAATCATGATTGGGCCAGATGGCAAAAGCTACCCAGTACCTGCCAACTATGCAAGTAAGTCTAAGTTAGTTGAAGGCGACATACTAAAATTAACAATTGCCGACGACGGAGCATTTTTGTACAAGCAAATCGGCCCAGTTGCACGCAAACAAATAATTGGCACCCTTGTACAGCACGATGGTGCATATTATGTAGAAACAAACGGCCGCGAATATCGCGTACTACTTGCCAGCGTAACCTACTTTAAGGCAAAGATGGGCGATCAAATTAGTATAATTGTCCCAGAGGACAATCGCGAAGCAGAGTGGGCCGCAATTGAAGCCGCGCTTTAGACCCTAAAAACAAGACAAAAATCAGGCTCAGTATTTGCTGATCCTGTTTTTTTGTTGACAAATTATAAAGACCAAGAGTAACATAAGCACTATGGCTTCTGTCGAAAAACAAAACATAACTTTTTACGCGCAATATTTTTCAATTTGGCATCACATGCTCGTGTGCTTTTTTGATTTTGCGGCGGTAGAAAAACTACAAATATAATAAAAAATAACAATTATCAAATATTTACCGCCCCCAAGGGCGATTTTTATTTAGGAAAGAAAAAAAATGGAAAGATCACGCTCGCGAGAGCAAAAAGAGCAAATTGAAGAAATATCACTAAGCTTTAACATAGACACTGACATCACGCCCACCGAACTGGCAAGTTTAAGCAAAAAATTACCTGATGGCGCGTTTGTTAGATCTCCCCACGTTGGAGGTCAGCATGGCAATCAGATGGCAGTACTATTGCCAGAATTTTCTGGAGTAGAAATTCATGCGCTAGACATGAATACTTTACATAGAGACCGCGATTTTTTGCCTGCTTACGAAGTAATACCTACAGGTATTGGCGAACCAAACGACTTAGACCCACTAACCACCATAGACGCAAACGACAGATACGTAGCAAATACAACCACAAATCGCCCAATAAAAGTTGGAGGAAAAAAATTCAGATCAGGCGCATCACTATCCGATGTTCACATTGAGAGCATGCGCCAAGCAGCCGCTAGCCCCAAAAGAGTACAAACACTAACAGAAGTGTACCAAGATAACGACGAAATTTACCAAGCCGTCCTTAATGCAATTGGCGAGCCGCGATTTGCATCGCTAATACGACGACTGGTTGGACCAGACGGTCGCTATGTTGAGTTGCAAGAGGGGCAAAAGACTCCAACTCTACAAAAATACGGCTTTCATCGCCAAAACGGATTATCCAACCCAAACACAGGTGTTGTTGTCCCACTTGAAGGGTTGCTAGTTTTAGATGCTATGATAAGATCACATCAAACTGGGCGAGAACATATTTGGCATCTTGCTGGCCAAGATATGATTAAGTACATTCAAAGCAGTAGCATGCAGCAACGACTAAACGGTCTGTATTTTGAAGCTTACGGCAAATTGCCAAAAAGAATCAAGAAAAACACGCCACCACACGTTGAAATGACCATAATTCCAAGTGGCGGATTGCGCTTTTTTGGAGACAAAAAATCCCTGCCAACACTAGAGCGTACTTTTGACGCCTACATAGAGTACCAGATGGCACAACGCAGGCTACAAGCAGCTACAAAAGAACGCAACAGGCAAATAGGGCAAGCAATCCGGCAACTAACAACTGATCAAAATGGTCGCATTCCAAACTTTGCCACACACAAACAGCAAATTGACAGTACCATATCGCGCCAAGCCGTCGATCAATCATCACGAGATGTAGGCTCTAGCAGGAAATTGTTAGCAGACTTAGTCGCAGCCTACCCCGAACCGTACCTAAACGCAGATGCACAAAACTGCATAACTCAATGGCATGTTATTTCTGGGAAGGTCAAAAAGCTTGCTTTTGCCCCAAGCTATATGGACATGTCGCTGGGCAACCTAGCCAAAATGCAAGCAGAACTAGCACAATTTTACAGAGGAACAACTTCATGACAGAATTAAGAGCATTCACATCTTTGCAGCAAATCACCAAGCTAAGCCCGCGCGAGCGTGCAAGATATTACATTCCAGCAGAAGTACGCGAACAAATACCTATAATTGACAATGGCGAACCATTAATTACTCAGCCTAATATAGAAAATTTGGGCATAGTTTGCAGGCCCTTTTGGCAAGATCCGTCGACTAATCAGTCAGTAGACGAGGGCGAAGCTTTTAGGCAATATATCGCCAGCAATCCAAGTTTTAAATTATACATACGACAAAAAACCGCGCAACAGCTAGCATTAGCCCAATCACATTTACCAAACGGCTGGAAGATCGTATTAAAGGCCGCCTACAGACCGCCTCAGGTGCAGCAAATTTTATTTGACGAAATGCTTAAATTGGCAAAAAATAATAACCCCAAGTGGAGCAATCAACAATTAATTGAGCATACTCGCAAATACGTAGCTGACCCCACGCTTTCTGCGCCAGCGCACACCACTGGTGGGGCGATAGACATTGTTGTCATAGATAGAAATGGCAATTATGTTGACATGGGCAGTCCAATAAACGTTGACGGACCCAAGTCTATGACTTTTTGCAAAAATATACCCAAGCAAGCCCAAAAAAACCGCATTACTCTGCTTGAAGCAATGCTTAAGGCAGAATTTGCCAATCTTGTAGACGAATGGTGGCATTTTTCTTACGGCGACCCAACCTGGGCAGCGTTTTATTGCAAAAAAGTTACGCCATACAGCAAAATAACACAAACTTCACGTTGAGGCAAAGGCGCTAACAGTTTATAATTAGTGTAAACACAAAAACAAAGGGAGGAAGCCCAGTGGGGCAGGCATTGTACCGTAAGTATCGCTCTAAAACGCTGTCCGAGCTTGTTGGCCAAGAACACATAACCAACACACTTGCCAGCGCTATTAAAAGTGGTCGAATTAGCCACGCCTACTTGTTTACTGGACCTCGCGGAGTTGGGAAGACCAGCGTAGCACGCATTTTGGCACACGAGATAAATCAGCTACCTTATAGCGACGATGGCCATCTTGACATTATAGAAATTGACGCTGCAAGCAATCGTCGAATAGACGACATTCGCGACCTGCGCGAAAAAGTCCACATCGCCCCCACAAGCGCAAAATACAAAGTGTATATCATTGACGAAGTGCACATGCTAACAGGTGAGTCTTTTAACGCACTACTAAAAACGCTAGAGGAACCACCAAAACATGTTGTGTTCATTTTAGCCACAACAGAGGCACACAAACTGCCAGCCACAATTGTTAGCCGCACGCAACGCTACGGATTTAGGCCAGTAGACCTAAAAAAAGTTGCAGACCATTTAAGACACATTGCCGACAGCGAAAAAATTACAATAGACGACGACGCCTTAACTTTACTTGCCGAGCACGGCGAGGGCAGCTTTAGAGACAGTATTAGTGTACTTGATCAAATTGCCAACATTAGCAACAAGCAGGTAACTGCAGAAGGAGTAGAAGCAACCCTTGGCATTGCCTCTAAAACCGCCATCAGCGACTTGCTGTCATTATTAAAAAATAAAGAGTTTTCTGGCCTAGTATCCCAGCTAGAAACACTACATAACCAAGGCATAACCGCTGCCAGCCTTGGCCCTCAGCTAATTCGTGCGCTGACTAAAGAGGCAACAAGCCAGCCCGATTTTTATGAGGTTATCGACCAACTGATTGACTTGCCGCGCGCATATAATCCTCAAATAAAATTGCTAACAATTTTAGCCAAGCATACACTTGAAAACACCCAAACCGCGCCTATTGTCACAGCAAAAAGCGCACCTGTTGTAGCTTCTACCGCAAAACCTGTGTTTGAAACAACAAAAAGGACGTCAACGCCCATCGCACCAAAGCAAAAAGCAAACACTCCGCCAGTAGTAGCAGAGCCACAAAAACCAAGCTTAAATCCCATCAGCAAAATGTCACCCGAACAATGGGGTCAAATATTAGCAGAGGTAAAAGTGCATAGCACTGCGCTTCAGAGCATTTTGCGTCAATCTTCACCAGTACTAGACGAGAAAACTCAAACTTTAACACTTACTTTTAAACATGCGCTACATAGCCGCAAAATAGACGACGCTAAAGCCAAAGAGATTTTAGTCAATGCCATGGTTAAAATCTTAGACGGCGCACCAATAATAAATACTGTCGTTGACGCAAGCGTTGAGCCTTTAGAAGTAAAGACTGCGCCACCTGCGGCTAATCTGGACTCAAACGCCCAAGCAGTAGCAGATTTGATGGGCGGCGGGGAAGCGATAAGCGCCTAATAAAACCCTTGGCAAAAACTAGCCAAGGGCACAACAACTAGCTAGACAGCTCCTCAATGACAAACTGTTCGACAGCAGGATTAAATGTATTCTGCCAGGCATCGTAAAGCAGGCTGGAGTTTGGAGATCCTCCATAAATAACCTGACCAAACTCTCCAGCTAGAGCCCAAAGGTCCATCTGAGAATCTCCGCAAACCAATTCCATCCTTTGACAAGGACCTAGATCTACAAAACCCATTCTAGCCAGTACCTTTTGGGCTCTAGTATTGTCTGTTGAGGTTCTAGCATGCAGCGCCAAAGCGCCTTGCTTAAACATATACTTACAAATAGCCAAACAGGCAACAGTGCCAAAGCCCCTGTTTAAAAAAGGCTCCTTGTAAATCATTGCTGATATTTCGTGCATTCTTAGCGGACTGTCCACTTCGTAAACTGATACGCTCCCCAAAAAGCCATAGCGCATGGTGTCAAATATTCCCCAGGTTAGATTTCCTTTACTGCCCTGCATAGCTTGCAAAAAACGAGCTGCATCCGTAGAAGTATAAAGTGGCACTCCTCTTTTTAGCTCAAACTCTAGTATCGACATAGGAATCGGCAACACGACCTTAAGCTCATCGGCACCAAATGGCGCCAGCAGCAGACGGCCGCCAGGGTACACAACGCGCAGGCTACTAGAAGCTATCATAGCGTATATATAATCACCTATCTAATAATATGTCAATACTAAAAACGGCGCGCGGCGTTAAGGCTAAACGTCTGTTAGCACTTGATATCGCAAGCATTACACACAACAGAACCAAAGCACCCATATCGTAATGCATGTGCTATGATATGTAGTATGAGAGAGAGACAGGAGGGAAGGCGCCGCACTTCAGCCATTGCCAAGGTGCCACCGCAAAACCTTGATGCCGAGGCCAGTTTACTGGGCGCTGTTTTAATTGACGAGGATGTTTTAACCCGAATCAGCGACTCGGTAACGGCAGATGATTTTTACGAAAAACGCCACAGAGCTATCTTTTCGGCAATGATAAAATTATACGAAATGCACAAGCCCGTCGACATGCTAACACTGTCTGATCAGCTTAGAAAAAGTGAAGAATTAGCAGAGATTGGCGGAATAGACTATCTTACCGAACTAACAAACATGGTTCCAACGGCCGCCAACGCCGAGCATTACGCCGAAATTATTGTACAAGCAGCCATGCGCCGCCGCTTAATTAAAGCTGCCGGCGAAATTGCCGAATACGGCTACGAAGAAGATCAAATGGTTGGAGAGCTGCTAGAAAAAGCCGAAGCCGAAATTTTTGCCGTCAGCGACAAAAGCCTACGCAACGACCTAGTTAGTCTTGAACAAATTTTAGGCGAAAGCTTTGACCGTCTTGACGAACTGCACAAAAACAAGGGTAAAATTCGCGGCGTCCCAACTGGCTGGCGCGACCTAGATGGCATAACCGCAGGCCTACAGCGCAGCGACTTAATAATCTTGGCTGCCCGTCCCGCCATGGGTAAAACCACACTGGTCACCAACCTAGCATACAACGTTGCGACCAAAGCCAAGCAAGCCGTTTTGTTCTTTAGCCTCGAGATGAGCAAAGAGCAGCTCGTTGACCGCATGCTAGCAGACGCAGCAGGCGTAGATAGCTGGAATATACGCACGGGCAACTTAAGCGACGAAGATTTTGAAAAAATCAGCACAGCTATGGGCGAAATGGCCGAGGCTCCAATTTTTATAGACGACACCCCTGGCGTAAGCGTACTAGAAATGCGCACAAAAGCCAGGCGTCAATCACACACACACCCGCTTGGCCTAATTATCATCGACTACCTACAGCTAATGCAGGGAAGCGGCAAGCATGGCGACAACCGCGTACAAGAGGTAAGCGAGATATCGCGCGGATTAAAACTAATTGCGCGCGAACTAAACGTGCCGGTAATTGCGCTTAGCCAGCTTAGCCGTTCTGTCGAGAACCGTTCGCCGCAAATTCCACAGCTAGCCGACCTACGCGAATCTGGTTCTATCGAGCAAGACGCCGACATTGTAATGTTTATTTACCGCGAAGCATATTATCAACCAGAAACTGAGCGTCAAAATATAACAGATTTAATAATTGCAAAACATCGTAACGGTCCGGTTGGAAAAGTAGAGCTCTACTTCCACCCAGAACGTCTAAAGTTCTTGACGCTAGATAAGTATCACGAATAAAAATATACAATTACAATAATCGCATTGACAAATTAACAAAGAACCTCCATGATGTATTAGCGTTGCCTAAATTCCACACTTCAGCGGAGGGCAGATGAGCAACAACGCCGTCGAAAAAGCAAAGAAGCACAATAATGTTGCTCTTGGTGCACTCAGCGTCTCAGCAACTCTGAGTCTTCTTGTTCTTTTTCGAATTTTGATACTCGAAAAAGGTGCTCCAATGTGGTTTACCTGGATCGTCGCCATCACAACAGTAGTTTTTGGTGTCGCCATGGTGGTTGCGCAATTCAGGCTTCGCAAGGCCCATACACGGTCTAATTCAAAACAACAGACGCAAAAATAGCGCAAGCGGTCCCCTAAGGGGCACAGCCACACAGCTGTGCCCGATTTTTAATTTGTTTTACAGCATAGTGTATAATTACAAGCAGGATGATAAAAAAGCCAATTAACGAGCTGACTCTTTACCGTTTTAGGTTTGTTTTTGCGTATATACTTTTAGCAATCCTGACAGTTGGGTTATTAATCCTTAATATACAAACCACCCCAGCTGGATTAAGCGCCGCCGAACAAGCTAGCGCTGTGGCCAGCAGTAAAATTAATTTTAATTTTGGCCTGCAAACAATTGGGCCAGACATCTTAAACTTTTTAAAAACAACAGATGTAGTAGATCTGCCTTATCATATAATTCAAAAAATTAGTTTATACTTCTTTGGGCTCAACCCTCTTGGAGTAAGGCTGCCATCGATATTGCTTGCAACCTCAAGCGCATTTATGCTGTTTGTTCTGTTCAAAAACTGGCTACGCGCCAATACCGCCGTTGTTATGGGTATTATACTGGCTACGTCCAGCTGGTTTGTTGGGATTGGCCGTATTGGCACGCCAGAAATAATGATAATATTTTGGGCATCACTTCTAGTGCTTCTGGCAACGCTAATTTCGCAAGAAACTCGCAATCGCCATCTATGGAAAGCTTTTTGCCTACTAGGGTTAGCCCTTTCTTTGTATACCCCATATACGCCATATTTAATAATGGTTGGCATACTGGCAACATTTTTACAACCACATCTTAGATACTTACTGCGATACACAGAAAAAACTAGCGTGGTTATCGGCGTTTTTTTACTACTACTAGTTTTGATACCTCTGGGATTTAACCTTTGGAGAGAGCCTGGCACAATTTGGCAGCTCTTTGCCATACCAAGCACGTTGCCCGGTCCTATAGAATTTTTAAGACAAATACTCTCATCGCTAAGCGCGCTAATTAACCCATTTAACATAAACTTTGGAGCATTGCCACACCCATTAATTGGCGTACCAACTGTAGCATTGGCAGCAATTGGATTTGTACAGCTTATAAAAGAGTGGCATTCAGTGCGTGCCCACGTTTTACTAATTTGGCTTGCAATCTTGACCCCACTCATGGGGTTGAGTACTGCAGACAACCTAGCTGTATTGTTCGTACCAGTAATGATGCTTTGCGCCCTAGGAACCCAGTGGATGATCACCTATTGGTACACAATCTTCCCACTAAATCCCTACGCCAGAGTATTCGGATTACTGCCATTAGCGCTACTAATGGCGTCTGTCATTAGCTTTAACTACAGTCGATACTTTTTAGCTATGCCATACGCAAGCGAAACCGCCGCGCTACATAACCAAGATCCAACGTTGCTAACAGATTTTATTAGCAGCAAGTCAAACCGCGAACAACGCATAACCTTAATTGTCGCAGACGACAAAATTGATCTTTACAAAATTGATCAATCTGTTGTTAAAAATCTAACCGTTGTCGCTAGATCGCAATTTGCATCCACCAGAGCGCAGCGCGTAATAATTGCAGAAGACGAATTTAAAATGTTAACTCCCGAACAGCTAGCAGTACTGCCGACTGACTCAATAAGCCTAATTGTAAGCGACCGTAAACAAGACGCCTTAAGGTTTAGAGTTTACAACGCACCGTAGTTTTTAAATAGACGCATCGTCATTGCAGACAATCCTATCATACAGTATAATCTGTGAAGGCCGTTCTTTTGATTGCATTTGGAGGCGCGATGAAACGGTTGGCAGCATTTGGCGGTAGTATCATTACGCCAGCGATCACTTTGGCACTTCTGGAGTCACAAGACTGGCTACTTTTTAATTCTACGACCGCCGCTACCGTTATTGCATTAATAGCAATGATTGCGCCGATGTCAATGATTACGGCTACAACGTTAGTGTACCTTAATAGCCCAACCAGTAGAACCGCGCTCTTAGCTCTTTGTGGAACCATCTGCTTGGCCATTGCCGCTTCGGGGATTATCTACGCCCTGTTCCTGCCTGACTCGGATGTTACAAGGGTCGCTCTACTACCTATAGATGTGTGTAGTGTTGCTTTCTTGATTATTATCGCACTGCGACACAAAAAGTCATAGAGGACCTTCAGCCCGAAGGTGCGCTACCAACGCATCTTCGGGCTATATTTTTTACATCAAACAAAGACCACTGCAAAACCACACCAATAACTGATACAATATACTAAACGAAGGAGTAGTTTAAAGACATGTTCAATCAAGCAAAAGTTTTAATGAAGGTAAAAAAAGCCCAAAAAGAGCTATCAAACGAAATTATCGAGGTAGAAGCCGGCGACGGCGCCGTGACTGTACGCATTAGTGGTGAGCAAAAAATCAAAAAAATCACCATTAACCCAGAACAAGTAGATCTAGACGACATTGGCGAACTAGAACGATGGATCGAAAGTGCCGTAAAAGAGGCCATTACCAAGTCGCAAGAATTTGCAGCCGAAAAAATGAAACCACTCATGGGCGACCTTGGCAAGCTAGGAATGTAGCATGACGCGCAAGTCGTACGCCATAAAAGTTGTTTTGGTCAGCTTGATTTTTGCTCCCGTTAACCTTGCAGCACTTTATTATTTTGTTAGCACAAACATACAATGGTGGCACGTCTT
The DNA here is from genome assembly GCA_050115675.1 of Candidatus Woesebacteria bacterium. Lineage (GTDB taxonomy): Bacteria > Patescibacteriota > Saccharimonadia > Saccharimonadales > EFPC-124 > JASFQB01. The sequence goes on from JASFQB010000004.1 coordinate 140,340, forward strand.
ATCAATTATCGCCACATTATTAATTGTCGATATTTTAATAATCGTCTTAACCGGCAAACCCTCTAAGCCAAAAAGTCATGCAAATTCTGCCTAACGCCTTAATCAATTTGATAGAAGAGCTAGGGCGACTACCTGGAGTTGGCCCACGCACAGCCGAACGCTATGCGTATTATTTGCTGCGCAGCAACCCGCACCAAACAGAAAAACTATCCAATTCTGTAAGCAATCTACACAGCAAAGTAGAATATTGTAAAAAAACCTTTGCATTAATAGAGTCCGGACAAGAACTTTCGCCACTTTACACAAACCCCACGCGCAACAAAAAGCTAATTGCAGTAGTAGAAGAACCACTAGATATAGTTGCGCTCGAGCGCACTAAACAGTTTAACGGCACCTACCATGTTTTAGGCGGGGCAATATCGCCAATTGACGGAGTTGGCCCAGAGCAACTGCATATATCTGAGCTACTTCAAAGAATAGACGATGATGAGGCAGAAGAAATAATTTTAGCCATGAATGCAAGTGTAGAAGGAGAATCTACAGCCTTATACTTGCAAAAACAAATTGGCGATCGCAACGTGCGCATAACCAGGCTGGCACGCGGATTACCCGTAGGAGTAGACCTTGAATACGCCGATCAAATTACGCTAGGGCACGCGCTAGAAGGTAGACAACAACTATAGAGTAAGCATCAAATCAAAACATAATAATAAAAATTAAAGGGTGCCGAGACAAGCGTCACGGCACCCAGCTACGCCCTACTAGTTCTGATGGCTTTCTGGTTTAACATCAGTACGGATTCTTATTGCTACTGCAGAGACAAATCCAACCACGCTAGCAGGAATCAAAATAGCGGCTAGTACAACAACGTAAAGTGACATATGCCAGACAGATAAGCAAGCCAAAGCAATAGCGATCACATAAGTTACGATGTTTAGAATAAAAACAACCATCATCCATGCAGCCAATTTTCTTACAAGCTTTAACTGCCCACACAACTGCAACCGACTAATAAAATCATCGCTAGACATCTGATTTACGTTGGGCATTTCCGCAACCTCCAGGTTGAGAGCTCGTCAGAATTATCGTGCATAAAACACAAAGCCACTACACGTCTTTGACTGGCTCATCCAGCTTACAAACAAACTAAATCACGACGGTAAGCAGCATGGCCATCACACACACATTTTAGGCGTCGTTGATAGAATCATCCATTACATCCTCCTGTGCTAGTCGCAATAGCTCATCGGTGATTATACAAGAATCATCAACAAAATCAAGCCCCATGTCATTCCAAGTAATGGCTAGGTCATTTTACACGAATCAAGATAGCCACCAATCACTACATCTGTTATATTAAGTACATATTATGGATACACTTTTTAAACAAGCAAAGCAAATTATTGACGCCGCAAAAACAATTGTGGTCATTCAGGCAGAAAACCCAGATGGCGATAGCCTGGGCAGCGCTTTAGCATTAGAAGAAATTTTAGGCGATCTTGGCAAAAAAGTTATCTTATACTGCCCAATAAATATCCCCAAATACTTGGGCTACCTTAAAGGCGGCGACCGTGTTATAGACGAACTGCCCATAGATTTTGATTGCAGCATTATTGTAGACACCGCTAGCAGCGTTTTACTAGAACGCGCCATTGTGCCAGAAAACTTGGCGCAAATCAACAAAAAACCCTGCATTGTTATTGACCACCACGCAACCGAAAGCGACCTGCCATTTGACAACCTGGCCATCATCAACAGTTCGGCCGTAGCCACAGGCGAAATTATTTTTAACATGGCAAGCAAAAATAGCTGGCAAGTTAACTCTCAGGCATGCGAAAATTTAGCAGTTGCGATATTGTCCGACTCACTAGGCTTGACCACCGAGGGCACAACCGCAGACAGCATTCGCACCATTGCCAACCTTGTAGAAGGTGGCGCAAACTTAGCCAAAATAGAAAACCGCCGCCGCGACTTTATGAAGAAATCTGCCGAGATTTTAGAATACAAAGGCAGACTTTTGCAAAGAATAGAGTACTACATTGACGGCGCGTTAGCCTTAATCCATATTCCATGGGAAGAAATTGCCGAATATAGCGACCAATACAACCCATCTGTTTTAGTGCTAGACGAAATGCGCCTAGTTGAGGGCGTGCGCGTAACTATCGCCGTCAAAACCTACCCAGATGGCAAAATTACTGGCAAAATTCGCTGCAATTCAGACGCAAAAGTAGCCGAACAAATTGCCAAGTTTTTTGGCGGCGGCGGACACCCATTTGTTGCTGGTTTTAGAACATACAGCGACGATTACTCCAACGTAAAACTAGAACTAATAGGTGCAGTACAAAAAATACTGCAAGATTACGACAATGCAACTATATAACACCATGACCCGCCAAATAGAGAAGTTGCGCCCCATCAAAAAAAATGAGGTAACTTTGTATACTTGCGGCCCAACCGTTTACAGTCAACTGCAAGTTGGCAATTGGGCAACCAACATAAGATGGGACATTTTAGTACGCACCTTGCGCGAGCTGGGCTACAAAGTTGACTGGGTTATGAACATTACAGATGTCGGCCATCTAACCAGCGACTCAGATGAAGGCGAAGACAAACTAGAAAAAGGCGCAAAACGCGAAGGAAAAACCGCCTGGCAAATTGCCGACTTTTATACTGAAGAGTTTTTAAAGGGCATGAAAGCCCTAAACATTACCGACCCCACATATTTGCCCCGCGCCACCCAAGTAATTAAAGAGCAAATCGAGCTTTTACAAATTTTGGACGAAAAAGGCTTTACTTATAAAATTGACGATGGCGTGTATTTTGACACCTCAAAATTATCTGACTACGGTAAACTTGCGCGTCTAGACGCAGACGAGCTGCGTGCAGGAGCCCGTGTAGAATTTAACCCGCAAAAACGCAATGCAACCGATTTTGCCCTTTGGAAGTTTAGCCCAAAAAACACAAAACGCGACATGGAATGGGAAAGTCCCTGGGGAATTGGGTTTCCGGGCTGGCATCTAGAATGCTCAGCCATAGCCATGAAGTATTTGGGAAAAACCATTGACATTCACGCTGGCGGAATTGACCACATTCCCGTGCATCACACCAACGAAATAGCCCAAAGCGAAACCGCAACAGGCAAAACCTTTGCCAATATCTGGCTACACGGCAACTTTATTACCGCAGACGGCAAAAAATTAAGCAAAAGCCTAGGCAATAGCTATAATTTGTACGATATTGCCCAAAAAGGCTACAACCCACTTGATCTGCGAATGCTTTTTTTGCAAAGTCACTACCGCACGCAGGCGAATTTTACATGGGAAGCATTAGAAGCCGCCAAAAACTGGCTGCAAAACATGCAAGAAGTAGCCGACTTGCGATTTCAAGCCATACAGGCAGACAATAATAGCATAGACCTTACGGAACTAAAGCAAGATATTCTTAAATCCATGCAGTCCGACTTAAACACACCAGAAGCACTAGCCATACTAAGCAAGCTAAATACAGGCTTTGTTAGCAAAGACAACCTTAAAGATTTTAAAGAATTTTTACAGTTTATAGACAGAATTTTTGGCCTAGAACTTACCAAGTCAAAAGACATAACCGATGAGCAAAAACTGTTAATTCAAACTCGCCAAACCGCGCGACTAAACAAAGACTTTGCACTGTCAGATAAAATTCGAGACGAGCTAGAACAGCAGGGGATTGGCCTACGCGATACACCAAAAGGTGCGTTTTGGTATAGACTGCATTAAGCGTACTAAGCTAGAACCTTGTTTTTAAATTAACTCGCAGCAACAGTAGTAACAAACTAAATAGTGTATTTTTTACACAAAATCAAAGCAGGTCCGGCAATTTACGCGCTGGCTTTTGCTTTGATTTCTCTGTGCCTGTGATGCACATAGTCTAAAGCCAAAACTCTAATGCAACCTGCAACAGGTATGGCCAAAATACCGCCAACAAGACCAAACAACATAATTCCGCAAAGGGCAGCTATAAATACCATTAACGCACTTAGCTCCACAGTTTTTGCCTGAACAGTTGGCTGTATCACGTTGTTTTCTATTTGCTGGTAAATCAAAAAGTAAATCAAAAATGTTATGGCCGCACCAAAATCACTAAATAGCAAGACCGTTACCACAATAATTGCACCAATTGTTGCACCAATCATTGGTATAAGACCAGCAATCATAATAGTAGCAGCTAGGGGCAGCACGGCAGTTGACGGAACTGTAAATATTAAGGTAAGTATAAATAAAGTTAGCGCAGCGCACAAACCCGCAATAGTAGCAACCAATACTTGGCCGTTAACGTACCCCGTTACAACGCGATACATACGACCGACAAGCGCCTGATGCCTTTTGAGTAGCTTTTTACTGGTATAAGACTCCCAAAGTTTTTCCTTCCATCTTGGACCTTCAATCAACATCAAAAATGTTAAAACTAAAACTGTAAACACTGTAAAAAAGCCGTTTATAACGTTTGACACACCAGCAACAACATTAGTGCCAACGCCTTGCGCCAACGAACCAGCCTGGTTTTGTATACCAACAACAAACGAATCTACTTCGTCTTGCAACTGATATCTGTCTATAATTTCAGAGACAATTCCTTTTTTTTCGGTGACTGTTGCAATATATTCTGGCATTGAGTCAATAAATACAGTAGTTTGCTTAACAACAGGAGGTACGGCTAAAGACAAAAATAAGCTTATAACCGCTATAAAAATCACATACGATACAGCCGTAGCTCCAATGCGGCTTTGGCGCGGCATCTTGCGAGACAAGCTAGATACGGGTTTGTTAAGCGCAATCGCCAAAAAAAACGAAACCGCAATAATCAGCAAAATTGGCGTAATTTTCCATAAAACAAATATACCAACAACAAAAGCACATGCCACAAGCAACATGCGTACAAATGATTTAATATCGATTTCGATTTTTACGTTCACTTTAAGCTCCTTTGTTAAATTATGACAGTGATGCGCAAGATGCGCAACCACCAATAATCTAGGGGGCATTCTTTCGTCCTTTTGGACTCATCAGTATATCTAACACAGATATAGAGAATGCCGGGGTGCGCTGCAAAAACTGCAGCGCACCCCGTGGTTCAACATCTTACTTCATTTATTGCCAGTTGCGGAGACCAAGGTAAACACCAACGCCTCCAGACTTGCGTGCAAGCGCAGAGAGCTCTTGGTTCTCGGTGGTTCCAACCTGGAAGGCGTGAAGCGTATTTCCACCCAACGCCGACAGATTTGGCACGGGCGCCTGCCCGTCAGTAACAAAGACAATCTCGGGATCGCGCAGCCCACGCTCGGTCAAAATCTCTTCCGCGCGCCGGCTGGCACTAGTGAGCGTACTTGCAAACTCAGTGCTGCCGCCCATGTACTGAGCAGGGTCACTAACGACCCGCATCAGCTCACGTGCGGTTGCTGGCGAATCGGCGTGGAATTCCTCCTCACGCAATCCGCCATCAAAGAACCTCAGGTAAAGCTCGGCTTCACCCTTGATCACCGCCTCAAGGCGATTTATGACCACGCCAGCCGCTCGGCTTGCGCCAATGGTGGAGTCGTCAAACCACATAGAACCCGAGCCGTCAACCACCATGAACAGCAGCTGCTTCTGGGCTCGCCGGGTACGCGGATTGCGCACATCCAGCTCGCCCGAGACAGCTCGCTGCATTCGCAGCCGAGGGGGTAGGGTGAAGGCGCTTTGCGTTGCCTTGCCCAGCTCGCTGATCTCCTCGATATTCCGAAGAGACACATCTTCGCCATTGGGATCTGGTGTTGGCTTGGCCTTGTCCTGCTGGAGTTCGGCCAGTTCGCTGAGCTTGCGGGCAATCCGCAACATCTCAACAATATGAATACCGCTCACAGACAATTCCAGACCAAGCAAGGTGGCGTCGTCACCGGGCTCATCGCCCCCGACAAACGTCTCCAGCATGGCCATCTGCTGAGCGTCCAACGCATCCACCTTGGCAAATGCGTCGGACAAAGCCGCAAGAAAGCTGTCCTCGAACACCAAAACAACAAGGCCCATAACCCACAGTCGCTGCATAGCCCTAAAGAGCCACAGTAACCTTACCGCCTGAGCCAGCTTGTTGTAGCCCGGCAGCTTGCCAAGGTCAACCTCGACAAGTGCGTTGTACAGCTGATGCTGGTGGTCGTGATAGTCCCGCTCGAAAGCTTGGGTCACCCTCCATCGATCCATTTGCGCGGCATTGCTGTTTCGCGCCATAAAGGCCTCAGCCTCTTCCATGGCGTTAACGGCAGCCTCGGCTTGCGCCGCTGCCTCGTCAAAATCGCGCACTTCGGCGCCGGCCGCCTTGGCCAGCAGATCTGAGATGAAGTCAAACTCCGTTGGAGTCAACTCACCCAGACCCTCGCGCCTTGACACGTGCCTGATGGTGGCATCGGTAGGTGGAAGGAAGTTCAGTGGATCATCGGTGTAACGCATGTCACTCCTTAAACTTAGACTCGACTCCGGCTGCTCATACGAACAAGCCGAATCCCAGACAGAAGGTTTTTGCGCTTACTCTCCAGACTGAAGTCAACCGACATGCGGCCCACCTCGTCCTCGTAGCCGGCAAGCTCACGCCGCATATTATCGCGATCCTGACTGGAGACGCGACGATCAGATAGCAACGAAGCAATCTCGTTCACACGCGAAGTGATCTTGTCAAGACGCTCGTTGCCCTCGTTGACGTTTGCCCTTGCCTGGGCCTTGGTCTGCTCCTCGGTGGCAAGCCTACTGATGGCCTGCACGTCGTTAATGAGCTGGTTGCGCTGTACGTCAAGATTGGCGCCGTTGACCGTCAGGCTAAACAGCTTGTTGAGTACACTGCGCGCACTTGCCTGAATCTGCCTCCAGTCATCAACTGCAGAGGAGCTTTCCAGTGCTCTTTCCATGTCACTGACTTCGGCAGCGATGCCGTCGAGCGCCTTGCGGTCTCCAAAACTGCTAGCCTCGACAGCCAGCGATCGTGCATCGTTGGTCAAACCCCGATGCCGACCAGTCTGGTCTGCCGAAACGCGCAAGTTCGTCAACCGATGCACAATACTGTTCGCATCCCTGGCGACCGACTGCGCCACGCCTGGCGAAGTGTTACCACGAAGCTTCGCGGCCAGCTGGTCAAGCTCATTACGAGCAAGCTCCAACTTTTCTTCGGACTCAATCGCAGCGCGCAGGCTGTCAATAAGCTGGTCGATCCGGTCGCGATGCGAAATCGCACCCGGCAAGAACGCAATAGCCTTGATGTCGTCCGGAACAATCCGGTCCCGACCGTTGATTGCGGCAGCAGCCTGTGCAAGCTGCAACGCCGCGATGGCCGTACGGGGAGACATGGGAACGCCATCTCTCCTCAGCTCCGACACAATCTCGGCCAGCATGAGTTGCATGCCAAGACTTGCCACAACGGGGCCTTGGACCGCTGCTGCAAAGCCTCGACATCCGCCCAGGTAACGCCCTGGGGCTCGCCGCCCACACGACCAATCACGGTCGCGAAAAGCTGAGCGAACTCCGGCTTGCCATACCTGGACCACTTGACCTCAAGCTGGATCGGAAAACGCTGAATCAGCGCCTCGATCTCGGGTCCGCCCTCGGCGATTTCTTGCGGCGAATGGTTGGTCGCCGCAGCAATCACGCGAGTCAGCATCGGATGACGCTGATGTCCGTTGCGCAGCTCCTTGGCCGTCAGCACGTCCTTCAGAGCAGTCAACACCCGCGGAGGGGCATCGAACAACTCCTCAAGAACCGCAATGCGGCGGTCAAGAAAACTGTGAGTCGGATTGTACTGCAACGCGGCACCCTGGGGGCGGTTCAGAGCATCAAAATCGATGCCACCAAACAGCTCCTCGGTACCAGTGCCTTGCCCGAAGCTCTTGATAAACGGCTCCTGGCCAGAAATGGCCTCAAAAACCGCCGCCAAGAACTCCGACTTGGCATGCCCGCCAGGCCCACTGAAAATCAGGTTAACGCCAGCCGCAATGGCCAGCGAGACAGCCTGGCGCATGTCATCACAGAACACAAAACCCTGCGTTGCCTTCTCGACCCAGGGAAGAGTAAGCGTGTGCTGGGTGGTTCGAGACATGAGTTTTTCCTCTCAAACTAGAACTCTAAATGAAATAATGATGTAAAACTACTGGGAGCACCTGGAAGGCACTCACTGGTATAGTATATTAGCACAAAACTACTAAAAAGTCAATGCATGCCACCCTGTAAAAACCCGCATTTTAGCAAATCTTAAGCCAGTAAATTTGACGACACCAGTATACGATGTTAACATTGCCTCATGAATATTATGAGTTCTAGAGCTGTTGTTTTTATTAAAAAACACAAGGGACTTACGACTCTTGGTGTGTTTGTGATTTTTATTATTTTGACATTCACAGTTGGAGTGCAGATACCAAAAAATATGACAGATGGTACTGAGGGGTTGACTGGGGATGCTTTGGCGGTGGCGAAGGAAGAACTGGAGCATGCCAGAAAATCAACAATAGGCAAGCAGTGGATATCGTCAATGCATTATAAAATTAGGGTAGAGGATGTGCATGCTACGTTGCCGAGTGAGGCAAGTGGACTGTGCGGATATGGCGGTACATTATCCAGCACCGAGGGGCATTATTCTATGAAGATTAGTTTTTACTCGTTTTATGGCATAAAGACAGAGGAGTGGAAAATGCAGAATTGCTACCCACCAGGCGATTTTCATAAAAAACATCAATGAGAATGAGCTTTGTTAAAAATCATAAAATCTTTGTTATACTTAGCGCTTTTATAACATTTATTGCGCTAACGTTTACCGTAGGTATACAAATACCCAAGAGCATGACAGATGGCACGGAGGGGCTGACTGGGGATGCTTTGGCGGTGGCGAAGAAGGAGCTAGAACGCGCAAGAATATCGTCCATAGGTATAGATTGGATATCTACAATGCATTTTAAAATTAGGGTAGAGGATGTGCATGCTACGTTGCCGAGTGAAGAGTATGGACTATGTGAATATCGCGATGCGCCTGGCATAGAGGGGCATTATTCTATGAAGGTTCGCTACTACTCGTTTTATGGAATGGTGACTGAGGAATGGAATATGCAGAATTGCTCGTTGTAGAATTTGACGACACCAGTATACGATGTTAACATATATTTATGAGCATCAAGAATTCTAAACCTGTTATTTTTATTAAAAAACACAAAGGCTTAACGTTTTTGGGTGTGTTTGTTATTTTTATTATTTTGACATTTACAGTTGGTATACAAATACCAAAAAATATGACAGATGGTACGGAGGGGTTGACTGGGGATGCTTTGGCGGTGGCGAAGGGCAAGTTAGAAGATGCTGATGAGTTTTCGCATGGCATAGATTGGATATCTACGATGCATTTTAGAATTAGGGTAGAGGATGTGCATGCTACGTTGCCGAGTGAGGCAAGTGGCTCTTGCAACACCAAGCCAGATCCAGATATAGAAAATCACTATTCTATGAAAATTAGTTACTACTCGTTTTTTGGGGTAAAGACTGGAGAGTGGGAGGCGCTTAATTGCCCCATATGGATGAGCAAAACACATCCCGAATAACAGATTAGTATAGTTTATACCTATTTGACGACACCAGTATACGATGTTAACATTGCCTCATGAATATTATGAGTTCTAGAGCTGTTGTTTTTATTAAAAAACACAAGGGACTTACGACTCTTGGTGTGTTTGTGATTTTTATTATTTTGACATTCACAGTTGGAGTGCAGATACCAAAAAATATGACAGATGGTACTGAGGGGTTGACTGGGGATGCTTTGGCGGTGGCGAAGGAAGAACTGGAGCATGCCAGAAAATCAACAATAGGCAAGCAGTGGATATCGTCAATGCATTATAAAATTAGGGTAGAGGATGTGCATGCTACGTTGCCGAGTGAGGCAAGTGGACTGTGCGGATATGGCGGTACATTATCCAGCACCGAGGGGCATTATTCTATGAAGATTAGTTTTTACTCGTTTTATGGCATAAAGACAGAGGAGTGGAAAAGGTTAAATTGTCCACTCTAAATAAAGTGTCCACCAAAACAGGTCAACCAATAACATTTGTCAACGTTGTAAAATAAACTTTATATAGCAAAACATATTGACTTGTCGGCCTAGCTATCTTAAGATACCAACTATGCTTCTGCTGACAAAGGATCAACAGAGGCAAAAGCACGTTTACAATTTAATAGTAGACCGTTTTACCCACCAGGCGATTTGCCGTTTTACGAAGGGACCGTGAGGTTAATGATTGCTGCAAACAGTCGCTGGCTTAAACTTGCCTTGGCGCTTTGCATGGTTACCGTACTGGGCTTTGGCTTGGGAGCAATAGCGCTTCCACAAAAAGCCATGGCTATAGACTGCTCGTCCGACTACTGGAATAATTTTGCGCCAGACAATGGCGCCATTAAGACCAACGGGCCAATGGACGGCGATGTATATGCTGCAACTTTGGAGTTTTACTTAACTGACCAACAGGTAAATAATCTACAGTGTCTTTCTGAATATCTAGAGATTGACTTTCATTTGTATGGCTTTGCCCTACCTGGCAGTTGGAGCAACTACACAGTCTACACCAATCTGCCTAGCGCCTGGCATGACACGCCGCTTTTTGACGACGACGTCACCCCTGCTGTTACCGGCATTAAAACTGCCGACCTAACAACCACCAGGTACCATGTCACCTTGTGGTGGCGCGCCAATAAAAAGGTTGATACGCCAACAGTACAGATTAACTTTGTGCCTAGCTATTGGGCAAGTGCATTTAAAAATCCAGCAGAATGGTCATTTTGTCAGCTGATGCATAATGCACCACCATATTGTGTTTTTGGCCAAAACTCCTTCTTGCTGTCACAAACGTGGTTCAAAGAACCGTACTACGGCTACATGCCCTTCACTGGCTCCGCCAGCACTTGGGCTACAGATTACTGTCCTTTTGACCCACCTTCGTCTTTGGCTGTAATCGACGCCCCGCCTGTAAGCTGGGCTGGCAATGTTAAAACTATTGCTGCGGCGCCTTCAATTCCTGCCGCTCCTGTAACCGTTAAGCCTACGGCCATCTCGCGTAACGAGCGTACCATGGATGTCTTTTACAAAGACGCCAACGGCAACCTTGTTGCACGCGGTTGGGACGTAGACTTTGGATGGAACCATCAGTGGTGGCCAGACAAGTTGGCTGGCAATCCTGTAGCGGTTGCGCGTAAGCCCGAGGCTATGGATATTTTTTATCGTAGGTCGGATGGCTCTTTGTGGAATCGTGGCTGGGATGTAGACTTTGGATGGGCTGAGCCTCAGCGTCTTGTTGGCA
>JASFQB010000005.1:0-127392 GCA_050115675.1 Candidatus Woesebacteria bacterium
CAACTCCTACACACAACTAAACTACATAAACTTGTTGTAATACTTGCAAATACCTAAATTAACTATTGTACCGCCGGGCAGCTATTGTTAAGGTAGTTTTTACTGAGCGCCAACAAGTGCGCTCACCAACACCGAGAGGTGATGCAGGATGGGTAAGTCTGACAAACTTGCTAGTACTGTGATTGCTACAGTGACGTCGCTCTTTGGAGCTATTGGTGAGGTCATTGATGCCACGCCAAGGTTGACGTCCCAGCAAGCGAGTTCGTACCAAAAGTGGCGCTCCGAGGACGATCGACGTGAACGTTCCCGTTCCCGTCGCGCAGACACCACTGCACGGGGTTACCGTAGGCGCGGCAGCTCCCAGCAGACTGGGCGGCGACGCAAAAAGTACTACGAACCCCACAAAAACGATGACGGTTCGCTTAACGTAAACTGGATGTAGCAACACCCTCGGTAAGAAGCTGGCTTGGTCTTTTTAGATCAAGCCAGCTGGTAACATTTGCTAAACCATCGCAAACTTAAAAATAACCAAATGCTACAATGGTCATATGAAGATCAGCGTTATAAATAAATCCAAACATCCTTTGCCAAAGTATCAAACCGACCAAGCTGCTGCTGTTGATTTGTCTGCGAATATTGACCAACCAATTGTACTTAAGTCGCTTGAAAGAGCGTTGGTTCCAACAGGTTTGTTTGTTGCATTGCCACGAGGGTGTGAGGCGCAGATTCGCCCGCGTAGTGGTTTGGCCATTAAGCACGGCATAAGTCTAATAAACGCGCCTGGCACGATTGACGCAGATTATCGCGGCGAAATTGGCGTTATTGTTGTTAACTTGTCCAACGAACCTTTTACAATAAACGACGGCGAGCGAATTGCCCAAATGGTAATTGCCAAGCACGAAGTTGCCGAATGGAATGAGGTAGAAGTGCTTGGCCAAACGCAAAGAGGGGATGGCGGATTTGGGCACACCGGCAAAAATTAAAGCGATATTTTTTGATTTTTTTGGTGTAATTTCCCTTGCAAGGCATCAATTGTTTTTTGAAACAACAATTCCAAATTATCATAAACGGCGCTTAGAGCTTGAAGACTTAGGTCGCCAGCATGATCTTGGCTTAATAACAACAGATCAATATCTGTACGAACTATCTATGGCTACGGGCATGTCTGCTAAACAATGCCTAGATCAAATGCGCAGCCAGCGCGTTACAAACGAGCCTCTGTTAAATTACATAAAAGACCAACTAAAGCCAAATTATAAAATTGGAATGATCAGCAACGCGGGTGGTGATGTTAAAGAATATATTGATAAAAAATATTGGTCAATATTTGATACAGTTGTAATTTCTTGCGAGGTTGGCGTAATTAAGCCGGATCCGCTAATTTTTGAAATTGCTTGCCAAAGACTAAATGTAACACCAAGCCAGGCCGTACTGGTAGATGATACGCAAGATAACTGCGATGGTGCAAAATCAGCAGGAATGGTGCCAATTTTATATACAACGCTGCAAGATATGCAAAGTGAGTTTAAGAAAATATTGTAAATTAGTTGGGTGGGCGACAAAGCGCCCACCCTTGGCTTTATGGACGGATGATGTCAGGAACAAAAGCGGCAGAGGTAACGCGCTGACCCTCAATATAGATGATAACGCACCCTTTGGCTCCGCAGATGGTGTTGTCGATGGTTAGCGCTACATCCGGACTAAAAGCATTGTTGGGAGTAAATCTACTCTGAATAACATCTCGAATGGCCCAGGCGTTTACCAAAACTCCAGCATTCAGGACTGCAACGCGTTGGCCTTCACTTGGACTTTGCGTAAAAACAGAAACCTGATAGCCTTGGCCGCACTCCTTTACTAGCGAGATTCTGACAGCTCCTCCGTTGGTCAGTGCAAGTCTTTTGATCAGCTCAACAAGCTCATCAATGGAGCATCCGATAATTCCTGACTGGCTCATGACATCCTCCACAGTTTTGTCAACCAACTCAGTCAGTATATCATAGGTATAGTTTGTAGGTTATAATTAGTTTTGAGATGCCAGAACTTCCAGAGGTAGAGACCGTAAGAACAGGTTTGTCAGAGCTGTTGCCGGGCCGCGTTTTTAGCGCGGTAGATTCTAATTGGACTAAAAGTTTTTCTGCCTCAAAAAAAGAGGCTAACCAGTTTTTAGTTGGTGCAAAGGTTTTAGCAATACGGCGTCGCGCAAAGGTGATAATTATCGATTTAAGCAGTGGATATTCGCTGGTTATCCATTTAAAAATGACTGGACAACTTGTATTTAGAAGTGATAAGCAGAAGTTTGGTGCAGGTCACCCCACAGACAGTCTTGTAGGGGAGCTGCCCGATAAATCTACAAGAGTAATTTTTGACTTTAAAGACGGTAGTAAATTGTTTTTTAACGACCAACGCAAGTTTGGCTGGATAAAATTAGTTGCCACCAGCAAGATAGAAGAAATAGACTTTTTTAAAAAAGTTGGTCCGGAACCGTTATCTGGTGGTTTTAAATCCGCTGATTTTATTAGCAGAATGAGGCGACGCAATAATAGCGGTATAAAATCGGTTTTGATGGATCAATCTGTTGTGGCAGGTGTAGGAAATATCTATGCAGACGAGTCGCTTTTTGCAGCAAAAATACACCCATCAACAAGGGTAGCTAAAGTGACCGACTCACAGTTATCCACGCTTTATGCACAGCTGCGAAAAATATTGCAGCTAAGCATAAGAAAGGGAGGCTCAACAGACAGAAACTACGTTGACGCAAAAGGAAACCGTGGCAATTACTTAAAATTTGCAAAAGTTTTTAGGCGCGAAGGCCAGTCCTGTCCAAGATGTGGTGCAGCAATTATTAAAACAAAAGTTGCTGGTCGAGGTACGCACATTTGCCCAGTTTGTCAGGTGGAAGTAAAGTGATTATAGTTTTAACCGGCGCGAACGATTTTTTAATTAAGCAAGCCGCAGATAATTATGTAGCAAAGTTTGCGCATGATTATGGTGAGCATGGTATTGAACGGGTGAGCGGTGACGAGCTAGAGATTTCAAAGCTGCCCGAACTGTTACTTGGCGCATCTCTTTTTGCACCAAAGCGACTAGTCGTTATAAAAGAACTGTCAAAAAATAAACCTGCGTGGGATTCTTTGGGCGAATGGCTAGAAAAAACTCCCGAAGAAACAACACTAATTTTAATAGAGCTAGCTCCTGACAAGCGTACAAAAACATATAAACTATTACAAAAACATAGTGATGTGCAGAATTTTGAACAATTATCCGAACAACAATTGACTGCATGGGTGAAGAGTAGCCTAAAAACGCAGGGTTGTGACTTAGATCTAGGTATAGCGAGACATATTGTTGAAAGAGTTGGCGTAGACCAGTGGAAGTTGTGTACGGAAGTGCAAAAGCTTGCAAGTAGCAATATGCCAATTACTAAAGATTTAATTAATGATCTAGTAGAAGCTAGCCCGCAGAGCACCGTATTTGATCTTTTAGACGCTGTATTGGAAAAAAGTGTGCAAAAAATGCACAACATGCTTGATCAAATATCAATCTCTGAGGATCCGTACAGATTTTTTGGACTGCTAGTGTCGCAGATATATGCTTTGACCGCGGTAAGCATGGCTAAGCAAAAAAGCGCAGATCAAATAGCCAAAGAAGCAGCGATACACCCATTTGTAGTAAGAAAAACTCAGACCTTAGTACGCAACATAACAGAGGCGGAGGTTAAAAAAATTGTTCAAAACATATCTCGCTGCGACGATCAAATAAAATCATCTGGTGTTGACCCGTGGATTATTTTAAGGCAGTGTTTGGGCAAAATCGCTACGCGCTAACAATGAACGGTCACCTTTGATTTTAGTGCTAAGTATTTACAAAACATGTAAAAAGTGGTATTATTTAACGCGGTTAAGTTGCCAAACGAGAGGATTGCCATGAGCCGCTCTGTCGTGTTCATCGTGGACGCTGACAAGGTGACGCGCAGCCAGGTTTGCGTGCTGTTGCTGCTTGAGAACTGTCCTGCAGTCAGTGTTGCGTTGGGCGGAGTCGGTGGCGGAAGCTTTACTGTAACGATTACCTCATCGAAAGATGATCAAGATTTTGATCTGTTTGCGGACAATGTTCGCAAGTATTTTGTGCGCAACGAGGCACTCATGGGTGAGTATTCGCCCTCGAGTCTAGATGCAGTAGCCAGCCTGCCGGAGTCCGTTCGAGCGTGATGTTTGTAGGAGGATGAGATGATCTTTCAAATTGTTGCAAATCGTGCACCAAAGCGCGATGTAATCAGGGCTGTGCTACTCGAGGTCACCTCGGGCAGCGATGGCAGGAAGGTGATCACTCAGGCACACCAAGGTAGCTACTATGTGGCGATTCCTGACGTTGCAGCCGCGCAACAGTTTGTGCGGGCGATGTTTGACCGCTACGATACCATCTGCCAGGAAGTGCCAGAGTTGCCAGGCCAACTGCGTGTGAACGAGCCTGCTTTGCCCGATGTCCAAATCACTGACGCAACATGGAGCGCATTTTACGACTTTTTGAATGAGGAGAATGGCAACTGATCTTTGGGCCGAGCGGCATAATGCAGCTCGGCCCCTTAAATTTTATGCAAAACAAAATAGTTTGCTTTTTAAAGCAAGCTATTTTTGTAAAAGATTTAAGCTATTTTTCTGCTGACTTTTTAGTTGTAGTTTTTGTTGGAGCAGCTTTTTTAGTCTCTGTTTTAGGTGCTGTCTCTTTTTTTGCAGCAGCTTTTTTAGCTGGAGTGGCTTTTAGCTTTATGCCTGAATCTTTGGCCTGCTTTGAAAGTTGGGCTTTTTTGCGAGCAGCTGTGTTTTTGCTCATCAGATTCTTTTTAACAGCTTTGTCAATTTCTGACTGAGCTTTGCTTAGGCTGTCTGCTGATTTTTCAGCGTCAAAAGCCTTAACAGCGGTGCGCAAGTTGCGCTTGCTGCTAACATTACGTGCACGTCGCTTGAGTGTTTGGTGCATTCGTTTGATAGCTGATTTGATAATTGGCATGCTTTTCTCTCGATTACAGTTGATTATGTTATTCGATATCAAACTATACCGCAGAAGAGTCAAAAAGTAAAGAGGTACAAGAGATGATTGTTTTTTGATTATAATAATAATTGATCAGGTAGTTAAGACTTGGCCTAGGCGTTGACGTTTATTTGTTGCCTATGCTAAAGTTAGCTTAAAGATCTATTCAAATAAAAACAGGGTTAACAAATGCAAGACGGCAGCGCAGGCGCAAAGCAACAAATTGTCGATAGAATAAAACAGTCGACTAATATTTTAGTTACAGTAAGTTCAAATCCATCCGTAGACGCTTTGTCTGCCTTGCTTGCTTTTTCGTTGATGCTAAACAAGTTAGACAAGCACGCCACATCTGTTTTTAGCGGCGTTGTGCCTCCTGCAATCAACTTTTTGGAACCCGCGAAGTCTTTTGAACATGATGTTGATAGTTTGCGTGATTTTATTATTGCGTTAGACAAAGAAAAAGCCGACCGTCTAAGATACAAAGTAGAGAACGACGTAGTAAAAATATATATTACTCCATACCGTACAACTCTTACTCAAAATGATTTGCAGTTTAGTCAGGGTGACTTTAACGTTGATTTAATAATTGCGCTTGGGGTAGAGAAGCGAGAAGAGCTTGATGGTGCTATAGTTGCACACGGTAGAATTTTGCATGATGCAGCAGTTATGACCATTAACGCCGCAAATCAAAAGAGCTCGCTTGGTTCTGTAGACTGGCAAGACTCAAATGCAAGTTCGCTTTGCGAAATGATGGTTGGTATTGGCGAGGCATTGCAGCCAAACATATTTGATCAACAAATTAGTACTGCGCTTTTAACGGGTATTGTTGCTGCTACTGAACGCTTCAGTAATGTACGCACAACGTCAAACGTAATGACGGTTGCGGCAAAACTGATGGCTACTGGGGCTAATCAGCAATTGATTGCTGCCAATCTAACTGCTCAAGCTGCGGTTGCGCCAGCGGCCAAGCCAAGCGAGGTAGTGGATTTGCCAGCTGGTGTTAGTGCAAAAGTTAGTGCAAAAAAACCAGATGGCGAAATGCAAATCAGGCATGAAGAAAAACCAAAGCAACCTGAACCTGTTAAGGTTCCCGAGCCAGAAATTCCTGTTGCTACTCCTGCGGCAGCTAGCTTTGACGAGCTAAAAAAGGCTATAACAACAGATACCAAGTTACAAGATCAAGCTACAAAAGATAAAACTAAAATTAATGCTTATCAGCCTGCACGTAAAGAGGTTAAGCCTCCAAAAAGAGAGGGTGAGTCGTACATTACCAGTAAGCCTTCTTGGATGGGGCGAAACATTCAGCCGCCAACCATGGGCGGTACGCTGAGTGCTACAGCTGAAGAAGCCTTAGAGAGTAAGATGCGCGAAGAAATGGATTCACGCAATAGAACGTTATTATCACATGATGAGCAAGCTACAGCAGAGAAAAATGAGGCGGCGGCGCCACAGGTCGGCGAGCCCACTCCAGTGGAATCACAGCAGCCTAGTATTGAGACTCAGTCTGTGGCTGCTTCGGAGTCTGCTGTTACGCCAGAGCCTGTGTCTCAATCGGTAGTTGAGCAAAATAATGCGCCTGAAGACACTGCTTCTGCTATTAGCCAGGTTCCATTGCAAACAGAGCCAAGCCTTGAAGAACTTGAGCGTCAAGCAAAAGAACATGCAGCAAGAGCTCCCGAGCAGCCACAGACTGTTAACGCTGCGCGTGAAGCTGTTGATGCCGCATTGGCAACTGCGCCCCCAATGCCTGGTGAGGCAGTGCAGTCTATTGGTGTGCAAGATTTTCCTGCTACAAAGCCAGTTCAAGAATCTCCAGCACAAACGGCCGATGATATTCAGCAACTTAATCAGCAAGTAGCGGGCTTGGCGTTGCCATCTGTTCAATCGCCAGAGGTGTCTTTGTCGGCCGAACAGCCTGCCGCTGCTCCAATATCAACGACACAGTCAGCTCAAGATAGTCAAGCACTACCTCCATTACCTCCAATGCCAGATTTTAGTACTTTGCCACCTGAACCAGCTATTAGTCAAATACCGCAGCCAACTCCAGCTGAGCAGCCTCAAGCTTCGGTGCAAGCTCCATCTATACCAGAGGCGTACACAATGCCAACAACTCAAAACCCGACTCCAGTCGAGCCAGCTCAGCCTGTATCTACAGACCCTCGTCAGTATCAAATACCAACTGTTTAGTTGATTTTTTATCAGCAAAACCGTAAGCTTAGTTGGGTGCTTTTGATACTGTTCAGATTGGAGAAGTTATGCCTGTGTATGTACCCAGCGAACAGTTTGCAATTAAAATTGATCAAATCTTGCGTTGTCTTTTTGAAGAAGCAGAATTTGATGACAACCTTGCTGAAAACGCCAGTGACATCACTCCAAGTGCTGCACATAAATTGATTGAATATCTTAATTTTAAAGCCATGGAAATGGCACCGGCCTTTGGGTGTGTTGGCGCAAGTGTGATTGGAATTGCTCACGTGCATGCAACTGAGTACAGACTACCGCGTCTTGCGGATGGTGTATTTGGTATTTACTTTAGATTTCAGGTTAGAGGCAGGCCTGAAGTATTGGCCACTCTTGCCGCTGGTAATGGACTAAAAACATATCGTTCCCATATATAACTACATAGGCCGAGGCTTTGCATTATGCCTCGGCCTATTCTAAACTTTTATCATATGAAACCAAATGGAATAATACTTGTAGACAAGCCCGAAAAAATGTCGAGCTTTGGCGTAGTGGCGCGCGTGCGTCGCGTTTTAAGTCAGGCTGCGGGCAAAAAAATCAAAATTGGACATACGGGTACATTAGATCCGTTTGCGACTGGCTTAATGATTTTAGTGGTGGGTGATTATTGTAAAAAAGCTGCAGAATTTAGCAAGTTGGACAAAACCTACTTGGCAACTGCTTGCCTTGGGCAAACAAGCTCAACTGGTGATCCAGAGGGAGATATTTTGCAACAGTCTACGCATATACCTGCAAAAAATGATGTTATAAACGCTTTGGATAAGTTTAGAGGGCGAATAACACAGACGCCGCCTGTTTACAGTGCAATAAAAATTGATGGCCAGCGTGCTTATAAATTGGCGCGTGATGGCAAAGAGGTTGAAATGCCAAAAAGACAAGTAGATATTTATAATATCGAGTTGTTAAATTATGATTATCCAAACGTAAATTTTGTTTGCGACGTATCTAGTGGTACATACATAAGAACGCTGGTAGAAGATATTGGCAAACAGCTAAGAGTAGGGGCGTACACGTGTCAATTGCGTCGTACCAAAGTGGGTAAGTGGTCCATCGATCAAGCTCAGAGCCTTGAAGAATGTATGCTCAATCCAAATATAATACAAGTTTAAAAGCGGGCTGAATTCACCAGCCCGCCAAAAGCTATGCAATATTTGTGCCTGTTAAGGCTGTGCAAATCTGCTGCGTAAGAACGTGCACTTCGTCCAGTTTTAGAGTTGCAGAAGAAGTGTCTGCAATTTGGCGAATGTCTGGTGGTGTGCTCATCCTGCTATTGAGATCTGGTTCGCGAACTACCTCAGCTCTATAAAGCACGCCAACATTAGGCCTGAGGCGGTTGATGATCAGGCTGGCGAGTATTACTTGATTGCCCTCTGTAATTCCCCTGCGTTCAATAACAAGGTAAGAGTTGTCGGATTGAGCCAGTCTAATCGTCCCAATCCATCTGCCAGCAGGTATTTTGTTCGCGACCTCAAGAAGTTTGTCATGTGCCAGATTAAATTCTTCTCTACGGGCGAACCTTCTTTTACCTGTAAAAATTATGTAAATGCTCGCGCAAAAAACCGCTAAACAAAGCGTCAGGATGATTGTATCCCTAACACTCATTTTTTCTGCCTTCCTGTAGTATTGCAGGCCGAGACAATTTTACAACATTTTTATGCGCCAATGCAAATAAATGTCTTGAAAAAAACTTAGCTACGTATTATCATGCAAGCGTCGTGACCTACAAGGAGGCAATCATGACGTACCCGCATTATCCACATCATTCGCAGCCAGGTCAGCCTTCAGGTCGGCCGCAAGGCCCATCGCAAAACGCACCTCAGGCTCAATGGCCGGGTCAGCCTGGAGCTGTTCCGCCGGGTTCGCATGTTCTCGGAGGAACACACCCACCGCACAGCCCTAACACGCGGCAGTTTGCGCCATACCGACCGCCAGGTTCGCGTATTTCGCAAAATTTTCCCAAGGGACCGCAGGATTGGGTCAAAAATAATCCACTGATTGCAGTGGTAATTGCGGTGGCTGTTATGCTGTTTGGTTGCTGTGGCGTTGTGACTTTGGCGGTCAGCGAGGACAGCAGTGGAGGTGTTACTCCTGGAGTTTATAACAATAACCCATATGGCAACGATGGTCAGCAGAACAATAATGATGGCAATAATGGTGGCGGCCAGGTTAACTGTGCTGCTCTTGAGCATAACCTAAAATCAATTCAGAGTGCTAACGATAGCCTTCAAAGGCAGATTGATTCTGGTACTCTGTCGCCTGCAATGGAGGGCATTTACAAAAGCAACCTTATTGAAGGCCAATCATCGTACGATAAAGTGTACTCAAGGTATATGAAATATTGCTAGGCACTATAGCGCACAGAGTATTGTATCTGTGCGCTTCTTAAATTAATAAATCCTTGTCACAAATGAAAAGCGGGCCAACAGTGTGGCCCGCATCTCCTTTATATCTAGTTGCCTGAAAGCCTGATCTGCATCGCCTTGAGCTGTCCTTCGAACAGCGCTAGCTGTCCAGGCTTAAGCTGCTCGGCTCCGCTGACGGTGCTGCTACCCAAAGACAGCATTCGCAGCATGCCCTCTACCGTGGTCTGTTCGCCAGTGATGGTGGGGTCGGATTGACTGTCCTTGGCCCAAGCAGCGTTGTTGTTCAGAACGATGCACCTGATCGTCGCGGCATGCCGCTTGTTGGGGTCGCCCTTCAGTACTAAGAACGCGAACGATCCACTGACTGAGTCGTGGAATCGAATGTGCAGGTCGGTGTCGACCTCTGTCCACATGCTTGCGCCTTGGGTGCTTTGTATCGCCTGGGCGATCTCGACAATGTTTTGTAGTGTGGCGGATCGTTTGTCTAGCTTGTCGTGTCTTTGGCTGCGTGGCATTATGCTGAGGATTAAAGACGCCGACAGAAGGATGGCGAGTGCGACAAGAAGGAACTGCAAGATACCAGTCATGATGGCTTCCTCTCGGTATCAATACGTACAGGAGAACTGCATTATTATACCACAATTATCTCAAAGCATCAATAGATCACAATGATTTTGGAGAAGTTTGTGTGTCTGCTCTTGCTAATAATCAGTTAATCTGATAAAATCATCTCTGATGATTACTAAAGAAGAAAAGACTAAGGTATTTAGCCAAGTTCAGCGTCACAAAACGGATGTTGGATCTCCTGAATCTCAGGTTGGTGTTTTGACTGCGCGCATCAAGCAGCTTACCGAGCATCTTAAAGAGAACAAACACGACAATCATGGTCGTCGCGGTCTTATCCAGATGGTAGGTAGGCGTAAAAAGCTGTTGGCGTACTTGCAACGCAAAGACTTTGCTGCTTACCAAGCGCTGATTGCAAAACTAGGACTCCGCAAATAAGCACTGCTTCGGCGGAGTTCTTTTGTAATCTTACTAAAAATTAATAGGGCAGGTGGTGGATTTTGATCAAGGTTGTCCTTGGCTAAAACCCGTTACTTGCCCCCAGAAAGGACCAATTATGGGGACGATTAACCCTTTTGGTAAAGAAATAATTAAGGTGCAAACCGATTTTTGTGGTCGCCTACTTAGTTTAGAGGTGGGGCGTTTGGCTTTTCAGGCTGGCGGAAGCGTAATGGTGCGTTATGGCGACACCGTAGTTTTGGGCTTGGCTACATCTGGCCCAGTTAACCCAAACTTAGACTATTTTCCTCTAAGTATCGACTACGAAGAAAAAATGTATGCAGCTGGTAAAATTAGCGGTAGTCGATTTATCAAGCGTGAAGGTCGCCCAAGCGAAGAAGCCATTTTGGCTGGCCGCTTAATTGACCGCCCAATCAGGCCACTGTTTCCAAAAGGTTACAGAAACGAACTTCAGGGTATTGCGACCGTTTTAAGTCTTGATCCAGAACTAAAACCTGACATTCCAGCAATGATTGCTGTTAGCGCAGCTATTATGCTAACAGGCGCGCCTTTTGAAGGTCCTGTTGGTGGCGTTAGGGTTGGTTATGTTGACGATCAGCTGGTAGCATTCCCAACTACTTCTGACCTAGCAAAAAGCCAGCTTGATCTTGTTGTTGCGGGCACAAAAGATGCCGTTATGATGGTAGAGGCTGGCGCACAAGAGGTTAGCGAAGATCTAATGGTTCAGGCCATCAAACTTGGTCACGAGGCAATTCAGCCAATTATTGCTTTGCAGCAAGAGCTTATTCAAAAAGTTGGTGTAACGGCCCAGAAGTACGAACTTGTTTTGCCAGACCCAACAATTGAAGAAAAAATTAGCTCATTCTTGGTAGAAAAACTTGGCGAAAGCGTGCGCAATGCTAACGTTAAAGAGCGACAAGAGACTCTAAACCAACTTAAAGATGATATTTTTGCAGAATTTGTAGCCGAAGATGCCGACCATGATGAAAAAATGGCTTATGTAGAAGCATTTGACGCGGTTATTAAAAAAGAAATCAGACGATCAATTTTAGAAGAAGGTTTGCGCCCGGATGGCCGTAAACCAGAAGAAATTCGTCCGTTAAGCAGCGAAGTTGGCGTTTTGCCACGAACTCACGGGTCTTCTATTTTTACTCGCGGCACTACTCAGGCTTTAAACATTACAACTTTGGCGCCACTAAGCTACGCGCAAGTTGTAGACACAATGGAAGAAGATGCCGAAAAGCGCTTTTTGCATCATTACAACATGCCAGGTTACACTGTTGGCGAAGTTCGCCGCTTGGGTAGTCCAGGCCGTCGCGAAATTGGCCACGGCGCACTTGCTTCTCGTGGTGTTAGCGCAGTTTTGCCTAGCGAAGAAGATTTTCCTTACACTATTCGTACAGTTTCAGAAATCATGAGCTCTAATGGTTCTACAAGTATGGCTTCTGTGTGCTCAAGCATTTTAAGCCTTATGGACGCGGGCGTGCCAATTAAGGCGCCTGTAAGCGGTATTGCCATGGGCTTGATGACAAATGGCGCTGATAAAACAGTAATTTTAAGCGACATTATGGGTGTAGAAGATTTTGCTGGCGACATGGACTTTAAAGTTGTGGGTACAAGCAAGGGTTTGACTGCTTTACAGATGGATATTAAAATTCACGGCATCACACCAGAGCTAATGGACGGTGCTTTGCAGCAAGCAAAAGCAGGTCGTGCGCACATTTTACAACACATGCTTACAACCATTAGTGAGCCGCGACAAAAGTTAAGCCCGTTTGCTCCATGCATCGAAAAACTGATGATTAAACCAGAAAAAATCCGCGAAGTTATTGGTAAAGGCGGCGAGGTAATTAACAAAATTATTGCCGAAACCGGTGCAGAAATCGACATTAAAGACGACGGTCTTGTGACTGTCGCCGCTACAAATGGCGAGAGTATCGAAAAAGCACTAGATATGATTCGCAATATTGTTGCCGAGCCAGAAGTAGGTAAGATTTACACAAATTGCCCAGTAGTTAAACTAATGGACTTTGGTGTGTTTGTTCAGATTATGCCAGGTCACGAGGGCTTGGTGCATGTGTCAGAAATGGCCGACAAGCGTGTGGCGCACCCTGCTGACGTAGTGAAAGAAGGCGACAAGGTTGACGTTAAGCTTGTCGCAGTAGACGACAAAGGTCGGCTAGTGCTTTCTATGAAACAAGCAAAACAACAATAAAAACAAGGCAAATGGTTGCACCACCTAAAAGCGGTGGGGCAGAGTGCTTGTTTGGGTTTGCTGCATTAACCGTTAACAGGTGTGCAGCGAATTAGTTCGGTTGTGGGTTTGCTGGATTTGCCTGTAATAATGCGAACCAGCTCAACAGAGGCAGGAACCTCAACGCCTAAGGTTCTGGTTAATTCGTCGCGGACTTTGCTTGCAGCTTTGACTCCAAGCTCAAGCATGTCTAGTTCGGAGTTCGGGTTAAACTTATGCGGAAAATCTGCACAAGTTGCCAGCTGACCCGCCTTTGCGCATCCTAAGTGCACTTGTACAATTACTAGGTTGTATGGTGCAAATATCATTGCGTCTGTAAATTGCCCCAAAACAGCAGCTTGATCGCGTGGATTTAAGATAGATAACCCACCACCGGCCATTTTAACAAGAAAGCCACGACCTTCGTTTGCTACTGTACTTACGTCTGCTTCGTGCATGCGGTCGTCAATACAGCCAATCATGGCTACGTTTACTTGATGCTCGGGTGTAGAACTTGTCTGTACGGTCATAAGCACTCCTTGTTTTGGGTTAGCAAAGTGATATATTTGTTGTACCACAAAAAAATAATTTGGCATAGTTGGTTAATTTGACAATGGGCCATTTGCAATATAGCTGGACTTATTTATGTTTTTGCGCTATAATTAGTGCAACAGTTAATAATCTTTAAGGCGCAGGTCTGGCGGGGAGCGGCTTGCAGGGCCACTTGTGGTCGCTTTGGCAACATTTTATGAATAAAAAACAACTTCTTGATCAAATGGCAGCAGAAATTATAAACAATAATGTCTGCCCAGATTTGGTCAAGACGGCCAAGAACTTGGTGATGGGTGACGGAAATCTTGATGCGGATATTGTTTTTATTGGCGAAGCGCCAGGTAAAAACGAAGACGAGCAAGGCAAGTCCTTTGTAGGTGCTGCAGGAAAGTTCTTGAACGAAATGCTTGGCGAAATCTCACTAAAAAGAGAAGATGTATATATAACTAACATAGTTAAGTATCGACCGCCAAACAATCGTGATCCTTTGCCAGAAGAAAAAGAGGTTTTTTGGCCGTACTTGTTGCGCCAGCTAAAGATAATTCATCCCAAGATTGTTGTTACACTAGGGCGACATAGTATGGAGTATTTTTTGCCTAGCTGCAAGATTAGCCAGGTGCACGGACAGCCAAAGCGGCAAGGAGATTTAGTGATTTTGCCACTTTTTCATCCTGCTGCCGCGCTTTATAACGGCAGTATGCGCCAAACATTAATTGATGATTTTAAAAATCTACCAAAAATAATACAGCTTATACAGCAAAAGAAAGGTTAAAAACAACCAAAAATGAACAATAACATTAAAAACAATAAGGGTCAACAAAGACCCCAGCAGGGTACGCCCCAGCCTGCACGCGATCAAAACAGCGTTTTGGCTAAAACCCAAACTAGACGCGGAGAAGTGCAAAGGGCAACTCGTCGTAATACAGAGCTTGTAACTCAGGTTGCTAGTCAGCACATTATTGATGTACCAGTAAATAAGTCTGTTTATAACGGGCTAGATGGCAAGCAGTATGTGGCCGGATCTCGTGACCGTCGTCCTGTGCGTGGTGCTCAGCCGGCGGCTTTGCGAATTGTTCCGCTTGGCGGACTGGGCGAAATGGGCATTGGCAAGAACATGATGGCCATCGAGTATGATAATGACGTCATTATTGTAGACATGGGTCTGATCTTTCCTGGCTCTGACTACCCAGGTATTAACTATATTATTCCTGACATTACATACCTTGAAGAACGAAAGCATAAAATTCGTGGTCACATTTTTACCCATGCGCATCTTGACCACATTGGAGCTTTTAAACATCTTATCCACAGAATACCTGCTCCTGTGTATGGCGCGCCATTTACTATTGGCATGCTGCAAAAAGCCATGGACGAAGCCACTAGCGGATATCAACCTCAGTACAACACGCTTAACCCGGATGCTCACGAACGAGTACAGATGGGTGACAGTTTTAGTATTGAGCTAGTGCGAGTAAATCACTCTGTGCCAGATTCTGCCGCAATTATTATCAGAACTCCTGTTGGAACCATTATTCATACTGGTGACTGGCGTTTTGAAGAGCGACCAGTTGACGGTAAAAAGTTCGATATCGAGCGTTTTGAGCAAGTTGCCAAAGAAGAAGGCATTTTGCTGCTAATGAGCGAAAGTACCAACGTAGAGAACCAAGGTACGCATGCGCATGGCGAGTTTGAAGTTGCCGAAAGTATTGGCACAATTATGGACAAGCACATTCGTAGTCGTTTAATTATTTCTACATTTAGTTCGCAGATTCATCGTATTCAGATGATTTTAGATCAAGCGCAAAAGCATGGCCGAAAAGTGGCTTTTGCAGGATTTAGCATGCTGCAAAACATAGAGGTGGCACTTAGGGCTAACTCTATAAAGATTCCAAAAGACACAATTATGCGAATGGAAGACCTTGTAAAAATGCCAGACAGCAAAGTTACAATTGTTTGTACTGGATCTCAGGGTGAGTTTAACGCAGTTTTAAACCGTATGGCCTCTGGTGCGCACAAACACATTAAGGTTAAGCACACAGATGTTATTGTGTTTAGCTCAAACCCAATCCCGGGTAACGAAAAATACGTAGTTCGTACGGTAGACAATTTAATGCGCGAGGGGTCAGACGTTGTTCAAAACTCAAAAGCCCACCTAGACAATGTTGGCCCATTGCACTTGTCTGGTCACGCGTATTATGATGATCACGTTCGCTTGGTAAACACTGTTAAGCCTAGGTTTTACATGCCAATACATGGTGAGTTTCATATGTTGGTGCATAACGCCGAACTTGGCGAAAAAGAATGTGGCATACACAAAGACGACATATTTGTTTTAGATGCCGGCGACGTGTTAGAGTTATCGCACGACGGAACCGCCAAAAGAGCTGGCCGCATACCAGTTGGCGGCATAATGTACGACGACTCTGGCGTAGAAGTGTCAGAAATTGTACTAAAAGATCGCATTCACATGAGTGCCGAAGGTATGTTTGTGGTAGTCTTAACTGTTAGCAAAAAGACCGGCCGTCTATTAACCAGCCCAGACATTATTAGCCGAGGGTTTATTTACTTGCGCGACAACGAAGAAATGATGTCGGTAATTAGGCAGTACTTAAAACAAAAAATTGCCCGCGCATATCATGGCCAAAAAGTTGATCTAGACGATTTAAAGCGCGAGCTTAAAGACGATTTAACTCACATTTTGTACGACCAAACACGTCGCACGCCAATTGTAATACCTGTTGTTAACGAAATTTCAACAACCATGCCAGGCGGAGCAGAGCAGCAAAAGCGCATGCAGCAAGGATAAGGACAGACTACATATTTGACAATTCCGAATATATGTGATATGATCATTGAGGCTATAGCGCCAAGCGGTTCGACTCACAGGAGAGATGTCATGTTCGGTCAGGCAGTGTGTTCATGCAACCACAGCAACCCGGCTGGTTCGTTCTTTTGTAGTCAGTGTGGTGGTAAAATTGATTGCCACCGTATGTATTGGGATATCTTTACTCTTAACGGAGTCCGCTGGCACGATTCGTATGGTGAGTTGTTCACCTCACCTGATGATTTGCTTGAGGCGCTGGGGTGTCGGGATACTGAGCGTGCTACTGATTGCGCTGAAGTGGATATGCGCAAACGCATTGGACTGGTACGAGTTAGTGACAGTGGACTTGAGGTAGTCGAATGGTACGTACCAAGGTGGGTTTGGGACGAGGACGTCAATAATGTTCCCGAAGGCAAGGTTATGAGCCTTAGGGGACACTGGGAGCTTGGCGAGCGTGCCTATGATGCTCCATCAACCATTGAACTTTCCAATTTGGAGTGAGCTCCGGCCCAGACAAGACATGATCTTGTCTGGGCCGTTTTGTTATGAATAATATTTATTTTACATATACCACCATAACATCAGCCTATAGCCTTCTTTACAAAACCCCACAACTTTAAAAACAAACAAGATATTATCTCTTTTTTAACGAAGCACTTTTGTATAGACAAAGCCACAAAAAAACAGCCAGAAAAAATTGCTTGTTTTGTATTTGACACAACTCACAAAAGCAAAATAGGCTTACTTTACAACAATCGCATAGAAACAATACGCAACGAATTTGGCGCGCTAGAAGCCCCAGGAATGCCAGATAATAATCAAGATCCAGATGAATTTGTGGAGCAGGTTGGGTGCACTTATTGGGCAGCAGGCTGGCCGTTAATTTGTTTATCTAGCTGATCAATAACGTCTATTAGTTTTTGCCAATCTTCGTCAACATCAATTGCATTTGACCATTCTAAATCATTACCTAGCTCGTCAATTCTGTCAAATAACGGGTAGGTCTTAACCATATCGCTGTAGTGATCGCTTATAATTATTGCTGCAATATTTGTGGCAAGCTGCTCCTTGTCTTTTTTTGGCAAATATTCGTTGTAGTGTATGATAAGCTTTTTGCAATAGGCAATTGCGTCTGCTGGTGTAACTAGGTCGTTGAAGTTTTTTGGCATATCATGGCTCATAGCATCTTCAAAAGTCATAGCTGTTCTCCTTGGTTATATATATGTACTGTATCCTATTTTAATAACAAATAGGATACAGTACAGGTCTTAGCTTACCTTATGTTGCCTCGTGCCACTCGTTTAGGATCTCATCCCCACGTTCATTAAACAACACATGGAGCTTGGCACCGCCAGCATCGTGAGGTATTACAAGAATGTCAGTTGTGTATTCGTCTCTGTCGCGACTGTATCCATTCGTGACCGAAATTGTGAACTCACCATCAGTCCACTCGTCTCGACCTCTTGAACCATCTGGCCGATAACGAGAATTATTCTCACGCTTTGCTTGGTACTTTCTGAATGCTTCATGCGCAATCAATGCGCACTGACCACGCAGCAACTTAAGGTCAGTATTATCGCGAACGTACTTGTTCAGCAACTCCTTGCCGCCTCGATACGCTGCTGCTGCCGCAAGAAGGCCAGCGGCCAACATAGGACCAGTAACCACCAAAACCACTTCCTCTCAGGGTGTAGTGCTTTAGTCAACTGACTTTAGCTATATTATGGCACATTGCCGGCAGAGTCAAGGGTGATATTTTTGCTTATGCTAAAAATTGTATTTTATTGCCAAAACTGCTATAATGTTGTGCAAGGAAGCGTATGGCTAAAAGAAAAAAACGATCAAGTAAAAGGGTAAGTAAACCTCAGCACACTTTGCCAGAGGGCTTTTGGTCGCAGGTGGGTGCGATTGTTATGGCGGTGGCGGCGTTGCTGTTGTTTGTGGCGATGTTTGGTGTTGGCGGACCAGTGTTAGAATGGGTTTTGCAAGCCGGAAAGTGCCTTATTGGCTGGGCAATTTATTTGATGCCTTTTGCATTTGTGTATTTAACGTACGAGGTATTTAGGTCAGAAGACAACCGGATTTCGCCAGTTGTACCAGTTGCAACAGTGATATTTTTGGCGCTTATGGCTGGATTTTTGCATTTATTTATTGCCGAACCGCGCGTTTTTGAAGTTGCTGTAACAGGGCAGGGTGGTGGCGTAACCGGTTATTTAATTGCCAGCGCTGCGTTAAATTTGTTAGATGCCAGCGTTGCGGGTCTTGTGCTGCTAGTTTTGGCATTTATTACAAGTTTGTTTGTGCTTAGATTATCTCCGTTGGCGGCATTTCAGTGGTTGGCCAGGGTTATCAGGCGTGAATACAGCGACGACGCCAACCGCGAAGTTGCCGAACGAATGGCAGCCATGGATGTTAAAAGCAGTAAAATTGGTGAACTAAAGCTCAACGAAGGTGTTCCAACCATTTCTGGCGGCAAAGCTGGGCGGTCGTCCTCGCTAAAAAATAGTGCCGAAAAACCAAACGATCAGCAGAATGCTTTAACAATTGCCAACGACCCCAACTGGAAGTTCCCAAGTGTTGATTTGCTAGAAAAAAAGCAGCAACCAGCAGACGCTGGCGATGTAAAACACAATGCGCAAACTATTAAAGACACTCTGGCAGAATTTAGCATTGATGTAGATATGGAGGGTGCAAACATTGGCCCCAAAGTTACTCAGTATACCTTAAAGCCGCCTGCTGGCGTTAAGCTTACTCGTATTAGCGCGCTTGAAACCAACATTGCACTTAATTTGGCTGCTTCTTCTATACGTATCGAGGCGCCAATTCCTGGCCAGCGCGCCGTTGGTATTGAGGTGCCAAACGTTAAAGCGGCAGATGTTAGATTGCATGGTATTCTAAATTCCAATCAGTGGCAAAGTGCAGATTCTCCGCTAAGTTTTGCAATTGGTCGCGATATTGCTGGTGACGCCACTTTGGGTCACTTAGACAAAATGCCGCACTTGTTAATTGCTGGTTCTACTGGTTCTGGTAAGTCTGTTATGATTAATACTTTGCTAACAAGCTTGTTGTATCGCAATAGCCCAAGCGAGGTTAAGCTTATTTTGGTTGATCCAAAGCAGGTTGAGCTAACGCCGTATAATGATATTCCGCATTTGTTGACCCCAGTTATTGTTGAGCCCGAAAAATGTATTAGTGCGCTAAAATGGGCCGTAAACGAAATGGAAAAACGTTACAGTTTGCTGGCCGAAGAAAAAGTGCGCAACATTAAAAGCTATAACGAGCTTAAAAAAGAAGAGCGTATGCCGTACGTTGTAATTGTAATTGACGAGTTAGCCGACCTTATGATGCTTGCGGCGCGCGATGTTGAGTCGTTAATTGTAAGGTTGGCGCAAAAGGCGCGTGCGGTTGGGATTCACCTTGTTTTGGCAACCCAGCGTCCTTCGGTAGATGTTATTACTGGTTTAATTAAGGCTAACGTTCCTGCCCGAATCGCCTTTACGGTGGCAAGTCAGGTAGATAGTAGAACCATTTTGGATCAAGGCGGTGCCGAAAAGTTGCTTGGCAAGGGCGACATGTTACTTCAGACGCCCGAACTCAGCAAGCCAAAGCGTATTCAGGGCGCATTTGTGGATGATCCTGAGGTTGTTAAAGTCACAGACCACATTAGAATGCAGCGCCCACCAGAGTACGACAACGAAATTATTGCCCAACCCGTACAGCTTAATGGCAAGGGTGGTGTGGTTATGGACTTTGACGGTGGCGGAGACGATGACATGTACAAAGACGCTGTTAGGTGTGTTGTAGACAGCGGCAAAGCCAGTGCGAGCCTGTTGCAACGCAGGCTGCGTGTTGGCTATGCGCGCGCAGCTAGATTAATCGAAACTATGGAAGAGCAAGGGATAGTTGGACCCGCAGATGGCGCAAGGCCGAGAGATGTGTTAATTAGCAGTGCTGACGAAGCTTTTGGCGGCGAGTAACGCGTAAAAAGACCAATTGAAGTTTGTGCTATTTTTAAACAACGATTGACATATTAGGTTTAGAATGTTATGGTTTTTAAAGATGACCACCCTACAGTAATGCGGGGTGGTTAGTTTGTACATTAATGCATACAGACATAAGCTTCTTAGGAGGAGTGATGCTGTTTCGGTCGCCAAAGGCAACCGTGGTGTTGCCAACTAGGCACGAGCCAGGCGTGGGTCAGCTTTTGGCTGATCTTAGTGTAACGCTTTCTGATTCTGCATGGCCGGTTGAGGTTATCGTGGTTGACGACAGCGACGACAGTTCTACGGCGCGGCTGGTTTACTCGGCTGCGGCGCAAGTGCAAACGCCCGATTTTATGGTTAAGTGTATTCGTCGTGAACCAAATGATCGTGAAGGCGGACTAAGCGGCGCTATGGCAGAAGGCCTTAGGCGTGCACAAAGCGACGTTGTTGTTTTTATGGACGGCGATGGTCAACATCCGCCCGCGACAGTACTGGGTCTGTTGGATGGAATTCAGAATAACAAAGACATAGTCGTAGGAAGTCGCTATTGCGAAGGTGGCAGCAATGCTGGTTTGAATGGTAGATTTAGGCATGTTGTGTCTAGGTCTGCAACTATGGCGGCGAAAGGGCTTTTTCCTGGACGACTACGTAATGTTACTGATCCGATGTCTGGGTGCTTTGCGGTCCGCAAGTCGCTGGTAGATCTTGATAGGCTCAAGGCCGATGGTTTTAAGTTTTTGTTTGAGTTGCTGGTTCAGCATCGCGAGCTAAAAAGAGGGGAGGTTCCTCTGTGCTTTAGAGATCGTCTTGATGGTGAAAGCAAGGCTGGTGAAGGCAATGGTAAAAAGTTCCTTAGGCAGCTTTTGCGCTTGCGCGTAAAGACTATGCCAACGTTTATTAACTTTGCTTTTGGCGGTGGGGCTATTGCTCTGCTTGGTGCTATGCTGCTTGAGATTTTTGTGCAGCTGGGTATAAACCCGCTGATGGCGAACGCAGTTCAGTTGCTGGTGACCCTAGCGATGAACTTTGCATACAATAGCGGCGTTACTTGGCGAGGCATGCCCAAAAAGCGGTTGCGTCATCAGGTGTCGTGGTTTGCCATTGCAAGACTGTATTCGATGATTGTAAGTTGGTGCGTGTTTGCAGCTTTGGTTGCAGTATCATTTCATCATCAAGTTGCCAACATGGTTGGCTTGATGGTTGGCATGTGGATCAACTATGTAACTTGTAAGCGCTGGGTTTTTAACGGTGCTCGCGAATCAGGTGCTACGGGGCTGCTTCGCTTTGTGGGGTTTGCTGCATGGGTGAGTGGATTTGTGGCGCTGGTTTTTGCAGTATTGTTTGGTATTTTGGTTTTTCGCCCGCCGTTTTTGACGACGGTTATGGTGATTGTCGCCATGATTAATCTGACAATTAGTAGTCTTGAGCTAAGATGGCGTCTTTATGGCTGGCGCACGCCAGAGGCGGTCGAGCGAATGTCTTGGCCTGAGCCTGTGCTGCCAAAGGATGCAAAGCTTGTTTTTTCGATCATTGTTCCTGGCCTAAACGAGGCAGCTAACATTGGGCAGACGCTTGAGGGTCTGCTTAAATCCACACATCCGCATTACGAGATCATTGTTACTTTGTGTGAGCACGACGTTGATACGATTAACGCAGCTCAGAGGGTGCAGCAAAACCACCTGGACGGCTGGCGAATCCAAATTGTTTACCGCCACTACGAGAAGCCAAGCAAACCTCAGCAGCTTAATCATGCACTGAGATTTTGCCGTGGCGACTTTGTAGTGGTGATTGACGCAGAGGATGATGTTTCTGACAAGCTGCTTGCGTGTATTGAGGCGCTGATTGTTCAGACTAGTGCTGATGTAGTACAGGGTGGCGTGCAGCTCATGAACCTTGGCGATAGTGTTAAGAAGTGGTTTCAGGTGCACAACCTGCTTGAATACCTTTTTTGGTTTATGAGTCGCATGGGCTATCAGGCTGACGCGGGTTTTGTTCCGCTTGGTGGCAATACGGTGTGCATCGAGCGCAAGTTGTTGGTTAAGGCTGGCGGTTGGCCACTTAGCCTGACCGAGGACTGTGCTTTGGGCGTGCATCTTTGCTCGAATTTTGGAGCCAAGGTAGTTGCGGCTTACGATCCTGATATGGTTACGAGAGAGGAGTCGCCCGAGACGATCTTTAATAAGAGCAAGGGGTCTTTGTTCTTCCAGCGCGTGCGTTGGGTGCAGGGGTTCTTTGCTGAATTTGTTAAGTTTCAATGGATGAAGATGCCTCGCATGAGCCAAAAGGTTCTTGCTGGCTATATTTTGTCTACGCCATTTTTGCAGGCGTT
The DNA here is from genome assembly GCA_050115675.1 of Candidatus Woesebacteria bacterium. Lineage (GTDB taxonomy): Bacteria > Patescibacteriota > Saccharimonadia > Saccharimonadales > EFPC-124 > JASFQB01. Next base: position 22,577 of record JASFQB010000005.1, read on the forward strand.
TACTGCGCTTGTTCTTCCTTTGTCTATCGTGACTGCAGTGGCTTTGAAGCTACCAGTTGCCATTACTATGTTGCTGTTTGCGCCTTTTGTTCCAATTGGCGTAACGATTGTAACGCAGCTTATTGGATTGAACAATTTTGGTAGAGCCTTTAACGAAAAGGTGAGCGTCTGGCATTATATGTCGGTTGCTTGCTTGGCGTGGCTTTACCAGATCGTCCTTGGGGCGGCAGCGGTTTGGGCTGTTGCTCGACATCTGAAAGGAAACAATGGCTGGTACAAGACGGGACGTAGTGGACAACATCGCAACGTTGCTTTCGAAGGTGGTGCAAAATGAACACAAAAAATATGCGTTTGCCCGAGTGGATTAAGAAGCATTGGGTAAGTATCGAAGTATTGATGGCTTTGATGTTTGTTGTAGGGCTGGCTAATGCATGGAACCTCCATGGTTGGCCAGCGCGCCTTAACGACGACGAGGCGACGTACGTTGATCAAGCCTGGGCTTTTTTGCATAATGGCACGCTTAGTCACTACACCTACTGGTATGATCATCCACCCATGGGTTGGATTTTCATTGCCGCGTATGCCTGGGTTACAGATGGTTTTGACCGTCTGTCCAGCGCCGTAATGGTTGGCCGCGAGGCTATGTGGTTTGTAGTGATGGCTAGTTGTGCACTCATCTACCTGCTCGTGCGGCGTCTAAACCTAAGCAGGTTTGCTGCTGTTGGCGCTGTGTTGATTTTTGGGCTTAGTCCGTTGGCAATTTACGAACACCGCATGGCATTTTTGGATAACCCTGCGACTATGTGGCTACTCGCTGCAATGGTTTTTGCGCTTTCCCCCAAAAAGGGATTGGGCGCAGCAATGGGTGCAGGAATTTGCCTTGCGCTGGCTGTACTAACCAAAGAAACTATTGGCATTATGCTGCCAGTGGTAATTTGGTTGATGTGGCGCAACTCTGATAGGCGAACTCGCATTTGGAATATCAGTGTATTTGTTACCATTTTTGGATTGCTTGGATTTTCGTACGTACTGTTTGCAATTCTTAAAGGCGAGCTGATTCCGGGATCAGACCACGTTAGCTTGGGCTGGGCCTTGTGGTATCAGTTTATTGGCCGAGAGGGAAGTGGTAGTGTTTTTGATTCTGCAAGTGATTCGTACAGATTAGTGCATGTGTGGTTTGCTCTTGATTCCTGGCTGCTATGGGCGGGACTGGCTGCTGCATTTGCTGGCCTGTTTGTAAAAAAGCTGCGTCCTTTTGCGGTTGCGGTTTTGATGCAGGTCTCGGTTGTGTTTAAGGGGGGGTATCTGCCCTCGCCGTACGTCATTGCCGTAATTCCGTTTATGTCTGTTTTGGTGACTGGCGTTCTTGAACTTCTTTGGAAGAGTGAGATGCCAATTACCAGTAGTGCAAAAAAGTTGTTCATTTTTACTAGACGATTCGCAATGGTAACGACTTGCACGGTGCTTGCTGTATCCATGGCATCTGTATCAATCAGTAATATCAGGTCGCAGTCGTTTTCTGATGGTGATTTGGCCTCTTTGCAAGCAACCGAATGGCTAATGAACAATATCAGCAAGGACGACGTGGTCATTGTTGACGACTACATTTGGGGTGATCTTAAGATTGCTGGCTACAACCCAGTTTGGTACTGGAAGACCAGTGGTGATCCGCAGGTTACTCGGGAAATTCTTCCAGAAGGCTACAAGAATGTCGATTACGTTGCAATGCCCTACACGCCCCCAAGTACTTTGGAATCTTTGCCCGTGTTGGGTGAGGCGATAAAACACTCCACGGTCGTGGCGAGCTTTGGCGGAAGCTCCGAGGAGGCGGTTACGATTTACTGTGTTGATAACACATAGCAAAAAACTTTGCGCCCAGCCAATAATAGGTTACTCTCATTGGCTGGGCGTTTTAAAATTTTACAACGGGAAAACACTTGTGCTTGTTGCGAACATGAGTTAAACTTTCATTTGTGTAGTAAAAACATAAAAATAAACTAAAGTAATAAAAATATGGCAAGATTACCCCAACCCGGGCGAGATATGGGCGCCTGGGGAGATATTTTAAACGAGTTTTTGCTCGAAGAGCATAACCCCGATGGTACGCTAAAATTGCGTACAACAGGCGATTTAAACAGAGAGCCAATTATAGAAGCGGGCTCGGTAGGCCAATATTGGCGCGGCGACAAAACATGGCAACTGCTAGATAAAACAGCGGTTGGCCTAAGCGCAGTAAACAACACAAGTGATGATGACAAGCCTATAAGCAGTGCCGCTCAAGCAGCGCTTAACGAAAAAGTTAATACAAGTGGCTCGGTTATTTCTGGCGATTTAACTTTTGCGTCAGACGTTGGTTTGACATTTAATGGCACTAATCAGTATCTAAAATGGGCAACTGGAGAAGGCTTATGGTTGGCCGTTGCTGACGATAACAAAAATCTCAAGCTCTCTTATGGTGGAGGTAGCGGGCGTTTGGTCATTGACCAATATGGCTATGGAGAAGTTGCCAGATTTAGCAATGGCATGTTAAGCATGAGGTCGCATTACATAAAAGATGTCGCAGATCCGTACGATGCAAGTGATGCCGCTACAAAGAACTACGTAGATACGAATGGATGGTCAGACGTGCCAGTTGCTATAAGCAGTGCCGGAATAGCGGGCCAAAAGGCTTACGATAGCCAGTATATGTATATTTGTGTAGCTACAAACACTTGGCGCAGAGTAGCGCTGGAGACTTGGTAGATGAAAAGGCTTTTGCCTCTTGTTGGTACTGTGGCAGCGGGCGTTGCGGTGGCAACTGCGGGCGCATGGTTTGTTGAAAGCTTGGTCAAAGAAGTCCCCCCAAGTGATGATGTTTCAACTGTTCAGCAAGCAAGCTCTGATGACCAAACAAAAAACAATACAAGCTCCGTTGCAGATGCGTCAAGCTCTGGAGCTGACGGCGAAGATAATATTGTTGAAGCGGTGCTTTCAAGTATCTCAAGATTTTTTGGTTTTGAAAGTAATCCACAAAGCAGCATAATTGCACCGTCAATTTCTGGGCAAATTGAGCAAATTTCACAGTCCGAAGCTCCTGACTACCGACAGTTAAAATTACGTGGACTAAACCTATCTGGTTTGGAGTTTAGCGGAATATTTCAACCAAACACAGAGCAAACCTACCAGTATATCCGGCAAAAAGGCTTCAACCTGGTACGATTGCCAGTAGAGTGGAGTGAGCTGCAGCCATATTTGTACGGTGATTTTGATTCAACCTCAAAAGAATACGTTGATCAAAACATTGCTTGGGCAAAAGAGAATGATCTGGCGGTCGTGCTAGACGTACATAACTACGGGCGTCGTCAAGTGTATCGTGATGGTGGACTTACAGATGATTTCAGTGAATCTACCCAGCACACATTTATTATGCCTTACGGTGATCACGACAGCTCGGCAGGCACGCTAACGTTTCGTGATTACGGACGTGGCCTGGCAGGAACAGCCGCAAACCCAGTTTCTTCAAACGGCTATAAAGCCACTTTTGACGCAAAAATTGATCAAATCGGTGGCGATCTATGGAATGAATTTTTTATGGATGTCTACTACCAAAGCGAAGATGATCGATATACTTTGGCAATAAATCCAGTAACAAATACTTGGGCGCTGCGTCAAACAATCAGCGGGCAGCAAACCGTTTTGGCTAGTGGTAATAAAACTTGGTCAATAGATCAATACTATAATTTTTCTATTGATGTGAATCAGGCAACAAGCGAAAAAATCAACGTAAGCGTTGATGGAGAACCGCTGTTTGAAGTTAACTCTGTTAATACAAGCCCTGAGTTAAAGAGTGGTTATGTTGCTATGTTTCCGGCTGGCGTAAAAGCCACAATAAAAGATTTTACGCTTGATGTGGGTGGGGACATCTCAAGCGGTGGATCTATAGAGCAGCGTATAACTGATGAAGCTCTGCCGATAGAAGCCTGGGAAGATTTGTGGAGAAGGTTGGGCGAGACATATAAAGACGAAAGCACCGTTTTTGCCTATGACCACAACGAGCCTCACGACTTGCCGGTTTCGACAAGCACAGACAATTACTCCTACCAGGTTGCCGCGGCAAACGGCGTACAGGTGGCAACTGCCACTCAACTTGGGCAAACAATGGTAGACTCTTTGCGAGAAGTAGGTGATACAAAGTTTGTTATGGTAGAAATGGATCATTGGGCAAACGCGCATTACTTTGGTACTCAGTATGGAACCAACGCTGCACCATGGATTTCAGATAGTCTATCGCCACAAAAGGTTGTATACTCTGGACACTACTATTTTGATAGTGACCATAGTGGTATATATAGCGATCCAACCACACCTTCAAACGAGCAAATTGCAGCCGATGTAACTCCGTTTTTTGACTGGTGTAGCAAAAACCAAGCGCTATGCTACATTGGCGAGTTTGGCGTACCAAACACGAGCACGTGGCAGCCGTCGTTAGCTTACTTTTTACAAACAATGGAGAATTATAACATTTGGTGGACACATTGGGCTGGGGGTGATTTGTACTCGTCTGTTACGAGTATTCAGCCAACAGAATCGTTCACAATTGACCAAATGCAAATGGACACAATTGAGCCGTTCTTAGACTAGTTGACCCTCTTGTAAACTGTATTGTTTTATAGTACAATTACATCTGTTAATAACTTAACTCAGCTTAAGTCATGGCTTAAGCATTCGGCTAGTCCGAATTCCGAAGGAGGAGACAAAATGAGAGACTACGAATTAATAGTAGTGTTCCATCCAGATTTAGAGATAGATCTAGAAAAACCACTCACCAAAGTGCGTTCAATAATTACGGACAATGGCGGAGAAATCACAAAAGAGGATAATTGGGGCAAACGAAAACTTGCGTACAAAATTCGCAAAGAAGAGTTTGGCGTATACGTTTACTTTGACGTAAAAATCCCAGCTCAATCTGTTAAAAAAATACAAAGCGTTTTAAACATTACCGATGAGGTTTTGCGATATCTTTTGACCGCAGTCGATCCACGAGCAATCGCAGCCGCAGAAGAAAAACGTCAACGCGAACAAGAAGAAGCAACAAGCGAGGAGTAGTATATGTCTAAAAGTATCAACCAAGTCATCTTAATGGGTAACCTAACTCGAGATCCAGATTTGCGCACAACGCCAACTGGCCAAAATGTTTGCAGCTTTTCGCTAGCTGTTAACAGATCTTGGCAGGGCTCGGATGGCCAAACTCAAGATGCGGTTGACTACTTTGACGTTACTGCTTGGGGCAAATTGGGCGAACTCGTTAGTCAATACCTAAGTAAGGGCCGAAAATGCCTAGTTATGGGTCGTTTAAGCCAGCGAAGCTGGGAGCAAGACGGTCAAAAACGAAGCAAAGTAGAGGTTGTTGCAAACGATGTAACATTCTTAGATGGTGGTAACGGCGGCAATTCGAGTGCTCCTGCTAGTTCTTCAAAAAAGTCTGAAGACGTTGTAATTGAAGACGTTGACGACAAGCCAATTGATTTAAGCGAAATACCATTCTAATTTAACCGGAGTTTATATGCATAAAGGTAAACGATTCAAAAACGAAGTTTCCTACTTTGACTACAAAGACGTTAAAGTATTGCAACGATACGTAAATGTTTATGGCCAAATTGAGCCAATTGCTAAAACTGGTTTAAGCGCAAAACAACAGCGCCAACTAGCAGTAGCAATTAAGCGTGCACGACACTTGGCATTGCTGCCATTTGTTGCAAACAGCTAGATTTTAAAAACAAAATCAAAAAGCGCTCGCTCTATTTGGCTGGCGCTTTTTGGGTTTAAATGCAAGGAATAACAGATGAGTTTAGGAATTACAGAGCTAAAAAAAGGTACACTTATTCAAATAGATGGCAGGCCATTTAGAGTTATTGAGTACTCTCAAAAAGTTATGGGTCGTGGCGGTTCAATAGTGAACGTACGACTTAAGGGCTTGCTTGATGGCGCGGTCATACCGAAAACTTTTAAGGGCTCAGAAAAAGTTGACGAAGCAATTGTAGACAATAAGACCGTGCAATATCTTTACTCTGACGGCACAAATTATCATTTTATGGACGGCAATACGTTTGAGCAATTTGAACTTGCTGCTGATTTTGTAGAAGACGCATCCCCATACTTTAAGGAGGGCAATGAAGTAAACTTGCAGTTTTACGATGGCAAGGTAATAAACGTAGAGCTGCCAAAAAACATCTACCTAGAGGTTACATATACAGAAAACGTGGTCAAGGGCGACACAACAAGCAGCGTGCTAAAAGACGCAACACTCGAAACGGGCCTAGTGTTAAAAGTTCCAGCTTTTATAAAAACAAGTGACATAATTAAAGTAGACACACGTACAGGCGAGTATTTAGAGCGTAAAAAAGATTAGAAAAACTGCCCTGTTTTGTTTAAAACAGGGCAGTGGTGCTACGCAAAATCGTGACGCAGTTCCCATCTATGAACGTAGTCTTCTCTGTAGAATTCAATAAAAGCGGTGTACAGGTCGTTTCTACTCATAATGCTTGGCACGGCCGGTGTGACTTTGCAATGCGTGTCGCTTTCCATTCTGATAAGTTGTAGCTCCTCAGGCAGCTTGCTGATGATTTCTTCAATTGGCAATGTGGCTGGCCATGGAACGCTAAGCGAGATGTGAAGATCGGGCGAGTAGTCTTCTCCAACGATTTCGTCCCAAACGATGAGTCTTTCAGATCTCATGATGGCTCCGTCTCTGTGATAGGCTGACTTTTGCCTTGTTAAATTTATCACAATAAAGCATAATGTCAATAGTATGACCAAATTTCGTCTAGATCACTTGTTGGTAAAAAATAATTTAGTTTTGACTCGCTCTCAGGCAGAGAGTTGGATCAAGCTTGGTAGAGTAAAGGTCAATGGCAAAAATATTACCAAGCCTGGCTATTTTGTAGATGAAACTGCAAAGGTTAGTTTAAATGCTAGCGAACAGTACGTTTCGCGTGCAGGTCTTAAATTGGCTAGCGTAGCAAAAATGCTTGGGCTAAAATTTAATAATGCAATTGTGCTTGATGTTGGAAGCAGTACAGGTGGTTTTACAGACTATAGTTTGCAGCATGGCGCTAAAAAGGTAATTGCAGTTGATGTCGGTACAGATCAGCTGCATCCGAGCTTGCAGGGTAATTTTGCAATAGAGCTGCACGAAAAAACAGATATTCGTGATATAAAAGCAATGTCTGACATACCAGACATTGTAGTGATTGACGTGAGTTTTATAAGTTTGCGCGAGATTTTGCCCCATGTGGCGACTTTGTGTAATTTTAACACTAACATAGCTGCGATGGTCAAGCCTCAGTTTGAGGCAGGTAGTGATACAAAAAGCAAAGGTGTTATAAAAAACGACGCCGTACGACGTAAGATTTTAAAAGATTTTGAAATCTGGGCCAAGCAGTACTTTGTTGTTGCAGACAAAGCAGATAGTGATGTTGCTGGAGCAAAAGGGAATCGCGAACGATTTTATTTGCTGAAGCCTTCAAAGTAGACTTGTTAATTACCTGATATATGCTATAATTATCTTGATTATTTACGATTACTCATGAATGGGGTGTTTTTTGTGGAGCAGTTTAATGATGCTGCTGCAGTGCAAGTAAGCGTTAGGGTTGTGGGCGGCGGTCACGTTGATGTCATGCGGCATGCTGCACAACAAACAATAGTTAACTGCCCGGGCGGATCGCGTACAGATAATCGCAATGGCGAGGTTAGCATTGTTGTTTACTGTGAAAAAGGTCAACGTGCTTTGGTGATGATTCCTGAGTCCGCAAAGCTTGAGGGTGTGACTTATTCTAGCGACGCTTCTACGGATGGCGGTAGCTCCGTCCTCATCCTGGTTGGGCTGTCGTTGTTTGCACTTGTGGCGCTTATTGTTGCATTTGTATAACGCTGATTTTTGGGCAACGGCTTAGCTGCGTTGCCCTTTTAAAATAGACTCGCTTGCACTGGTTCGTGCTGATTCTTTTGAATTGAGTTACTGATGTTGACGCGATAACCCTTTAGTTTGCTTAAAGATAGGGCAAAATGCTGATCATCATGCTCAAAAAACAAAATACCGCCGATCATTCCAATGCACTTGCCCGAAATTTGCTGCTGCTTTGAAAGGTCAATAAAGCCACTTTGTGGCTGGTTTTGTGAAAAATAATATTTATCTAGATGTTCTGGTGTGCTTTTTATATCAATCTGGTGTTGATTAGCAATTGATTTTGCAACCTCTTGAAGCTCGTTTATTGCTGCGGCAGAGTCATATTTTTTGTTTAAAAGCGCTAGTTTGTTTCTGACTTGCAGCGTTTCGGCTACGTGGGGAAGGCGAGCGATGCTAGCTTCTAGCATCCTAGCTTGAGTTGCGTCAGGAAAAGTTTTTATGATAATTGCACTTCTGGCGCCTTGCTCTAGTAGGCGACGAATGCCGCGACCCTCCCAGCTTATGCCAACTTTTACGATTCCTGGCGCAAAGTGTGCCAAGTATAAAATGTGAGGTTGTTGGTTTCGGGCTTGTTGCTGGGGCGAAATCTCGCTGGCGTGGTAAAACGCTGGATTAAATCCAGTTCTTTGCTGGCAGGCACGGCATTGATCATATTGTGAGGTTGTTTCTGCTGAGTTGGGGCAGGGAAAGCTTTTTGTGGTCTCTAGGTCGTGCCAGCCTGTACAAAACCTTTTTGCTGTGTCGAATTTGATGGTAAAAATATTGTCGCGTGGTTTTATGTTTAAAAAACCTGTAGCGTTATCTGACAGCAATGATAACTGCGGAGATAGATCGTCCCCTCCAAATCCGTAATGAATAAATGTAAAATCGCCGTTTTGCATGGTTCCACCCCTAATTATTTAAACGTTAAATCTAAATTCTACAACGTCGCCAGGTTGCATGACGTAGTCTTTGCCTTCTGTGCGCATTTTGCCTGCGGATTTTGCAGCTGTCTCTGAGCCTGCTTTTGCTAGCTCATCAAAATCTACAATTTGTGCGGCAATAAATCCGCGCTCAAAATCACTATGAATAACACCTGCCGCTTGCGGGGCAGTGTCGCCCTGTTTAATTGTCCAGGCATGGATTTCTTTTGGTCCGGCAGTCATGTAGCTTTGCAGTCCAAGTGTATCGTATGCTGCTTTGATTAGCTGATTTAAGCCTGGTTCGGTTTGTCCGTAGGCCTCAAGCATTTCTTTGGCGTCTTCTGCTGGGAGCTCGCGTAGTTCTTCTTCTAGTTTTGCGCACATAAATAGTGCTTTTGCAGGATCTACCAAAGCGGTTAACTCATTTTTGCGCTGTTGATCTGTGAGAGTTGACTCGTCAACGTTGAACACATAAATTACCGGTTTTGCGGTCAATAGGTGCATGTCGCGAATTGCCTCGTGGTCAAGGCTGGGTAGTTTGTGTAGAGGAGTGCCTTGCTCGAGGTGGCGTTTTAAACTTTCGATATAGGTTGCGACGTCGCGCATTTTTGGATTGGCTTTTATCTCTTTGCCAATGCGTTGCAAACGTTGTTCTATTGTTTGTAGGTCAGCCAAAATTAACTCGGTATTAATAATTTCGATATCTGCCAAAGGGTCAACGCGGTCGGCAACATGCACTACGCTGTCGTCTGCAAAAGCGCGAACAACATGAATAACGGCGTTGCATTCGCGAATGTTCGCTAAAAACTTATTGCCCAGGCCTTCGCCCTTGCTTGCGCCAGCAACCAGCCCGGCAATATCTACAAAAGATACTGTGGCCGGAACAATTTTTTGAGATGAATAAAGATCTTTTAAAACATCAAGCCGCTCGTCTGGAACAGGAACAATTCCGGTGTTGGGCTCGATAGTTGCAAAAGGGTAATTTGCTGCCAAAATTTTGGCATCTGTAAGCGCGTTAAAAAGGGTAGATTTGCCTACGTTGGGTAATCCAACAATACCAATAGATAAACTCATAGGGCAATCATAGCATAAAAGGGTAATTTGGTAAAAATTAAATATTATGTTGTGATATAATTGTTGCTGTCGAATCTTTTGATGATGCTGAATGTTTCATTGATCCTCTTAAAAAAATGAGTTACGAATACATGCCAGAAAGAATGTTTGCTGATCGAAAATCTTTTCCAAAAGGACCAAGGTCAAACATCTAAAGCCCTGCTGTGAGTTGGGGCGTGTAATCTTGTTATTGTGGTTATGATTTGTTAGCATAACAGTATGGCCATTATTGCGTGGGGAAGTTTATGACTGATTTAGATGCTCAAAAGCTGGCTAATAGCAGGCCTAAAAAAGCTAAAAGGGGCGGACTAAAGCGCTTATTTAGTAAGCGTAATGTAGTTATTTTTGTTATTTTATTGGTACTTTTGGCAATTGGAGTCGGTGTAGGATTTTTAGTTGGTGGCTTGCTGAATAAAAATAACGATGCCTCTACGGGGTCGCTAGATTTTGATATTGGCGAACCGACGTCTGTTTCAGAGATTAACGACGTAATAACTACTGGCGACACTGACGAAGCGACAAGCAAGGTGGAATCTGATTCTAATTTATCTGGTAGTATTGATGGTCAGCTGATTTTGGCAGCGGCCGCCGTAAATGCTGGCAAGACTGATGAGGCTTTGATTATATATTTAGCCGCGGGCGAAAAGTATGGTTGGCGTGCAGATATGGCTGATCAGGTGGCGTTTATATATTCAACAAAAGGCAACAAGGCATTGGCAATTAGTTATTACGAGAAAGAAAAAACGCTATTGGATACAAACGAGCCAAGCTATGATTCTCAGATTGAAATCATAGATAGCTACATTAAGGAGCTTCAATGATTGGGCGCTTTGGGTTAACAAAAAAAATATTTCTTGCTGCGTTTGTGGTGTTTGCAGTTGGTTTTTATGTTGGTATTACGACAAATAAAGCGGAAGCGTTCCCGTTTATTGATGGCAGATGGCGTGGCTATTTTGAGCGTGATTTAGATTACTATGGTCCGGGTGTGATAGCGGGAGGGCTAAACGCCTCGCATAGTAGCTCGTATAATATCGATAATTTTGTCAGTGATATCGGAAAGTGTCTCTACAATGCACCTCCGTACGAAACCGCGCGCAACGCGCCAGGCGGGGCGTTTATTGTTTTGTCTATGCTTGGGTATAAGCAGGGCAACCCTGCGTGGTCCGATAGTGCATGGGGTGGTATTGCGCTTGCAAGGGCGGAGTTTGGTAGATGGGAGACACTAGTTAGGTCTTATGCAAGCAACGGCTATGTGAATTTTAATGCCTATGTTTCGTATACTATTAATACATATCATCAGGGTAGTCCAGGCCCGTTTGACGTGGCCTATTACACAGTAGGTACTTCGTACACGTGGGCTATAAGGTTCGCAGGTCCAAATGGTGCAGATTACATAATTAAACACGATTGTGGCAACCCCCTTGGCGATATGGACGCGTTGCCAGAAGTGTCAAATTACGATATCACTGGTTACTCTACGGTGTCAAATGCAGCTCCAAAGCCCGGGCAAACAATTACGTTCAATCACTACATTCGTAACAATGGCCCAACTAGCACTGGTACCAGAGTAATATGGTGGGCGGCATGGGAATGGCCAAGCTGGTCTAACGGTGTCGGCAATGCCTATGGTACTATGGCGAGCGGACAGCAGGCCTTGGTTCATACAGAGAATTATACTGTGCCAGTAGGCACTGCGCCTGGAACCCAAATATGCAGAATAGTTGGCTGGGACCCGGATGATAGCTGGGGGGGGCGTGATGGACGCGGCACTCCTGTGTGCGCAACGGTTGCATGGGATTATGAACTTACGCCAACTGTTTCTTCGAGCGCAAGTTCTGCACAGCCAGGCGACACGATAACGTTTACATATAGCATCTCCAACTCTGGACCTACCGTGTCTCAAAATACAAATTGTAAAGTTGTTGGAAATGTTCGCTCATCTGGGTATACGCCATTACCACTACAGGATGTTGACCGTACTTCAGATGGCGACTATTCTCCTCCGTCCACAATTTGTCCGACGACTGTAAACGCCAGTAGTGCTGTCACTGTTGCTACGGAGACAATAGTAATTGGAGACGAAACGCCAGGTACTAGGCTCTGCCGTTCTTTAGTAATTGATCCGCGTGATGAAAATGGCGGCGTGCGATCTAGCGCGGAATCGTGTGTTGTGATTGCAAAGACTCCTTATGTTCATATGATGGGCAATGACGTTTGGGCTGGTGGAGGATTTGCTTCGGTAAACCCAGCGTGCAATACTAGTTCTAAAATACAGACAGTTGCGCACACTTTAGGTGATGGATCTATCGCTGGCTCTGCTTCAGAGTATGCTGCTTTTGCGCTTGGTAAAATTACCAATTTTGGATCTTCAAACAAGGCTCTAATCAACCCATCTGGCGTAGCTGGCAAGGCTTTAACTTTTGCAAATATAGATTCTAGCAACCTGGGAAACTTTGGAGCACCGCAGCATTGCATAACAGACTATGTCGCCAAGTATGACAAGGATGTAAACGATGGTGGTGTGCCAAGCGCAATTGATGTTGGCGCTATGAGTGACGGTACGCAATTAAATATAACTGGGCCTCGATCATTTAGCGGCGAAATTGGCATTGGATCTCGTCAGGTGTATCTAGTTGAGGGCGATGTTACGATAACGGGCGATATAAAGTACCCTTCAAAATACAATGGCATAAGCGAGATACCCTCATTGGTAATTATTGCCACAGGAAACATAACTGTTAATCGTGACGTAACGCAAATAGACGGATTATTCGTATCAAGAGGCCAGTTCTTTACCTGTGATGTGCCTGTGGCTACAACGCTTTCTGTGAGCGGGCCGTGCGAAAAACAGTTAACGGTCAATGGCGCAGTGATTACTGGTGAGCTTCAGCTACTAAGAACATACGGCGCTGATGGCGAAAATGATACTGATCGCAAACGACCAGCCGAGGTGTTTAAGTTTAATTCAGAGATGTACTTGCGAAGTGCATTGACTGGCGATAATCCAAATTATCTTCAAACAACCCAACAGATAGATTTACCACCAAGATATTAAAACTTACATAACAAGTGTTGGAATAACGCTGGCCTGTGCTATAATCATAAGCAGTATGAAGCTTTTCAGTTCGGTGGGCGACTTTTTCGCATTAGATATTGGCACGACTGCCGTTAGGGTGGTTCAGTTAAGACACAGTGGTGATATGTGGAATCTTATTAAGTATGGCGCTGCCCCTGTAGACATTAGAGTCGCTACAAGCGATGCACCTGAAGATCAGCGTCGTCTTGGCGGAATTATAACCAATCTTATTTCGCAGGCTGGCATAAATGGGCGCAACGTTGCAGTTGGTATACCTTCAAATAAAATGTTTGCTACTGTTGTCGACCTTCCTGATTTGCCTCCGCAAGAACTGGCAAGCACTATTAAATATCAGGCTGAACAGTTTATCCCCATGGCAATAGAAGAAGCAAAGATTGATTGGGCTGTGCTTGGTAAATCTTTTCGAGATCCACACAAGAATGAGGTGCTGTTGGCGAGTGTATCAAATAAATTTAGCGAATCTCGCTTAGACTTGGTTGAAAGCCTAGGTTTAAACGTTGTGGCGATTGAGCCAGATTCTTTGGCGCTTGTGCGGTCTTTGATATCAGCAGCAAGTCGTGATGCCCACATGATTATTGATTTTGGAGATTTTTCTACAGATATTGTTATGGTTCTTGATCATGCTCCACGATTGATCCGTTCTATTCCAATAGGAAAACAGACTCTTGTTAAAGCTGCAGAGCAGAACTTAAATGTGGATGCGAATCAAGCTAATCAGTTTATATTGAAATTTGGACTTTACCCAGACAGGCTTGAGGGGCAAATATTAAAATCACTTGATGCAACGCTTGAGCAGTTTATGGTAGAGGTTAATAAGTCAGTAAAATTCTTCCAGTCGAAGTATCCAAATGTTGGTATTGCATCGATTGTTTTGTCTGGATATACGTTGTCTATTCCTGCCTTTGGTGAATATATCGCTGGTAAGACTGGCATGCAGACTATTGCTGGTAATGCATGGAGTAATGTGAGATTTAGCAACTCGTTACGCGATAACCTGATGCAGATGGCGCCACAATTTGCGGTTGCTGTTGGTTTGGCGGAGAGAACGATATGACAACGATTCAATTAAACTTGCTACCTGATGTTAAAAAAGAGTATCTGAAGTCTCAAAAAAACAAGGCTATGGTTATTAGTGGTGCAATTTTGGTGACGATAGCTTCAGTGGCTATCAGTGTATTGCTTGTAATTTATGTATTGGTTGGACAGCAGTTACAGATGTCTATAATTACCGGTGAGATAAAGGATAAGACCACTGAGCTAAACAACGTGCAGAATTTAGAGAAATACTTAACTATACAAAACCAGCTTGCTGCTTTGCCTGGTTTGCATGATGGCAAGGGCGCGTACTCTAGAATGTTTACTTTTTTGCCGATATTAAATCCAAGTGCGCCTAATAATGTCAAGCTGTCGGTATTCCAACTGTCCGCCGCGGATAGCGAGGGTGCAGCGTATTTTACTGGCACGACTGCGACATACGAGAGCCTAAACGTCTTTTTAGACACGCTTAACAATGCGGAGGTGACTTATACTCCCCAAGGTTCTACTCAGCCGACAGTAGCCAAGATGTTTACGTCTGCAATTGTACAAAGTAGCTCGCTGGCTTCTGTGAATAATGTTTCGACAGTGTCATTTACTATACGAGCTATATATGATCCAGCTGTGTTTGATGCTACAAATACAGACGTAACCGCAAGTGTGCCAAATATTGTGACTACTCCGTCTGTTACCGGGAGTCCATTATTTGAACAATCGGGGGAACAATAAAATGCCAATGCAAGAACAAAAACTTACTGGCGTAAAGAAACGACAACAAATAGAAAGTGCTAGTCGCACTATGTTTATCTGGGTTGCGGCGGCATCCGTTGCTGTATCAGTGGCAATTGTTGTATCTCAATTTTTTATACAAAAATTGGTCTATAACAATAAGGTCATTTCAGCCAAAAGTTTAGCTGCGGATACGCTAAAGAAGAATATTCAGAACGCAGAGATTCTTAAGCAGGGTGTAGATGCATTAGTTGGAAACCAGGACTTGGCTTCTGTTAAGACAAATCCTGACGATTCAAATACTAAGATTGTTTTAGACGCGCTGCCAAGCGTAAATGATCCTACTGCGTTAGCGACCTCTTTGCAGCAAGCAATACTAAGTAAGAGTGGTGTAACTATCGAAAACATAACAGTGCCAAGCGTTATTGCTGATGATGCCACTGCTACGGAAACGGCTTCAGTGCCAGTTGAGCAAATTTTTAGCGTCACTGTTAGCGGATCGTACGACAAGATTAATGATATGATTTTGGATCTTGAGCGAACAATTCGCCCTATGAAGATTACAGAGATCAACTTGAATGGTAACGATGCTTCTATGCGTGCGGTGGTAAGCGGTGTTACGTATTATCAACCAGCCAAAACTACAAGCATCAAGGAGGAGACGGTTGAGCAATGAAAAAGAACGATATAGCACTGATTATTCTTATTATATCCGTTAGCTTGGTTGCAACTTACTTTTTGGCAAAGGCTATCTTAGGAGAGCCGCAAAACAACACTGTAAAAGCCGAAGTCGTTGAGCCGATTTCTGCGGATCTTACGCAACCTAGTAGTGATATATTCAACAAAAATGCAATAAATCCAACGGTTGATATCGAAATTGGAAATTCTGCAAATCAACAGCCATTTGGAAATTAGCTTAGGGGGCAAACTTGAGTCTTCTAACAGATGACACTCAGAAAAAACTCGAAGCCTTATTAGTAAAAGAAGGTCTGGTTAGGGCTGATGTTCTTGATACGTATCGAAAAGAGGCCGCAAAACAGCGCAAATCTTTGGTGACCTTACTTCTGGATCGAAAAGTTATAAGTAACGAAGTTTTTACAAAGCTGCTAGCGTCAGTTTCTGGTGTGCCATATGTGAATTTGACTAACGCACAAGTAGAGCAGAGTGTCTTAGATTTGTTGCCTAGAGATGTTGCCGAGCATTTTATGGCCGTACCTTTAGGTGAAGTTCAAAAACGCTTGGCTGTAGCTATGTTAGATGCCAATAACGTTCAGGCTGTTGACTATCTTTCAAACAAAATCGGGCGACCGCTTAAGGTCTATATGGCTTCAGAGGAGGGTATTAAGCACATTTTAGAACAGTACCGCACGAACCTAGAAGAGGGGGTTAGTGCTGCTGTTGAAACAGCTAACGCAGAAGCCGGTACGGCTACCGTGCAAAAACCAGGCCAAACGCAGGATATTAAAACTATCGTACAGGATTCTCCGATTAGCCGAGCACTTAGCACAATTTTAGAGTATGCGGCGCGTGCTCGTGCATCTGATGTTCACATTGAACCACTTGAAAACGATTTAAAAATTAGATGCCGGATTGATGGTGTTTTGCGCGAGATTATGCGCTTGCCAAAATCAATTGAGCCAGCATTGGTATCGCGTGTAAAAATTTTATCAAACCTAAAAATTGATGAGCATCGCATACCTCAGGATGGTCAGTTTGCTATCCATGTTGCTGGTCAAGATATTGACCTTCGTATTGCAATTAGTCCTGTAGTTTGGGGAGAGCAAGTTATTATTCGTTTGCTTAACAAAACGGCCACCAGCTTTAAGTTGGAAGAAATGGGCTATGCTGGACGAGCGTTGCGGGCTATTCGCAAGGGCATTAAAAAGCCCAACGGCATGGTGCTGACTAGCGGTCCTACTGGCTCTGGTAAATCGACTTCGCTTTATGCTTTGGTGCAAGAGATCAAAAGCGACGCCATAAACATTGTTACGCTTGAAGACCCTGTAGAATACAAGATGGAAGGAGTGAATCAAATACAGGTCAATCCAGAGGTGGGATTGACGTTCGCTAGTGGTTTACGTTCAATTTTGCGTCAGGACCCCGATGTTGTGTTGGTCGGTGAGATTCGCGACCGCGAAACAGCCAACTTGGCGGTGCAGGCAGCCTTGACGGGTCACTTGGTGTTTTCTACGTTGCACACTAACTCGGCGGCAGGTGTTTTGCCGCGTTTGCTAGATATGGGTGTAGAGCCGTTTTTGATTGCGTCTACCGTTAATACAGTGATCGGTCAGCGTTTGGTTAGGCGAGTTAGCGAAGAGCGTGAAACTTATCAGTCAACTGCGCTTGAAGCTCAAAGTATTCAAGAGACTATTGGAATGATTCTACCAAAAGATCGCGCGAGTGTAGCAAATATTTCTGCCGATCTTGGCTATAAAGACTTGCCGTTAGCTGGTCAAAAAGCTTATACTTTGGTAAAGGGGAAGGACACGCCGCAAACTCCTGGGGGGTATAAAGGGCGAGTAGGGCTCTATGAGGTCATGGACATGACCGAAGGCATACAGAATTTAATTATTAAGCATGCGACAAGCGCCGAAATACAGCGCAAGGCTATAGAGCAGGGTATGGTGACTATGCGGCAAGATGGCTACCTAAAAGCTTTGCAGGGGCTAACAACATTAGAAGAAGTTAACAGAGTCGCCGCGAATATGGCATAAGAAAGGCAAAAATAACATGCAAGCAGGAAATACGGAATTACGAATAGAGATACTCCTCGAAGAGGTTATTCGCAAGCGTGCTTCTGACCTACATTTACAGGTTAGTGTCCCGCCAATGCTACGTGTAGATGGCCGGTTAATCCCAATTGCAGGTTATCAGCTTTTGTCAGAAGAGGACGTTGAGGCCTTGGTGTTTGCAATTTTGGATGATGAGCAGAAGCAGATCCTGCTTAAAGATAAAGAGTTTGATTTTTCTTTTGCCTTTGGTGATTTGGGGCGTTTTCGTGTTAACGCGTTTCATGAGCGTGGGAATATGGCTGCAGCGCTTCGTTTGATTCCTAACGAAATAAAAAGCACGGCAGAGCTTGGCTTGCCTCTAATTGTGAATAATTTTGCAAAATATCCACGTGGTTTAGTTTTAGTTACGGGACCAACTGGTTCGGGTAAGTCGACTACATTGGCTGCATTAATTGACCAGATAAATTCAGAAAAATCGCACCACATTATTACCATCGAAGACCCAATTGAGTTTACGCATAAATCTAAAAGATCTGTAGTGGTGCAGCGTGAGGTCCACTATGATACCTATAGCTTTTCAGCCGCGTTGCGTTCGAGTCTGCGTCAAGATCCAGATGTAGTACTTATTGGTGAGATGCGTGACTTAGAGACTATATCTGCGGCCATAACAATTGCCGAAACAGGACATCTAGTCTTTGCGACTTTGCACACCAACTCTGCTGCTCAATCTATTGATCGAATGATAGATGTATTTCCTCCGCACCAGCAGCCACAAATACGCGCACAGTTATCAAATATATTGATGTCCATTTGTTCGCAGCGACTTATCCCTGCAATTGGTGGTGGTAGAATCGCAGCGGCAGAGGTGCTTATAGCTACTCCTGCGGTTCGAAACATCATTAGAGAAGGCAAGTCTCACCAGCTTGATGCGGTTATACAAACGGGTGCAGAGCAAGGCATGCAGTCTATGGATCGAACTTTGGTGGGTCTTGTGCAAGCAGGAACAATCACATACGATGAGGCCAGAAATTATGCTGTTGATTTATCAGAATTCGAAAGAATGATGAGGGGCTAATAGATGCTGACTTTTGTATACACAGCTCGTGATACTACAACAAACAAGGTGGTGAGTTCTACTGTTCAGGCTGAGTCCGAGCGGGCAGCTGCAAAGCTTTTGATGGCGCAGGGGATAGTTCCGCTAGAGATTGTTGAGCAAAGTAAAAAGCAGAACTTTTTGCAAAAGTTCATGAACCGCGTAAGCACTAAAGAAAAAATTATTTTTACGCGTCAGCTGGCAACTCTTATTAATGCTGGATTGCCCTTGGCTCAAAGCTTGCATACGCTTGCCGATCAAACTCAAAGCAAGCAGTTTAAGGCTGATATAAACGACATTATCACCTCGATAGAAGGTGGCTCGTCTTTGTCGGTTGCTTTTGCAAAGCACCCAACTGTGTTTGATGATGTGTACATAGCCTTAATTGCAGCCGGAGAGGTTTCTGGTACGCTAGATCAGGCTTTGGAGCGAATAGCGGATCAACAAGAAAAAGACGCAGAAATGCTAGGCAAGGTTAGGGGTGCTATGGTCTATCCTGCCATTGTTTTGGTAGTCATTGTTGGTGTTATTGCCTTTATGATGTTTACCGTGGTTCCGCAAATCCAACGCTTGTACAGCGATTTAAAGCAAGAACTACCATTTACTACAGCCTTGATGGTGAATGTTACTAGCTTTTTTGCAACGTACTGGTGGCTTGTTGTAATAATTGTAGTCGCTATAATTTACTTTGCACGAAGGTACTTTATGACGGATGCTGGCCGCGAAGTCATTGACACATTTAAGCTTAGGATGCCATTATTCGGGCCTTTATTCCAAAAACTTTACATGGCGCGCTTTACTAGAACAGGTCAAACTTTGCTTGCCACTGGCGTGCCTATGTTGGAGATGTTGCGTATATCGTCTAACTCTGTAAACAATGTTGTTGTTGCAAAGTCAATTATGCGTGCGGCAGAGAAAGTCAAAGGTGGAAAGGCTCTGTCTGTTGCACTTAAGAACGATGATAATATTTTACCTTTGGTTTCGCAAATGATAAGTGTTGGCGAGCAGTCTGGTGGAATAGACAAAATGATGGGCAAGGCTGCAACTTATTACGAAAATGAGCTTGATACTGCCATAAGGTCAATATCAACGGCCATAGAGCCAATATTGATGGTTGTTTTAGCTTTAATGGCAGGATTTATGGTGGGCGCCATTCTTTTGCCTGTGTACCAACTAGTGGATAGTAATCCAACTTTATAAAAAGGTCTTGCAAAATTTATGTTTTTGCCCGATAATCATAAGCGTTATATCAGTTAAACTCTGATCACGAAAGGGTGAGGGTAAAATGAAAAAACTAGACCAAAAAACACATGATGGTGGCTTTACTATCATTGAGGTCGTGTTGGTGCTTGCCATAGCAGCTTTGATCTTTTTGATCGTCTTCTTGGCATTGCCAGCATTGCAGCGATCTCAGCGTGACACAGCACGCAAAAACGATGTTAGCCGATTTATTTCGCAGTTAACAAACTACCAATCTAACAACCAGGGTGCAATTCCTGCTAATACTGGCTGGGCAGGTTTTGTTAGCTCGTACATGACGGTGGGTGGACAATCGTTTGCAGATCCGCAAACGGGCAGCTACACATTGAATGTTCTTGCCTCTACTGCAACAGCACCCACAAGCACAATTGGCACTGTAAATATCTACCCTGGTGGAGTTTGCGATAGTGATTTGACCAATGGCGTGACTGCTGGTTCAGCACGACAGGTTGCAATTGTTATGCCTGTTGAGCAAGGTGGCTTTTACTGTCAAAACAACTAGTTTGTAATTTATTTAAAAAAGTAGTTCCAATGCTGGGACTACTTTTTTTATTCACATAAAACTGATAGCATAAGTAAGATGGTAGAGCTAGTAATGATATTGCTGGGATTGGCTTTTGGTAGTTTTATAACTGCTTTTACTTGGCGCTTGCATGAAAAAAAAGACTTTGTAGCAGGTCGTTCGGAGTGTGAGAGTTGCGGACATGTATTGAGCGTGTTGGATCTATTGCCAGTAATAAGCTGGGTCTTCTTACGTGGTAGATGTAGATATTGTAAAAAAAGAATAAGCTGGGCCAATCCTCTGCTTGAGCTATCTATGGCTGTGTTATTCTTGTTGTCCTACATTTTTTGGCCATATTCTTTTGATCAGTGGCAAGCTTTGGCAGCGTTTGCTATTTGGTTGGTTTATCTCGTATTGTTAATGTCTTTGGTGGTTTACGATTTAAGGTGGATGCTTCTTCCAAATGCTGTAGTATTTCCGCTTATTGCGCTCGGTCTGATTGACGCGGCGCTTGTAGTGAGCTTGCAAGGGAGCATATCTTTGGCAGCGTATTTGTCACATATAGCTCTTGGGGCATGCGCTTTGGGTGGATTTTATTGGGTGCTGTATGAAGTCTCAAAGGGCAGATGGGTAGGATTTGGCGATGTAAAATTGGGTGTTTTTATGGGCATAGTGCTTGGTTGGCAGCAAGCGCTGATGGTGTTATTTGCTGCAAACGTAATAGGGCTGGTCGTGATTTTACCTGCCTTAATGATGGGTAAGTTAGGGATGAAAACAAGATTACCCTTTGGTCCTTTTTTGATCGCAGGATTTATTATTGTAGGGCTGTTCGGTAATAAAATCATTAACTGGTATATTAGTGCACTTATAGTTGGATAATAGCGCCTGTTTTAGTTAATCGAATATTAAGCTTATGGTATAATTTTAATCAAATGGGTATAAAGTGTTTTACAAGCGCGAGAAAGATTGTTGATAGGGCAGGTGTACTGCGATGTCCTTGTGATAATGATGGACAATCAGGTTATACGATTACCGAGATAAGCTTATTTTTGGGGATAAGTGGTCTTTTAATACTGTTAGTGTTGATGGGTAGCGGTGCCACAATACAGGCTACACGCTTTACGGATAGCAGCAGATCTTTGCACGCTTTCATACAAAAACAGTACGACAATATTTTAAATGGCGTTAACACTCGTAATGCCGATATAGCTTGTGATTCTGGCGTGATAGATTCGAGTCCGGCAAAAGGCGATGAAGTTGGCACTACAAACTGCCTATTGATGGGTAGGTTGGTTGTATTGGATCAAGATAGTGTGGTCGCTACAGCGTATTCGATCATTGGCGTAGAGCCAGCAAATCCAGACTATAACCAGCCTGATGCAGAACTTATTCATGATTTTAATCCAATAATCGTCAGAGATATCGATACCGAGCAGTTTACTATTCCCTGGGGTGCAAGCGTTGTAGGCAGCAAACGTTCTAGTGATTCTACAAAAGTTAATGCCTTTGCTATGATTCGTAGCCCACGCTCTACGAGGGTACTTTTTTACACATATCAAGAACCTTTGACAAGCTATAATCTTGCAGAGCTAGTTAATCCTAACCTTGCAGAAGACGACAATAATTTTAGTTCGTCAACAAACACAAGCAATTTTTGTCTAAGAAGTGCGGACACTTTTGCTGTAATGTCAAGAATCAAAATTGCGGGTGGGCAAGGCCAGGATGCAATTGGACTATCGTTTGACGCGACGACGGAGGATTGCAATGGCAATTAAAAGCCAAAGAGGTGATACGCTAGTTGAAGTTCTAATGGCTGTGGTGATTTTGAGTTTGGTTATTGTTGGTGCGATAACAATGATGTCACGCGGTCTTAGCGCAGCTCAGATTGCAGTAGAGCATACGCAGGTAAGACAAAGCATAAATGGTCAAACAGAAATGTTACGCTACCTACGTGACGCATATTTGTTAGACAAAAATGGTTCTGCTGCGCAAGCTTGGGAGTCGTTATTTAGTGGATCTTCGTTATATGCCAACAATGTTCCTTCATCGTATGGTGGGGCTTGTGCGGTTACTGCAAATAAAACTGGTTTTTATTTAGAGCAGTCTGGATCTAATGTTAATGTTATTGCGTTTGATTCTGCTAATAAGCCAACAACAGTAGCATTGCCTGGTCAGGGTTTATGGATAGAAGCCACACGTTCTGCATCAGGAATATCGCCAGCCTATGTTGATTTTCAGATAAGGGCTTGTTGGCAGGGTGTTGGTAGCTCAGCTGAGCAGCAAACGGTAACCGTGGAGAGATTGTATGATCCAGCACACTAAATCTAATCAGTCAGGTTTTACTCTTGTGGAATTGACGTTAGCTATGGCGTTTGTGTCGTTTATTTTGTTGTTTATAGTTTTTGCTATGATAGAAATTATGGGTGATTACAACAAGGGGATTGTAGTCAAAGAGATTAATCAAACTGCGCGCACTATTGTTGAAGAAATGGGCAGGCTAAGTAGATCTACGGACGCATCTGCAATCAATACCTCGGCACAGGCCGAAGGAAGGCTTTGTTTTGGTAGTGTGAGTTATGCGTGGAATGTTCGTGGTAACGAGCTGGATAATAAATTTACAGACAACAGTCTTGTTGGCTTGGTCCGAGTGGAGGATCCAGCCGGTTCTTTGTGCGGATTAGTGTCTGGATCTTACCCTCAGATTGATCGCGCAAGTGCCATAGATTTAATAAGCGACCAAGTATGGGTGCAAAATTTAAATGCTCAGGTAAGCGGCAATCAAAAGCTTGTAGATATTGATTTAAAGCTGTCAACTGCGGGAGACAACAGGCCAACAGGAGTTGGTCCAAGCGGTTACATATGTGAAGGCGGAAAAATTGGTAACTTCTGTGCGGTAGCAGAGTTTAATACTACAGTTAGCACAAGAAACGGAGGGGAATGATGAAGATTGCTAGGCGAAACATACAACCGAAAGAAGAAGGGTTTGTATCAATTTTTACAGTAATATTCTTTATGATGCTGGTCTCGGTGATTACCATTGGTTTTTTGCGCATCATGACGATAGAGCAACGTCAATCGCTTGATAACGATCTAACAGCAAGTGCGTTGGCCTCCGCAGAGTCTGGAATAGAAGATGCAAAAAGGGCAATATTAAAATACGCAAACATGCCCAATGGTGCCGAAAAAAATGCGCTAAGAAGTGCTTTAACTTCAAATGAATGTAATGCACTACTAGATAATGCAACAGCAAATAGTATTGGAATCAACGCAGACGGCAGTATAACTGGCGATCCAGACCTTAATCAATATTACACATGCTTAAGCGTTAATCTATACTCGGCTGATTATTTGGGCGACTCGTCTGCGGGTGTAAGTGAATATGTACCACTTCGAACAGAAAGCGACGATCAGTTTGATCAAATTAAAATATCGTGGCATATGGTTAGCAACGCAATTGGCACGGATGGTGATGGTCGCCCAAGCAACTATGCCTTGTCTACGGCCTTTCCAAAAGTGACAGGAGATGCGCAAAGCTGGGGTTCGCGTGGCTATCCTGCATATATGCGCGTGCAGCTTTACGGCTACCCCGAAGGATCTTTTACGCGCGATAATGTGAATGATCGTACACGTGCAGTATTTTTGGTACCAAGCGTAGTGGGAATAACAGAAGGTACAGCAATATCTACAACGGTGTCTGATCCGACTCCGCACGAATTCGACAATGATAAATCTGCAGTACAGGCTATACAGTGTAAAGATACTCCAGCGACCGTAAGTGAAGGGGAGTACGCCTGTACGGCCACAATATCGTTGCCCGATGACCCAACTTTAAGAGGCAATAATAATGAGTACTATCTACGCGTTACGCCTTTATATGGCGCTACTCACTATAAAATTCAGCTAATTGACAGTAGTAAAGCAGAAATTGTTAATTTTAGCGAGGTTCAGCCAATTGTTGATGTTACGGGTCGCGCCAGTGACGTTTATCGTAGAGTGCAGGCTAGAGTGCGTATGCAGTCCGTGGGAGATCTTCCAGAATACGCTGTTGAAAGTGCAGATGATATTTGTAAGAACATGCAGGTATCAGACGGTAGCTTTTATCAAGCAAATAGTTGCCCTTGATTTCTTACTCGGGCGATGAATGGAATCTCTCGTGAATCTCTTTTAGGTGAGGATCCGTAACATGAGTATACACCTGTGTTGTAGCAATATTGCTATGCCCTAACATAACTTGTACGCTGCGTATGTCAGCGCCGTTCATTAACAGCCCAGTAGCAAAAGAATGTCTCAGCGTGTGCGGAGATACCGTTTTTGTAATGCCTGCTAGCGAGGCATATCTAGAAACAATGCGCTGTATACTACGTGAAGTGAGGCGTCCGTAGTCGCCACTGTTGTCTACGTGCTCGGCACCGCCATATCTAATAAAAAGCGGTCTTAGGCTGTCTGTGCGCGCTGCCAAATAGCCATCCACTAATAATGCTGCATCATCACTGATGAACACTGGTCGATCTTTCTGGCCTTTTCCGCGAATCCTAAACTCTTTTCTTTTAAGATTTATGCTGTCTTTGTTTAGGCTTACTAGCTCAGAAACGCGAAGTCCGCTTGAGTAGAGTAGCCCAATAATTGCTCGATCTCGCAAGCCTATTAATGTGTCTGCGCAGAGCGTAGAAAATAATCTTTGCAGCTCATCTTCATTTAAAAAACTTACTTGTTTGCGTACGATTTTAGGTAGCTCTACCTTTTCTGGAGTAATTGACTCGATACCCCTTTTAGAGCAATAGCCTAAAAAACTGCGCAAAGCTATAAGATGGTATGCTTGTGTGATGGTTGATAACTCGTCGCCTTGATCGTTTTTGTATCTTGCTAGCCATAGTCGCCATTTTCTAATTAGCTCGTCGTCAATTTTACATGCGTCAATATCACCAGCAAATTCAACGAGCCTATTTAAATAAAGGTGGTAGTTTTCTGATGTCTTTTGGGATCGATTTTTCTCGATCTCTAAGTATTCTAAAAAATCAATAATTAATTCAGAGATATACATAACCATAATCATTATACCAGCAAACCCTTAAGAACAAAAAAATTATTCAAAATTAACAGTAGTATAGGCATGGCAAATAGGCTACAATATACCTATGACTATATTTGAAGCAATAACACTCGGACTAGTACAGGGCATAACAGAATTTATTCCCGTTTCGAGTTCTGGACATCTTGTAATAGCCGAACACTTTTTAGGAATAGCACCTCCCTACGTTTTTAGTTCGTTAATTAATCTTGGTACATTTTTGGCCCTGGTGATTTATTTTCGTAAAAAAATACTACAAATCTGTTGTGATATTTTTATTAAAGGCAACTATAGGCTTGCGCGAAACATTGTAATTTCTGCAATTCCTGTTGGTATAGCTGGTGTATTGTTGTCAGATTTATTTGAACAAATTCAAACACCACAAGTTGTAGCGATAATGCTGGTAGTTTTGGGGTTGTTGATGATAACTCTAGATCTTTTACCAAGGCTATCGAGTGTAAAAGATGCCGAACAATTAAGTGCAAAACGAGCTGGTTTCATAGGTGTCATGCAGGCAGGCGCGTTAATTCCAGGTGTGTCTAGGTCAGGGTCAACAATCGTAGCTGGCAGGTTGGCTGGATTGTCGTATGAGCAGGCTGCAGAGTACAGTTTTTTGCTTTCTATTCCTGTGATGCTTGGCGTGTTGTTAAAAGGACTTGCAAGCAGTGAGGGTATTTCATTTATACAAAACAACATTGTTTCATTTACGGTGAGTGTAATTGTTGCATTCTTGTCTGGTATGTTTGCGGTTGGTTTTATGTTGCGTTATTTACAGCGTGGAAACCTAAAAATTTTTGGGTTATACAGAATAATTCTAGCGGCAGTGGTTTTACTAGCGCTGGCTTTTTAGCTTAGCCCATTGATATAACCGTCAATAACATCTACAATGTTCATAAAATTTTAGGAGAAATAAATGACCAAGCTACATCCAGCACTTAGCCCAATCAAATTTCAACGTACTTTTTGTATGATTAAGCCTGACGGCGTTATGCGTGGATTAGTGGGTGACATTATCCGCCGAATAGAAAAGTCTGGACTTAAAGTTGTTGCCTTAAAAATGGAGCGTGCCGACGAGGAACTTGTGCGCAATCATTATCCAATGAGCGATGAGGCATGGGTTTATCGCCTTGGCGAAAAAAGTCTGAGCGGTTTTGACAATCTAGATAATATTGATGCTTTAGAAATATTGGGCACAACTGACAGAGCGGCTTTGGGTAAAGAAGTGACAGAAAGCCTAGTTGCATATTTGACATCTGGTCCAGTTGTTTGCATGGTGGTTGAGGGTATTCAGGCAATTGACATGGTTCGTAAATTGGCAGGCCACACTTTGCCATTTAAAGCAGACGTTGGAACAATTCGCGGAGATTACTCGGTAGACAGCCCTGCAATTGCTAACGCAGAAAAACGTTCAATTCATAACTTATTCCACGCAAGCGAAAACGCCCAAGAAGCAGAAAACGAAATTACTTTGTGGTTTGGCAAAGATAAAACTCACAGCTACATGCGTTCTGGCGAAGATGTAATGTACAGCAAGCATTACTAAAAATAGTGTATAATAATAGAGCGGTCTAAAGTCCGCTCTATATTTTTGCCTCGGTAGCTCAGCTGGATAGAGCACCTCCGTCCTAAGGAGGGTGCCGGGGGTTCGAATCCCTCCCGGGGTACCATATTTCCCTGATCATCATTTTTGAGCTTGAACAGCTCGTTTAACTTCGGTGGTTCCACCGAAGTTTTGTTTGCAGAAAGTAAGTCGCCATAGTTTGGTGCACTGTTGAATAACAGGCCAAAGAAGTTGGCTTTTTGCACTGGATCAATCTGTTTTACGAGCAAATCTTCTAGATGCTGCAATTAATTACCGTTTCTGAGCTAACGAGCTTGATCTTATCAACCAATGCTTTCGCCTGCGCTCGCAGTGTGTTTATATGCGTTTCAATGCGCTGCTCTTCGTCTACGACTGATTGGTTTCGTTGTGTCCAGACGGTTTCCACGGCCGCTAGGAGCCCGTCGATTCGTGCCTCTTCGTATTTGACCCGGTGTACGAAATCGGCAATGGTCGTTTCAAAATCTTTTTTAGGCACGCGGAAGCAGTGGCCACGCTTGTTGTAGTGGTAGGCCGGGTAAAGTTTGCCCATCTTGCCGCGTGTAGAGCTGTCAAAGAGTGGTTTTTCGCACTCGGGACGCACAGACGATCTTATGGTATGAAAACTCGGCGTTCCGCGTACTTTTGGGAGTTGCGTAGCGCTCCTCAGTCGGCCTTTCGTACAGAAATATAGCCCCATCTTTCTCGCCGATCACGAGCTTGCCTTTATTGGCGGCATTGAATAGCTCGTAAGAAATTAGGCCAGCGAATTGCCCTCTAACAGCCTTGTTGTCTGTTTACTTTTCGCAAATAATGCCGGCGTATATTGGATTTGCGATGTATCGCCAGAACGTTTTAATGTCAAGCTTCTTGCCGCCTCGTTTGCCAATAGCCTGAGTACGCTCCTGTGTACTCCTGAGCGTTTGCGTGCGTGACTTATAGCCAAGCTTATTTATCTCGTCTACGATTTGTCGGTCGTCTAAAGTCCTTCTGGCGCGTAACTCAAACATTTTGGTTATGAATTCGGATTCGGTGGGGCACGGTCGTAGCGCTAACTGTTCCCCATGCTGCGTATCTGTGCAGTTAAAGCTTGTCGCTAAAAAATAGCAAGATATCCAAACAGGAATCCTCCGTAAGGGAGACTTAAAAGATTAGTATCTCTATCCAACCTCTGCCATCTCGACAGTCGCCACCCACCGGATGGTTTTCGCGGCTTCGCCGGTGACAGTGATTGCGAGTCTGTTGTTGGTGCTGTCGGCGGTGACAGCGACGGTCCAGGTGGTGGCTCCGGCGTCGCACATGGTGGTGGTGCCGGTGCCGGTAGGGGTGCCGAGGAGTCTGCAGTTGCCGGTAGCGTCGCGGGTGATGGCGGCGTGGATGGGTGCCCATGCGGCGGCGGTGCCGGAGACGTCGGTGCGGTGAGCGGCGACGCGGATGGTGCATGCCATGGTGCGGGTTGCTGCGATGGTGATGTAGCCGCTGGTGGCGCCGTCGGCGGATAGCTCGGTGCCGGTGGCGTCGGTGGTGGTGATGCGGAGGACATCGACGACGTGTCGGGCGTCACCGGCGGTGGTGAAGTGCCCGTTCGAGGTGGCGTGTTGGCCGTATCTGTCTGCTTTTGCGTAGCTGCCGAGTGCGGTCGATGAGTCGCCGGACGCGGAGGCAGAGTTTCCGAGTGCGGTTGCGTAGTCGGCTGATGCGGTGGCCGATCTGCCTACGGCGGTCGCGGAGTCGCTGGCGGAGGCTGCGTATCCGACGGCAATCGAGGAGGAGCCGGATGCGGAGGCCGACCGGCCGACGGCGGTCGCGACAGTGCCGGACGCGGAGGCTGATTGTCCGACGGCAGTCGCATAGGAGCCAGCGGAGGCCGACCGGCCGACGGCTGTGGCGTAGTTGCCGGACGCGGAGGCTGATTGTCCGACGGCAGTCGCATAGGAGCCAGCGGAGGCCGACCGGCCGAGGGCGGTCGCGGATGTATTTATCGCAGAAGACAAAACCCCCACCGCCACAGAATTATTCCCACTAGCCACCGACGAAACCCCCAATGCCAAAGCGTCCGTCCCGGTAGCCGAACCGCCCGCACCAGGCGGCAAAGCCCAAGTACTATCGCCGCGCAAAAACGTAGTTCCGTCTGCCGTGCCCGTTCCAAGCCTGGCGGTATTCATCGTGCCAGATGTAATGTCCGCCGTACTGTGACCGTGATCTCCTGCGGCGGCCTGTTGCGCGCCCGTGCCCAAAGTACGAAGCGACGGCGTAGCCGTTGTGCCGTCTACCGAACCAGCTGCCATGTTGGCAGAAGTTAAACCCGTAAGAGCATCCGAACCTCCTGGCGCATGACTAGACGCGTGGGCCGTGGGAGTCCTGGCGTCCGAAAGTCGTGCATCATCGCCCTGGGCTGCACTGCCAGACGTAGTGCCATAAACAACCGCCAATGTTACATCCGAATTCAGCGCTCCGCCACCCGTCAAACCAGTGCCAGCGACAACTTGTCTGGTGGACTGCACTGCGCCAGTTATGCGACTGTCATCTCCGGCGGCAACCGTGCCGCTTGTACTGCCCACGTTTTTAGTTGCAGAATCGCCCAAATCTGTAACATCCGAAGCTGTATGATGATGAATTACGTCTGCCTTAGAAGAGAGTGCACTAGATTTTAGAGAGCCGTCAGAATTATGCGTAACCAGTAAAAAATCGTTAAGGATATCACCCCAAAGACCGTCATCAGAACCGGAAACTGGAAGCCTGGACACTCTGCCCCCCAATTAGTGTTTTATGTTACTTTTGATTATAACTACATCCCTCACAAAACAAAACCCCTGCAGGGTCGAGCGTTGCAAAGTAGTCGTCTAGAGTTTCGGCGCGGCGGATCTGTACAACTTTTTGTTATGATAAATATATGGATTTTGATTTACTGCAAAAAAGGGCTTTAGAAATTCGAGACAAATACGACAGGCTAAACCAAGAAAAGCGTGGGGTTGTATGGAACGAGCAACAGCTTATGGCTGGTTTTGTTGGAGATGTCGGAGATCTCTCAAAAATCGTTATGGCAAAGCACGGGCTGCGTGCTATGGACAACGTTGACGAAAGGCTTGCTCACGAGCTTAGCGACTGTCTTTGGTCTGTGTTGGTTATGGCTGGTAAATATAATATTAATTTGTCAGAGGAATTTATTAAAACCATGGACGAATTAGACGAGCGAATCGATTTTGATATGTCTAAAACTTAACAAGAAGTACTGTTTGGTATTATCATTTGTTCATGGGCTCTATGAAGAAACTTCCGCCAGACACCCTTCGAAGGCACAAGGGGGTGAGCTTTACGGGCATAGCAACGACTTTTTGGTGTCACAATGGCAGAGGACGACTTTTGCTATCTAGACGTAGCATGGGTGCGCGTGATGAATGTGGAACGTGGGAGCCTGGCACTGGAGGTCTCAGACACGGCCAGTCGTTAGTAGACAATGTTCGCAGAGAACTAAAAGAAGAATACAATACAGATCCGTTGACAATCGATTTCATTGGCTATCGCGATGTGTTCAGAAATCTCAATAATGGAACACTAACACACTGGTTGGCAATGGATTTTGCAGTTATTGTTGATCCTAGCAAGGTTCGCATAAATGAGCCAGAAAAAATCGATGCTTTGGGCTGGTTCGCGCTTGATAAACTTCCTAGTCCGCTTCATTCGCAATTTGCGTACTTCTTAATGTTGCACGGCGACAAGCTAAGGGCGCACATGAAAGTTTAAAAAATGCCTCGCCTTAAACACTGGTATTAGGGCGAGGCATTTGCCACTTTAAAACTGATGACATACAATTAAAGCATAAAGATTAATCTTGGTTTTATAAATGACAAAATATTTTGATGGCCAACATGATGACGAAGAAGTGCTTTTTACGTTTAGGCGTCACCCAATTGCAATGCGCAAAGGTTTTTATCTACTCTTAGTGCCATTTGTAATAGCCTCTCTTCCTACATTATTTTGGCCAGAAAATTTAAATAATTTATACGTCGCCTTTGGTGGATTGGCTTTGGGTATAGTGCTGTTTTTTTATCATTGGATGGGTTGGTACTTTAGTGTTTTTATTGTTACGGATCAGCGAATGCGTCAGGTGACTCAAAAAGGGTTTTTTAACAGAAGTGTCATTGATGTAGGTGTATCAAAGATCCAAAATATTAGCTATAATGTACCTGGATTCACTGCTTCGATTTTTGGCTTTGGGAACCTAGTGATACAAACCTACGTTGGTGATTTGTATCTTGATAAAATCGAACATCCAACAAAAACTTTTGATAATTTGTTAAAAGTTTTAAAAGATTATGGTGGCAGCGAAGTTAATGTAGGTAATTATGAAGAAGCTATTCAACAAGATCAGTCGTAATCACAGGCAGCAGCCTCAACAGCCAGGAAGCTCGTCTTTAAGGATTACAAACGAAACCGTGGCAGAGCATCGCGAGCGCGTTTTAGCTGGTGGGCGTAAGTTTAAATATCCCTTGCAGTACACAAAGCATCGCGTTGTAGTTGTAACGGCAATTATTGTCTTTGCAATTGCAATTCTTGCGTCTGCAATAGGGGGGTGGCAGCTATATTCTGTGCAAAACGCAAGCAAGTTTATGCTTCGTGTTACTCAAGTACTGCCAGTGCCAGTGGCCGAAGTTGATGGGGCTCAGGTTAGGTATAGCGACTACCTGTTGAATCTTCGTAGCTCGTTGCATTATTTATCTACAAAAGAGGCCGTAAACTTTTCTTCTGATGATGGTAAGCGCCAGCTTGACTATCAAAAGCGTCTTGCATTAAACAAGGCGATAGAAAACGCATATATTCAAAAAATAGCCGAGCAGCAGGGTGTCAATGTATCTCAAGACGAATTAGATACATACATAGACAAAGAAATAACAAACAATCCTTACGGGGTCACAAAAGAGATGTATCAGCAAGTTGTTGGCGATTATTATGATTGGACGTTTGATGATTATAAGAACTCTGTGCGCGAGCAATTATTGCGCAAAAAGTTAGCTGCAAAAATTGATGTAGAGGGGCGTCAGCAAATTCAAGCCGCATGGGACGCTCTAAATGCAACTGCAGATTTTGCTGAAACTGCAAAAGGACAGTCAGAAGATGTTGCCAGTGCCGTTAACGGTGGCGACGTGGGATACGTAAGTATGAATGTTGACGATCCAAGCGGTTTGATCGTAGCCGCAGAAGGTCTTGAGCCTGGTCAATTCTCTGGTGTTATAGAAGGCGTAGATGGATTTTATATTATAAAAGTTTACGACAAGCGCGAAAAAGACATACACTTCGCAAAGATATTTGTGTCATATAAAACTTTAAACCAGCAAATAGCACAGCTAAAAGTTGACGGCAAAGTTAAAGAGTATATTTCAGTCCCAGAGACCGTCCAATCTACTAATCAGTAGAAAATGATATAAATACAAAAAGCGACGTAAAGTCGCTTTTTCGAAAGTATAATTACCTGGCGGGCCCGACCGGATTCGAACCGGCGATCTCCTCCGTGACAGGGAGGCGTGATAGGCCAACTTCACTACGAGCCCAAGACTAGCTTATTTTAGCAATTTTTTTAATAGATTACAAGGTGCGATAAATATTTTTTAGAGGTGGCGTAAATAGGGGGTTATTTGCTATAATTACTGCTGTTATGTGCCGATGTAGCTCAGCTGGTAGAGCAGTGCTTTCGTAAAGCAAAGGTCGGCGGTTCAAGTCCGCCCATCGGCTCCATATGCGAGATTAGTATAATGGTAGTACGCTTGCTTCCCAAGCAAGAGGCGCGAGTTCGATTCTCGCATTTCGCACCATTTTTGTAGCCCAAAGCGGCATGTTGGTTTATACTTATATTCAGATAGATAAAAATACCTTATGTTTAAGAAGAAAGAACTTGTAATTTTTTTTAGAGACAGACTTGCTATGTTGCTTATGGCTGGATTCTTTTTGAGCGTATTGGCTCTAATAACAATGACCTTTTTTAGTGTTCATATAAGCGATGTGCAATTGCCAAATCGCTACTCTGATTATGGTTTCACAAATCTTTACAGGGGTAAATGGTATTCGTTAACATTATTTGCGCTTTTTGGCCTTGTGATTTTTTCTATAAACGGATATCTGTCTGTTAAGCTGCGCGAAGAAAGGCGAGCTTTGTCCCTGAGTATATTAAGTGTTAGCTTAGTAATAATGACATTCACAATAGTGATAGCTGCTAAAGTGTTTGGTTTGGCGGCGTTTTCTTTATGACGGACCTAGAAATTCCAGTTGGCAAGCGTACAGCAATGTACAGATTTTTTGAGATACTGCCAGCGGTTCTTAGTTACTCAATATTGCTGTTGCCAATAATTTTAAGCATAATAAATCCGTTTGTAGCATCTATCTTTATCTTGGCGTATGTTATTATGTGGTTTGTAAAAGCTATTGCAATGGCATTTAGAACAGTTCAAGGCTACAACTGCATGCAGGATGCACGCAAGGTCGATTGGCGAAAGCGCCTCGACGATCTTGAGGATGTTGATCTGGCCTTACATCATCATCACCAAATGAAAGATCCAAAATCTTGGCATGAAAACAATCATTATAAAATTCTATGCTCAATTGCAGCTAGTCGCGAGCAATATTACAAGCCAAGCGAGGTTTACAATGCTGTGATTGTGCCTGTATACAAAGAGCCAGAAGATGTGGTCGTGCCTACTATTGATTCGATTGTCGATAGTCATTACGATTCAAGAAAACACACAATATTAATATTTGCTTACGAAGAGCGAGTAGGCAGGCCAGCTGAAGACTTAGCCAATGGTATGTTAAACAAGTATAAAGATAAATTTTATCACATG
Source organism: Candidatus Woesebacteria bacterium (assembly GCA_050115675.1). GTDB lineage: Bacteria > Patescibacteriota > Saccharimonadia > Saccharimonadales > EFPC-124 > JASFQB01. The sequence goes on from JASFQB010000005.1 coordinate 56,465, forward strand.
GCTATCACCAAACACCCCGACGGCATCCCTAACGAGGTTGTAGGTAAGGGCGGAAACATTACGTTTGCAGCGCAATGGCTAAAGGTATTCCTTGAAGAAAAAGGCATTGATCCAGATAAGGTTATCGTAACTACGTTAGACGCGGACAATCGCCCAGATCCGTCATTTTTGCCATACCTGACTTACGAGTACATAATCGACCCCAATCACAGACATCGCGCCTACCAACCCGTGTCTTTATATATGAATAACATTTGGGATGTTCCTGCTCCAATGCGTGTTTTGGCAACAGGTAACTCATTTTGGACTATAATTAATGCTCAACGTCCTCACATGCTGCGGAACTTCTCGTCGCACGCACAAGGAATGGCGTCTCTTATCGATACGGATTTTTGGAGTGTTCGCACAATTGTTGAAGACGGACACCAATACTGGAGAAGCTATTTTAGATTTGATGGCGACTACGAAGTAACGCCAATTTATGTACCAATTTACCAAGATGCGGTGTTAGATGTAACATACTGGAAGACTATAAAAGCACAATTTGTTCAACTGCGAAGGTGGGCGTACGGAGCCTCTGACGTTGCCTATGTTGCCGATAAAGGTTTTAGGCGAGATAGCAAAATTCCGTTTTTCTCATTTTTTGGACGCTTTTTGCGATTACTCGAAAGTCATGTAAGTTGGGCTACGGCCTCAGTTATTATTGCTCTTGGCGCCTGGGCTCCATTGTTTATAAATAGTAACGCCAGTCATAGTATTGTTGCACATGAGCTGCCGCAAATAGCCAGTCAGCTACAGCAAATTGCCATGATAGGTCTATTTATAACAGTATTTTTGGCATTTAAAATGCTACCACCGCGTCCGGCACGATATAAAAGACATCGCAACATATTAATGCTTGCGCAGTGGGCGATAATGCCCATTACTAGCATTGCCTATGGTTCGGCAGCCGCATTTTATTCGCAAACACGTTTGATGCTTGGAAAATACTTAGACAAGTTTGACGTAACAGTTAAAACTGTTAAAAAATAGATAAATATCAAATTTACTTGAGACGTCTCTTAATTGTGCAAGCGTCTACTGCTGTATTTGTATAATTGGTTAGATATTTAATAAAGGCTGCTGAATCAAAATTTTTTAACACATCAAGACAAATATCTTTTATCTCGTTCGTAGTTACGATACATTTACTGTTGGCGGTTTGTATTAATTTTTGCTCAACCGTCTCACTAAGCCAAAAAGCGTCATCAGTGTTAGCGCGATGATCGCAGGCTTTTGCTATACTCAAAAAAAGAGTAGTTTTAGAAAAAGGTAAAGTTTTTTTAAAGCTTGCGTCTGTAGCAACGCGCAAAAAACTTGAAGCCTCGATTAGCTCGTAGGTCGTAAATTCTTTGCTGCATGCTTGGCAGCGATGCCTGCGCCAAGTTGAATTAAGTTTTTTTGTGTTTCTGGAGTTATAAATTGTTGTCTTCTTGTTAAGGCAAAATGGACATATCATGTCTATATATTGTCATTGCGCTATAAAAAAGTCCAGTGGAAAAGTTAAAAAAATGAGTAAAACTAAAGCACTCCCCATAAGGGGAGTGCTGATGAAAATCATTACTTGTATTATCCGCGAGAGGCAACGTGTCGTTGTGGTTGTTTAACTTTTCGCGACTGCTTGTCTACTATTGTGCGGCTATCATCCGTATGCTCGTAAAATATTTTAAATTTTTCAAGCTCAGATGTCTTTTTGGGTTGGTTGTTACTATTCATAACATTTTTATATTAGCATAAACTTTATAAAAAGGCAATAGCGTGGCATTTATGTGTAAGTGTAGTATTATTTAACAGGTTAGTTTTGATCTAGAAGGGAAGGGTCATGGCTTTAGTTGCTAGGACTGTTAATGCCAGGCAAGTGTTAGCAGGGTGGTATATAAAAGATTGTGGCAAATTTCAAAGAGTTGTGGCTGTTTCAAGAACAGATCGTGGATACATTTCTATTTGCCTAGAGAACAATGTAGTTTACGAGTATAGCCCCACCAGACACGTAGTGGCCTATGTTGAGAGCTAACAAGCAAATGGGTACATGGCAATTGTCGGACAGATCGTCATGTACCCTATACCATAGATGGTTTAAATCATTAGACATAAACGAAGACTTTATACTATGAATGATATATTTTTGTAAAAAATGCCCAATATTTTATGTGGAAAACTTTTTGCCAATTGTTGATAAGTTTTTGCCAAAGCAAAAACCCCACAAGTCATGTCTGTGAGGTTTTTACCTTGGTGGGCCCTAGAGGACTCGAACCTCTGACCCCTTCCACGTCAAGGAAGCGCTCTAGCCAACTGAGCTAAGAGCCCATAATTACATCTGTAATACTACGATAAAAACCGACGATAATCAAGTGGAGGCATTGCTACAAAGCCTGATAAGAGGTAAAATAATTAACGATATGATCATAAGAGCTACTGCGAACGTGCGAACTACAACCCCGTAGGGGGGTATTTATTCTTTTCTAAAATTTTTGAACAGACCAATAATTCGTACAAAGGAAGCGTTATGGAAGAAAGAAAAAACATCGATATTATGCGTCACTCAATGGCGCATATCACCGCGGCGGCAGTCCTTAAATTGTGGCCAGAGGCAAAGCTGGGTGTGGGTCCAGTAGTCGATAATGGTTACTACTATGATATTGACCTAGGTGATAAAAAGATATCTGAAGACGATTTTGCCCGCATAGAAAAACAAATCAGTAAAATAATTGGGGAGGACTTGCCATTTGAGCGGATCACTATGTCAATTGACGATGCCATCGATTGGGCAAAAAATAGCGGGCAAATCTACAAGCTAGAGCTACTAAACGATCTTAAGCGTGCAGGAACCACAGTTGCTAAGGATTTAGACGCATCAGAGCTTGGGTTGGAGTCTGAAGACGAGTCAAAAGTTAAAGAAGTGACTTTTTACAAAAATGGTGATTTTATGGACTTGTGTCGTGGCCTTCATATTGCAAGCACGGGCAAGGCCGGTGCATTTAAGCTGATGAAAGTGGCTGGTGCGTACTGGAGAGGAAAAGAAACTAATCCTCAGATGCAGCGCCTATACGGTGTGGCCTTTGCTACCAAAGAGGAGCTTGAAGCTTATCTAAAAGCCTTAGAGGAAGCGAAATTACGCGATCACAGACTTTTAGGCAAGCAACTTGACCTGTTTGCGTTCTCTGACTTAGTTGGTCCAGGCTTGCCTTTGTTTACTCCAAGAGGAACAATTGTGCGTAACCTATTAAAGGCCATGCTAACGCAGTCAGCAAAAAAGTACGGGGGCGAAGAAGTTGGTATCCCGCATATTGCCAAGCGTGAGCTCTACGAAATATCTGGTCACGCCTATAAATTTACAGAAGAACTTTTTTCAGTAGATAGCCATTACGATATTGATTTTGTAATGAAGCCTGTAAACTGCCCACATCACACTCAAATTTTTGCTTCGCGTCCACGCAGCTATAAAGAACTTCCTGTAAACTATATGGAATCTACTATGCAGTATCGCGACGAAAAACCTGGCCAAATTGGCGGCCTTACTCGCGTTAGAGCTATCACTGTGGACGACGGGCACGTTTTTTGCACGACAGAGCAAATAAAAGACGTAGTGCGCGATTTTTGCAAATTAATAAAAGATTTTCATTCTAGTTTGGGTATGTATGGAGATCATTGGGTATCGCTTTCTGTCAGAGATGATAATCGCGAGGCGTACATTGGAGATCCTGCTGACTGGGATTTGGCAGAACAAATGCTGTCTGACATGGCAGAGGAGCAAGGGCTTAATGCTAGGCGTATGGAAGGTGAAGCGGCGCTTTATGGTCCAAAACTAGATTTCATGTATAAGGACGTCTTAGGTAATGAGCGACAGCTTTCCACTGTACAGCTTGATTTTGCTACTCCTAAAAGGTTCGGTCTAAAATATATCGATCAAAATGGCGAAGACGCTGTGCCAGTAATGATACATCGAGCTATTTTGGGTTCGTACGAACGCTTTATGGCTATTTTACTAGAAAAAACTGCTGGCTGGATGCCGTTTTGGCTGGCACCAGAGCAAGTTCGCGTACTTGCTATTAATGAAGAAGTTGCAGGCTACGTCAAAGAGGTTAAGCAGGTGCTTGACGAGTGTGTAGTTATGGAGCCACTTAAATACAATGAGGTTCGTTCTACTGTTGATACACGTAATGAATCCTTGGGGCGCAAAATTAGGGACGCGCTTGAGCTTAAAGTCCCAGTTTTGATTATTGTTGGGTCGCGTGATCAAGGCGCACGGCAAGTAAGTGTCCGAACGCGAGATGGCGAAAAGGCAGTGCCTCTAGATGAATTGAAGTCGTTAATACAACAAATGTAATGAATTGTTCCAACAGAGAAGTTGTTAAAAAAACCACAAAGTCGATAATACCTCTTGTTGTTGTGGTTGGTCCAACTGCCAGTGGCAAGTCGTCACTGGCAATGAGAATAGCTCAAAAATACAGTGGCGAAATCATCTGCGCAGACTCGCGTACGGTTTACAAAGGTATGGATATTGGTACGGCTAAGCCTACCGACGAAGATAGGACTAAGGTTCGCCATCATATTTTAGATTTGGTTGAGTTGAACAGTAATTTTAGTGCTGCGAACTTTAAGTCTTTAGCTGAAAAATCAATTAAAGAAATATCGGAGCGTAGAAACGTCCCAATTATTGTTGGCGGTACGGGCTTGTATGTTGATTCTGTTTTGTTTGATTACAGATTTGGTAAAGTCTCAAATTCAAACGAAAGGTTGGTACTTGAGCAAAAAAGCATTAAAGAACTGCAAAGTCTTTGCACTAAAAAAGATATTATACTTCCAGAAAACAGCAAGAACAGAAGACACCTTATTAGGGCGTTAGAGAATAGGGGTTTGATTAAGCAAGATCGATGTATTCGTGACAACACGATTGTAGTAGGAATCTCTACAGAAAGAGACATCTTGCGCTCTAGGATAAGAGGTCGTATTGAGCAAATGTTTGCTGCTGGAATCATTGATGAGGTCAAAAAACTTGTGCAAAAATACGGCTGGGAATCAGAGGCAATGACGGGGGACATATACAGGTCTTGCCGTGACATCATTAAAGATGGTGTCAGTGTCGAAGGCGCAATTGAGGATTGTGTGCGACGCGATATGGCCTTGGCAAAGCGTCAAATGACTTGGTTCAAGCGTAATAAAAGTATTATCTGGAGTGACAGTCTAGCATACTTAGAAGACGAAGTTGATCGGTTTGTTGATGACTTAGTGCATAAAAATTGATCAAAACTGAACAATTTTTGCTACAATAATAGATGATACAGAAGAGGGTCTAGTATACATGATCGATGCATTATTCGGTTCAAAAACACGCGTCAAATTGCTGCATCTATTTTTGAATAATCCAAACAGGGCATTTTACGTAAGAGAAATAACTCGCAAAATCGACGAGCAGATTAACTCTGTGCGCAGAGAGCTTGCAAATATGCTTAATGTTGGAATTATAAAAAGTGACAGCTCAAATAATAGGTTGTACTATGAGGTCAATCAAAAGTATGCACATTACGAGCCGTTGCGTGCAATATTCGCAGATGGCAACATTCGTAGCGAGACAGCTTCACTGAGCGAGTCAGGTGACTGGTCTAAGCGTTTGAAACTACTTGGCGATGTCAGGATAGCTTTGTTGGGTGGCAAGCTTGTTAGGGGCAGCTCGGGCGAGCTAGACGTCTTGCTGGCGGGAGATATAAATAAGACACAAGCCAAACGCTTTATCAAAGAGATGGAGGAAGAGGAGCGTGCTGCGTTAAACTATACGGTAATGTCGTACGAAGATTTTTACTATCGTTTAAGCATAAAAGACAGATTTGTCATGGAAATTGTTAACGACAAATTTACAACAATACAGGACACAGAGGGTGTTTTGTCTCAAGGAATATAACAGAAAGGGTTTATTGTGGATATTGATTACAAAGGCGGAAATTGCATAACGATTGCTGTAAAAAAGACACTGCTTTGTGTTGATCCAAAGTTATCAGAGCTAGGTCTTAAGAGCCAGACAGCAAGGGTGACTGCGCAATTATGCACTCAGCATCAATTTAAGGTTGAATCTGATGAATCTATCGTCATTGACGGTCCAGGTGAGTACGAAGTAGAGAATATCTCTATAAAAGGCATTCCTGCACAGTCTCATATAGATACCAAAGACACTCCTAAGACGGCAACAGTATACAGGGTGGATGCGAATGATTTAAGCGTAGCGATTGTTGGACATATTTATCCAGAATTATCAGAAGCTCAGCTAGAGGCGATTGGTGTGGTCGACGTGCTTGTTCTCCCTGTAGGTGGTAATGGTTATACTCTGGACTCAATTGGTGCAGTAAAAGTTGTTAAGATGATTGATCCTAAGGTTGTTATACCTACTCATTATGCAGAGAATGGTGTAAATTACCCGATTCCTCAAGCTGATGTGGATGGATTTATTAAAGACTTGAGTGCCCCTGTTGAAGTAATGACAAAGGCGAAACTCAAGCCAGGCGGACTTCCAGAGGCTTTGACCATTTACCATATTACGCGAACAGCGTAGGTTGGTATCAAAACAAAGATCACCCCACATAGGTAAGGTGATCTTTGTTTTGAGTTGCTTAGTCGCTACTTTTCAGTGTTTTTGGTAACGGCAGGGGTAAGAATGCCTTTTTTCTTAAGAACTCGAATAGCCTGAGCGCTTAAGTGCATAGTGATCTTTTGACCATCTACAACAAAGGTCTTCTTTTGTAAGTTGGGTTTCCAGACTTTTTTAGTGTGCCTTTGTGAAAAGCTCACGTTGTGGCCATATTGTTTACCCTTACCGGTAAGTTCGCAAGTTGATGCCATAATTATTAAATCTCTTTTACAGTCTTATATATACTACTGTTTTATGTCGTTCAAGTCAAGATCTGTTTAAGATGCTATAATAAAGCTTATGACCGATTTTAATCTTTTTTACCTTTTTATAGTTTTGCTGTCTATTTTAGTGTCTATGACGCTGCATGAAGCCATGCATGCCTACATGGGTTACTGGCTAGGTGACGATACGGCTAAAATGCAAGGGAGGCTTACATTGAACCCTTTGGCGCATATTGACCCAGTTACTACTGTGGCATTGCCGCTTTTTTTGGTAATGCTTGGTGCACCGCCCTTTGGTGCGGCAAAGCCAGTGCCGTTTAACCCAAATAGGGTTAAATATGGAGATTATGGCGCGGCGCTAGTTGCCTTAGCTGGCCCGCTAACTAATTTATTTTTGGCTGTAATCGCAGGTTTGGCTCTTAGATTTTTGGGACAGGGTATGGATTCTGTAATTGTAGGAATAACGTACGTGTTTGTCGTAGTTAACGTCAGTTTTTTTGTTTTTAATATGATTCCGTTTCCTCCTTTGGATGGTTCTCGTGTATTGTATGCATTTGCTCCTGATGGATTTAGATCTGTTATGGAACGCATAGAGTCTATGGGATTTATGGCGATAATGTTATTTATGCTATTGTTTTATGCGGTCTTGATTGAGCCATTCTCTAGAATTATTAGCTACATCATATATCTACTGATAGGCTAACAAAACAGATATTGGGGTGATATAATATAACTGTTCTTCTGTGGCCAGGATGGTTGTATTTTCCTGAATGACGATTCCTAGGGAGCTCAAATGGCTGTGTTTTGAGGAATGCAGATGAGGGCACCCACTTTGTATAAAAGCGGGAATTAGGCGCCATCCTGGTTTGCAGAGGGCGTGTGCTTGCCGGGGTGTGGCGCAGTTTGGCTAGCGCGCACGGCTGGGGGCCGTGAGGTCGCAGGTTCAAGTCCTGTCATCCCGACCACACTTATTTTTCTAACAAGAGGAAAGCTATGCAGCAAAGGATCACTGTTGGTATGGTAGTGCAGAGTGGATCAGCTCTTTTGCTACTAAAGAGTATGCAAGGACGCTATAGTTTGCCTTTAGTCGGACTTGACGTTGGAGATGACCCGAATGATATCTTATCGTCAGAAGTAAAGAAGGTATTTGGGGCGGAAAATGTGCGCGATACTGCGGTATGTGGTGTTTTTTCAAACATAGATAAATCTAAAAATGAGCAGACAATAACAATTGTTTATAGCGTAAAGGCGTCCAATGGGCAGCCAGCATGTAGTGGTGAGTGGATAGAGTTGTCAAAAAAACAATCCTACAAAGTAGATAATTTGTCAGAAATAATAATAAACAAATGCGTTGTTAAGCCAGTAACGAGGGTGACGAGTGAAGAGAACACGGTGCATGATGTAGATAAAACAACTAGCGGTCGCGTAATGATATCGACGGATGGTGGATCTCGCGGCAACCCTGGGCCATCGGCGTCGGGTTTTGTAATACTTAACGATAGTGAAGAGACGATTTACGAGGGCGGTAAATATTTAGGTATCACAACGAACAACCAAGCTGAGTATCAAGCTGTAAAGCTAGCACTAGAAAAGGCTTTGGAGTTGGGTGCGCGAGTGGCAGAATTTAAGATAGATAGCCTTCTTATTGTTAATCAGATGTCGGGGATTTATCAGATAAAAAACAGGGACCTTTGGCCGATATATACAAATATAAAAGATCTTATTAGCAAGTTTGACAAAGTAACATTTAAGCACGTCCCCAGAGAACTAAATAAAGAGGCTGACGCAATGGTAAACAGGATTCTTGATGAGCGTAAGTAGTCTTATCGGGCGAATTGTAGTATAATTATGTGGCAGATTGCTGAACAGTCACTTGGTCGCAAGGCTAAGAGGAAAGTCCGGGCAGCAAAGAGCAAGACAGTCGCTAACCGCGACCGGAGGCAACTCTAGGGAAAGTGCCACAGAAACGAAACCGCATATTTATATGTAAGGGTGAAAGGAGTGGGCCTGCCTTTGTGCAGGATAGTCCTAAGGTTTATACTTGGGACGAATGTAAGAGCCCACAGCTGGGTATGGTGACATGCTCAGGAGGTAAACCCTGTCTGCTGCAAGGAGGTCTGTTTTCGTCTTTATGGCGTAGCTGCTCGCTAAACAGGCCGATTAACCGCTAGACTATGCAAGCAATTGCTTTTAGCTAGATAGATGACTGTTCTCGACAGAACCCGGCTTATAGGTAGTCTGCAACTAAAAAACCTGGCATTTGTCAGGTTTTTTAGTTTATACCAGTATTCTAAAATTACTTTTTAGCGGCTTCTACGACTGCAGCAAAGGCTTTTGGCTGTGTAGCTGCAAGCTCAGCAAGGATTTTACGGTCAACGCTGATGTTGTTTTTTTTAAGTCCAGCAATCAGATGTGCGTAGGTTGTTCCGTTTTCGCGAGCGGCAGCGTTAATGCGGCTGATCCAGGTAGATCGCAGATCGCGCTTTTTGTTTCGGCGGTCACGATATGCGTATTGAAATGCCCGAATTACAGCTTGCTTTGCTAGGCGGTAAGAACGTCGTCTTGCGGCCTGCATTCCCTTGGCAAGCTTTAAAATCTTCTTGTGCTTTCGGTGGGCGGTGACGCCTCTTTTAACTCTCATTTATTTAAACTCCTAGTGCTTGTTTTACGTTCTTGGCGATTTTGCCAGAGATCGTTGTATTAACGGCAGTGGCTCGCTTTCGTGCGGCGCTTTTTTTCTGGTTAAAATGCTTGTCGCCGGCGCGAAGGCGCATAATTTTACCATTGCGGGTAATTCGAATGCGCTTACTCAGCCCGCTGTGTTTCTTTAGCTTTGGCATTGGTGATGTTACTCCTTACTACTATGCTCAGGTTCTTGCCAGCCATTTGGGCTTTTTGGTCAACAACCGCAACGTCGCTTAATTTTTGAATAATTCGTTCTAGCAATTTGTATCCAAGCTCAGTATGTGCCATTTCTCGTCCTCTGAAGAAGATAAGAATTTTAACTTTGTGGCCATCGTTTAGAAAGCCCGCAATTTTTCGTAGCTTGATATCAAGGTCGTTTGCGCCGATTTTAAGACCCAGTCGCATCTGCTTAATTTCGCTAATTTTAGCATTTTTGCGATTTCGCTGCTGCTCTTTTGTCTTTTGGTAATTATATTTACCCCAATCAACTATACGAACAACAGGTGGGTTGGCGTTTGGTGATATCTCGACCAAGTCAAGGTCATACCGTCTGGCCTCTGAAAGTGCATCTATTCTAGAAAGCACACCTATCTGGTCACCGTCAGGACCGATGACGCGAAGTTCCGAAGCTCTAATTGCCTCATTGATCCGAACTGGTTTACTAATAAGGTTACTCCTTGTGTCACGATTATTGTTTCGGTACTAATTCTATCAAATAAAGTTATAGTTTTCAAGAGAAACCGAGCAGGTGAGGGTAGCTTTTGTCTGAAATAAGCGATTAATGGGGGTAATTACATTTGTGTCTGTGATAAAATGCGCTTATGAAATTATATTTTGTTCGGCACGGACAGACCAATGGCAACGCAAGCAATGGAAAGAAATCTGAAGCGCGCGATTCAAACTGCTGAGGCGATCAATAGATATCACAGTATGAAGATCAAAGTGGACGAGGCATGGCGAGAGCGAGAAGCTGGGGTCTATGTTGATGCAGATATGTGGCGAGACTTGTTTGATTTTAGTAAAAACATCAAGCTCGACGGTATGGAGCCGCTAAATGACTTTTTTGAAAGGGTGAGCGTGGCTATAGATAAATTAAAAAATGAGCATGCCGACCAGTCTGTATTTGTAGTGTCTCACGGAGGTACTCAGTACGTATTGCACGCCTGCGCAAATAAACTGCCATTGTCTGGAAGTATCATTGCTAGCCCTATAAAAAACTGTGAATTCAGGCAATATAACATCTAGGACAATCTATGCTCGATTTCTGTATTGAAGTGCTTCGGATATATGCTTTGGATTGATATCGTCAGACCCGTCTAGATCAGCAATAGTACGTGCTACTTTGATGGTTTTAAAGTATCCGCGTGCGGATAGTAGTAGCCTGGTTGACGCTTGGTCAAGAAAGGTTTTTGCCTCTGATGTGAGTCTGGCTGTAGTTTTTATGTCATCGTTATTCATGCTGGCGTTGGTTTTAAGAAGCGATCCAAAGCGCTCTGTTTGAATAGTACGTGCCTCTGTTATCTTATTTTTATAGTCAATTTTTGATTTAGGCGAGTTGAGTAGCTTGTTGGTGTCAACCCTAGAAACCTGGACTACGATATCGATTCGGTCAAGAAGCGGTCCTGATAGCTTTTTTGAATAATTGCTAACTTGCAATGCCGAGCAAGTGCATTCGCGTGTTTGGTCGTTTGCGTAGCCGCAGGGGCAGGGGTTTTTGGTTGCGACAAGCATAAAGTCTGCCGGATAGCATACTCGGCTGTGTGTGCGTGCGATATGCACCTCTTTATCCTCGAGGGGTTGTCTAAGTGCCTCTAACGACGCACGACTGTACTCTGGAAGCTCGTCTAAAAATAATACACCACAGTGGGCAAGACTGACTTCGCCTGGTTTTGGATTTGTTCCTCCGCCGATCAAAGAAGTGTGACTGGCGTTGTGGTGTGGCGATCTGAATGGCCGAGATGTAATGGTTTGGTCGTCAATTTCGCCGGCTATGCTGTGTAATTTTGTTGTGGCAATTATTTCGTCGTCAGACATGGGCGGCATTACGTTGGCCAAGGCTTTGGCAAGCATCGTTTTCCCTGCCCCTGGAGGGCCGTCAAACAATATATTGTGATGCCCTGCAGCAGCGATTATAAGAGCTCTTTTGGCTTGCTCTTGCCCATATATGTCATTTAGCGTCACAGAGCTTCTGGAAGGCTCTGAGCGGCTATTCGTGGAAAGGTCGAGTGATATTTGGAGTTCATTTTTTAAGTAAGCCACAAGTTCTTTTAGATTTTTTGCGGGTATTATCTCGATGTCCTTTATTAGAGACGCTTGTTGGTAATTGCGTGATGGAACCACGACGCTTTTTAGCCCGGTATTAAGTGCGGTCTGGACGTAGCCGATTATGCCACGCACGGGCTTTAAAGAGCCGTCTAATCCCAGTTCTCCTACGATAAGTTTGTTTTTTATAGAGGATTGTTCTATTTGTCCGCTAACGCAAAGTAGAGCTAACGCGATAGCAAGGTCAAAATGTGCACCATCTTTTGGAATATTCGCAGGCGCTAGATTAATAGTTATTCGTTTTCGTGGAAAATCTAGGTGACAATTTTTTATAGCACTTCGCACACGCTCTTTAGCTTCATCGACGGCCTTATTGCCTAGTCCAACAATCAGCATGCTTGGTAATCCCATGCTAGAATCGCATTCTACGCTAATAAGCTTGCCTTCAAATCCGACATTTGTTGCCGAAAAAACAGTTGCTGTCATTGGTTTCCTCAAAAATAATTACTTATACTTAGGATTTTTAACATATTTATGGTATAATGTACAAGTGCAACAGATTGGGGCTGACTTAAGCTTTGACGTTTGAACATTTACATACTGCTTTGCAAACCGAATTACGCTACGTTATGGCGTTTAAACAACTGCAAAATCTTTTGCAAACGTAAAACAAACTTTGGCAAGCCTTTTCCAGGCCCCTCAGTTTGCTTTTCAAGCCGTTTAATTACACAGCGGCCATCGTCTAGCTAGGGGCTACGCTTAGCTTTACGGTGTTATTTATTGTAGCTTGAGCTTCTTTGGCGTTTTGCAGGCCAGAATAAGCTGACATTTTTCTGTAAAGACTTTTGCTATTTTTGTTGAGTTTTTTAGGCTAAAGTCAAAACTAAGATTCAGCTATGTTTGTAGACGAGTAGTGTGTAGTCAGACGGACTGGGGTGCGATTCCCCACAGCTCCACCAAAAGTGACCTAGCTTTAAAAAACTGGGTCTTTTTTGACACTGTTTTTTAGCAAAAAGAAAACAACGGCCTGCGAGTAGCCGTTGTTATTGTTTGTCGTATATTTTTTGTTTTTGAGCACTTTTTTTATTCAAGTGCTACCCCTATAATAGTAGGCATTTTGAAGGCTGTCAACACGTTTTTGCTTAGAAAATTTATATGCATGTGGATAAATAATAAGGACGGCTCTTTGCAACGTATAAAGCTCTCGTTTATATAAAAAACATTGTGATCAAAAGTAATGCAGTAATGTAAAATGTTGCTGGGCTGTTTTTTAAAAAATAATATAAAAATAGTAAAAGTAGTTTGTGTAAAAAGTAAGTTATAAATTTATAGCAATATAGCTAACATGCCAAGTGGGTTGTAGATCCATTTTTGCATGAATGCTATCGCGCGTGGTTGACTCCAGGATGCTGGGGCTAGTTGGTGATACGTTGAAAAATTTTAAAAGTTATTTTTAGAGTATTTTTGTTGCTGTGGCTATCGAAGATCGTGCTACATTTTTGTGCAGATTTTTGTAAAAAATCGAGCCTAATATTTTTTGTAAACTCCAAAATCAAGTAAAATATCCTGTGCATCAAAAACATATATTTTTTACAACAGCTGGTAAAAAAGTACGGAATAACAGGGTAGCACAGTAAAAAATACATCAGTATGAGTAGTTGTCGTATTGACATATTTATGGCGGCATGTTAAGTTGTAAGTAAGCTTTTAGAAAAATAAAAACAATTTCATAAAAACAAAAAAAGCTTGTACTTTAGAAGGCCTTCATCGTCTGGCGGAAGCACTGATAACTAATGAAATAATTGGTTATCAGTGTCCCGTCAGACGACGGGCAGCCAGCACTCCATTGAGCATTGCTCTGGATTGTGCGGCATTTTATCGTCGCTCTCTTTGAAGGAGAGCGGTCAGTCGCTCGAAGCGGGAACTGCCATATAATTTGAATCAAAGGGCGGATTTCCCGCTCGAGCTCAAAAAACTCTTTAGTGAGATGGGGAATGGCGCTATAGTTGTAGTTATGGTTAATATGCAAATTGTGCGTTCTTTTAGGCTTTATGCTACGTTTGGATTGCCTGTATTAATGGTGGTTCTATTGTTCTTTGCACTGAGTGTAACAAGTCCACTTTCGGCAGGGCCGGCGGGGATTTTGTTAGTTTTTGCTTTGATGTACTTGGTGGCTTTGAGTCTGCTTTTTGCAGCGCTGGCATTGGTCTTGGTTGTTGTCGAAAAAGTAGCTAATCGTACACAGACGATAGGCAAGAAGTTGTACTATATAGCAGCGATTGTTGCGATGGCGCCAATTTTTATCTTGGCGCTAAATACAATTGGGCAATTGGATATCAAAGATTTTATTCTTGTGCTGATTCTTGAGCTTATGGCGTGTTTTTATGTTGCACGTAGGATGAAATAGGTGTATGCTGCTGACTATTTAATGCTATAATTTATATAACTATGGAGCCAAGATTACCAACGCCACACCTATCTCCTGAGGCAGGTGCGTATAATCCAGAAACGCCAAAGGGGCAAGAAAGAGGGACTCAATTAAATAAAATTGAGACTGTTGGCAGTGCGGAAAAAAGCACGAATCAGGAAGCTCGCGAGCTAGACCCTAGTCAGGCGATGTCGGTGGCCTTGCCTTCGGCGCAGGCAATGAGTCCAATAGGTTCTGGTTCGAGTGCTTCGTCAAAGCGAAGTCCAAAAAATAACCTTAAGGACGTACCTGTAAGTGCAAGTGAGGATGATGTCATTGAAAAAGAATGGGTTAATAAGGCCAAGCAGATAGTTAAAAACACAAAAAACGACCCCTATATGCAGGGGCTTGAGGTCAGTAAATTACAAGCTGATTATTTAAAAAAGCGTCATGGCATAGATGTAAAGGTATCTGGTGGGTAGTATGGAGATCTTTATCGTTGGCTTATTGTTGGGTGTGGTGATTCTTATATTTGCGGGATATTTTATGTATTGGCAGTATCGAAAAATCCTGCGTGAGGCAAAAAATTACGAGCGTGGATTAAAAATGATACCTTTGGTCATTCATTTGCCGCCATCTAGCGATGATGTTGAGGTTGGTGTTCGTGACACGAGAGATGTTGTAGAAGAGACGATATCCCAAGCTCAGATAATGTATAACATAATTGCAAGCACCGCCACAAAGGGATTTAAGAGTCGTATTTACGGACAGCGCCATTTGGCGTTTGAGGTGGTTGCGAGCCATGGTTTAATCCATTACTATGTCGTGGTTCCGTTGGTCCTTATGGACGTAGTGAAGCAAGCGGTGATTGCAGCTTATCCTAATGCACGCCTAGAGGAGGCAGAGGAGTCAAATATATTTAGCCGTGCTGGAAAGATTAGCGGCACTATTGGCGGCGAGCTGGCTCTAAAAAGAGAGTTCAGTTATCCAATTGCAACCTTTGAGGATAGTAAGCGTGATGCGATGCAAGCAATCTTGAATGCTTTTTCGGTCCTTTCTCGTGACGATGGCGCGGCGATTCAGCTATTGATCCGCCCTGCAAAAGAAAAATGGACAAAGACTTCTGTATCGATGGCAAACCGAATTCGTAAAGAAAAAGGCATCAAGGGGCATAGTGGAATTATGTCTATCAAAGAGGTTGCCGAAGCTCTTTGGAAGCCTCTTGCTGCCACAGAGGCTAAGCCCGAAGATAAGCAACTAACAACCCTTGAGCAATCTACGGTTGATGCTCTAGAAGAGAAGACGAGGCATCCCGGTTACGAAGTTCTAATTCGTGTTATGGCTTCATCTAACACCGCAGAGCGTTCGCAGATAATTTTAAAAAACATTGTTGCGGCATTTGCGCTTTTTGATGCACCGAGTAAAAACGGCTTTAAATTTACGATGACAAAAAATATTGAAGCTTTTGTTACATCATTTATATTTAGATTTTTCCCTCAGGAGGCTGACGGGAACATCTTAAATAGTGTAGAATTGTCAACGATTCTTCACTTTCCAGACCAAAGGAACACCCCGACGTCACAATTACAACGACAGGCTTCAAAGCAAGTTGATGGCCCTGTACATATGAGTGATCAAGGTGTACTTTTGGGGTATAACGTTTACCGTGGTGTGAAAAAGGAAATACGGCTAGACGCTGTAGACAGGCGCAGGCATGTTTATATCATAGGTCAGACTGGAACTGGCAAGTCAGGACTGTTAGAGAACCTGGCACTGCAAGACATGCTTGACGGCAAAGGTTTTGCGTTTATCGATCCACATGGTGACTCTGCGGAACGTTTGCTGGGCATGGTTCCTAGAGAGCGAGTAGAGGATGTTATTTATTTCTCTCCTGGTGATATGCAGCAGCCTCTAGGATTGAATCTATTCGAATATGAAAGTGAAGAACAGAAAGATTTTTTGATTCAGGAGGCTATTGCAATGCTATACCGTCTGTACGACCCAGGTCGCACTGGTATAGTTGGTCCGCGCTATGAGCATTGGTTTAGAAACGCTGCCTTAACAATAATGAGCGACCCAAATGGTTGTTCGTTTATTGATATCCCACAGGTGTTTAACGATAATGATTTTGCGAAGTCAAAGCTCAAATATGTAAAAGACCAGACCGTGCTTGATTTTTGGAATAAAGAGATGGCTCAGACAAGCGATTATCATAAGAGTGAAGTTTTGGGGTGGTTTGTGAGTAAATTTGGTGCGTTTTTGTCTAACGAGATGATGCGCAATATTATTGGTCAAACAAAGAGTGGCTTTAATTTACGAGAAGTTATGGATAAGAAGAAGATTCTTTTAGTCAACTTATCGCAAGGGCGCACAGGCGAACTTAACTCTCAGCTTTTGGGCATGATTTTTGTTATGAAGTTTCAAGCTGCAGCAATGGGGCGCGCGAATGTTCCCGAGGATCAAAGGGAAGACTTTACTTTGTACGTTGATGAGTTTCAGAACTACGCTACCGATTCCTTTGAGGCTATACTGTCTCAGGCGCGTAAATATCGCTTAAGTTTAATATTGGCAAACCAATTTATGACGCAGCTTAACGATAAGGTCCGAGAGGCTGTAATTGGTAATGTGGGCACCGTAGTAGCTGGGCGTATTGGTACAACTGATGCAGAATTGATGGTTAAGAAATTTAGGCCGATTTTTGACGAAGAGGACTTAACTAAATTGCCAAATTTCGAGTCTGTGGCGTCGGTAATGATAAATAATGTACCTTCCACACCGTTTAGCATGTCTCTTATACCGCCACTGGGTAGGCCAAGTGACCAGCTTGCTGATGCTTTAAAAAAGCTTTCTGCTGCAAAATATGGCAGGCCAAGAACAGCAGTAGAGCAGGAGATTTTTAGTCGATTGCGGTCAGGTTCGACCGAACCTATGCCCGTTGGGGAGGCGGCTGCTGGAACTGAAGAAAAAAAACCATCCTCGTTTTTAGATGAGTGGCTGGCTAAGAGAAAGCAAAAAATATCCAATGGAGTCAAAACAGCAAAGGTGGCTCAACCAGAGCTAAAAGATGCTGAGGGGTCTCCCGCAAGGACGCCACATTCAGGTGAAGCTTCGTTGCTAGGCAACGCGTTGCCGAATAATGTGAGTGGCAAGACTCCCCTGGGCCAGGATTCCGAAACAGTAAAAGATCATACAGTTGTCAAAAAAACGGACGATAGATTACGAAAGCTCCAATCTGCAAATATTGGCAGTAGTGTTGTTATTAAACCAACAAAAGACTATCCTGCAGGTAGTTTTGAATCCAATCTTGATGATGGTAAAAGACTGGAAGAAGAGGTTGAAAAAGCTAGAAGTACAGATGTGATGAACAACGAAAATCCAAAAGTTTCAAACCAAGTACAGCCTAATGCAACAGTCCAGCAAACCGCTCAGCCCGAGCAGTTGGATGAAATTTATATTGATATTCATGGTGATTTGCACCATGGAGCAGAATTGCCGTTAAATAAAAAAAGCTAGGCTGTATCTGTTGTGAAAATAAAGCATAACAATTATGTTCAGTTTAATCATTTGCATTGAACATATATTGCCCGCTATAATGTAGGAGTTGTAAAAGTTCAGTTCTTGATGTGAGGGGATATGGTTAAACAAAAACAGCCCACTTCTGACTATGACGCGAGTCAAATTCAGGTATTGGAAGGATTAGAGCCTGTTCGTAAGCGACCAGGTATGTATATTGGTAGCACTGGCTATGACGGTGTGCACCATCTTATTAAAGAGATTGCCGACAACGGTATTGATGAGGCTATTGCAGGTCATGCTACTAAAGTAGAAGTTACCTTATTGGCAGATGGCGGCGTTAGCGTTTTTGACAATGGTAGAGGTATTCCAGTAGATGTTCATCCTAAGACTGGTAAAAGTACTCTTGAAACTGTACTAACTGTGTTGCACGCAGGTGGTAAGTTTGGCGGCGGTGGATATAAAGTGTCAAGTGGTCTGCACGGTGTGGGTTCAAGTGTAGTTAACGCTCTTTCTACTAAATTGGTTGCCGAGATTAGCAAAAATGGTAAAGTCTACAGGCAAGAATACTCGCAAGGCGTGCCTCAAACGGAGCTTGAAGTTGTAGGTAAAACAGATATCACAGGCACAAGGATAACTTTTTATCCTGATCCAACAATTTTTGAAACAGTCGTTTTTGATTACAAATGGGTGCTAGATTATCTGCGCCATCAGGCGTACTTAACAAAGGGTGTTTATGCGTCTGTTGTTGACGAGCGTACTGGCGATAGATATGCTTTTTATTTTGATGGAGGCATAAAGTCATACGTAAAACACCTTAACGTCGGCAAGGAGGTAGTAAGCGACGACATTTTTTATGTAGAGCGTCCTGTTGAAGATTGCATGGTAGAGATTGCCGCTCAGTATACCGACACGTATGTAGAGACCATAAAGGCCTTTGCAAACAACGTATTTAACCCAGAGGGCGGAATGCACATGGTTGGCTTTAAAGCCGCCCTAACGCGTGTTGTGAATGAATATGCTCGCAAAAACAGCCTTTTAAAAGAAAAAGAAGAAAATTTGACCGGAGAAGACTGTCGCGAAGGCCTTACTGCTGTAATATTGGTTAAATTGCCAGACCCTCAGTTTGAGGGACAAACCAAGAACAAGCTTGGTAACCCAGAAATTCGTCGTTATGTAGAACAGGTAATGAACGAGTGGTTTTCATACTATCTAGAAGAAAATCCTGCAATTGCTAAAAAGGTTATCAATAAGGCGCTTTTGGCTGCCAGGGCGCGCAAGGCAGCTCGTGCAGCCCGAGAGAACGTTATTAGAAAAGGCGTACTTGATGGTCTGTCTTTGCCAGGTAAGCTGGCTGATTGTTCTTCAAAAGATCCAAAAAACTCCGAGTTATATATTGTAGAGGGTGACTCGGCCGGTGGTTCGGCTAAAAGTGGTCGAGATAGCAAAACGCAGGCCATTTTACCTTTACGAGGTAAGGTCTTGAACGTAGAGCGCGCTAGATTGGACAGAATGCTAGCCAACAACGAAATTGTGAGTCTTATAAAGGCAATGGGCGTTGGTATTGGTGAGCAGTTTGATGTTAGCGGGCTGCGTTACGAGCGGATTATCATCATGACGGATGCCGATGTTGATGGTAGTCACATTTCTACACTACTTATGACGTTCTTCTTTAGGTTTATGAAGCCAGTAATTGACGGTGGTCATGTTTATCTTGCCAAGCCGCCACTATATTTACTTAAGGGCTCTGGTAACAAGCGTATTTATGCCTATGATGAAGTGGAGCGTAATCAGATTTGCGATAGATTTATTCAAGAGCGCAGAGATCGCGGAACAAAAATTGACCCAGCGCAAGAAAAATTTAAACAAGCTGGCTTTATGGATATGCAACGATATAAGGGTTTGGGTGAAATGGACGCGGAGCAGCTGTGGGATACTACTATGAACCCAGAAAATCGCGTTCTTGTTCAGGTAAAAGTTGAGGATGCCGAAAAGGCTGACGCGATATTTACTAAGCTGATGGGTAGTGAGGTTGATTTGCGAAAAACCTTTATTCAAACGCATGCTAAGTTCACTAACAGTGAAGATTTGGATATTTAGTTATGGAAGAAGAAAAGAAAATACCACAAGAGGGCGAAATAGTAGAAGCTCAAAAAATTGAAGCCACGCACTCAAAAACTCTAGAACTAGACACCGTTGAAGACGTGATGGAGCGAAGCTACTTGCGATATTCGATGAGTGTTATCATTGCGCGTGCTTTGCCAGATGTTAGGGATGGCCTAAAACCGGTCCACCGTCGCATTTTATACGCCATGGACAAAAACGGATGGCGCCCAGGTACAAAGTTTGTAAAAAGTGCGCGTATTGTAGGTGATGTAATGGGTAAATATCACCCTCACGGTGATGCGGCTATTTATGACACCATGGTTCGTTTGGCGCAAGACTTCTCGATGCGCTACTTGTTGGTTGATGGTCAAGGTAACTTTGGTTCAATGGACGGCGACCCAGCTGCTGCCTCGCGATATACCGAGGCACGCATGGCTAAGGTTGGCGCAGAGCTATTAGCCGACCTAGACAAAGATACAGTAGATTTTAGAGACAACTATGATGGATCCGAGCGTGAGCCGTCCGTTTTGCCATCTAAAGTTCCAAACCTTTTGCTTAACGGGCAGGTTGGTATTGCTGTGGGCATGGCTACAAGTATTCCTCCCCACAACCTTGGCGAGCTTATAGACGCAGTTGTGTTTATGATAGACCATAAAGAGGAGGTTACTCTTGATAGTCTGCTCAAGTTCGTTAAAGGTCCGGATTTTCCAACAGGCGCCATTGTTTATGGTGGCAACTCCATGAAGCAGGCCTACGCAACGGGTAGGGGTAGTGTTGTTGTTCGTGCGGTTGCAAATATTGAAGAAACTAAAAAAGGCAAGCATCAGATAATTGTTAGTGAGATTCCGTACGGAGTTAACAAAGCTACGCTTATTGAAAGAATTGCCGATTTAGTTAAAGAAAAGAAGATAAATGGCATCTCTGACCTGCGTGACGAGAGTGCACGCGGCGAAGTTAAAATCGTGGTTGACCTTAAAAAAGATTCATATCCTAAAAAGGTGTTAAACCAGCTATTTAAATTGACTCCGTTGCAAACAAGTTTTCACTATAACATGTTGGCTTTAGTTGATGGTATCCAACCAAAAATTCTTGGTCTTGAGGAGATTCTAAGTGAATACCTAAAACATAGGCAAATAGTTGTGCGTCGTCGTACCGAGTTTGAGCTAAGAAAAGCCAAAGATCGTGCGCATATACTCGAGGGCTTGTCTATTGCTTTGGATCACATCGACGAAGTAATAAATACAATTAGAGCAAGTCAGACCACCGAAGAAGCCCAGATAAACTTAATGACTAAGTTTAAGCTAAGCGAAATTCAGGCCAAAGCTATTTTGGCAATGCAACTTCGTACTCTTGCAGGTTTAGAGCGTAAGAAGATTGAGGACGAGCTAGCCGAGTTGCGTAAACTAATTGCCAATCTAGAGATGATATTGTCAGACGAAAATCAAATATTGCGAATCATTAAAGAAGAGCTCCTGGTAGCTAAAAAGTCATATGCTGATCCACGCCGCTCAAAAATTGTCAGTCAAGAACTGGGCAAGTTTAGCGACGAAGAGCTAATACCGGATGAGCGAGTTGTTGTAACTATAACAACAGAGAACTACATAAAGCGTACGCTTATTAGTGAATATCGTCGTCAAAACAGAGGTGGCAAGGGCAAGCGTGGCATGACCACAAAAGAGGCAGACGTAATTGACCAGTTAGTTACTGCAAGTACGCACGATTGGTTATTGTTGTTTACGAACAAAGGTAGAGTATTTAGACTTAAAGCTTACGAAGTGCCTGCTGCAGGGTTAACGGCAAAAGGTATTGCGGTTGTAAACCTAATACAATTACAGCCAGAAGAGCAAGTAACCTCAATGGTTTGTATAAGTAAAGATTACGACACGAGCAAGGGCTATCTGTTCATGACAACAACACATGGTGTTGTTAAAAAGACTCAACTTGACGATTACAGCAACATTCGAAACTCAGGGTTAATCGCAATTAAACTTGATGATGGTGATGAGCTAAGGTGGATTCACTTAAGTTCGGGTGATGATGATGTAATAATTTCAACATCATTTGGTCAAGCCATACGATTTAGCGAGAAAGACACACGCCCAATGGGACGATCGGCAAGAGGTGTTCGCGGAATGCGCTTAAGAGCGGGCGATAAAGCGGTGGGCGCAGATCTCGTGTACGAAGATAAACAACTGTTAGTTATGAGCAGCAACGGATACGGAAAGCTAACAAAAGTCGCAAACTTCCCAGCGCACAAACGTGGTGGAGTTGGCATTAAGGCTGCAATTGTAAATGGTAAAACCGGCAATCTTGTGACTGTAAGGTCTCTAGATCCATCTGCCAATGAGGTTCTTATGATCTCTACAAAGGGTCAGGCAATAAGAATCGGACTAAAAGACATTCCAACGTTAGGTAGAACAACGCAAGGTGTTAGGGTTATGCGTCTAAATGATGGCGATACGGTTGCTTCTTTGGGTATCGTTGCAGAAGAAACTGATTCTATAAAAGAAGTCGTAGAAGAAGCAGAAGAATCCTCTGCCGAATAATAAAAAGGTCTAAAAAAGGGGGCTTAAATGAGTTTGGAACCGTTTCAATACATCTTGATACCAGTTGCGGCATGGATTGCCGCTCAGGGAGGCAAGTATGCGCTCCAGGCTCTTAAGAGAGGAGACTACAAACAAGCAGACTTGCTGTACAAATCGGGAGGCATGCCAAGCTCTCATTCGGCAGTGGTAGTCTCATTGGCCACGACAATTGGGTTGACTGAGGGATTTCAGTCGGCCCAATTTGGCCTTTCGGCAGTGCTGGCAAGTATTGTAATTTACGACGCAATTAACGTGCGACGTGCAGTTGGAGAGCAAGGAGACGCTCTTTTTGCGCTCACAAAAGACAAAAAAGAGCTAACCTTCTTTACGGCAAAAGGACACACTCTACCTCAAGTAATTGCTGGTGGAACGCTTGGTTTTTTGGCCTCTGTCATAATGTTGCAATTTTTGTAACGTATTTTTCTAGCGAAACTGTTGACATATGGGTGGCTTACCTGTTAGTATCAGTATCAGTCTGATGAACACATCTGAGCAAAAGAGGCGCAGAGGAAGTGAGATTGAACGTTAACAATTTGGTAGTGCAAGTCAACGTCAGTTTTTGAGATAAAGATTTGAGAGAGTTTCTTACTTTCTTTTTATGGAGAGTTTGATCCTGGCTCAGGATGAACGCTGGCGGCGTGCCTAAAACATGCAAGTCGTGCGGCAGCGAGCCCTTCGGGGTGTCGGCGAGCGGCGGACGGGTGAGTAACGCGTAGGAATGTACCCCGAAGTGAGGGATAACTGCCCGAAAGGGTAGCTAATACCGCATATGGTCTTCGGATTAAAGCTTATTAGCGCTTTGGGAACAGCCTGCGTTCGATTAGCTAGTTGGTGAGGTAATGGCCCACCAAGGCGACGATCGATAGCTGGTTTGAGAGGATGATCAGCCACACTGGAACTGAGACACGGTCCAGACTCCTACGGGAGGCAGCAGTTAGGAATCTTCCACAATGGGCGAAAGCCTGATGGAGCAACGCCGCGTGCAGGATGAAGGCCTTCGGGTTGTAAACTGCTTTTATGTGCGAGGAATATGACGGTAACACATGAATAAGGATCGGCTAACTCCGTGCCAGCAGCCGCGGTCATACGGAGGATCCGAGCGTTATCCGGAGTGACTGGGCGTAAAGAGTTGCGTAGGTGGTTTATTAAGCAAATAGTGAAATCTTGTGGCTCAACCATGAGGCTATTATTTGAACTGATAAACTTGAGAACATGAGAGGTAGATGGAATTCCCAGTGTAGGAGTGAAATCCGTAGATATTGGGAGGAACACCAATGGCGTAGGCAGTCTACTGGCATGTTTCTGACACTGAGGCACGAAAGCGTGGGGAGCGAACCGGATTAGATACCCGGGTAGTCCACGCCGTAAACGATGGATGCTAGCTGTGTGTCGTATCGACCCGATGCGTAGCGAAGCTAACGCGTTAAGCATCCCGCCTGGGGAGTACGGTCGCAAGATTAAAACTCAAAGGAATTGACGGGGAGCCGCACAAGCGGTGGAGCATGTTGTTTAATTGGATGCTAAGCCAAGAACCTTACCCAGACTTGACATTCTTGGAATTTTGGCGAAAGCCGAGAGTGCCTTCGGGAGCCAAGTAACAGGTGTTGCATGGCCGTCGTCAGCTCGTGTCGTGAGATGTTAGGTTAAGTCCTTCAACGAGCGCAACCCTTATAGTTAGTTGTATTTTTCTAGCTAGACTGCCCCGGTAACGGGGAGGAAGGAGGGGATGATGTCAGGTCATTATTACCCTTACGTCTGGGGCTACAAACGTGCTACAATGGCCGGTACAAAGGGCAGCTAAGTCGCGAGACGGAGCAAATCCCATCAAAACCGGTCCCAGTTCGGATAAGAGGCTGAAACTCGCCTCTTTGAAGCAGGAATCGCTAGTAATCGCAGGTCAGCACACTGCGGTGAATACGTTCCCGGCTCTTGTACACACCGCCCGTCAAACCATGAAAGTCGGGGGCACCCGAAGTCCTAACTTGTTTAGGCCTAAGGTGAACCAGATGATTGGGGTTAAGTCGTAACAAGGTATCCGTACCGGAAGGTGCGGATGGATTACCTCCTTTCTAGGGAGTTACGCCTACATTAAAGCGATTTAATGTAGAGCGAGGTCGGTCTTGTGGTTTTGTTGAGTCTACAAAATCACTTTAGTCTCTGCATTGCAGAGTCAAGACTTTAGACTCATTGTTATCAAGAATGAAGCGTTGACTGCACTACCAAGTTGTTAAAACAGACTAACAAATAGCACCCTTTTGGGGTGCTATTTGTTTTTATCTATTTTACAGATGAAAACGCTTGCAGTTTTTGTATTTTTTCGCTAAAATGTTGATTGTCACAAGCGATTAATTTGGGGCATTAGCTCAGCTGGTTAGAGCACCTGCTTTGCAAGCAGGGGGTCGTCGGTTCGAATCCGACATGCTCCACCAGGATTTGTCTCTAGTTTTCCGGAGATAAGTCCTGGTAGATGGGCGTTTGGGCTGTACTTTTTAAATCAGATTTTCTTTATGGTAGCACTAACATGTGGGCGATTAGCTCAGCTGGTTAGAGTGCGTCACTGATAATGACGAGGTCTCAGGTTCAAGTCCTGAATCGCCCACCAGTTAGTGCTACTAGAGAAAAATGTATAAAAAATAGTTTTTTTATCAAAAAACACTTGTCACAAGATGATAATTTTGATATATTACTACGTAGTGAAGCGAAAGTTTTGAGAACAAAACCTCTGGCGTATTGTACGATTGGATTTGGTACGTTGCAGAGGTATTTTTGTTGCAGATAATACATCAAAAATGTTCTTTACACGACAGCGGTTATCCTGATAAGATAATGTCACTTGAGGTTGCACAATTGAGCAGTAATAAACCGCTTCTCTGCGCGAACTCAAGTTTACGAGTTGGCAATTTAACAATTAGGTTTTTGATAAAGGAAAGACGGCAATTGGTAATTACCAATTACTAGTCAAACCAATGCATAAAAAGTTACTCAAGGGCACACAATGGATGCCTAGACGTAAGATACCGATGAAGGACGTGGAAGACTGCGATAAGTTTCGGCGAGCTGTCAAACAAGCTTTGACCCGGAAATTTCCGAATGGGGAAACCCGGTGTGAGTCATGTCACATCATCGTTACCTGAATATATAGGGTAATTGAAAGGGAACCGCCTGAACTGAAACATCTTAGTAGGGCGAGGAAAAGAAAGTAAATAACGATTCTCAGAGTAGTGGCGAGCGAAATGGGATCAGCCCAAACCTTTTAGGTTTTCTCCTGTTTACAGGTGAATAAGTTGCCAGACGAATATCTATAAGGGGTTGTGAGTAGACAAATGACCATTGAAGAGTTTTGGATTTATCCAGCCCTCTTCAATGCGAGAGAATGCCTGGTAGCATCTCGTAAGGTAAAAAATCGGCTTTGTTAGCAGAACAGTTTGGAATGACTGACCAAAGGACGTGAAAGTCGCGTACGCGAAAACGAAGCTGACCTTATATTTGTTTATCTCGAGTAGGCCGGGACACGTGAAACCCTGGTTGAATCCGGCAGGACCACCTGCCAAGGCTAAACATATCTTACGATCGATAGTGAACAAGTACCGCGAGGGAAAGGTGAAAAGAACCCCGGGAGGGGAGTGAAATAGATCCTGAAATTGTGTGCCTACAAGGAGTCGGAGCCGACTTGTTCGGTGACGGCGTGCTTTTTGTAGAACGATCCAGCGAGTTAATTTGCAGTGCAAGCTTAAGTCATTTGACGGAGGCGTAGTGAAAGCGAGGCTGAATAGGCCGATTTAGTACTGCGGATTAGACCCGAAACCGGGTGACCTAACCATGGCCAGGTTGAAGCGTAGGTAAAACTACGTGGAGGACCGCACCAGGGCACGTTGTAAAGTGCTTGGATGAGCTGTGGTTAGCGGTGAAATGCCAATCGAACCCGGAGATAGCTGGTTCTCCTCGAAATAGCTTTAGGGTTAGCGTCGTGTAATAGTGCGCGGGGGTAGAGCTCTGTAAAGGACTGGGGCGGGCAACTGTACCCACCCTTAACAAACTACGAATACCGCGTACCTTATCACGGCAGTTAGAACATCGGGGCTAAGCTCGGTGCTCAAAAGGGAAACAGCCCAGACCATCATCTAAGGTCCCTAAATCTACACTCAGTGGGAAACAAGGTGGAATTTCTTAAACAGCGAGGATGTTGGCTTAGAAGCAGCCATTCATTTAAAGAGTGCGTAACAGCTCACTCGTCAAGAGATTCTGCGTGGAAAATGTAACGGGGCTAAAGTGTAGTACCGAAGATATGGATTTTAACATTTGTTAAAGTGGTAGAGGAGCGTTCCTCTCTGCGGTGAAGCCAGGTCGTAAGGCATGGTGGAGCGTGAGGAAGTGAGAATGCTGGAATGAGTAACTTCAAGACAGGTGAGAATCCTGTCGGCCGAAAGAGCGAGGTTTCCTGGGCTATGGTAATCATCCCAGGGTTAGTCGGGCCTAAGCCGAGGCGTATAGCGTAGGCGATGGACAACGGGTTAATATTCCCGTACCGGTTATATTTTGTACAAAGTTCACGGCATGGTAGCTTGAGCGGATTCATGGTTATATCCGTCTAAGCGTCTAGACTTCGGTTGAAGCGCGAATGCGAGTGTCCTTATGGACGCGAGTCGAGTAACCCAAGCTGGCTAGAAAAGCTATTGTACGCGTGAATATAGCCGCCCGTACCGCAAACCAACACAGGTGCTCAGGTCGAGTAGACCAAGGCTTACGAGAGAACCTTCCTAAAGGAACTCGGCAATATAGCGACCGTAACTTAGGGATAAGGTCTGCCTAGACTATGCCGCGTTGCTTGGAAGCAACGCCATTAATTTGGCAAAGTGCATGAAAATGCAAAAACTAGAGAAACTTCTAATCAGCGCGGCATAGTCAGGCCGCAGCTAAAGAACCCATGCGACTGTTTACCAAAAACATAGCTCTCTGCTAACACGAAAGTGGATGTATAGGGGGTGACGCCTGCCCGGTGCCGGAAGGTTAAGGGGAGAGGTTAACGCTTTGAACTGAAGCCCCGGTGAACGGCGGCGGTAACTATAACCGTCCTAAGGTAGCGAAATTCCTTGTCGGGTAAGTTCCGACCTGCACGAATGGCGTAACGATATGGGTACTGTCTCTAGGAAGGACTCGGTGAAAGTGCATTGGCGGTAAAGATGCCGTCTGTCCGTACCAGGACGAAAAGACCCCATGGAGCTTTACTATAGCTTTACATTGATTCGGGTTGTAACCCGTGTAGCATAGGTGGGAGACTTTGAAGCAGATGCGCCAGCATTTGTGGAGTCACCGGTGAAATACCACCCTTGTTGCAATCTTAATCTTACAAAAACCGTTATCCGGTTTTTGGACCGTGTATGGTGGGTAGTTCAACTGGGGCGGTTGCCTCCCAAAGAGTAGCGGAGGCGTTCAAAGGTTGGCTAGCTTCGGATGGAAATCGAAGTGATAGTGCAAACGCATAAGCCAGCTTGACTGTGAGGGGTACATCCCAAACAGGTACGAAAGTAGGAGTTAGTGATCTGTTGTCAGTACATTTGTACATGAATGTGGGATCGGCAACACAAACGGATAAAAGTTACCCTGGGGATAACAGGCTTATAGCGCCCAATAGTTCACATAGACGGCGCTGTTTGGCACCTCGATGTCGGCTCATCACATCCTGGGGGAGTAGCATCTCCCAAGGGTTCGGCTGTTCGCCGATTAAAGTGGTACGCGAGCTGGGTTCAGAACGTCGTGAGACAGTTCGGTTTATATCCGGTATGGACGATAGGAAATTTGAGAGGATCTGCCCCTAGTACGAGAGGACCGGGGTGGACGCACCGCTGGTGTATCGGTTGTTGTACCAACAGCATTGCCGAGTAGCTATGTGCGGACCAGATAAGCGCTGAAAGCATATTAAGCGCGAAACTGACCTCAAGATTAGATTTCCCTATGAGGACACAGAAAGACGATCTGTTTGATAGGTGCAAGGTGGAAGTGCGGAGACGCATGGAGCCGAAGCATACTAATAGTCCCATTGACTTTTTATGCTCTCATCCACGATGCTTATGCTTGCATTAGCGGAGTAGATGAGATAAGGTTTGACTAGTAGTTGGTGTATATCAACGACGATTCTTTATCAGAAATCTTAGGCATCGTATGGATGTCGAATTGACGAGGGTTATGTAATAGCTTTAAGCCTTGTGGATTCGGTGTCCATGGCGCTGGGGAAACGCCCGTTCTCATTTCGAACACGGAAGCTAAGCCCAGCTGCGGCGATTATACTGCGAAAGTGGAAAACTAGCACGATGCCGTTTTATATAAAACCCCAGGTAACTCCTGGGGTTTTATCTTTGTGCAATGTAAGTATACTTCCATCTTGTGCATGAGGGGATCCTTCTTACTTAACGTAAATGAGCTTATAGGAGCCATTGTTATGGTCAGAGGGCTTGGTTGAAGCGGTGCGCGCGGTTTGCTGCATTTTAAATGTATAGGCGTGTCAAGAGTTAGCTGAGTCTGGATATGTGACGAATAGGCTGCGTGGCTACAATATCATCAGTTGGTTTTATGCAGTTTGCAAATTATAAGGTTAATGATTGTGTTATAAAACATAAAGCGCTCATGTAAATATTGACAA
This sequence comes from Candidatus Woesebacteria bacterium, assembly GCA_050115675.1. Taxonomy (GTDB): domain Bacteria; phylum Patescibacteriota; class Saccharimonadia; order Saccharimonadales; family EFPC-124; genus JASFQB01. The sequence goes on from JASFQB010000005.1 coordinate 85,542, forward strand.
ATTATAATAATAATGCTAATATTAAATCATCCAAATATCATTTGTGAGTTTAAGGAGATATTATATGTCAGGTACAAAAGCTGGCAGCGAGAAGGCTGTTCAAACTATTATGAAAAGACACGGTAGCGACTTTTACGCACGTATAGGCGCCGTTGGCGGTAAAAAAGGCACAACTGGTGGCTTTGCTGCTAACCGCGAGCTAGCACGAGTTGCAGGCGCTAAAGGCGGTCGTATTAGCCGCCGTAGCAAAGCTGGCGTAAGAGAAAGTAAATAAGCGCGCCAGTTGCTTAAATTGATTCATCAATAAGCCAAGAATACCTACAGTTTATGCAGCTGTAGGTATTCTTTTTGGTTTGAATTCCTGTTTGGCCGCATGCTGGGCAGAGGCTTTTTGAATGTAGCCAGTCTCGGTATGTATCTAGACAGTCTTGAATATAATCATCGCTTATAGATATTTTGTAGTTATTTTGCAGTTTATTTTTTGCATAGTGCCATGCTGCACTTTCACATTTGACCAGGTTAATATTTGCACTAAAGCTGTCATGGCCCAACAGGGCGTGGGCAATCTCGTGAAGAATAAGCCAAGCAGAGTTGGGTTCTGTGCTGCAAAAAGTTATCGTTTTTGTTTTTGGTGACCACTTAAACGATTTACCCTCGATAAAAACAAAGTTGGGATAATCTTTTGCTAGTTTATCAAGCAGGAGTTTGTTGAGTTGCATTTATGTAGCATCCGTAAAGTACAGCTTCGTTTGGGTGTACAGCTTCTTTTATTTCGGGCAGGTCAATAAAATCTGGCAGTCTGTCTCGCAAAACTTCACGTAGTTGTGGTGCAAATTTTTGAAAGTGGTCGCCAACGCTTCCGCCAAGAACAATTATGTTTGGTTGTAGCGCCGGTATTAAGGCTAATAAGCCCTGCGAGAGATTGTCTACAATCTCTTTCCAGTCATTTGCGCTATGTATATCTACGGCCTGATGTTTAAAGTATTCTTTTATGGCCTTGCCAGAGGCATAATCTTGCCAATTGCGTAGTCCGTTTTTTGTTTGAAGTACCATGTGGCCGGCCTCACTGTTTGCAAATGCTGGCTCAAGGTGCCCGTTTATGATGATGCCAGAGCCGATCCCTGTGCTTATTGTTAGGTATAGACATAAGGCTGGGGTTGGATTTATCTCTTGTGCTTCTGACAGCCCAGCCAAGTCTGCGTCGTTTCCAACGTGAATTGGACAGTTATATGATTGCGCTAAGTCTTTTTTTAGCGTAAAGTTCTCCCAACTTAATCTGCCGCAGCGAAGTATGGTGCCGTTGCTGGAGACCATGCCTGGCGCGGCAATGCTTATGGCTTCGATTTCATCTTTGTTAAATTGATTTAACTGCTTAATTAACTCTTTAAGAAACTCGTTTGAATTATCTGGCGTGGGAAATCTATATTTTTGCTGTATTTGTTTTTCTTTAGAAAAGCTTGCTACAAGCGTTTTAGTCCCGCCTATGTCTATTGCAATAATCATACTGTAATTTTAGCAGAGGATTGTTGAAATATAAAAAACGTTTTATTATTGAATTAGTTATGAGCGAGGATGTGGTGAACAAATCAGAAAACAACGTTGGGCAGACAGTTAAATTTTTTGTGGTGTTGGTGGTACTGGCGGCTATTTTATTTGGAGGGGTATATTTTGCGAAGGCGAGGAATGCTTCTTTCGCTGTAGCACCTACAGAAGTACAGTCTCAAGAGGCAAATGCGCAAGAGTCTGCGCCAGTTTTGCAGGAGGATGATGTTGTGGCAAGTAATTCTGAGCCAGAGGCAAGCGCTCAGGATGACTCTCAGAGTACGGAAGTAGCGACAGACGCAGTTGCTGTCGAAACTGTCGAGTCGTCTGATGAACTTGTTGCAGAAGTGCCTTCTACTGGATTATCGATATTTGATAGCTTTGTGATGGTTGCTCTGATCTTTGGGACGTTTTATGTTTGTTGGCAGTTGCGCGTTATAAAATTACTCTACCGCAAACTTAGCTAAGGGGCGACCTCTTTACTTTTTCAGGCGTATGCGAGATAATATATAGTAATCTTTTGGCGTATCTTTTGATGCGCTCAAGAAATACTATTGAAAGGAGTAATATTAACTAATTATGGCGAAAGCAAACGCTATCTCTATGGACGATCTTTTAAAGGAGGAGTCCGCTCAACAAGTTTCCGCCGGGGAGGTTGTTGAAGGTAAAGTGCTTTCTGTTCGTAAGCACGAGGTCTGGATTGATCTTGGCAGCCACGGTATTGGCTTGGTTTCACGTCGCGAGATTGGACTTTCTAAGCAATTGGCCGAGGGCGACGAAGTAACAGCAAGTATTGTTGACCCAGAAATGGAGGAGGGCTATGCTCTTCTTAGCTTGCGTAAAGCCGCTAAAGACCGAGGTTGGGACGAGATTAAGCGAGTATTTGACGCGGGTGAGGTTATCGAGGTTAACGCCTACGATGCAAACCGCGGAGGTTTGTTGATTGAGCTTGAAGGTATTCGCGGGTTCTTGCCTGTAAGCCAGCTTTCCGCAGAACACTATCCACGTGTTTCTGGTGCTGATAAAGACGAGATTTTGCAAAGACTTAACGCTCTTACGAGTGTAACTTTGAAGGTTAGAATTTTAGATGCTGATCGTAAACAAAACAAACTGATCTTTTCTGAAAAAGAAGCTGTGCGCGAAAACATGCAACAGCGCTTTGAACAGCTTAAGGTTGGTGATGTTGTTAAGGGTGTGATTACTGGGGTTGTTGACTTTGGCGCCTTTGTTAACGTTGATGGTATTGAAGGTTTGATTCACATTTCTGAAATTTCTTGGGAGCGTGTAAACAATCCAGCTGATTATGTTAAAGTTGGCGACACTGTTGAGGCTAAGATCATATCTATTGATAAAGATCGCCTAAGTCTAAGCTTAAAGCAGCTACAAGAAGACCCATGGACTAAGGAAGTTGAGAAGTTCAAAGTTGGCGACGAAGTAGAGGGTACAGTTACCCGAATCACGCCATTTGGTGCTTTCATTCAAATAAGCCCAGCTGTTGAGGCGCTTGTTCACATTACCGAATTGGGTGAAGGTGAAGGTGCTGATCCAGAAAAAATCTTTAAAGTTGATGAGAAAAAGAAATTTATTGTCTTGGGTATAGAAAAAGACAATCGAAAGATTTCTCTTAGCTTAAAAAAATAACATAACAATTGGCAGTGATGCCGCCAGAAAGGACGGATATACATGGCGAAAAAGATGGTTATCGCTGATATGATCACCGTAGGCGAGCTGGCGGCTCAGCTTGATTTGCCAGTAACGAAATTAATTGGAGAGCTGTTTAAGAATGGCGTAATGGCCACGGTTAACCAGCGAATTGATTTTGAAACTGCGCAGATTATTGTTGAAGAGCTTGGTTTAGATGTTGATCTTGAAAAGAAAGTTGGCACAGAAGCTGCACCAGCTACTAAAAGCGAGCGAGTATTAAGCGAAAAAGCAGCGTCTAGACCTCCTATTGTTGCTGTTATGGGACATGTTGACCACGGAAAGACTTCACTTTTGGACGCCGTTTTGGATACAAAAGTCGTAAGTGGTGAAGCAGGCGGGATTACGCAGCATATTGCTGCTTATCAGACCAAATATAATGGTCGTCCAATAACTTTACTAGATACTCCTGGCCACGAGGCGTTCAGCGCGCTGCGTCAGCACGGCGCAGCGTTGACTGACGTTGTTATTATAGTTATTGCTGCAGATGATGGCGTTAAGCCGCAAACTGTAGAGGCAATTAAATTTGCGCAACAGGCAAATGCAAAAATTGTTGTTGCAATAAACAAGGTAGATAAACCAGACGCCGATGTTAACCGTGTTAAAACTCAGTTGGCCACAGATTACAACTTAGTTCCAGAAGAATGGGGTGGCAATACGGTCATGGTTGAGGTTTCGGCTAAGACTAAACACAATTTAGACAAGCTGCTTGAGCTTGTTTTGCTTGTTTCTGACCTTGAAGATTTGCGTGCAGAGCTGGATGTTCCGGCAGAGGGCTTGGTGATTGAGTCGCATATGGAGCAAGGCCGGGGCGCTGTTGTATCTCTTTTGGTGGAGCACGGAAATCTGAAGCCAGGAAGTTATATCGTGGCTGGTAGCTCCCATGGTAGAGTTAGAACATTGTTAGATTACGCGGGCAGGCCGCTTAAGCAGGCTGGTCCTTCTACTCCAGCTACTGTTACTGGATTTAAAGAGCTTCCTCAGTTTGGTGATAGGTTTACTGTGCATGCTAATGAAAAGGCAGCTAGGCGCGCAACAGAAGAGCACAAGCAGGCTCATAAACAAGATGTCACAACGTCAAATATTTCTAGTACAGAACTATTAAGTATGATTGATAGGCGCAAAGAAAAGCAGTTGGTTAATATTATTGTTCGGGCTGATGTGCAGGGTTCGTTGACCTCTGTGATTGATAGTTTGCGGTTGCTAGAAAATGATGAGCTTGCTTTGCGAATTATTAGCTCAGGTGTTGGAAACATCTCTGAAAACGACGTTCGTTTGGCAGAAACCAGCGATGCTGTAATTTATGGCTTTAATGTGCAAATGCCGCCAATTGTCAAGCGCCATGCTGTGGCGGCTAAAGTTCCTGTAAGGATCTTTACTATTATTTACGAGTTAATAGATGACGCCAAGACAATGCTAGAGGAATTGCTTTCGCCTGATATTGTAGAGGCTGAGATTGGTAAGCTGGTGGTTAAGGGCGTGTTTAGGATTGCCAAAGAGGATGTCATTTGTGGTGGTCAAGTCACAAAAGGCAAAATTGAGGCAGGTTTGCTTGCTCGTGTTGTTCGTGGCAAAGAACAGATTGCCGAAGTTGAAGTAAAGCTAGTCCAGCGAGAAAAACAAGAAGCCAAAGAGGTATTTGAAGGCGAAATGTGTGGCTTGCAACTTAAAACAAAAGGACGCCTAAACGTTGAAGAGGGCGATAAGTTAGAATTCTTTAGGCGTGATTTAGTTAAGCGAAAACTATAACTATTTTGCCAGCATGCTGTATAATTAAAATCACAATAGGGTGAGAAATACAAAATGCAGCAAAGTGACGCAGCGAACAAATTTGTAGATAAAATTTTAGAGCAAAAGGGTGTTGATGGTGTTGATGAAAATATCGTAAAACAAATGCGCGAGGATTTGTTGTCTAGCTTAGATGCTATGATAAATAAGGCGATTATTGATTCGCTATCGGCGGAGCAACGGATTAAACTTGAGCATTTAATTGACACCAACCAGATTGACAAAGTGCAGTCATATGTACAGAGTGTGGGAGTAAACGTTTCTGGAATTGTAGCCAGGTGTATGATGCAAATCCAAAGAGATTATTTGGGGGTTTAAATGACTAAGCCGCCAATGGGTCCAAGCCCGTCTAATTCAGAACTACTACCACATGGCGAGTATCTACATGAGGGGCGCCTTAAAATTGTTATTGCAGGACTTGATAAAAACGTGCGGGCCCATGCAATGGAGGCGGCTAATCAAAGGCTTTCTGATAAACTGGGCGAGAATGGTTTTAAGGGGTTTTTGAATAAAATTTGGCACGGTGGTTTTGCGCGTGAGCATTATTTGCTAAAGTATGCAAAAGAGGCAAAAGCAGATATTGTTGAGTCTGATAATTTATTTGAAAACGAAGGCTTAAGCGCGGAAGAGTACAAAGTTGCAACAACTTTACGCTTTGCCCATGAATATGACGGTCTTGTCCATGAAGAAGTTGGTGAGCATAGACACGTAGTTGATCGAAATGAAGACGGTTCTGTAGATGTTGAGGGGTACGAGCTTAAGCATCACCTTTTTGATCTTGTGAGTCAATATGCGGCTGGTGAATTTGATGGTCCAACCCCTGACGATACTGAACGAAACTTTAACGAAGAGGCGAGTCGTCTTATAACTGAGCTTATTGAGCGAGGGGTGATTTCTAAGGACCATGTGGGTGAGGCCAGGGTTAGGCTAGATAATTTGTATCAAGTTAGTCAGAATGTGCGTGTAATGGTTGATCATGGAGTTGGTCTTGATGAGATCGCTCACAATACAGACATCGTGCTTGGAGAGGCTAAGGTGGGGGCAAGAACCGAAGCTGATACTACTCGAGCCGAGAGGATGGTCGAGAAGCTGTCAGGCAAAGCTTGGATAAATGAGGGTACAGTTATACCTGCCGTTACGATTGCTATGAGTACGGCCAATTTTGCTGCAAAGGCTGGGGCAAGTGCAGCCGTTGCAGCTGTTGCTGGTATTGCTGTTCCCGGAGCATTGGCCGGTGTTTGGGCGGGAATGCGCGAGTCGGCTAGGTCAAAAAGAGAACTTACTGAGCTTAAGAGGGGTATTGAAACGGGAAAAATAGAAAACCCAGAGTCTAGTATTATGCGTTCGGCAGAATCCCTTATAGACCAGTTAGGCGTTCTTTACGATGACAATGGTGAGCTTAGGATAAGCGACGAAGATAGTATGTACGGAGTGTTGGCGACGATTGCTGAATGCGATTCTCGTATTTATCTTACAAATGTTAGCGAGCCGTTAATATCTGATGCCTCTGAAATGGATCGTTATGATCTTTATGTTGCTTTGGCAAAGGCAAAGAGTGATGTGGCTGACTTTATTCAGATGTCAAGTGATTCTCAACTTAGACAATTGGGCTATGATGACGTTGCGATTGCAGAACTTAGGCAGAGTGATGATTTAGTAGATGCAATTTTGGCTCCGTATATTGATGCCGAGGATGGTGTTTTAAGTAAAGAGATTACAAGTAATGCGCGCTTAGAGCGCAAAGCTCATCTGAAAAGAGTGGGGCTTGCGGCTCTCCAGGGGTCCGCGTTAGGAATATTTGCTGGTGGTGTCTCGCAAGAGCTTTACTCTTTGATGAACGATGAGATTCAGGGTGTTGTCGAGGGGAGATTAAATGCTAACTCTGATGCCAGGCAGACATTTTATCAGAACTTTATGGGTCGTGGCGAGGGCTCACATGAGGCTTTTGCGGATTTAACTAACTCTAATCGTACTGAATCTATTGGTTCTAGAGTGAATATCCAATTGCCGGAGGGGTTCAGTTTTGTTCGAGAGGGAGATGTGGCAACAGTAACGGGTCTAGATGGTTTTCGTGTTGAAAATCTATCCTTAACTGAAGATGGTCATTTTACTCCTGCTGCCGAACAAGCACTTGCTTCAAAAGGACTAAACCTAATAAGGTTCGAAGATATTTCGCCTGTAAATGTCGAAAAAGAAACCGTAGTTTCGGCCAGAGAGTTTTTAGACAATCATCAAGATAATGTAACAAAAGTAACGCGCGATTTTTGGTACACAAATGCCATAGAAGGGCGTGCTGATGGTGCAGAATTGGGTATTAGCCAGGTGCGCGTAGATGCTGACGGCAATTATGTCGTTGATTTATCTGGCATGGGCGAAAAATCTTTTACATCCAATGGTCAAGAAGTTGACTGGCGGCAAGCGGCAAGCGAAGGTAAGCTATCTTTGGTTCTAAGTGCATCCAGCGGGAGTCAGTCGGAAGCTATTATGCTAGACATTGATCCGTCGGGTCCTGTTGTTGTTGACAAGGATAGCTTTGCGGCTTCGATGTTTAGCCAACATGATGGCGAAGCAGCGATTAAGGGTAAGTTTTTGGAAGTGGTTGAGGTTGCTGGTCAAGATGAAGATGGAGTTACGCATATACGGCCTTTGGCTACTGCCGTTGGCGAGGGAGCTGACGTTTTTCAGGATAAGCTGCAAGTTGTTGAAAACGTGCAGTCTACTTTGTATAGTGCGGAGTATACTGCCCCTGAAGGCAATGCATCGCAAGTTGCTATTCCGTATGTTTTGCCTGTTTCTATGACGGGCTGGCAGCCGAGTCTAGGTAGGCGCAAGGAGTCTGGTCAGCCACTGACTACCGAAAACTCTAGAACTGAGCCTTACGATAACGAGGCTTATAAATCTATGCCTAATGGCTTTGATAATGAGAATTATTTTGGGACTGAGTTTGATAACTTTGAAGACGATGACTTTGATAACGAAGCTCGGGCAGAGGCAGAGGCAAAAGTAGAAACAAAAACGCCCGAGGCAAACCACCAGTCTGTAAATGTTCCTGAGCTGGTTGTAGAGTTGCCTCCAGATAAATTCCAGCCTGCTGAGAATTTTAGGCAGCAATGGGAGTTTGAGATGTCTCCTACTTTGGAAGAAAATCCCGATGCGCAATTAGATATTAACGAAGAACTAGATCGTTACATAGCCGACCAAGTAATAAGACATGGTCGTGAGTATGCAAATAATATTGAGAGTCAAAATAATACAATTGGCCTAAGTGAGCTCATTACTTCTGATACTGAAGCAATTGTCTGCGCAAAGATCGAGGTGAGTGACAGCGGCATTCCTATTCGCGACATTGTATCTGCATATGCAAGGCAGGGCGAGGAGGCTGTGAGTAAGTCAGTATTTTTGATTGATATTGCATGGTCTGCTGATGTTAGCTCCGATGAGGATGCTGCAGCGTTGTTTTCTAGGGTTAATTCTGAGTTTGTGCGTGCGCGAGCTGAGTTTCCAAGCCTTAAAGTTACCGCTTATGCTAGGGACTGGCATGAGCGTGGCTCAATGACAGAGAATGAACACGCAAAAGAACGCTACGACGTGGCTGCATTTGCAGCAGAAGCAGCTATAAGTGCTGGAAAACAGAACTCACTTGGTGATCTGTTGATAGTCTCAAACGACGCCAATGCTACAAGCATACCTGCAGACTACCTAGGCTCTTATATTAAGGAATTTGAAGCAAATCCAGAAACAGACGTCTTTACGGGAGCTTATGTAAGACAGGGAGCTGCCACTCCGGACTATCCTGGCTATGATGTAGTTATGTCGTTTTTGTCTAATTTAGAGGTTGAGCATCAGCAAGACAATCCGGCAATGACTGGATACGTTATACAAAATGGATCAAACATGGCGTTTAGAATGTCAGCATATGCCGCAGTAGGTGGTTGTGCGGGCGAGGCTGTTAGGGCAGACGACGAGATCTGCCAAAGGGTAGTTAACGCTCGTCAGGGGTCAATTGGCGGTAGGCCTGTTGTGCAGCACGTTGCGGATGCGCAAGTTACCGCTACGCTTGAAACTGATGAATCGTTAGAGCAGTATAGGCGTGGCAATTGGGTTGCAGAGCCAGTATACGCTGGTGAGCAAAATGGTGCAATGATCAACGCAGAAGACCCGCAAAGCGATCTTAGCGGCATAGTTGACCGTATTGAGCTCAACGTAAACTCGTACATTGCTAACATACCTAGCAAGCCTGAAATTGTCGAGGATGCCTTGGTTAAGACGTTTGGCCCAATAAGTGGAAGTAAGGCGGCCTTTGTAATGCGTTGGAGTAGGGATTATACTAAGGCGCAATTTAATTTAACAAATATTGGTCGTCAGATGTTGTTGCAAAAGTTGACTAATCCGAACACCGAGGAACCTGCAGAGTTGCCCACAGTGGAGTCTGTTGCAAATGGTGGTGTCGAAATAGAAAATAGCGAGATTACTCCTAGTGTACCAAGCGTCAAGCCTAAAATTGGCGATATTTTGGTGTCTTCCTCTGGCATGCGTCTTAAGATAGATGGCACCGATGGTCGTGGCATGACTTGGTTTAAGTCGCTTATGCCAGACAATATTACGCCTTATCCTACACAGCCCCAAATTCGAGTTAACGAGCGTAAATTATCAGACATGTTAGTTTCGGGCGAATATAAAGTTTTGCGATAATGTATGTTTCAAATAGATGATATATTTTTGCTAGAAGTTGGGCTAGAGTCTTTGTCAAATGATGAAAAAGAGGGGCTGTTGCTTTGTGTTGAAGAAGAGCTGCAAGTTAGAATCGGGGCGTTATTATCAAGTAATATGGATGACGAGCAGCTTGCTCACTTTGAGTATCTGGTGGCTCAAAATCAGCAGCAACTTGCCATAGAGTGGTTGAATAGTAACTGTTCAGATTACAAACAGATTGTTGCTCATGAGGTTGATAAACTAAAAGACGAAATTAAAAATAATAAAGACGTAATTTTAGGTGGAGGCTAGCGATCTTTTTTGTAGCCGCGCAAAAAAGCCTCTGAGTCCATATTGCGACCGCTTGGAGCAGTTACTTCTTGTATTTCGATAAAACCTTGCCTGCATGGCATAACTAAGTGTCCGTCAAACTCGTTTTTGGCTTGCCTAGCTTTTACGATAGTAATATCGTGACCAAAAATATTAGTGCGTGATTTTGGCCATTCGGCGTATGCTCTGATTTTTCTTTCAATAAGCTGAGCTGGCTCTTGCCAGTTGACTATGCCGTCTTGTTTCTTGATCTGTTTGGTAAAGCTGGCTTTTGTTTCATCTTGTGGTGTAGGGGTCGCTTTATTCTGGAGTATGTCTGGCAAAACTTTTAGCAACAGTTCGCCTCCTATGTTTAGTAGGTGCTCTGAGAGCTCTTGCTTTGTCTCTTTTTGATTTAGCTTGATTTCTTTTTGCGTATAAATTGGACCCGCGTCCATGGCTTTGACTAGGCTCATAATTGTTACCCCCGTTGTGGCCTTGCCATCAATAATGGCTTGCTCAATTGGAGTTGAGCCGCGATATTCTGGCAGGAGAGAGGGGTGTATATTTAAAATTCCATGCGGAAAGATATCGATAATTGATTGAGGTATGATCTTCCCGTAGGCGACAAGTATCCCGGCTGCTGCATCGTATGACCGCAGCTGATCGTAAATTTCGGCTGGCTTTTCTGGTAGAAGAACTGGTATGCCGTGCCGTTTTGCAACTTCGGCAATTTCAAGCTTGCGAGCTTTGCGCGAGGTGCCTTTTTCGTAATTTGCTGCAACTGCAGCTATATTGTAACCGTTGTCTATTAGGCGCTGTAGCGTCGGTGCGCCGTTTGGCAAAAAACCCGTGCTTAAGCGTTCGTTACCAAAGAATATCAGACTTGATGATTTCGTCATGTGGAATCTTCTCTAGTTCACCTTCGTCATTCAGCTTGTAAAAAGCATCGTCGTTTTTTATGTGGTCAATAAATACTATTCCGTTAGTATGATCAACTTCGTGCTGCAAAATTCTTGCTAAAAAGCCTTCGGCTTTAAATTTTACTTCTTTTCCGTCTGCATCTAAAGCTTCTACGCGAACTTTACTATACCGCGGGACTAAGCCGTATATATCTTTTACGCTTAAGCACCCCTCGTGATCATATTCTATCTTGCCTTCGTATTTAACTATTTTAGGATTAATTAGCGCAAGAAAGTCGCGATCATCTTTGTTGTCAAAATCGTTTCTAATAATAACAACGCGATGTGCATCGTCAATTTGAATAGCAGCGAGCGCAACACCTAGTTCGTGTGGCCTGCTGTCCTCCCAGTCTAGGGTGGCAGCTTCCATGTTTTTGATTAGTTTTTTGACTTCATCGGTAATAACATGCACGCGTTCGGATTTTTGACGCAGATGTGCATTGGGTAGGGTGATAATATTGTCTCGAGTCATCATATAAGGTATATTATACGCTAAATTGTCTCTGTTGGGTAGGTTTCAAAGTAGACTGCTGGGATCTAGGTCAACTTGCCAGTTGGCGGGCATGTCCGATGTGATATCTACAAGAGTTTTGCGGTTATTGCTTTTTACTAAAATTTGCCAACGGTAGTTTCCACCAAGTCGCTCATAAAATGCTGGAACCGGATTCGATACTTCGACGTTGGCCCATGTTTTTCTGATAGTTGTAGACATTATTTGCGCAGCTTTAATTGCATTAGCCTCTGTCTTATAAACGCAAACCAATTTTAAAATATGAGCAAAAGGAGGCAAGAACTGTTGCTGACGTTGTTTTATATGAGTTGCAAAAAAATCATCATAATTACGCCTAGAGGCCAGCTGAATTGTGGGGTGACTAGGTTGAAATGTTTGAATAACAACATGACTTTTGTTCTTGTTACGGCCAACTCTACCGGATATCTGATGTATTAATTGAAACGTTCGCTCTTCGGACATATAGTCTGGTAGATTAAGCCCGCAGTCTGCTTGTATAATCCCAACAACACCTAGGTGTGGTAAATCTAACCCTTTGGCAAGTATTTGAGTTCCGATTGCGATGTTAATCTTACCATCGTACAAGTCTTGATATTTAGCCGACAAGGTCTCGTCTTGGTTGTTGTCTGCGTCGAAGCGACTAACAATTGCTTTTGGAAAGATTTTCTTAATTTCAGACTCAAGCATTTTTGTGCCCACGCCTTTAAATGCTATGTCGGGAAAGCCACAATCGGGGCAGCAGGGCGGAACGTTTTGTTGGTCGCCACATAAATGGCAAAGCAATTTATGCTTGTCGGCATGAAGTGTATTTGGCGTTAGGCATTTTGCACATAAAGAAGTCCACCCGCATTTAGTGCAAAGTGACATAGGGGCAGTGCCGCGCCTGTTGTGAAAAAGTATTATCTGTTGATTATCCGCTAGACTATTCCGAATTGAGGCTAATAATACATCTGAAAATATGTGATGCTCTTTATGGTTATCGCGTTTTTTACTGTCAATAATACTTACAACAGGGGGTTCTGCCTTTTTTGCAGTGTGTTGTATTTTTAGTATAGAGTTGCTAGTTTTTTGAGCCAGGTAATAATCAGCAATTTGCGGCGTAGCGCTTCCAAAAACGGCAGTGGCTTTGTGAAGCTTGGCTAATACGCTTGCTGCTCTTAGTGCGGAATACTTTGGCGATTGATCTTGCTTAAAGCTTGCTTCGTGGCATTCGTCAATGACAATCAACCCCAAGTCTATTACGGGCATAAATAGTGCCGAGCGTGGCCCGATAATGATTACAGGCAGGGGGTTGTTTAGAACTTCCATCCAAGCCATGTGTCTTTCCGCTTCGGTCATTCGTGAGTGTGTCAAAATAATGTTATTAAAATGTTTTGAAAACTCAGCTACAAGCTGCGGAGTAAGGGATATTTCGGGAACAAGTATTATACTAGAGCGTCCGCTGTCTTGAGCGTTTTTGGCTGCTTCGATGTATACTTGAGTCTTGCCACCTCCAGTTACTCCATGCAATAGAAGTGTCCCGGTCTTTTTGTTAGTTATAGCTTTTAGCGCAACGGCTTGTTCGGAATTGAGTACAATATTTGTTCGTTCGCGCGTGACATGCAAGGCCGTGCTGTTTGTACTACGTCTTTTTTTATGCAGTCCAGTCGGTAGAATTGTTTGCAGAACATGAGGCAGAGGCGTGGAATAATATTCGCTAATCCAATGGGCTAGATTGATAAGCTGCTTGGGTATCGGCTTACTGCTAAGTGTGCTAATGATGGGCTTCGTTTTGAATGCTGGTTTGTCAACAGCCTTCAGGATTATGCCGTTGGATTCTTTTTTGCCAATACTAACTTTCACTATCGTGCCAACTGCAAGCTTACCTTGACTATGATAGGTGAAGGCATGTTCGTCTTTTCGGATAATGACGGTCGGTGCAATAAGATAGTAATACATATACCAAGATTATAAGCGGTCTGTTAAACTTTAGGCAGTATGTATTTTAATTCCCGTCAAGAAGCAGGTCAACGGCTTGCGTCAGAACTAGCTAGTTACATTAATTCCAATTGCACAGTAATTGCACTCAGCGAGGGTGCTGTGCAGGTTGGAGAACAAATCGCGATTTATTTAAATTGCGGCCTGGATATATTGCTTAGTGAAGAAATCAAGCTTCCTGGTGAGCCTGGCGCCATTGGTGTTGTTTCTCAGGATGGTAGCTTCGTTTATAATCATATGTATTCTGCTGGAGAGATTGAGGAGTATTACTCTGAATTTCATGCTTATATTGACGACCAAAAACGTCAAAAATTTGCCGAAATAAATAGACTACTTGGTTGTGGCGGCTTGCTTGATCCAAAGTCACTCCACGACCATGTAATAATTCTTGTGTCAGATGGCTTAAAAAATGGAATGTCGCTTGAGGCTGCAAAAGAATTTTTAAAACCCGTTAGAATTAGTCGTCTGGTTGTTGCAACTCCAATTGCGTCAGTTCAAGCTGTCGATAAGATGCACGTCTTAGCAGATGAGCTGCATTGTTTGGCGGTAACCAATAATTATATAAAAACAGACCACTACTACACCGTGAACGACATGCCAACACGCGAACAAGTTATAGAAAAGATAAAAAACTACACATAATACCATCTATAGCCCTTGTGCGAGAGCTGTAGAAATTGTAGAATTATTATCAACAGGTAAACGATAACGAGGCTAATAAAAACATGCTGGATGTATTCATCACTTCTCGAGTGCGGCGCAAAATTGTTGTCGTGTATGCCAAATATCCAGATTTTAAGACCCACGTAAGAGGGTTGGCTAAATTGATTAAGGAAGATCCGGGCAATATTCAACGCGAGCTTAAAAAACTTGAAAAAGTTGGTTTTTTACATGCTGAGAGGCAAGGAAATACTAAGATATACTCAACAAATAAGACTTTTATTATTTTTAAAGAGCTTCAAAGTATTGTATTAAAATCTCAGCAAGCTCAGCAAAAAACTAAGCGTTAATTGGCGTGTCTGCTGCAATGATGCAAATCGGTGGCGATATTTTTGATAAAATATTAAAAAAACGAGGACTAAATAGCGAAAGTTCTATTAGTGATTTTTTGCATCCAGATTATCAATTATCGCAGCACGATGCATATTTGTTGCCAGATATGAAGACGGCGGTAGATCGTATAATTCTTGCCCACAAAAATGGTGAATGTGTCTACATCTATGGCGATTACGACATAGACGGTCTAACTGCAACAACGATTTTACTTGAATCTTTAGCAAAATTTGGACTTAACGTGGATGCTTTTATTCCAAATCGTTTTGTTGATGGCTACGGCCTAAGCAAGCGAGCAATAAAGGCCTTAGCCCAAAAGGGTGCGCAATTAGTCGTTACTGTAGATTGTGGTAGTTTATCCCATTCAGAAATTGATTTAGCTAACGAGCTTGGTGTGGATGTTATCGTGACGGATCATCATAGTGTTGCAGATGTTATGCCTAATGCTATTGCGATTATTAACCCAAAGCGTAAAGATCATGATTATCCATTTGTTGATCTGGCTGGTTGTGGAGTTGCGTTTAAATTGGTTCAAGCTTTGCAAAAACATCTAGACGGTCTACCTGATGGACAAGAAAAATGGCTACTAGATTTGGTGGCTCTGGGTACAGTTTGTGATGTAGTTACTCTTTTGGGCGAAAATCGCGCAAATGTGCTGTGGGGATTAAAAGTTTTTGCTAAAACTAGACGACCAGGACTAGCGGCACTGGCATCGATAATAGATTTAGATTTAAACAAAGTGACAGCAAAAAGTTTAGGGTTTGGAATTGGCCCACATCTTAATGCGGCGGGTCGCTTAAAAACTGCACAACTAAGTCTAGATCTTTTAGTAGAAAAAGATCAAAAAACTGCTTTGCAAATTGCGCAAAAACTGCACGAACTAAATATTGCGCGCAGAACAGAGCAGGACAAAATAGCAAAAGAAGCATCCTTGCAAGCGCAAAATTACAAGGATGACCCAGTTTTAGTTTTATCTCATTCCTCGTGGTCGCATGGAATAATTGGCATTGTTGCGGCTAAAATGCTCGAAAAATTTAAAAAGCCAACATTTGTCTTGCAAGAAATAGGTGACGAAACAAAGGGGTCGGCCAGAAGCTACGGCGATTTTAGTGCAGTAGAGGGAATCAAGGCGTCTGAGAAATGGCTGATAAAGGGAGGTGGTCATAAATTGGCCGCGGGTGTAACACTAAGAACTTGCAACATCCCTAATTTTAGGCAGTCAATTAATGAATTTTATAAAAGTCTAAAACTACAAGATCAGCTTGCGTATTTAAAGCCTAAAGCAGATGTTGATTTAGATGGATTCGCAGGTTTAGGCTTTGATTTAATAAAAAATCTTGCGCAGCTTGAGCCATATGGGCATGGTAACCCCGAGCCAATTTTTTGCTTGCGCAGAGTACAAATTAAAGATCGTCGAGAGATGGGTAGCGACAATCAGCATCTAAAACTTATTTTTATAGATGACAATAAAAAAAGTTTTACCACTGTTGGTTTTAATTTGTCTTCAGAAATTTCTGCAAAAGTTGGCGACTTAGTGGATGTTTGGCTTTGTCTGACAGAAAATGAATGGAAGGGTTTTTGTTCTGTTGAGGGAAGGCTTTTGGGTGTTGAGTACTGTAAAAAATAAATTATACATTGTTACTCTGTATATATTGCATGATTGTCTCTGTTCTGCTAAAATATCAGGTATATGATTCAAGTTACACGTAAAGACCCAAACGAAGCGAACGAAAACCTTATTCGTCGTTTTAATCGTAAGGTTCAGCAATCTGGTGTTCTTGCTGTAGTCAAGGGCCTTCAATATTTTGAAAAGCCAATTAGCAAGACTGAGCGCCGCAAGAAAGCTATCTTACGAAAAGCCCGCAAAGCCGAGAAGTTAAAACGCATTCGTCTTGGTGGCCGGTAATGCTAAAAGCGCAAATTGAGGCCGATTTAAAAGCCGCCATGCTTGGTGGCGAAAAAAAACGCGTAGAAGTGCTACGTGGTCTTAAAAGCGCTATTTTGTACGAAGAAGTTGCTCAAAATGCACGCGAAACAGGCTTGAGCGACGATGCCATTTTAAAAGTCATTGCGCGAGAGTCTAAAAAAAGAGCAGAGGCTTCAGAGCTGTATAAAAAGTCAGGTTCTGCTGAGCGCGCCGATGCTGAGCTTTTAGAAAAAAAGATTATCGATGTCTATTTACCTAGCCAGCTTAGCGATGATGAGCTAGGAAAGATAATAGAAGAAGTCATCGCAAATTTGGGCAAAAACGCCCAAATGGGCGCTGTTATTGGTGCTGTGCGTGCTAAGGTTGGGGTAGCTGCAGATGGTTCACGAATTGCTGCAACAGTTCAAGGTAGGCTGCGCGGCTAGAGTAAGAAAGGATATCTACCTAGAATGATTATTTTTTTTGGTCCGGCAGGTGCCGGAAAAAGTGTGCAGGGGCAAATGCTCACTGCTAGACATGGCTGGAGATGGCTATCTACTGGTCAGCTTTTTCGAGATACCCACGATGCTGAGCTTTTAAAAAGAATGAGCAGCGGCGAATTGATTGATGATGAAACAACTAAAAAAGTATTTGGAGATGCGCTAGAACGTGCAAAAGATATTGATCACGTTGTTTTAGACGGTTTTCCTCGTACACTAAAGCAAGCGGAATGGCTTGTGGATGCTCAAAAAAAACATGGGCGCTCGATGAACTTAGTGATTGTTCTTGAGGTTCCACAAAGCGAGATTTTGCGACGCTTGCAATTGCGTGGCCGCATTGACGATACTCCAGAAACTGTTGCAAAGCGCATGAATATTTATCGTCAAGAAATTTATCCAATTTTAACCTATCTTACGAATCAGCATGTTCGGATTGTTCATATTGATGGCACGGGCAGCGTCGGTCAGGTTCACGATAAAATTGAGGACGAACTAGAATCATGTTCACTCGCGTAAAAACGCCGACAGAGATCGAATCTATGCGCACTAGCGGCAAAATGCTAGCTTGTATATTGCAGCTTATTGACAAGACTGTTGTGCCGGGTATGACTGGCAAGGATGTGTCCGAACTTGTTGTAAAAGAGTTAAAGGCTTTTGGTGCCAAGGCTAGCTTTTTGGGCTATGCAGGCTTCCCGGCTGTTATTTGTATATCTGTTAACGACGAGGTAGTTCATGGTATTCCAAGTGCCGCGCAGTTTAAAGAGGGCGATGTTGTTGGCTTTGACTTTGGCGTGACTTACAACGAAATGATAACTGATAGTGCCTTTACTTTAATTGTTGGTGGCAAAGATACTCAAAATAGCGATGTAATACGACTTGTAGAAAAAACAGAACAATCTTTGTATGCAGGTTTAGACAAGGTTAAAAATGGTGTACGCGTGGGTGACATTGCATCTGCAATTCAACGAGTACTAGATAGAGAGAAGCTAGGTATTGTAAGAGAGCTTGTAGGTCACGGTGTTGGTCATGAAGTCCATGAGGACCCAAATATTCCAAATTATGGAACAGCTGGCACTGGTTCTGTGCTTAAAACAGGCATGACCGTTGCGATTGAGCCAATGGCTACACTGGGCAAGCATCAAATTACCGTTGATGAAGATGGCTGGACTATTCGAACAAAAGACAACAGTATAAGCGCGCATTTCGAGCACACGGTTTTGATTGCCGACAAAGGCTGCGAAATCCTTACAGCTTGGCAGTAGCAGTATAAAGCTGCATTTATAGCGCTTTTTTTGATTTTGATCAAAGCAAACATTGAGCAACTCGAGCATAAACGCTATACTAGAACTTATGCAAGAACACACTCGCTATGGCGTTGGCATAGATGTCGGCACTATGGAAATACGCTGCGTCATAGGACATATGGACGGAAATAACTCGGCGCCAAATATTATTGGCGTGGGTAGCGCGTCAAACACAGGTATGCGCAAAGGCATGGTTGTAAATATTGTAAATACGGCACAGGCTATTGATAAAGCTCTGGAAGAAGCCGAGCGAATGTCTGGTCACCAGGTTGATCGTGCTACGGTTAATATCAATGGCGCGCACGTTACTGCCATGAGCTCACGTGGTGTTGTCGCTGTTGGTTCACAAGATCACGAAATTACAGACATTGATTTAGAGCGCTGCGAAGAAGCTGCGACGGTGGTGCAGCTGCCAGCTAATCGCGAAATTTTGCAGGTTACTCCGCGGAGCTACCAGCTTGATGGTCAAGAAAATATTAAGGACCCACTTGGAATGCAGGGCGTGCGACTTGAAGTAGACGCGCATGTAATAACTGCACTAAGTCCACATGTAAAGAACTTATTAAAAAGCGTTGAAATGACCGAGACTGGTGTTCAGCGCTTTGTGGTGTCGGTTTTGGCAGCGGCGCGTGCAGCTTTGACTTCTCAGCAAATGGAAAATGGCGTTGCTATTGTTGATTTGGGCGGTACGACCACAAGTGTGGCTGTATTTGAGGAGGGTGATTTGCAGCATGTTGCGGTGTTGCCGATTGGTAGTGTAAATATATCTAATGACCTAGCAATAGGTTTGCGCACAGATTTGGATGTGGCCGAAATGATTAAACTAAAGCACGCCACGGCCGTGCCTGTAACGGGCAAGGATAAGCCCAAAGAGGTAGAAGTCGCTCGCGGTCAGGAAAAACTCAACTTTAAGGTTAAAGATATTGATATGATTGTCGAGGCTCGTCTTGACGAAATATTTGAACTTGTAGACAAAGAACTAAAGCAAATCGATCGCTCTGGCAAGCTGCCTGGCGGAGTCGTTTTGGTTGGTGGCGGCGCAAATATGCGCAATATTGACGAGTACGCCAAAGAAAAGCTACGTTTGCCTGCTAGAGTGGCTAAAATGAATGGTTTTACAGGTGTTAGCGACAAAGTCAGTGGGCCTGAGTTTGCGGTTTCTGTTGGTTTGATGTTAATGGATTTTGAGCAAGAAAATGCAGTCAGCGTGCCAGCGGGTAGATTGACTCAAAAAGCAGTTCAGGGCGGTGGCAAAGCTGTAAACATTTTTATGCAGCGCGCTACAGACATGATAAAAAAATTTAAAGTTTAATTTTAAGATAACAAAACGAACAAACGATTGTTACATGCTCACGAAGAGTGTATACTAAATGTGAACAATTGAGGGAATTTACCATATGCCAGAAATTAAGCCAGCTGATATTCAAACATTTGCAACAATTAAAGTTGTTGGTGTTGGTGGCGCCGGCGGTGCGGCAATTAACCGCATGATTGACGCTGGTGTGCATGGTGTTGAATTTATCGCCATAAATACTGACGCGCAAGCGTTACATAATTCTAAGGCAGAAAAAAAGATACATATTGGACGCTCAACAACAAGGGGGCTTGGCGCTGGAGCGGATCCATCTGTTGGTCAGCAGGCTGCAGAGGAGTCTCAAGAAGATATTAAAAAGCATCTTGAGGGCGCAGACTTAGTGTTTATTACAATTGGTGCGGGTGGCGGCACTGGCAGCGGTGCTGGTCATGTTGTGGCAAGTATGGCTCACGATTTGGGTATTTTGGTGGTTGGTGTTGCTACAAAACCGTTTAGCTTTGAGGGCGAAAAGCGACGTCAGAATGCAGAATGGGCAATTACTCGCTTGGGCCAACAAGTTGATACTTTAATCACTATTCCTAACGACAGATTATTGCAAACAATTGACCGCCGCACTCCGCTTTTAGAAACTTTTAAAATTGCTGATGATGTTTTGCGACAGGGTGTTCAGGGTATCTCTGAGCTTATTACAGAGCACGGCTTGATTAACCTAGACTTTGCTGATGTTAAGACCATTATGCAAAATGCGGGGTCGGCTTTGATGGGTATTGGCCGCGCTAGCGGTGAAAACCGTGCAGTTCAGGCTGCGCAGCAGGCTATTGAGTCTCCATTGTTAGAAGTTTCTATTGATGGCGCCCGGGGAGTGTTGTTTAACATTACCGGTGGCTACGACATGTCTATGCACGAGATTAATGAGGCGGCCGAAGTAATTACTAATGCGGTTGCTCCTGACGCTAACATAATTTTTGGTGCTACATTAAAGCCAGATCTTGAAGATGAGTTAATCATTACTGTAATTGCAACTGGGTTTGACTCTGCATATTTTCACCGCAGTCCGCAAACCGAAGATGCGCCTGAACCTGAAGAAGATTCAAGCGACAAAGTCCAAGAAGAGGACATGAACAAGATCGACATGAGTTTGAATGAAAAAAAATCTACTTATGATGATTTTGCAAAAGATGAAGCTCCAAAAAGTATTTGGAACTACGATAACGAAGCTGACACGCCCGCCTTCTTGCGTCGTCGCAAAAAAACTGATGACGAGTAGCGCTTAGACTCTCGCCACTATATGTTGTATAAAAAACGATTGAAGCTCACTATATGTAGGGTTATACTAATAGCAGCTACACATGAGAGATTGAGTGTAGAGGTACTAAATAGGGATGCCTTAGCGTAAAAATCATGAAGTGTCCACACTGCCAACAAGCCGAAACTAAGGTAATTGAATCTCGAGATGTTGCGAATGGGGAGAGCATTCGCAGGCGGCGAGAATGCTTAGTTTGCCAATATCGTTTTACTACATACGAAAGATTGGAAAGACCTAGCATAACTGTTATCAAAAAGGATGGCACTCGGCAAATGTATGATCGTGCAAAACTTGTAACAGGTTTACAAAAAGCGTGTGAGAAGACAAAAATAACAGGGGCAAAGTTTGAAGAATTGGTAGCGCAAGTTGAAAAAGATATCTACGATTGTGGTGATGCGGAGATATGTTCTGAAAGAGTAGGCTCAATTATAATGGGTGTTCTTGCGCGCACTGACCAGATTGCATATGTGCGATTTGCCAGTGTTTACCGAAATTTTACAGACTTAGAAAGTTTAGAAAAAGAGCTTTCAAGATTAAAAATGCGCTGTATTCCTTAGCTAGTACTAAAAATAAAACAAAAAATCACGACTGTTTTGATTTGATTTGCCATGTGCTGGAGGGTAGATGGCAAGCTTATCTTAGGCTTTTGTGGTAAACAATTAAGGAGGGTATGTGGCCATGGCGCAAAATACGGCAGCGCTTAAATTAAAGCGGCATTTTACAGAGGAAGATACGCATCCATACGACATGCTGAGGTGGGTGACCACGGACTCAAAAATTACCAATCCAGGCACAGGAGAAACTGTTTTTGAGCAAAAACAGGTAAGCTTTCCGGATACCTGGAGTCAGAACGCAATAAACATTGTGGCTCAAAAGTATTTTTATGGCACCCCTGGTACGAATCAGCGGGAGTCGTCGTTGAAGCACCTTATTAACAGAGTAGCTGATACGATAACTACGCATGGTTTAGAGCAGGGTTATTTTATTGACGAAGGCGAATCTAAAATTTTTAGCGATGAGCTTAAGTACGTTTTAGCTACACAGCGCGCAGCATTTAACTCGCCCGTTTGGTTTAATATTGGTGCCCCTGATCGTGCACAGCAGGCTAGTGCGTGCTTTATCTTGAAGGTAGAGGATAGCTTGCCTTCTATTTTAAACTGGTACCGCGAAGAGGGAATGATTTTTAAGGGAGGCTCTGGTGCTGGCTTAAACATAAGTGAGATCCGATCATCCTACGAGCGGCTAAGTGGTAGTGGAGGAAAGGCTTCTGGTCCAGTTAGCTTTATGCGTGGCGCAGACGCATCCGCCGGTACTATTGCCAGTGGCGGCAAGACCCGTCGTGCCGCAAAAATGGTTATTTTAAACATTGATCACCCTGATGTAGAGAAGTTTATTTGGTGTAAGGCTCGCGAAGAGCGCAAGTCTCGCGTGCTAAAAGAAGCAGGCTTTGACATGGGGCTTAATGGTGAGGATGCGATTTCTATTCAGTACCAAAATGCTAACAACTCCGTACGCGTAACAGATGACTTTATGCGCGCAGTAGAAAGCGACGATGATTGGGGCTTAGTAGGCGTAAAAGACAAAAAAGTCTACAAAACAACGCGCGCTAAAGATTTGTTTCGTCAAATTGCCGAAGCTGCATGGGAATGCGCTGATCCAGGTATGCAGTTTGACACAACTGTTAATGACTGGAATACAACTCCAAAAGCTGGTAAAATTAATGGCTCAAACCCCTGTTCTGAGTACATGCACCTGGATAACACTGCATGTAACCTGGCCAGTTTAAACCTGCTTAAATTCTTAAATGACGATGGAAGTTTTGATTTTGAAGGCTTTAAGCATGTAACCCAAATTATATTTTTGTCGCAAGAAATACTGGTTGGTTATTCTAGCTATCCTACAGAGTCGATTGATAAGGGTGCGCGTGCGTACCGCGAACTAGGAATTGGTTATGCCAACTTGGGCGCAATGCTAATGGCTCGCGGTTTGCCGTACGACAGCGACGAAGGTCGTGCGTTGGCCGCTGCTGTAACTGCTTTGCTAACTGGATATTCGTATGCAACAAGCGCCAAGATTGCAAAACGTGTGGGCTCGTTTGCGGGATATCACAAAGACAAAGAGGGTGCAATTCGCGTACTTAAAAAACATCGCAATGCTGTTGATGACATAAACTCAAAATATGTTGAGAAAGACTTGCTAAAAGCTGTGTCCGAGGTTTGGAACGAGGCTGTAGAGCTTGCCGAAATGTACGGAGTGCGCAACGCCCAGGCATCTGTTTTGGCACCCACGGGCACAATTGGTTTAATGATGGACTGCGACACTACCGGTGTTGAGCCTGATTTTGCGTTGATTAAGCACAAAAACTTAGTTGGCGGTGGCTCTATGGCGATTGTTAACCAAACGGTTTCGCGTGCGCTTAAAACTTTGGATTACAACAAAGAACATAGTAAAGAAATTGTTGATTACATTCACGAGCACAACACAATTGTGGGCGCCCCGCATCTTAAAGATGAGCACCTTGGCGTGTTTGCCTGTGCAGTTGGTCAAAATTCAATTCATTATTTGGGCCATGTTAAGATGATGTCTGCGGTCCAGCCGTTTATATCTGGTGCAATTAGCAAAACTGTCAACATGCCACAAGAAGCAAGCGTAGAAGATGTTGAACAGCTTCATATGGATGCATGGAAGATGGGAATTAAGGCTATTGCAATTTATCGCGACGGTAGTAAAGTGGGACAGCCTTTAAGTAGTAAAAAGCAAAAAGAGGCAGCCAAAAAAGATGCACCTCAACAAGAGCCGGTGGTAAGTTTGCCGGTAGTAGTAAAAGGCGCAGTTAAGCGGGAGTTGCCACGAATTAGAAACAGTCGGACTTTTGAATTCCACGTTAGCGACTTAAAGGGTTATGTAACGGTTGGCGAATACGAAGACGGTACTCCTGGCGAAGTGTTCTTTAGGATCTCAAAACAAGGATCAACCTTGTCTGGAATAATGGATAGTTTGGCAATTAGCGTTAGCCATGGCTTGCAATACGGTGTACCTCTAAAGAGTTACGCCAAGGCAATGATTAATACAAGTTATGCGCCGGCTGGCATTACGGATGATCCAGAAATCCGAACGGCTTCAAGCATCACAGACTATATCTTTCGTCGTTTAGCGCTAGAGTACCTAAATTTTGACGACAGGCTAGAGTTGGGGTTGGCATCTTTTGATGATCTTGAGGCAGAAACTCAAGCAAATCAAATAAGTTTACTTGAGCAGCCGGTCGTTGGTCAAAAAAACACACCAATTTTAGAGCAAAAAACTGTAGAAGTTAAAATGGCAACGGCGAAGATCGAAGTTAGTGCTTCGGATTCACCATTGTGCAGTAATTGCGGAAACATCACAAAACCGTCTGGTAGTTGTCATGTTTGCACAAGTTGTGGTTCTACTACAGGTTGCAGCTAAAACGAAAAAAGTTTTGCGCAAAAGCGGGCCTTTGGCCCGTTTTTGTATAAGTTTGGAGTTGGAGCTGCGTTATTGAGTGCAGCGCTCTGGTAGCTTGTTTAATCGATCAAGCATTTGTTATATTTAAAGTAATGAGAACGTTACTATTTTACAGGCCAAATTCTGAGCATTCTACGGCGGTAGAGGACTACTTGCGAGAGTTTACGGCGCGCACAAATAAGGCGCTGCCAACTGTTGATGTTGACACAAAAGGTGGAATTGAAATGTGTCAGCTTTACGGAATTGTTAGTTACCCAACAATCATTGCCATAGACGACAAAGGCCAAGAGTTGCAGCGCTGGGACGGTCCAATGTTGCCTCAGATTAGCGAAGTTAGTTATTATTTACCGCAAGATT
The DNA here is from genome assembly GCA_050115675.1 of Candidatus Woesebacteria bacterium. GTDB lineage: Bacteria > Patescibacteriota > Saccharimonadia > Saccharimonadales > EFPC-124 > JASFQB01. The sequence continues at coordinate 110,248 of JASFQB010000005.1, forward strand.
AGTTTGGTAGGCCTCATAAACTAATTTTTCTGCTCTTTTTTGGCTATTTTTGTATTGAGTCACATCAATAAAGTCAACCTTGGTTACTTCTGGGCCGGGTGATATCTCGTGCAAGTCATCGGAGCGTACCTGGTATACTACCCACATTAGCCAAGCATTTTTTTCTTCTAAAAACACGGTATGTGTTGAGGAGGGCAGTGCGAGTGTAAAGTTTTTTAAGTTTATTTCCTCAACTAGTTCACGGCGCAGTGCATCTAGCGGAGTTTCTCCGTGGTTGATTCCACCTCCTGGCAGGCTCCAGTTGTTGGAATTTTCTTTGCAAAGCAAAACTCTTCCGGTCGAATCTTTAATTAATGCTTTAATTGATACTCTGTAAAATGTATTAGGATACTTGCTCATGTAAGTTATTTTATGTCGTTTTTTGCCTCTTGCCAATCTCTATTTTTGTGGTTATAATTACGCTATACATGCGCTCTAGCTTGGCTAGATTAGCGGTTATCAGCCGTAAAGCAGCAAGAAGAAATTACCCTAAAAGGTAAAATTAGACCTTGACGGACAAGCGACCCGTAAGATTGCAAAATAAGCGCTAAAAGAGTCATCTCTTTTGGAAACCGGATGGTACCGCCCGTATGGGTTCCGGTAGACAAAAGTGATGACTTTTATTATTTAGGAGTAAAAATGTCAGAGGTTAAAAAGTCTCAACTAGCCCAAGCCGAAGAAGAAGTGATGGCTTTATGGCGCCAAGAAGACACATTTAAAAAAAGTTTAGACAACCGCAAAGATGGTCCAGTTTTTAGTTTTTACGACGGGCCGCCATTTGCAAACGGTTTGCCGCATTTTGGACATAGTTTGGTGACCAGCATCAAAGACTCTTTTGGGCGTTACAAAACTATGCGCGGATATTACGTTCCGCGCCGTAACGGGTGGGACTGTCACGGTTTGCCGGTAGAATTTGCCATAGAAAAAGAATTTGACGTAAGCGGCAAAAAGCAAATTTTAGATTTAGGTCTAGACAAATTTAACCACGCCTGTCGCGACTCGGTGTTCAAATACAAAGGTGAGTGGGAAGGTTTTTTTGAGCGCATTGGCCGCTGGACCGATACCGAACACGCCTATGCCACCATAAATCGTGACTACACAGAAAGCGTTTGGTGGGTAATGAAGCAAGTCCACGACAAAGACCTTTTGTACAAAGGTTACAAAAGTATGCCGTACTGCCCGCGCTGCGCCACGCCGCTGTCTAACTTTGAGCTTAACGAAGGCTACCGCGACAACGTGCCGGACCCAAGCTTGTTTGTTAAATTTAAACTTGCTGACGAAGACGCATATTTGCTGGGCTGGACAACTACCCCGTGGAGCTTGCCAGGTAACGCCGCAATAGCCGTAAATCCGCACGAGCAATACGTTTATGTAGAAACCGATGGGCAAGTGCTAATTTTAGCCAAAAAACGCCTAGAGGCCGTAATGAAAGACGAGCGTCAATTTAAAGTCTTAAAAGAGGTAGAAGCAGCCGAACTAGTTGGTAAAAAATACCTACCGTTGTTTGAGCTAGATAATTTGCAAAATCTTGCAGGTCACGAAAACTTTTATAAAATTTGGCCAGCAGATTTTGTAAGTGTTGATGACGGTACTGGTGTTTTGCACGTTGCGCCAGCATTTGGTGAGGACGACCTAAAACTAGGGCAAGAAAATAACATTCCCGTCAGAAAAACCGTTGACGAAGCCGGAAAAATGATGGACGACATTGGCTTTGCAGACATCGCAGGCATGTTCTTTAAAAAGGCCGACCAACATGTAATTGAGCATCTATCTAAACAAGGTTATGTTTTTGCGGCGGAGACTTTTGAGCACACATATCCGTTTTGTTACAGATGTGACAGTCCGTTATTTTACTACTCAATCAATACTTGGTTTGTGCGTGTTTCGGCAATTAAAAAACAATTGCTAAAAACCGCTCAAGAAATTAATTGGACGCCAGAACACATTAAAGAAGGTCGCTTTGGTAAGTGGCTGGCTGGCGCGCGTGACTGGGCGATTAGCCGCAATCGTTATTGGGGCGCACCAATGCCAGTTTGGGCAAATGTGGAAGACGAGAACGACTACATTGTGATTGGAAGCATTGACGAGCTTAAGACTTTGGCAGGTGACGATATTGATGTTACAGATTTGCATCGCCCAAATATCGACCAAATTACCTTTACTAAAGATGGCAAAACTTACAAGCGTATCGAAGAAGTAATTGACTGCTGGTTCGAATCTGGCAGCATGCCCGTCGCGCAGCAGCACTATCCGTTTGAAAACAAAGAGGTTTTTGAAAAATCTTTCCCAGCAGATTACATTGGCGAAGGCCTAGATCAAACGCGCCTATGGTTTTACGTTCAACACGTAATTGCCACAATTTTATTTGACCGCCCAGCGTACAAAAACGTTGTTGTAAACGGAATGATAATGGCGGCAGACGGACAAAAATTAAGCAAGCGGCTTAAAAACTATCCGCCAGTTGACGATGTATTTTCTACCGAAGGCGCAGACACTTTGCGCATGTATCTTTTGAGCAGCACGCAGGCAACCGTAAGTGCAGACTATATGCGCTTTAGCCGCGACGCCATGAAGGATCTAAACCGCAATGTGTTTGGGCGCTTGCAAAACAGCTACCGTTTTTACAAAATGTACGCCGACATTGACGGCTTTAAGCACGAGGGCGAACTGACCGATCCACAAAGCGAAAATCCGTTAGACACATGGATGGTTTCTAGAGTAAATCAGGCCGTTGCCGAGGCTACTCGCCAGGCAGATGACTTTAAAATTGCCCATGCAATTGCACCAATTTATGCGTTAATAGACGACATGTCAAACTGGTTTATTCGGCGTAGCCGCCGCCGTTTTTGGAAGAGTGATGACGATGGAGACAAGCAATCCGCTTACCAAACCTTGCACTTTACGCTAGTGCGAACCTGTCAGCTTCTGGCACCGTGGGCTCCATTTTTAAGCGACAAATTGTATCGCGAGCTAATGAACGGGCAATCCGTACATCTTAGTAGCTGGCCAGAGGTGGGTGAGGTAAGCCAAAATGTTGTTGACGATATGGCGCGTGCTCGCGACTATATAAACGAAGGTTTAAGCCAGCGTGCTGCTGCAAAAATTAAGGTTCGACAACCGCTTACTGGCGTTATCGTTCCGCAATTACCAGAAGAGTACAAAGATGTTTTGGCAGACGAGCTAAACGTTAAAGAGGTAAAATGGGGCGACCAAGTTGGGTTGGACACAAACATTACTCCCGAGCTAAAAGCCGAAGGCCTAATGCGTGACGTAATTAGATGTGTTCAAAACGCCCGAAAACAAGCGGACTTGCAGGTTGATGACCGAATAAAACTTGGCCTAAAAACAGACGACTCCGAACTTGCTGCGGCAATAAGAACTCACCAGCAAACCATAATGGCAGAAACCTTAGCAGCTCAACTTACGACTGACGCAGATTTTGAACACAAGTTACAAGTAAAAATTGAAGGTGTTTTGTTAGATATCTCGTTAGAAACTTTAAAATAGAATCTAAATAAAAAACGGGTTTTATGCTCATCTTGGCGTGTTATGCCCAAAATAATAGCGTAAAACCCGTAAGGAGCTACTCGTCGTAGATAATGGCTCCTGGGTATGACTCCCAAAGAGAGATCATTTCCTTAATTACTTCAATAGGCGTTCCGTGCAGGTTGCGTCTAGCGGCCGTGGCGGGGTCGGGGTGTGGCATCTCGATCACAGTTACAGTGTATCCGTGCTCTGTTGCTGCAGCTATGTACGGTTCCATGTGCCAGAGCTGAACGTTAGTGTTGTCGCAAGCTACTACCTCGTGACCATCTTGCAGGCTCCTTTTAAACGCTGCCAGATTACGTGCATGATATTCGGGCAATCGAGTAGCATCAAATCGGTAAACGCCGTCAACTACAAAGTATTCATCTGTTGAATGTAAAGCTCCAGCTGGACCGGTCAGTCTGCGAGCCGCGGTGCTTTTGCCGCTGCCGGGGATTCCTCGCATAATGTAAGCTGTTCTCATTTTATAAAACCCCTCTGTCTTGAATGCCATAGCGCTAGTAATTATATAATATTTTTAAATATGCTGCGACTTATAGCACTTGCGTAAAATTAAAACGCCTTGCAATAAAAACATTGCAAGGCGCAGGTTGCTACAAAATAGTCCATGATCCATCTGGGTGAATGGCCACAACGCCAGACAGAGTGAACTGTTGCATAGTGCGCTTCTTTGGCCTCTTCTTGCGGCGGGTGCTTGTGTCGTCATCGTCATCATCGTAGTCGACGGTTCCGCTAGGTGCGCCACAAGCACTAATTGCAGCTACTGTGGTTAGCAGCCCCAAAAACAAAAAGACGTAAACTAAGGCCTTTGAAATGCTCTTCATTGCTGCTCCCTTTGCAGAAGGTGATTATTATTTATAACATTTTTTTGTGCGCGAGTAAACAATATTGACAAAATCGCGTGTTAGTGCTAATGTTAAAGCATAACTAAATAAAACAAAAAATATGGCAAAAATAAAACTTCCACAATTATTTAACCAAAAATTAACCTTTGAGCCTGTTTTAAACGAGGACGACGAGTTAATTAAAGATATTAGCAACGATCCTGTTACTCACGATAACGTATGGCAACTAAAAGAAGAAATAAATGCTGATGATTTAGATAAGTTTTGGGATCAAACACTAACCGAAATGCGCAGCGAAGAAACCAAGTAAAGTTGGCATTGCTCTTTACAGAGGTAGCTAAAACTGATAAAATACTACAGAAATAGTAAATAAATCTTTAGAAGAGTTTTATAATGAAAGCAGTCATTCAAGTTGGCGGCAAGCAATATGTTGTTGCCGAAAAAGAGACCCTATTGGTGGACCACCTCCAAGAAGGCGCAAAAGAGCTCTCGCTTGAACCACTGATGGTTTTTGACGCGAAAGACGTAAAAATTGGCACCCCAGTTGTTGCTGGTGCTAAGGTAACCGCAAAGGTTATTGAATCTTTGGTGAAAGGCGAAAAAATTCGTGTTGCCAAATTTGAGGCCAAAAAGCGCGTTAAGACCATTAACGGACATCGTCAGCAGTACAGCAAAATTGCTATCGAAAAGATTAGCCTTTAGTTTATTCTAAAAAACAAAAAGCTTCGTCTAAAAACGGGGCCTTTTTGTTTTCACAGACGCCTAAAACTGTTACAATAACCATGAACGAGAGGTAAAAATACACAAATGGCAGGAAGCATTATAGCGGTCACAAACCAGAAGGGCGGAGTTGGCAAAACCACCACTGCTGTTAATGTTGCCTATTTTTTAACCAAACATGGCAAAAAGGTTTTGCTTGTAGACTTTGATCCACAGGGCAATGCTACTAGTGGGCTGGGAGTAAACAAACAAGAGCTTGCGCGTACAGTAATTGACGCTATTTTGGATGGTGTTCCGACTATCGAATGTATAGTGCCAACTAAACACAAAAATCTTGATTTATTGCCAGTCACGCCACATCTTGCCAATGCCGAGGTGGAGCTTGCTAAGGCTGAACATCGTTTTACAAGGTTAAAAAGTGCTTTATCGGGGCACAATTACGATTACGTTATAATTGATTGTCCGCCATCATTAAGCTTGCTCACCGTAAACAGTTTAATTGCGGCTCAGTATATTTTATTGCCCGTGCAGGCCGAGTTTTATGCACTTGAGGGTCTGGGGCAGTTATTGGAGACCATGCAGCTGGTTCGCAAGGGGCTAAACCCTGATCTTGAACTTTTGGGCGTTGTGTTAACTATGGTAGACGGTCGCACTAGCTTATCTGGTCAGGTTCACGAAGAAGTTAAAAAACATTTTCCTGGCAAGGTATTTGATACAATTATTCCACGCAACGTTCGTTTGGCAGAGGCGCCAAGCCATGGTCTGCCAGTTGGTGCCTACGACAGATGGTCCAAGGGCTCCAGGGCGTATAAGGGCCTGGTAAAAGAGCTAAAAATTCGTGTAGAAAAATAGAAAGTATAGGAGCGGTAAATGGCAGTAAAACGGGGTTTAGGACGGGGTTTTGATGCATTAATTCCAACACAATTATTGGATGAAGAGTTTGACCCAACTAGTCAGCAAGACGAAAAATCATCTAAGCTTAAAAATCTTAAAATTATCGATGTTGTTCCTAATGATGATCAGCCACGTCGTCATTTTGACGAATCCGCTTTACAAGAGTTGGCAGAGTCAATAAAAGAACACGGAATCTTATTGCCGTTGGTGGTTGTGCCTAAGGGCGAAAAATTTGAAATAGTGGCAGGTGAGCGACGCTGGCGTGCCGCGCAAATAGCAGAGCTAAAAGAAGTGCCAGCATTGGTGCGAACTTTAACGGATCAGCACAAGCTAGAACTTTCTTTAATAGAAAACTTGCAGCGTCAAGATCTAAACCCACTCGAAACCGCAACTGCGTATCTTAAGCTCCATCAGCAGTTTAACCTTACATACGAAGAGATTGGCAAAAGAGTGGGCGGTAAGGCCATTAGTACAATAAGCAACATTTTGCGCCTGCTGGCTCTTCCAAAAGACGCAAAGCATGCGTTGGTAGAAGGTAAAATAACTGAGGGGCACGCACGGCAGATCTTGGCAATAAAAGAGCCAGAAGTGCAAACAGAATTGCTGAATCTAATTATAAAAAACGAATGGTCGGTACGAAAAACCGAGCAATTTGTAATTGGTTATAAAGAGGGTGAAAAAGACAAAAAAGTTGCAGTTGCAAAAGTGCAAACCCAGACTCCACAAACCAAGGCAATTTCGAAACGCTTAAATGCCGATGTAAGCATAAAAAATATGGCAAAAGGTGGCCGGCTGATGATTACTTTTAAAGACAACGATGACTTAGCGCGAATTGCCGAATTGCTAACAAACTAGACTAAAAGCTGTCAACTTTATTAAACGGAAAAATACGAAGCGCCAAGCGGCCGTCTATTTTGTTTAGCTCGACTGGGCCAAAAGATCTTGAGTCAAACGAGCCATTCATAACGCGGTTGTCGCCTAGAACATAAATGCAATCTTGTGGTACGACTATGTCAATAACTGACGTGGTGTATGTTGGTTCAAGCTTAAGGTTAAGCTCTGAGTCCACGCTAAGACCTTGGGGATTTTCTGAATTTTTTACGGTAACGATGCCGTTTTCAATATGTACGGTTTCGCCAGGTAGGCCAATTACACGCTTAATTAGCTGCTCGTTGTGTCCGTATTGGTCCAGTATGCTTGTGTCTAGCACTACGATATCTCCACGTTTTGGAATATATGGTTTACCCTGAATAGCTGCGGAGGTTTTACTAACCTTTTCTATTATTAGTCGATCGTTGTTTTGTAAAGTTGGCGTCATGCTTGTGCCGTCCACGTAGTATGACTGAAAGATAAATTGATTTATAAGCGTAGCTGCAATTGCCACAGTGGCAATAAAGGCGGCAAATGATAGAATATTTTTTAGTGTCTCAAAAAAAGCCCTTTTTTTGTCGTGTTTTTGGGCAGTTTCTAGTATTTTTGCCTCTTGTGCGGGATCTTCAGATTGGCCGGGTAAATTCTCAGGAAATTGTTGTTCCATAAACATAATAATATAACGAAAACCTAAGAATTACTACGGTTTACGTGCGAGCATAAACGCGATATAGTGAGTATTACTGAGATTATATGAAAGACGACATAAAAAACACAGACGGTATTTTTAAGCGCCGCCAGAGTGCTACGGTTTCTGGTAGGCGAGCCCCTGACATGCAGGTGCCGTCGCACTATTTAGCTGACAATCAAAAGGTTCAAAATGGCAAACCTCCAGTTTTAACGCGCAGTAGCGGGCCATCTCTTCAAGGCAGTGTCGGGTCAAAAAGTTCAGCACATAGCGGCACGAAAGCACTTGATATAGATTTATCTTTAGATGACGAAAAAGACAAAAAAAAGCCATCAAAAGACGGCAAAAGAAAGCGAAAATGGGGCCTAAAAGCTATTAAAGAATGGCGTCCTACAAAAAAATTCTTTAAGCGCTTGGCCATTGTAATTGGCGTTATTTTGTTGTTGCTGGCTGGCTATTTTGCCTACAAGGTATTTATTGCTTCTGGTAATATGTTTCGTGGTGGTGGGCAGTCTGTGCTTAACGGCAGCGGAATAGATAAAAGTAAGCTCCAGCACGAAGGCGATGGCCGTGTAAATATATTGTTGGCGGCTACTTCCGAAGACGACGGCAGCCACCCAGGCGCTACCTTGACGGACAGTATTATGATTGCAAGTATCGACCCTGTAAACAAATCAACAACATTGGTCAGCATCCCTCGTGACCTATGGGTAGAAATACCAGATTGTAGCATGTACTACCGCGAAAAAATCAACGCTGTGTACCAGTGTGGCGAAACAGATGGATTTAAAGAAGACGGCTTGCCAGATGGTGGTATGGGCTTACTACAAAAAGTCATACAAGAAGTCACAGATCTTAATATTAACTACTACGCAAAAATTAACTACGCAGCATTTAGAGAGGCAGTCGACTCTGTTGGTGGCATTGACGTAAACATAGAGAGCCCTGATCCTCGTGGAATTTACGACCCCAACTTTGACTGGATTTGTAACTACACCTGCACAAAAGTTAAATGGCCAAATGGCGTTGCTCACTTGGATGGAGAGCATGCTTTATACCTGGCTCGCTCGCGTAACAGCGCTGGCGGTTATGGCTTGCCACGGGGCGACTTTGACAGAACCATGTATCAACGCCTAATGTTGATTGCTTTAAAAGATAAAGCCGTAAGTCTAGAGACTCTTGGCAACCCAATTAAAGTCAGTTCGTTAATTGATTCTATAGGTAATAACGTTGTTACAAACTTTAGCCGCGATGATATTTTAAACCTATATAATGTTGCAAAAGACATTCCTTCAGATGATATGAAGTCTATTGGCTTGGCAGATGAAGACGTTGCATTGTTAACTACAGGATCAGCTGGCGGCGCCTCGATAGTTCAGCCAGTGGCAGGATTGTTCGAGTACGGCGATTTGCAAATGTACTTGCGAAGTCAGTTAGTCGACCCATATATAATAAAAGAAGCCCCAACAATTGCGTTATATAATGGCTCGGGCATATCAGGTTTGGCTGCAGGGCAAAAAGAGGTTCTAGAATCTTACGGATACAACGTAGTTTTAGCAGAAAGTGCTCCTACCCAAGACTTTAGCTCGACAGAATTTTACGACACCGAAGACGGTCAAAAAGAAATAACAATTCAATACCTGCAAAATAGATACGGCACTTTGGCTACAACCGATGCTTTGCCAGAAGGTATCTTAGGTGAGTACGACTCTGGCGAAGTAGACGAACAGGGTAATCCTATAATAAAAACAGCCGACTTCGTGATTGTATTAGGCAGTAACTTTCAAGATTAGTTTTTGCGCCAACAGCGTGCAGTAATGTATAATAAAGGGCAATATGGAACTGTTAGGTTTACGAGTTCGTAAAGGAAAACTAGGCGAGATAGCTTACGCTGGCATTAACGCTCTTATCCCTGTTGTATTATTGCTTTTAATACACGGATTTGATTCGATATATCCGGCTTTAGCCTTGGTGTTTTTGAGCAAATGGCGTATTTTATCGTTGCGTCCGCGTTTTTGGTGGATAAACATTAAAGCCAACTCGGTAGATTTGCTTGTTGGTATGAGTGTTGTAGGCTTATTGTATCTATCTATGACATCGTTGATTTTGCAGCTAGTAATTGTTTTGCTGTACGGATTTTGGATGCTGTATCTAAAACACAGGTCTGGTATAAGCTCAATTCATTGGCAGGCGGGAATTGCTCAATTTTTTGCGCTAACAGTATTGTTTAGCTTATCTACTACTGTTAATGATTTTTTGATTGTGCTTGGCTGCTGGGTGATAGGCTATTCTGTTGCAAGACATGTTACAAGTGCCTACGACGAAAACTCAGTTGAGCTGCTAAGTGGGCTTTGGGGATTATTGACCGCGCAATTTGGTTGGATATTGTACTACTGGACTACGGCATATGATTTGAGTTTGCCAATTATGATTCCTCAAATTGCGTTAGTCATGCTTGTTTTATCGTATGCGGCGACCCGTCTTTATTCGGCTGCAAAAAAAGACCAACTTTCTGTTGCGCTTGTTCGCCTAACCTCAATATATAGTATTTTGTTAATGCTTGTTATATTGCTATTTTCGCACTGGAGCGTGGTAATATAAGCTGTTTCTCAGATTTAGACCTTAAGCTAAAAATAAGGACTGTTTAGCAAATGATCAACTCTCACGAAAAACAAGAAAACAAAGAAGTTGTCAGCATCGAAGTTGGCAAAAAAAGTCGAGACCTACACTTGCCCAAAAAGCCTAAAATAAATCACAGATTTTTTGTTTTGGTAAGGAACTTTTTTGGACTACTACTATTGTGCGTAGCAGCCAGCAGTATTACTGCTTGGATAATAATTGGCTCGGGTTGGTTTGGGCAAAATGCAGCGCAAACTATTACCGAAAATCGCGAAAAAATTGTACTTCAAGAAGGCGAAATTGTATCGGACGTGTTTGAAAAAGTTAGCCCAAGTACCGTATCTATAACAACCCAAGCAATTGTGGCAAGTAGCTATTATAGTTCATCTAGCGTTCAAGAGGGTGAGGGTAGTGGCATAATTGTGTCTAGCGACGGGTATATTTTAACAAATAAGCACGTTGTGCCAGATGGGACTTCAAAAGTTACAGTAGTACTACATGACGGACGTGAATTTAGCGCCCAAGTTGTTGGGCGAGATCCGCTAAACGACATTGCATTTATTAAGGTAAATGGTGTAGATGATTTGACTGCTGCAACGCTTGGGAATTCTGACGAAGTCAAGCCCGGGCAAAAGGTAATTGCAATCGGTAACGCATTGGGAGAATTTAGCAACAGCGTAACCGCGGGCATTGTGTCTGGTATTGGCAGGCCGGTAGAGGCAACAGATGATTTGGGTGGATTAGAGACTTTAGAAAATCTTATTCAAACAGACGCCGCAATTAACCTTGGTAACTCTGGTGGTCCGTTGTTAAACCTAAAAGGCGAGGTTATTGGTATAAATACGGCCATTGCCGAAGAATCACAGAGCATTGGCTTTGCCATTCCAATCAACGACGCAAAAGGCTTAATGGAAAACATGCTAAAAACCGGCAAAGTAGAAAGACCATACCTTGGGGTGCGATACATATCGTTGACTTCAGATATTGCCAAACAACTAGGAACAGATCAAACGCAGGGAGCTTATTTGTCTGCTGAGTCTGATCAGCAGTCCGCAGTTGTAACTGACAGCCCAGCAGATAAAGCTGGCTTAAAACAGGGAGATGTTATAAAAAAAGTTGGCGATATTAACATCGACCAAACAAACACGCTAGCGTCACTTTTGGCCAGATATTCTCCTGGCGACAGCGTAAAACTAACATACATACGCGATGGCCAAGAAAAAACTGTAGAAGTAACCTTAAGCACATACCAAAGCTAGTTATTTGTTAGTTAAAACTACGCAGTAATCAACAATTTTAATCAATTTTAAGCCATTTTGTTTGGCGTAAAGGGTAATTTCTTCGTGCTGGCAGGGGTCGGCCTCAAGAATTATATAGCCAGGCGCATTAAGATATGTTACGCTTTGACTAAGTAGTTTTTTGATTAGCTTAAGCCCATTGTCTTCGGCAAAAAGAGCTGTTGAGGGCTCGAAGTTTGTTTCTGGCGAGCGTTGCCACTGCGGGTTAACATAAGGTAAATTAGCTACAATAAAATCGTATTTTTTTGTGCAATCGTCTAGCAAATTGCCTTGGTAAAAATCAATATTTGAACCTAGATTTTTAGCATTTTGCCTGGCAGTATCTAGTGCCTTTTTGCTAATATCGGTTGCAAAAACGTTTAATTTTGGTAGCTCAAGCTTTGTGGTTATGGCAATAGCACCCGATCCAGTGCCAACGTCTATTAAAGTACCAGTGCTGTTTTTTGCAAGTTTAATAACTTCATCTACTAAAGTCTCGGTCTCTGGGCGAGGTATTAAAACGTCGCTATTTACCTTAAAAGTACGGCCATAAAACTCTTGGTGCTTTAAAATATACGCCATGGGCTCGTGGTTTATGCGTCTTTTTAGTAAAGCTTGCAGCTGGTTTTGGTCTTTTTGATCTAGACAATCGTTTTCGTGTGCTAGTAGGGCAGCTCTGTTGCGTTTGGTAACTTCGCACAGTAGTAACTGTGCGTCTAGTCGCGCACTTTTAGAGCCACTTTGCAACAATAAAGCAGTGGCGTTGCCTAACCACTGGTTTATGGTTATTGTTTGCAAAGACATATCAGTCAGATGCTTCTTGGGCTTTGAGTTCACGCTCGTATGCCTGCAAATGTTTTATTACGTCGTCAATTTCGCCGTTTAGTGCAGCCGGAATGTTGCTACGAGAATAACCAATGCGATGGTCGGTAATGCGGTCTTGCGGAAAGTTGTATGTTCTAATTTTTTCGGATCTATCGCCAGAGCCAATTAAGTTGCGTCGTTCGGATGCTAATTTTTGCTGTTCTTCTTGCAACTTCATGGCTAACAAACGGCTTCGCAAAACGCCCATGGCTTTATCTTTGTTTTTGATTTGAGACTTTTCGTCCTGGCAAGTAACAACAAGATTGGTTGGCAGGTGAGTGATGCGCACGGCAGAATCTGTGGTGTTTACGCTTTGACCGCCGTGGCCACCAGATCTAAACACATCAATGCGCAAATCGTTTGGGTTAATCTGAATATCAGACTCCTCGGCCTCTGGTAAAACTGCTACGGTTGCAGTAGAGGTGTGAATTCGGCCAGAAGATTCTGTAGACGGCACGCGCTGTACGCGGTGAACGCCAGACTCAAACTTTAGTGAGCTATAAACGTCTGCGCCACGCACCGCAAAAATAATTTCTTTAAAACCGCCAACCTCTGATGGACTTTCGCTAATAAGCTCAGTTTTAAAACCGTGTGCTTCGGCGTAGCGAATGTACATTCTGTAAAGCTCCGCTGCAAACAGAGAGGCCTCGTCGCCGCCAGCGCCAGCGCGAATTTCTACAATAACGTCTTTTTCGTCGTTGGGGTCTTTTGGTGTTAACAACTCAAAAAGCCGCTCGTTAATGTCGGCAAGTTCTTGCTCGATTTCGGGAATTTCGGACTTGGCTAGCTCTGCAAGATCACTGTCAGAGCTTGTAGAGAGTTCGCGTGCTTCTTTAAGGTGGCCTGCAAGGTCGTTTTGGCGCTCAACAAGCTGTAAAATATCGTCAAGCTCGCTTGCGCGCTTGGTTTTTTTTGTAAAATCCGGGTCAGAATAAGCATCCGGGCGCGACAAAAAAGCCTGAAGCTCATTGTGTTCGGACTTAAGCGCTTGCTCGTTAAGTTGAATCTGCGCCATTTATTTTGCCCCCGGAGTGGACGGTTCCGCCCGTAGTTACTTTTTGTCTGCAGCAGCAGCTTTTTTGCTAGAAGTAGCAATTGCCTTTTTAGCTTTGTTAGCCAAAGCTTTTTTGCGGTCTTCGGCAGCTTTCATGCGAGCAGCAAAGCGGTCTAGGCGACCTTCGGTGTCGATTAGTTTTTCTTGGCCTGTAAAGAATGGGTGAGAGGCGCTAGAAATATGAACCTTTATAAGAGGATATTCGTTGCCGTCTTCCCACTTTATTGTTCCGTCAGCTTTAGCTGTTGAGCTAGTTAAAATAGCAAAATCAGCAGCAATGTCCTGGAAGACAACTGGGCGGTAGTCTGATGGGTGTAAGTCTTTTCTCATAATTAAATCTATTGTATCTGTTATTTAAGGATATGTCAACTATTTACCGACGTTGAGTTGGAATCTGGAGCTGTACCAAGACTCATTATTCGACGGCTCCCTCCCCGTAGCCCCATGATCACAAACCTTCACAGCCCCAGCTTCTATTAAGCTTTTTTCTATTGGCTTAGCAACTTCCTCAGCTCTGTTAGTAGCAAAAGGGTTGCCGTTAAACGCTATGGTTAAGAATCCCCAATACACCAACCAACCCACAACAACAGGCACTAATACTATTAATAGTATCTTGAACGAACACTTTAAAATATTTTGTATAGGTTTACTTTTTATCATGTTGTTGGTGATTATATACCAAGTAGGGTGGTTGGGGCTATTTTTTACGTTCAGGTAGGCTTATACCCAAAGATATAGCAGTATGAGTATCATCGCCAATTAAGTACATACCGTTGCTACAAGATATCTTACTTCTGTCTGTGTTGACATGTAAGCTCACTCCCAACTCAATATCCCCCTCCGCTAAATCACCATACGTACTAGGTTTGCGTGCTCCAAAGTTAAGAATAGAGTCGTAATAGTAATAGCTTAAATCATCTTGGCGCTCTAGATTATACTCATTATCCGCTGCCACTTTTTTAACAATCTCTATAGCCTGATCTTTACCGACGTTGAGTTGGTAGTAACCGGAGTAGTACGGAGTGCGTGTGTTCAAAGAACTCGTCCCATTACTCTCATTGTCACAAACTTTTGTAGCTCCAGCTGCAAGCAATGATTTTTCTATGGGTGTTGCTGCGTCTTTGGCAGGATTGGAGATGAAAGGGTTATTGAATTGTAAAGAAAAAACAAAGACCGCCATGCAAACAACGGATACTGTAATCGCAAGCGACAGAGAAACGACACTTATTGGTGTTTTTAAACTAAACTTTTTTAAGGATTGATCTTTTTTCATATTATCTAAGAGTAGAAGGAGGTGATTTGAGGTTATTTTTTACGTTCGGGTAGGCTTACAGACAGCCCGAAAGTAGTACTGCCATCCTCCAGCCCGTCCGCATTAGTTTGGGCGCAATTTCCATTAGAGGCGGATACGTCATAATGTGTAAGTAAGTTAATGTTAAAAGCTATCCCTATGTCTCCGTTGTCAAGATTGGAGTATTCACTAGTCTTGCTTGCGCCAGCGTAGGAATAATAATCGTTTTCTTGCGTAAAGGCATCAAGGATATATCCATTATCCTTGGCTGCGGTGGATACTGTCTCTTGAGTTTCTTCCACTGTGCCGTCAATTTTAAACGTTGCACTATACCAAGGTATTCTATTTGTAGCTTCGTATCCAGTGGCTCCTCTGCTGCAAACCTTCACAGCCCCAGCTTCTATTAAGCTTTTTTCTATTGGCTTAGCAACTTCCTCGGCTCTGTTAGATACAAAAGGATTATTATACTGTAAAAATAATGACACAAAAGGAGTAATCACAATAACAGCAAGAACACACGTAGTAATTACTACAGCTCTACCTATTGAGGTTTTTAAAATTGGTGTGGTTAGTGGGTTTTTCATAGTGTCTAGGTTTAAGAGGGAGTGCTTTGGTTAGGGCTAAATTTGATTTGATAGAATTACTTTCTGGGAGGAAACGACAAAGTAAGTCTAACGCCAGTATGATTAGTATCCCCAACTAGATTAATTGGACTACCTCCACTAAATGGACATGGCAAGTTCTTAGCCTCAGTGTTCGTATATAAATCTATAGACAATCTTTCGTCACCTTCTTTGAGATCTTTATCTATACTCGATCGCGTGCCATCGTAGCTAAATACAGATTCGTAAAGCTGCGCACCAAGACTTAAGCTAAAACCACTATCCTTTGTAGCTTTCGTTATTTCGCTATAGACTTGGTCTTTACCGACATTGAATTGGTAGTAACCTGAGTAATACGGTGTATGCGTATTATCCAAAGGATTCGTCCCATTACTCTCACTACTACAAACTTTTGTAGCTCCAGCTGCAAGCAATGATTTTTCTATGGGTGTTGCTGCGTCTTTGGCAGGATTGGAAATGAAAGGATTATCACTAGACACGGCAAATACAAATCCCCAATACACCAACCAACCCACAACAACAGGCACTAATACTATTAATAGTATCTTGAACGAACACTTTAAAATATTTTGTATAGGCTTACTTTTTATCATGTTGTTGGTGATTATATATTAGTTAACAAAAAATCGCAAAAACCCCATTATGCCTATTGCGCGCGTGGGGAGCCTGTGCTAAAGTACTTTTAACGTCAAGGCCAAACCTAAGTAACCTTGATTAGCACTTTAAGATCAGACATCTGTTTTTGAGTAAAGAGAGGGTGATTAGGAGTGCGCGTAATGCAAAGGCCTAAATGGCAAGCATTTTTACTTAGTATGGTAATGCTTGCTTGCTCGCTAATGGCTGTAGTGCTGCCTGCCAGTCCTGCACATGCGGACCCAGGTTGCCAGCGTGAGGGCTACTATGTAATTTATGCACGTGGTGCTACGGCGCCGTTGTTTTCTGCCGAGCAAAAAGAAGCCCTAAAGCATATTCACCATTTGTTGCCTGGTGCGGCCTGGGCTGAGCTTGGGAATATTGATGGCACAGTGCACGAAGATACAGACCCAAAAAACAACGTGCCCGACAGCAAGGTTAATGATGAATACCCAGCATCAGGCTTTACCTATCCTATTAGTGTGAACATTGGTGTTAACGAGCTTGTAAAGCATCTTAACGATCGCTACAACCGCGCGGCCTGCGCCACTGAAACGCTGATTCTTGTGGGATATTCTGAAGGCGCTAATGTTGTTGGCGAAGCTATGAATCGTTCTGACTTGTCTAGCAGTGCAAAAACGCATATTGGTTATGTTGCACTTTTTGGTGACCCTAAGTTTAAGGGGTACTTCTCTGGAGTTCCAGCTTGGGCAAAAGGAACTGCCAAATCCGACCATAGCAGTGGGTTTCTTTTTGCTCGTAACCCCTATGTTCCCGATTGGCTGACAGGCCGGCTGGGAAGTTGGTGCGATGATGAAGATGGCTTTTGTAATGGATATCCTTGGATGGGCAACCACGGCTCCATCTACCGCGAATACTGGTTTAGGCAATCTGCTGCTACCATTGTGGCTATGGCAAAGCTAAAGAAGTATCAGCTCACTAATAGTCACTCGATCTCGTTATTTACAACTCAAGAAATTGCTCTTTTAAGTTCAGAATTGGCAAAGTACGGCACACTGCCTTTTGCGGTTCCTGCCGAAATTGCGTCTAAGGATTTCCCCGGCGACCCCTTCCGCCCCACCGCCATCAAACGCGACTCGGGCAATATGGAAGTCTTTTACAAAGACACCGCAGGTAACCTTATCGCACGCGGCTGGAGCGTAACCAGCGGCTGGAACTACC
>JASFQB010000006.1:0-101935 GCA_050115675.1 Candidatus Woesebacteria bacterium
ACAGATGATAACGACAAGATAGTTGATTTTGAGGTTATTGAGGAGCATATTCCCAAAAAACACATCAATGACGAAGATTACGAATGGGATGGTAATACGGCGTTTTTTGAGGAGGTGGATAGGCTTACAAACAAATAGCCACTGCCGCTCAACCCGCACCAGCTAACGCAGGTAATCTTATTGCGCAACTCGCAAGTATATATTTACAAACTTATCATTTTGTGCTACCATAAAATAAATTTGATGAGGAGCCAAATATAATGCAGGAACAAGACATTAACTTGTACCACCTACTACAGTACTACGCAAAAAAATGGATAATTATTGCGGTTTTTACCCTGGTTGGTGCTGCCTGCGGCTTGGCTTACAACAGCTTTATCCAGACTCCTTTGTATCGCAGTGACTCAACACTCCTTTTGGTTGGAACCAGTTCGGCCACCGACCAACGCACAACTTTAATAAACAACTATATAGAACTTATAAAATCTCACAGGGTACTTGACCCAGTATTGCAAAATTTTGACAACAAAATTTCTTACGAAGATTTAACAAACGCAATAAGCACAGCAAACGAAAAAAATACAGAGGTCATTAAGCTTTCTGTGGACTCCGAAGACGCTCAAACAAGCCAAAAATTGGCCGACGGAGTTGTAAAATCGTTTCGCGCAGAGATTAAAAAAATGTATAATCTTGATAATATAATTGTGGTTGACAATGCCAGTTTAGCCAGCGAACCATATAACGTTCATGAAGAACTGGCAATGATACTTTCTGCCGCTGCAGGATTCTGCTTATCTGTTATTGCAATATTTTTTGCTTACGACATAAACCTACTAAAAAACAACCAAGCACCCAAGGCTGATAAAAAAGCCAACAAAAAACCCAAAGCAACCTTAAACAGGCGAGCCTTTGTTAAAAAGATGATCGAAATTTTGGTAGGGCCAAGCAAGCAGCCAACATCCTCAGAAAACGACGCAAAAGCAACAAAACAAGACGCGACAAACTAATTAACAATAAACGGTGGTAGACATGTATAAAAAATACATAAAAAGATTGTTAGACATAGCAATTGCAAGCATTGCGCTAATATTAGCGCTGCCAATAGCACTTTTAATTGCCCTTGTAATAAAATTAGACGACCGCGGACCAGTGTTTTTTAAGCACAAAAGATACGGACAAAACAAAAACCCATTTACTATTTACAAATTTAGAACAATGAAAACCACAGCCCCCAAAAGCTGCCCAACCAACGACTTAACTAATCACGAACAGCACATAATGCGCAGCGGCAAAATACTACGCAAACTATCACTAGACGAACTACCGCAGCTAATAAACGTACTACAGGGCAAAATGAGCCTAGTAGGTCCACGCCCAGTAATACTAGAAGAAACCGACCTAATAGCCGAACGCGACAAATACGGCGCCAACGAATGCAAACCGGGGATAACAGGTTGGGCGCAAGTGAGCGGTCGCGACGAATTGCGAATGAAAATCAAAGCTCGCATGGACGGCGAATACGCAAAAAGTTTAGGCTTTTGGATGGATTTAAAATGCATATTATTAACATTTTGGGCAGTGGTATCTGTGAAGGGGCATCGTGAAGGCGCAACTACTGATGACTCGCCGCAGTGCTTTGAGTTAGAAGGAGAGGGCGAATAGCTTATGACCAAATCAGCAAAAAAAGTTCTATTTACCTCGCACACGGCAAACTTTAGCAAATTCAACCGTCCTTTTATGCGCATGCTGGCTCAACAGGGATATGAAGTACATTATGCAAGCGCCGGCGAAGAAGAAGTAAAAGATTGCAACAAGCACTTTACAATACCCTTTGAACGTAATCCATTTAAATTAAATAACTTGCGCGCACTTATAAAGCTCAAAAAAATAATTGACGCACAAAACTACAGCATTATACACACTCACACGCCAATGGGTAGTGTTGTAACACGCCTTGCTGCCATATCTGCACGGAAAAAGGGAACACGTATAATCTACACCGCTCATGGATTCCATTTTTTTAAAAGCGCCCCAATACTAAACTGGCTGATTTATTACCCAATAGAAAAAATCATGGCTCGCTACACCGACACGCTAATCACCATAAACCGCGAAGATTACAACCGTGCGAGTAAAAAATTTAAAACAGATACACAGTACGTACCTGGGGTGGGGGTGGACATAGCCAAATTTGACATCAAAATGACTACCGCAGAACGCAATAAAATCCGTAAAACATTAGGTTTAAAGCCTGATGATTTTGTGATGATTTATGTGGCTGAATTATCAAAGCGCAAAAACCAACTTTGGCTAATCCAAACCATTGCACAATTAATTCACGATGACCCTAAAATTCACTTACTGCTACCAGGCCAAGACAGCTTAAATGGCAGATGCCAAGCGCTAGCACAAAAAATTAAGCTAGATAAAAACATACATTTTTTGGGCTACCGAAAAGACATACCACAATTGATGAAAATATCCGACCTAGCCGTATCATCATCCACACAAGAGGGCCTACCCGTAAACATCATGGAAGCTATGATGTCGAAACTTCCCGTAATTACAGCCGCCTGCCGAGGAGCAGATGAGCTCATAAATGATGGGGTCAACGGGTACATTTTTGATCTGAAGAAATCGGCTCAACTAATGAATGGAGTTATCGATATCCATAGTAACAATGATATTCGAAAAAGAGTCTCAAAAGAGTATAAGAATAATATAAAAAAGTACACCCTGCCTAATATATTAAAATATATGGCTCGGATATACGGAGATGGATGATGAGCGATACTGGAAGCTTGATATTTTATTTGTCATTCTTTGCAATTTCTGCGCTACTTGTCTACGCAGGCAACACAGTGAACAGTAAGACAATTACGGCCATAGGCGTGTTAATTCCTGCCTTAATAGCTGCCTTGCGCAATAATGTCGGCACCGACTATTTGTCTTATGTGCATATGTTTGAAACTTTGTCAGATCTCTCTTTCTCAGAATATATTAGTTCATCAAGCATAGAAATAGGCTTTTATCTGTTCGCACAGATAGCCAAATTACTAGATGGTAATCATTTTCTTTTTCTTGCAATGCCGGCAATCCTGACCGTTATACTTTATTACCGAGGGATTCTAAAATTTAGTGGTAAGGCTACATGGTTCGTGTGGCTATTATATCTTATTGTAATATTCCCAATAAATATAAACCAGGTTCGTCAAGGGCTATCAATGGCCATTGCATTACACGCCTTTTTCTACCTGCTTAACGGTAAAATTATAAAGAGTATCGGCATCCTGTTGATTGCTTCACTTTTTCACTTTTCATCACTATTGTTTATTCCGATGATACTGCTTGTACACTGGGTGCGCTCCAGCAAGGTTGTGGCTTCGTCTCAACTAAGATACCTGATGGTATGCATATTGGCCTTTGTCTCAATAATAGGACTAAGGGTCTTTGCTGGTCAGATCCTACATTTGGACGATAGCTCATCATTGATAAAGACGGGATTCAATATTATTGAGCAATCTCAGTTGATAGTATACATTATATTGTTCTACCTGATGCAGATAAATCAAAGGCGCCAGGCTGAGCGTGAGGATATCGGATTGCTGTTGCTCGCCACTCTCGTTCCCGTACTAGCTGTTACTGGAGTTTTTTTTGAAACTTACGAGAGGGTAGCCCTATTTGTTTTACCGTTCCAGTTTATCTTATTGGCAAAATTAGTTTCTGGCACACGCGTAATGAATATCTACCGGAAGCAAGCGCTCGCTGCAACAGTCATATTGGTTTGTTTGGCGCCAATTACTATAATGTATATTAAATCAGTGTATATGGAGCAGCCCTGGATTTTTCCTTATTATTTTATGTGGGAAAACGTGCCATATATACCACACGAGAAGTTAATTTAAGTCGGAGGAGCCTATGTATAAAAATGATATTGATGTAGTAATAATGTGGGTGGACGGATCTGACAAAAAATGGATTGCGGAAAAGAATAAATACCTAGGCAATGAATTATCAAGGAATGATATTGATGCGTCCGCAAATCGCTATCGAGACTGGGATAATCTGCAATATATCTTCCGTGGTATAGAAAAAAATATGCCGTGGGTTCGCAAAATTCATTTTGTAACTAATGGACAACTGCCAGTTTGGTTAAACTTAAGCGCGAGTAAATTAAATTTCGTTGAGCATTCAGACTTTATTCCACAGAAGTATTTGCCAACTTTTAGCGCGAATCCTATCGAGCTGAATCTTCACCGAATCAAGGATTTATCTGAAAAATTTATATTTTTTAATGATGACTTTTTCGCCATATCTCCAGCCAAAGAAACAGATTTTTTTAGAAATGGACTGCCTTGCGATCAGGTATCGCTGTGGCGTGCATTATCGATGAGTTATGATGATCCAATGCCTCATATCATGATTAATAATGCTGCTGTCATAAATCAAAATTTTAGTTTAATGAGCACTATAAAAAAACACCCGGAACAATGGGTATCACTCAGAAACAGCTTGATAAATCTGCTACTAACGGCCAGCCTGCTACCTATCTCTCGTAATCGGATCCCCGCCCTATACTACCATCATCTGCCACAGCCCTTTCTCAGATCAACGCTAGAACAGGTATGGAACGCAGAAGGTGACATCTTAGATGAAGTTTGTCAAAATCGATTTCGATCAGCAAGAGATGTTTCACAGGGATTAATGAAATACTGGCAAATTATGTCTGGAGATGTATCTCCCAAGAACATTAGGCGCATGGGTTATTATTCGAGCCTTGATATAGATGACCTCCATAAAGTCAACAAGATAATCCGCAATCGGAAAAAGAAATTACTATGCCTTAATGACGCGAGAGTAGAAGACTTCGAATATACTAAGAGGTTAATCCTCGACGCTTTCAACCATATTCTACCAGAAAAATCGGAATTTGAATTGTGAAAAAGATAACTTCGCATCATAAGGTGGTTGCCGCGAACGGTATGTATTTGTTCCTTCTTACTTTTTCTAACTACTTATTGTATTTCCTGACCATACCGCACCAGACTAGGATACTGGGTCCGGATTTATTCGGACTTGTGGGATTTGCCATAGCATTTACGGCTTATTTCAAAATTTTAATTGATTTTGGTTTTATGATCTCTGCTACAGAACAGGTATCAATTCACCGCAAAGACAGCACGAAAATCTCTAGCATATTATCAAACGTTACTTACGCAAGACTGCTCTTAGCTGGAGCCTCGGCTATACTGCTTGTCGTACTATGCCTATATGTGCCAACATTTAGAGAAAATTATTTATTGTTCATGCTCTTCTTTATCGGTAGTGCGGCAAAGTCACTTCAGCCAGATTTTGTGTATCGGGGCGTCGAAAGGATGAGAGCAATAACGATTCGCTCCGTATTAGCACAGGTATTCTTCATGATATTCTTGTTCGTTTTAGTGAAGAGTCCAGCGGATATTCTGTGGATTCCAGCCCTGGATGCCATTGGTTCAATTGTAGCTTTAGTATTTATTATGATCCATATATATCGACTTGGATACAAAATCAAAAAACCGTGTAGTCGAGAGGTTTTAGCAACCGTAAAGCGTGGACTATGGTTTTTTTATTCACGAATAGCAACAAACATTTACACTGCAACCAACATTTTTGTACTTGGTCTGTCATATGGCGCAGCATCCTCCGTGTTAGGACTCTACACTTCGGCTGATAGGCTTGTTTCCGCTGGGAAACAAGCTATTACGCCAATAAGCGACTCGCTGTATCCTCACATGGTCAGCAAAAGGGACTTTAAGCTCATGAAGTATATTCTAATTGGAGGCACTATGCTTATGGCTATCGGCTGTTCAATCGTTGCTGTGTTCGCTTATCCTATTTGCGCTTTCATATTTGGTTCGGAATACTATGCCGCTGGAGAGTATCTGCGAATACTTACAGTTGCAGTCTTTCTGGCTTTTCCCGGAATATTGCTAGGCTTCCCAGCATTGTCGCCTATGGGACTAGCAAAGCAAGCAAATATCTCAAATATTATTGCCGCTGGCACGCAAATATTACAAATCGGCATACTTGCCGCTACGGGTCAGCTAACAGCTGTTAATATCTGTATCATAACATGTATAACAGAATTTGTTACCCTATTATATAGAGGACACATCGTTTACATAAATAGAGACCGACTAAGTACTGTCACGCTCCCAACAAAATAGACACCATGTCTCTTTCAAAAGACGCTGTGCTCCAACAACAAGGAGCAATGCAAATAGCTACCAGCAAATCGACCAACCAAAAAACTCAAAACCGAAATACTAGATAAAATACAGAACCACGACCTAGCCGCGAGCACCGTTTCGGAAGCCACAGCTAAGCTCAACCGCTCAAAAGACTCCAGGCTATGGCAAGCATTCGGGAAAGTATGGCGTTCTTTTTCTCTAGGTTGGCCGTCAGCGTAAATCAAATCATGCGAATATTGCACTATTGGTAAGCGCAGCAATCAACGTTGCGCTTGGTGGAGTCTTGTGGTTAACAAATTCAATTAGCCTATTATCGGTATGTTCCGTAATTGCGCTAACAAACTTTGTGGTCTTTGGGTATAGGGGAGCAGTTTTCTGGAAAAATCGCCACTTAACTAGGCAATAAATCATTACTTATTCGCAAGCGAAACAAGCGTCGACTTCATACTTTTAGTCAACTTTTTGATAAGTGCTTTGTTTTTCTTTTTTACATAAACCAGCTCTGTCATGGGTCAATAATATCACAGGGTGCTTATTGGCATCAAAGATAGCCGTTTGGATTCTGCGATTGCCATCTCCACACGTCTTCGCAGGCGTCGTCAATTGTTTTTTGGGCTTGCCAATTTAATTGCGTGTTTGCTTTTGTGGGGTCAGCGTAATATTCGTCTAGGTCTCCTGGGCGACGATCTACAATTTTATAAGGTATTTGTTTATTTGCGGCTTTGCCAAAGCTTTTTATTAGCTCTAACACAGAATAGCCTTTGCCGGTTCCAAGGTTATACGTCTCAAAACCAGCTTTTATGTGATTTATGGCAGCTAGATGGCCTTTTGCTAGGTCAACCACATGAACATAGTCGCGGACTCCCGTGCCGTCAGAAGTGTTGTAGTCATCTCCAAAAACCTTAACGCTTTCCAATTTGCCAACTGCCACCTGCGCTATATAAGGCAACAGATTGTTTGGTGTGCCGTTTGGGTCTTCGCCAATTTTGCCGCTAGAGTGTGCTCCAATAGGGTTGAAGTACCTAAGAACTGCAACTTCAAAGGTTAAGTCAGACACGCATACATCACGCAGTATTTGCTCGATCATATATTTGGTCTGACCGTACGGATGCGAGATTCCAACGCCCGTTTGGTTTGATTCTTTATATTTTGGATCGCTTGGGCTACCATAAACCGTCGCCGAAGAGCTAAAAACCAGCTTTTTAACGCCAAATTCTTGCATTGCTTTTAACAGCGCAATCGTAGAGCCTATGTTGTTGTCGTAATATTTTAAAGGCTCGGCAACAGATTCGCCAACAGCTTTTAATCCGGCAAAGTGTATAACTGCGTCTATTTTAGTATCGCTAAAAACTTGCTTTAGCTTTGCGTAATCGCGCAGATCAATATTATAAAAGGGGATAGTGGTGTTTGTAATCTTTTGAACGCGATTTAACGCTTCTTGGCTGCTGTTACAAAGATTATCTACCACCACAACCGAGTGCTTGGCGTTTATAAGTTCAACAATAGTATGCGAGCCAATATAGCCCGCGCCGCCCGTAACTAAAATATTCATAACGTAAAGTATACAGATCAAACAATATGTTTGCAATGTTTGCAGAATTATGTAAATGGCCCTATAATGCCTCCACGGTGACTAAACAAATTTTAAAATATTCACTTTTACTTGTCTGGATGCTTGTCATCTTTGCATTCTCTAACGAGGTTTCGTCCGATTCTTCTGCGCGAAGTGCAATTTTTGTAGATGTTTTAAGTGGTTATGTTGGTGGTTCTACCGATTTTTTGACGTTTTTGACCCGCAAGGCTGCGCATATTTTTATTTATTTTGTGCTGGGTGTTTTAGCTTTTAACGTTGCGGTGGATTATAAAATCAACACTAGACGTATGATTTGGTTTAGCATTATTTTTGTGGCTTGTTATGCCAGTTTTGACGAGTTTCACCAGCTGTTCATACCTGGTCGTAGTGGCGAGCCGCGCGATGTTATTATAGATACAATTGCCGGTGGAATAGGGGTATTGGCTTATTATTTTGCACAAAAGGCAATACATGTTCGCAAAAAGCGCCAAATTAGTGTAAAATAGTTTACATAGGTAATCAGAGGTATTGCTGCAATGAAAAAGGGGCAGTTTTTTATTTGGGCCAAAAAGGTAATTAGTGTTTTGCTGGCGATTAGTTATGTGCTGGCTGTTTTTGAAATTATAATGTCACAGATGTTTCCTGTGGCGATTTGTTTAATTGCTTTGCCAATTGTTACCACCACTGTAGTTCTGCTTGCGTATGTTGGCCTAAAAAGAACTTTATCTACTGCAAAAAGTGTTGCTTTGGTTTTTTGCTCGATTTTATTAATTTGCGTAAATACTTATTTGTTTTTTGTTAGCAAAAATACTTTAAGCTTTTTAAATAACATTCAATCTCAAAATTACGCTTACGAACAATACAGCATTATTGCCAAAAAAGACCTACAAGTTAATTTAAAAGGCGGTGGTTTAACTGTGGGGGTTTTAAATATAGACCCCAACAAAAGCTTAGTTACAACAGAGGTCAGCAAAATTGCCAAAACTCCAAACTACACAGACTGCGAAGGTCTGGCAGGCCTTACTGTTGCACTAAATAACGGGCAAGTTAACACCGCCGCAATAAAAGACGTTTATTTGCAGCTGATCGAAGAAAATTACAACGACTTTTATCAAAACTTAGTAGTTTTAGACACGTTTACAGTTAAAGTGGCGACTTCTTCCGACAGCGTAAAAACAGATGTCACCAGGCCTTTTGTTATTTACTTTAGCGGTGCAGACGGGGGAATAAACAGCACGGCCCGCAGCGACTCTAACATTGTTGTGGTTGTCAATCCGCAAACTCACAAAATTTTAATGGTAAACACTCCACGCGATTACTATGTGCAGCTGCATGATGTAGGAGATATTAAAGACAAGCTAACTCACGCTGGAATTTATGGGATAAATACATCGTTAAAAACTCTTGAAGATTTGTACGATGTTGACATTAACTACTACCTAAAGTTTGACTTTAACTCGCTAATTAGCTTGGTGGATATTTTGGGCGGGGTAGACGTTTACTCGGAGTACGATTTTAGCGCTGGGTCATATACCTTTACAAAGGGATCCAACAACATGGACGGCAAAAAAGCATTGGCTTTTGCGCGAGAGCGATATTCTTTTGAACAAGGCGACAGAGTGCGCGGCCAAAACCAGCAAAGATTAATTGAGGCTATAATTCAAAAAATAGCCACACCAAAAACATTGGTAAATTACCAGCAAATTTTGCAGACTTTAAACAACAAAGTTCAAACAAACGCCAGTACAGAAATGGTTGCGGGTCTTATAAATCAGCAGATGAACAGCTTAAGCAAATGGCAAGTAAAATCCATTAGCGTTGATGGTGCTGGCAAAAAAACTCAAGCTTACAGCACGGGTAACTTGCAGGTTTACGTTATGGAGCCAGACGAACAATCCGTGCAAAACGCTAAAAACGAAATTGATCTGTTTTTACAGTATTAAGCATAAGCGTATTGGCGAATTTTTTGGCCAAACGCGCCACAATAATGTATGATTGTATGGTAAACATACTTACTAATGCATTTGGGGAAATATATGAATCGTGACCAGTTTTTAAGGTTGGCCCAAAAAATCACCGGCCTAATTTTAATAGCCAGCTATATACTTGGGGCAATTGCTGCCGTAAAAGCACAGGTTGTGCCAGTTATAATGCTTGCAATTTTGCTGCCAATTATAGCCATAGCGTCTTTGGCACTGGTTGTAATGAACTTTATGCGCAGCCTGCCGCTTGGCAAAAGTTTGGCATTAATGACTTGCTCGCTGCTAATTAGCTTGGGCGGCCTTTACGTCTACAACATGAGCACATCTACAAGCAACTTTATAAGCTCTATACAAGCAGATAACTACATTTACGAGGAATATAGCGTAATTGCCAAAAAGGACTCGCAAATAAGCCTAAAACCAGAATCCAGCCCAACTATTGGCACACTTGCGATAGATTCTAACAAAAATCTTGCGTCCGCCGAGCTAACCAACAAAACTCCAGCTAAGTACAAAGATTTTAACGAGCTTGCTAGCTTAACAGTTGCAATTAATAAAAATGAGGTTGATGGCGCAATACTAAAAACGCCTTATGTTCAATTATTAGAGGACAACTACAAAGACTTTTATCAAAACATAAAAGTAATTGACGTAATAAAAGTTAAGGTTCAACAGCTAAGCAGTGACCAAATTGGCGACACATCGCAGCCATTTGCCATTTATATAAATTGCTCTGGTGCAATTGATGGATCTTTAGAACCAACAAAAAGCAATGCAAGCATTTTGGCGGTCATCAACCCGCAAAGCCACAAAATTTTAACCGTAAGCACCCCTGGAGAGTACTACGTTTTACCACACGGAACAAGTGGCGCAAAAGACAGGTTGGCCTTTATTGGCATTGACGGCATAGAGGCATCAAAATTGGCGATAAGCGATTTGTATGGCATAGAAATAGATTATTACGTTCAGGCCAACTTACAAACCATTGTGCGCCTTGTAGATGCATTGGGCGGGGTAGACATGGAGGTTAACGGCACAAACCAGCATTTAGACGGCAAAACTGCTTTAATGTTAATGGTTTCGCCACAAATGACACTCAACAAAGATGCAAAAATTCAAAGTCAAAAAAAATTAACGCAAGCCATTGTTAGCAAAATAAATAACCCCGAGACCTTGGTTAACTATCAAAGTTTGCTTAAGAAGCTTGAGGGCACAATAAAAACAAACGCTGGCACAGATATTATTGCCAACCTGGCAAACCAGCAAATGAATAATTTAAGCAAATGGAGCCTTGATCACATTGTGGTAGACGGCACAGCCAAACAGGATTACACCCGCAGCTCAGGCAAAACAAAGGTCGAGGTAATAGAACCAGATCAAAAATCCATAGACAACGCCAAAAACACAATAAAACAATACCAGTAAATATTTTAAAAAAGCTCGAGACAATGCAGCATCCCGAGCTTTTTTACTATCCAGAGATTCTGCCAGGACCCCATGTGTCACCATGCTCGCTTGGGAAAGCGTAGAAGGCACGGGCACTTAGCAGATCACATGTATGACAAAGAGCAGCCAGCGGCAGCATAATACGAGATCCTGGGGTGTAGTCGCTATCACGAATACCCTCAACGTATCTAAGAGCGTTTTCTAGATTAGGCGTTAGCACAACACCCATCTCGCGAATTATATCTTGTGCATACTGTTGACGCGCGGCTTT
This sequence comes from Candidatus Woesebacteria bacterium, assembly GCA_050115675.1. Lineage (GTDB taxonomy): Bacteria > Patescibacteriota > Saccharimonadia > Saccharimonadales > EFPC-124 > JASFQB01. The sequence continues at coordinate 11,503 of JASFQB010000006.1, forward strand.
TCGTTCCATTCCAGGCCTTGTCAAAAAGCGCCCGTCGGGACCGACAACTGGGTTGCCATCTGCCAGCACGCAACGCCAAGGCTTTTCGATGTCGTGCAAGAACAACACAAGCAAACCATCGCTTTTAGTAAAACGTTCTTCTGGCGGCAGCAAACCCATGCGGCCAGTCGCCTTAAAAAAGCTATACTGCCTCAGCCAAATATTCATACACTCGGTTACATGATGCCAATATCCACCCCTCCATGCTTGGTGGTTATGGGTAGAACCTGGAGCCTGCCGAAAAAGCTCAGCATTTTGATCCAAGATTTTCATACAAGGGGCGCGATTAGGATAATCAATCATTCGCACAAGATGCCTAAGGTCATAATACTTAAGACACCTAAGAGTCATGGCTCCTCCTGCAATAATCGATCGGCAATAACCAATAATATAATAATGAACTCAGCTAAAATTACAAAACACAATTGTGTTATCAAAATTTTGCCAAACCAATTAATTATGATGTTAGTGCATTGTAATTTTGTCTACGTTCAACATTTTAAAGGTGTTAAACATGTGTACAACTTACTTATTCGCTCACCACTACAAAAACAATATTTTTTACAACGACGCAACAACGTGCAAATAATTATTATCTTTTACAACAACCGATGAACTACCAAGTCACTTTTGTGTTATTTTTACAACAATGTAGCAATATCAGCTTCTTTTGTAGCAGCTCTTTTAAAATATGTGCCTACTGCTTACTATTAAAAGGTGATGATTCACGTTCTCTAGGAGGTCAACCATGAGCTCGGTCATCCGTCACTACATAACCCTTGATAACAACTCCGCGAATGCGCACCACGCAACAGCAGCAGAGGTGATTAGGCTAGCACAACACGGTTACCTAAGTGTAGAACTTGACGGCACCGAGGTGCGACTTACTAGAACAGCTAAGGCATCTTCTAAGCTGCCGCGAGAGAGCGAGCTGCTACTTCATGCTCTTTTTGGTTTTACGGAGCCACCTAATTCTACTAGACATATCTGTAGTGATAAAAATATACCAGTTGCACAAAGTCTAGCAATTATCACAGACGACAGAATGCTAAAAGAAAGACACATTGAAGAGATCGATACCGTCAAATTTCGCATTCTAGCACATGGCGGGTACGCCATCACAGCGGCTGCAGTGTTTATTACTTTGACGTGGCTACTCGATTACGCATCTTTGTGGTTTTTGTGGCTAACGCTAATGGTTCTTGGATGGATAATGTTTGCCGTAATTTTTATAGACCCGACACTAACAAAAGGCTACAGGTTTACAAAATCTGGCAAAAGATTCGAAAAAGAAGCCAAAAAAGTAAGACACAGGGTTACTCGTAAAAAAATGCAGGACTATGAAATATTTCATCTCGATCTGCCCTTTGAACTACTGTGGCACACCACTAATGGTGCATATTTTGCACCTAGTATTCGCAAGGGATCATTCGACAATAAACCCAGCTGGTACGATGGCAAATGGCCAAACGATCAGCTATTAGTTAAAGACATCGTCAATCGCATATTCGAAACACTCGCAACAGCTTTTGAACAACCATACAGCAATTACGAAGACCTACAAGGCACACTAGACTTCGAGACCTTTGTAACGCTAAAGGATACGCTGGATTTTTTACCAGCAAATCAAAAAAACGATGCCCAAAGCTAACCAGAGCACCCTGCTTACAATCAATTAGGCAGGGTGCTTTCACTTAAATAGAACTAGGCCAGCTCTTTGTAAAACTCTACAATCTTTTTAGCTGACTTAGACCAAGATAGCTTTTGAGCATATTCTTTTGAAAGCTCTGATTGTTTTTTTGTATCGATCTTTTTAACTTCGCGCGCTAGTTCGTAGTAAGAGAAGGTTTCGCAAAGAGCAATTGAACCCTTTACATTTTGCGCTGCCTCCTTAAAACTCTCTGTTGGATAGGCAACTACTGGCATACAGTTAGCAAAAGCCAGCCCAAGCGCGCCCGAACTTGCACTTGCGTAATAAACGCGATCATATGGAAAAACACAAACATCACACTCGCGAATAAGTGAGTTTAGACGCTCGTCGCTTTCGATATATCCGGTAATATAAACTCGATCCTGCAATTTATATTTGTAAATTGCATCAGCCACTTTGTCTTCGTAGCTGACTTGATTACTGTCGCCCTTAACACTACCCGCCAATAATAATTTGTAATTTTTTGGCAAAAATTTTAGCGCCTTAACAGCCGCCAACGTACCTTTGTATTTATGCAAAAAGCCTGCCATGCACATTACAACATCCCCATCTTTAACGCTAAGCCATTTTTTAACCTCGTTAGTTTTTGGCGGATTGGTTATTGGCAGTACTGGGTGAGCAAATTCCTTTATTTTACTTGAATCAACACCAAGCTCTTTTAGGGCTTCTAACGTTGCCTGATTATGAACAATAAGTAAGTCTGCCTGCATCATTGGCTGAATATGCTGACTCATTTTTAGGTTATGATGCTTGCTTTGACGCAAGTAATTGACCCAGCTGCGTGGACCTAAACCGTGCAGTCTAACGGGGTGAAGTTCTTTCACAAAACCTGGCGAAAGATGTATGGTAAATACCACCTTTTTGTCAGCTAGTTTTGCAACTTCTACAGCTTTAATAATTTCGTCGTGCCAAAACAGGCCAAACTCGTGCTGAATGTGTAAAATATCATAATCTTTGATAACATCCGCTAAGTGATTTATGGCGTGACCCAACTCTTCTGGCGACATATTGCGAGTTCTATAAGGAGAAACATCAAAAAAATCGTTTTGAACAGGCAAGTCTGCCGCTGACTCAACAAAGGCTTCTTGATATTTGCCAACACCGCAATTGTCTTGGCTCGTTGGGCTAAAATGTAATACTTTTATTGTTCTGGCTTGATTCATGGCATATATTATAACATTAAAGAAAGGCCCTGCACTGAATGTGCGGGGCCAAAAAGCTACCTGTCGTAAACCTCTACTACAATACAAAAACGATTACCGAGCAAATGCGCAAAGGTCTGCATACGTTCTACGGATGGCTTATAGGTGCCCGATTCTCGGTTAATACACAAAATTCGACCGCGAGTGGGGTCGTCGTAAACCCACAGCTCACAAGCATAAGCAACCTTGACCTTGCGTTTGCGCCACCCATCGGTCTTGTAACCAGCCAAAAGAAGATGCTTAGCCATATACCAATTCATGATACGAACGATTTGCGAATCTTTTGCTCGTGGATCGTTGTTTTTAAGGCTGGCAATATGCATCCGACCAGTACCGTCTGGCTCGATAGTAACAACGCAGTTATATACCAAAGCAGCATCACGGCTTGCGCCTTGACTTGGCGACAGAGTATCCATTACCGCCATGGCAGGCAGGCCTTCGTAGACGTCTTCTCCACCAATACGCAAACGGCGAATTGCCGCTACGTTATCTGGCGACATGATTGTCGACTTTTTGACCTTAGATGCCAAGCTCAACTTGCCGCCATACGGGCCAATAGGCTCGCTTAAAGCAGGGGGGAGCTTGCCAATACCTACCGAGTAAACAGGGTGCTGACCAAACAAAAAAGCAAGCTTTACGCCCAGCCAGCTTGGGCGGCTCATCGTAACATTAACCATGGAGTCATTCTTCCAGCTGCGATCGTTAAAACTTGGAACCTCCCTTACAAAAAATCGCGGCGGCAAAGTACGTTGATGATTTGCGCGACAGCTTTTTCCAGCAAGGCGATAAGCAGTAAAGAGCTCTTTAAACCAAACACTTTCAAAATGGTCGCCAACACCAAGACTGCCAGTAATTACAATACGAAACTCAATTGGCTGACCACTATGACTTAGTCCATATCTCCAGATCAAACTGGCCATTCGCGAAGGTCGAACAATCTTGTTAAGTGATCGTCCATTGCCCAAGGTAAAACCTGACGCTGCAAGCATTTGCATGTTTTGACTTGCGCAACTTGCGCCAGTACGGCCAGAGAACTGCTGAATGTTGTGCAAAATTAAACTACGAACCTCATTTGACAGTCCGCGAAGCTCAAAAATTACACCACCTTGAATGCGATTGTTGACCGCAGCTACATCTTGCGCCTCTTTGCGGCAGCACATATATGCAGCCATTTTGCGCCAGCCAGTGCGATGGCCGCCATGCCCATCATCGTAAACGCAGGTGTAAACATTTGGGATACCACAGCCGATCAAAACTGATTGCCGGTCTTTAAAAACATCCTCAATGGCAAACATTCGCAAGCCAGTATTTTTGTCTACAGCCCACTGAACCTTGTTGGGGTCAGCCCAATAAACCAGCCGCGAACCTCTATGCCCAAGAGCATGAATGCGCGGATGACAAAAATCGCTTAGACCATCAATATTAAGCGCGGCATTTTGAATTCGACGACGGGCCATTTTAGCTCCTTTACAAAAACAACAGGTGCAATGCCAAACGGCAAACGTAAATAATAATACAACATTTTTTTATTTTTTACAACAACTTAAACCCTCCCTGCCGACCACAAAAACGATCAATAGGCAGGCAAAAAGTGCACGGCTCAGATCAGGCTACTCAACGAGTCAACACACATCATCAAACATGCAGCGATTTTGTCAAATACATTTTTTAAAAGAATACTGGACAATAAAAAAAGTCTTGATATACTGCTGCTCATGGCATTCTACTCGCCCCAAGAATCGCCCAAAAGCAGCACGTTTCGTCGAACCACTGTGCTGGCGATTATTGGAAGAGGACAAAGTGTCCTTCTTGTCCGTAAGCGGGCGCAGCTACCCTGGCAGTTGCCAGACTTTACGCTGCGGCAAAACAACATAGCTACTACAGCCGCTATCCACGCTACAAAGGCCTGTACTGGACTAGTCGGAAGGAGGGCAGAGTTTGTTGGATACAATGACAATCAATTTCATGATGACGTCTTTTTAGGCTTCTGGGTTACCACTGACCCCAAGACCGAACCAACTAAACCTGAGGAGATCATTGCAATTGCCTGGCACAACGTCAACGACCTTCCATCGGTCGCACCCGGCCACTTTGCAATTATTTCTGCAGCCAAAGATAAATTCTAGCAAGTACGTTGCCCATCCCGCCTAAAGCAGGGTGGGCAACGTAAAAGATTGAGATATAGAAATTATTTTGATATAATTTTGCAGTTCTAAACGTTTCGCACACAGAAAAGAGTGAACCATGTCGCCACTCGTATCATTTAGCTACGAAGGCATTAGATACGTGACAGTAAATGCAGCAGCAAAACACAAAAATGTTCACAACACAATTATTTTGCCCAACGGGACGCTTATTAGACCGCGCGCGTGGCGTGGCAATACGGCAGCAGATTTTAGAACGATTGATACATATCCGCAAAATTGCACACATCCCGCAGTGCCAGCTGTTTTTTCACAAGTCAATGCTAGCAGACGAATTTATGGGTCTGACATTATCGCAGTTTTGGGCGAGCTAGCAGATATAGCAAATTTATCTAACAGAGCTCGAGCTTACCACAATTTACGAGCAGGACTTGTCGGAGTAACCTCTATGCATTATCTTGGTGACTTTTGGATTACAACAAGCAATGAAGATCCAATTGTCGGATCTGCAGAATTTACCAAGAAGGTTATTGTTGTTCGAAGTGCGCTTTGGCCGTCAAAAAGCAATAAAGACAACTACCGTCAAGGTCGGCTAAGCGAAATTGCAAGATGTCAACAAGAACAGTGCGCTAATCTAGCGCACATACTTAGCGAGTTGCTGCGATGATCTTTTGCCCCAGATGTTCAATCTGGGGCTACTTAATTACTTGCATTGAGTATAATTAACTTATGACACAACAAGCTCAATCAAACTTTACTTTTAACAAAGGTAGAATTACCACAGTTATATCACGAATACCCACCGACGTTCGCGCACATTACCCCAGCCACATATTTGACCCAATCAGAATAGAAATTGCACGAGAAATTGCCTTAAAAGAGTACCTTAAGCTCTTTCCTAGCCTTAAGCCTACTGATTTTGAACAAATGTCCGATAATATCTTATGTTGGCTTTACGGATCAGGCTACGAACTTGCACCTGTTTCTGACTTCTGGAACTACATTGACGGTATGATGCTAAGCCTAAAGTTTAAAGACATTGTGCCGTACATAACCTCCGCCAATATTAGCTGGGAGTTAGAGGAGCTAGATCCACACAGCCTAAATCTTGTAGCTGCCGTTGGAAACCTTGACCAGCATGGACAGCCACCTTACAGCTACGAATTTGTAAACCAAAAAATCCTGCAAAACATGCAGCAGCTTGCCATAAACAAGCAAATCTCAGACGAAAAATCTAGCGATACAACCGTTGGACGTGACCAATATCCAATTATCGTACGTCGCGAGATAGACGGCAAACTAACTCTGCTTGACGGCAACAGGCGCACATTACGTGCTTTACTGTACGGCAAAAACAAAATATCATCTTGGGTTGGCACAGTAAAATCCAAACCCGTATTGCGCGACCACTGGGTAAACACGGGCTTTATGCGTCGTCTTTTAGTTCAATATCAAGAACAGCCAACGGAAAGCATGAAACAAACCGTTCAGGCAGAACTAAAAGCATTATTTAACAGCTCGGTCATTGCCAGGCAAAATTATCAAGAACGCTGCATCGGGCATTACAACTTTGCACAAGAGATAGTCGCAAATCTCTAGCCACACAGCCATTGACTACCCATACGCTAACCAGCATAATAACAGGTAGATTATTATCTTTTTTCTTAGCGCTTAAGGGAGGGCAAGGCTACGACAACCAAAACTATATCGCCGTTTTGGTACAAACGAATATGCGAAGTCGCACTGCTAATATGCTTAGCAGTCGTTAGTATATTTGTTGCTGGAAACTTCTTTTTGCAAGAAGGCACAACTAGCGAACTACTTATACCACTGCCAGTAGCCATCTTGTCCGGAGCAGCTGTAATCGTAAGTTTTATTTCTTACATACTTACGCCAAAAAACAATCAGTACTGGATTGCATTTGCAAACTACGCATTACTTCTTGGTTCAATAACCTTGTTAGTCGCGTTAACGGGCGTGTTTCAATCTCCATACTTAATAGTTTGGATGTTAACCATCTTACTTGCCGGACTTTTTGGCAGAGTCTTTTTGCGCGGGCTGTTTTTGATAACAAATATTGCACTGTTCCTAAATCTTTTTATCGTGCAAGACAAAGTCACATTAGACAATCTGTTTTTATACATACTCTCAGTAGAAGCTCCAATAATTGTTAGTGGCATAATTTGGTATAACCGCAAACAAGAAAAAAACAAAAGACAAGCGCTGAATGCTCTAACCCAGCAACTATCACAAGTGGCCAACAAGTCCGAGATTGTGATTAATGCCATTGCCGAAGGAGTTATTGCAATTGACCCACAAGGTACAATTCAACTTATAAACCCTGCAGCTCAAAAGATAATCGGCTGGACCAAGCAGGATGCAATAGGATTAGATTACCGCTCGGTCTTAAAATTAACAGATCGCAGCAATAAAGAACTGATACCCGAAACATCTCCGATACACCAAGTTTTAATGTCCAACAAACCCTTGGCAAATAACGACCTAAGCCTGACCACAATGTCTGGCAAAAAACTTTTAGTTTCGCTTGTAGTCTCGCCGGTTGGCAATGCCGAAAAAGCAACTGGCGCAATTATCGTATTTAGAGACATCACCAGAGAAAAAGAAGAAGAGCGCCAAAAAGCAGAGTTTATCAGCACTGCCAGCCACGAAATGCGCACGCCCGTCGCGGCCATAGAAGGCTACCTTGGCCTCGCCATGAACCCGCAAACCGCCACCATAGACGACAAGGCACGAACCTTTCTAGAAAAAGCACACGACTCAACCAAACATTTAGGAACATTATTCCAAGATCTATTAACAGTATCCCGCGCAGAAGACAATCGTTTAATACCACACCCAACGGTAGTGGATATTACCAGTTTTATGCGCGAGCTAACTGAAAGCCTAACAAAAAAAGCACAAGACAAAGGACTGTTTTTGCAATTTAAACCAGGTGGGGGATTACAGCAGACCGAAGACGGAAGCACAAAGAATCTTTCGCCGATGTATTACTCTTACGTTGACTCCGGCCACCTGCGAGAAATCGCCAACAACTTAGTAGACAACGCCATCAAATACACAAAAGAGGGCAATGTAATTGTAGACGTAAAAGGCAATCAAAATAACATAACTATTAGCGTTTCGGACACGGGCATTGGAATACCGCCAGAAGACATCTCACATATGTTTCAAAAGTTTTACCGCATAGACAATAGTGACACTCGCGAAATTGGAGGAACAGGACTTGGACTTTACATTTGTCGCCGCCTCGCAGAGGCCAACAATGGCCACGTTTGGGTAGAAAGCGCGCTCGGCAAAGGCTCAACATTTTATGTACAAATTCCGCGAATCAGTCACGAGCGTGCCGCCGAGCTCGAACAACAAGCTCAAGCTCAAGCAGCAAGCCAAAGCTCCACTCCAACACCTGGCACAAAAGTCGAAATACCAAAACCAATAACCAACACCACCCCGCCAGCAATTAGATAAAATTAAAAGCGTCCTTGCCGCAATAATGCACAACAGGAATGCAACACAAACTCTAAACAGCACGAGCCACAAGAACTGATAGTGCCTCGTCCCGCGCAAGAGCCTCACGAACATAAAGTACAAAAAAATTATTGACACTATTGTACATTAAGTTATAGTAAGTAATGGTAAAATTTACGACCTCTATTCGCAAAGGAAACATTGTGACCACCACCTTTGGCAAGTCCGAAGCCGGCAACCCTGACGTTAAGGCCATCATAGACGATATCGCGCACTGGTTCCATGTCTACCTAGGGCCAACGGCTCCCGAGCACAAAACCACGAAGATGGAGTATGTGTTCGAGGGTGGTCAGTCTGGGCTTCACATCTTTGCCCCTACAGAGCTGCACGAAGATGTCATTGCTGCGTGGGGCAACGTAAACCGGGCTTACATGAGCATTGGTGGAGAGGTTTGCGACTGCTATAACGTTAACAGCGAAGGCGGTCGCAGCAATGAGCCGTTCCTGCATTTGCCGCTTGAAGGACTCTTCAGAGGCGCCATCTTTTACAGGTTTAGGCATTCAGGCATCGAGACCACCAAGGCTGTTCAAAACGGCACCTATCGCAAGGGACACCAACGCGACTACCTGATGCGCCGCCTAGCACAGGCTGGCGATCCGACCATCCCAACGGATCAGCAGTTCGCAGAATACCTGCGCATCCACAACCAGCTCACCAGCATTCACCTAAACCCCGGTTGGACGGTTTTGCCCGAAGATATCATGACGGTATGGGAGAGTACAAACGAAGGCAAAACTTGGGAGTGCGGTTTTCACATTGCTCATACTGACCCTGTTGTTCTGAGACTTATCCAGCACGCATGGGGAAATCGCAATCCAATCAGTCAGAGCGGTACCAAGAGCGGCTGTTATAAGTTTAACTCGCCGTCTTGTATTCACTTCGAACTCGGAGAGCGCAGCAGGTACCTCGCTGAAACCCCCATTTTCAAACCTGATATGAAGGACGAGTAGTAGACTTTACCGCAACTGCAGCGACCTCACGGTATCGTTTTTTTCGGTACTGTGAGGTCGCAAATCATATATAGCTAGACTTATAATTACAAAACAAAACGCATACTATAGCTTTTTGCTTAAAATAATTCTACAATAAAAACAATATGACCAAGATTATGCTTGTTGAAGATGATAAAAGTCTACGCGAAATTTACGGCGTTAGATTATTAGCAGAGGGTTACGACATCGTGTCCGCTGGCGATGGAGAAGAAGCATTAGCTATGGCCATCAAAGAGCGACCAGCGTTAATTGTAACCGATCTTATGATGCCAAAAATTAGTGGTTTTGATATGCTCGATATTCTTCGTTCTACAACCGAAACCCGAAACATTAAAGTTATAGTTATGACCGCGCTTGGTTCAGAAGAGCAGCGCAACAGAGGCGACCAACTTGGCGCAGATCGCTATCTGGTTAAATCCCAGGTAGGAATCGAAGACGTAGTTAGAGCCGTACACGAAGTCTTAGGAGACAATGCAGCAGCAAGTCAACCCACAGCAGCAGCGCCAACAACTCAACAAGGCACACCAGCACAACCAATCACACCTGCCACCGCAAGGACAGCAGCTCCAGCACAAACCCAAGTTGCACCAGCAACGCAGCAGCAGACGCCAGTGACACCAACAATATCTCCTATACAGCCACCTGCTCAACGGTCAATGGCAACAACTCCTTATACACCACCCGCATCGGCCACAACTGCACAGCCATATCACTCGGTTGCACAGCAACAACCGCATGTTCCAAAACCAATAACACAGCCCTCGACTCCTGGCTCGGTTGTAAAGAATAAGGTCATCCAACCACTTAGCGATCCAAACGCATCACGCGTAAATATCAACGAGTTGCTTGACCGTGAGCTTGCACGCGAAGCAGGACTAAACCCAGAGGCGCAAATTAACGCACCAACAACACAACAAGAGCAAGCTACAGTAAACAACCAAATTCAGCAGTTTTCAAATCAGCAGCCTCAGCAAACTTCGCCAACTATACAGATAGACACCAGTGGAAATGTCACAAACCAACCCCAGGCTTCAGCTCCTACAGGACCACCAACACCTCCTCCGGTAATAAGGTAGATGCAGCATAACACAAGGCTTAATAAATTTATTGCTAGCCAGCTTTTTGTTGGCCGAAGACAAGCCGACACCTTAATACAAGAGGGGAAGGTTACTATAAACGGCAAAGTACCAGTTCTTGGCGCGCAAATAGACCCAGCCAAAGATAAAATTTGCGTAAACGGTAAAAGCCTAGCTTTTAGCTCTGAGGCAAATTTTGTGTACCTACTATTAGACAAGCCAATTGGCTATGTTTGCAGCAGAAAGCAGCAGGGAGACGCACCAACAATATTTTCGCTTTTACCCAAAAAGTACCAGCATTTAAAGCCAGTTGGACGGTTAGATAAGGACTCTTCCGGGCTGCTTTTACTCACAAACGACGGCGACACCTCGCACAAATTTATACACCCCAGCTTTGGCAAGCAAAAGTATTATCAAGTTCAGCTTAATAAACCATTAGCACCGCTACACAGACAGATGATTAGCGACTACGGTATAAATTTGCCCGACGGACCAAGCAAGTTGATCTTAGAACGCCAGCAAGACGGCAACGACAAAAAATGGCTAGTGCAAATGCACGAAGGGCGGAATCGCCAAATTAGACGCACCTTTGCAGCACTTGGATATAGCGTCACCAAATTGCGCCGCACAAGACTAGGCAATCTTAGCTTAGATTTACTCGACGGTAAAAAAATGACAGAAATTAGTAAACCGCACTTGTAAAAATAGCGTATTATTATACAATAGCATAGCTGGCTAATTGCTTACAGAAGGGCAAAAACATGTCTGCGCAGACTACTGAAGCACTATTGAAGACTAATGACCCAGAAGTCCTTCTTACACTTGCTCGATATGGCCTCTATCCCAGACAAGGGTTCACCTACGAGGAGTACCAGCAGAGAGTTCCTCTGGAGACAAGAAACCAAATTGCCCTCAAAATTGCAGCCCAAGCTGCTAGCGAACTAGTCGGTGGACTAGAAGCAGCATTTGCAAACCTCCCAAAGTCAGACTCCAACCAGCAGCAGCAAAGCTAGGCAGGCTCTATATTTAAGGCTTAGAGCACAAGCAAAGCAATTGCCGCGCTTGCAAAAACCTCTATTGTAACGTAGAATCTTATTTGTTCGTACGTTCGCTACCCAAAGGAGACCAACCCATGAGTAAGCGCACCGTCATTGCAGCGCTAGTGCTTGGTGTCGCCGCTGGAACAACCTACAGGAAGTTTATTACTTCGCAGCAGGCAGAAACGCTTCGCAGCGTGGCAGGCGCACTAAAGTCTCAGATTGACGCCGACACAGTCAGGGGAATCGTAGAAAGCGACGACCCTGTCGTCTTCGCCATTCTTGCCCAGTACGACCTTGACCCCAAGCAGGGGTTTACCTACCAGCAATTCCTTGAGGCGGTTCCGCTTAGTGACCGCACCAGGATTGCGGGTAGGGTCATTGCTCTGCATGGAGACGACGCGATCTGCCAGATTCGCTCGGCACTTGCAGACATTATTAGGCCGTAGCAAAAAATGAACACTGGCCCTCGGTTTTTTCCGAGGGCCACACTATATCTGTTATAATTACATAAGTATGTCTAAACAGCTACCAACCATTGCTATAGTTGGCCGAGCAAACGTCGGCAAATCAAGCCTGTTTAACCGCATAACCGGAGAACAGCAGGCTATTGTTGCGCGCGAAGCCGGAACAACACGAGACTCTGTACTGGGCAAGGTTACCCACAAAGACCATACTTTTTGGCTAGTAGACACTGCTGGCCTAAAAGCCGCCGAAGACGAGTTTGAAGCAACTATTCAAGAGCAAATAACAGAGGCCACCGAAGCCGCCGACCTAATAATTGTAATGGTCGAGTCAACCGCCTATGTTAGTGACGAAGACCGAATTGTAGCCAAAAAGGCCTTAAAATCCAAAAAGCCAACCATACTTGTTGTAAACAAATGCGATAAAGGCGGCGCTTTGCCAAACGAAGAATTTTTGCGCCTGGGCATAAAAGACATTATTCGCACCTCGGCCGAGCACGGCACGGGCGTTTACAAACTTTTAGACCAAATTACTCAGTCAATTCCACCACGCCGCGACGCAGAAGACGACAGCACCCTGCGCATAGCCCTTATTGGCCGCCCAAATGTTGGCAAATCACATCTGTTCAACACTCTGGGCAACAAGCAGCAGGCGATTGTTTCTAACGTTGCAGGCACCACCAGAGATGTTGGCCACATACGCGTAAGATATCACCAACGCGACATCGAACTTTTAGACACCGCCGGCATTCGCCGATCAGGCAAAATAGAACGCGGAATAGAAAAATTTAGCGTTTTGCGCAGCCTACAAGCCATAGAACAAGCTGACATCTGCTTATTAGTAATGGACGTCAACGAGCTTAACGTTGCTCTAGACCAAAAACTAGCAGGAATTATTAAAGAGGCCGGCAAAGGCTTGATTTTGGTTGTAAGCAAATGGGATAGCGTTATTGATAAAGACTCATTTACACGCGACGACCTTGCCCCAAAAATTGCCAAAAACTTTCAGTTTACGCCTTGGGCTCCGCTAATTTTTACCAGCTCCGTCACAGGTCAAAATGTTACAAAAATATTTGACCTTGCACTAGAAATTGATCAACGCAGACATCAACAACTAAAAACAAGCGAACTAAACAAGATTTTGCAGCGCTGCATTGCAAAACATCCACCAGCAGGGCTACGCAACGCACATCCAAAATTGCGGTACCTTGTACAAACAGATATTGCGCCACCTTGGTTGGTGTTATTTGGAAGCGACCTGCGCTATCTTCACTGGGGATACAAGCGCTACCTCGAAAGAGAATTGCGCGAATCATACGATTTCATTGGCACGCCAATAATGTTTAGTTACCGCGACGAAAAAGTAGAGCGCAAAAAACGCGAACAAGAACAAGATGAGCGAGAATAAAACCAAACTAATAATTGGACTTGGCAACCTAGACGCCAAATATAACGACACGCGCCACAACACAGGCTTTAAAATTTTAGATGACCTTGCAGACCACCACAAAGCCAGCTGGCAAACAAAAACCAAGTTCAAATCTGTAGTTGCGGAGATTAGCTCCTTTGGTCAAAAAGCAATTCTTGCAAAGCCAACCACATACTACAATTTATCTGGAGAGGCCGCACGCGCTATTTGTGATTTTTATAAAATAGAAAGCGACAACGTTTTAGCCATCCACGACGAGCTAGCACTGCCTTTTGGCACCATACGCACCAGGGTAGGGGGCAGCAGCGCTGGCAATAACGGAATAAAGAGCCTAATTGCGCATATTGGCCAGGACTTTTTACGCATCCGCGTTGGCATAGCCAACGACCACAGCGATCAAAAACCGGCCGACCAATTTGTTTTAAACCATTTTACCGAGGACGAACAAAAACGCTTTAGAGCCCTTGAGCTTGCAGCATTCAAATTTGTAGACGATTTTATTAACGATAGTAAAAACTTTGCGCACGACAGCGTTAAGGTTTGATGACACCCTGCATATTGACAACTGCTAAAATTGATATATAATTACTTTGTCATTCTTTGCCTTACAAAGGAGAGCTGCAATGCTGACTAATGTCCAGTTCGTTGCCGCGGCCAAACAGGCTCTGCCCAGCGCGCCTATGGATCGCGACGGTGTCGTCTCTGTTATATACGTTGACAACCGCCTAAAGGTAGAGGCCAGAGATGGCGTCTATCAAAGCAAGCCAGTAACTTCGGCTGATAGAATCGACTGGGACGGTGAGTACACCGTAGACATTGCCCAAAGGTTAGCGGCAATTTTTGACGGAATAAGGTTCCCAGACGACCAATACTTTAGCGGCGCGACATACACGTACGACCATGGATACGAGGTAGCCACCGTAGACGGCAGGCACATTTACGGGGGAACATACCACCCCAACGGGGTCTGCGAAGGCCCAACAGTCTGCACATGGTGCGGCACAACATTTTGTGACTAGTCAAACAAAAGCCTCAAACACCGCACAAGCTTTTTGCCCCAGTCAACAACATTGGCTGGGGCTTTATCAAAACAATATGGCCAGATGATTAAATTGCAAATCATCTGGCCAATTACTTATACGCAACCAGCGACCAAACAAATTAGATACATCCAACAGCGACATTCCCTAGACGCTCAAAAATATCTTCTTCGTCAGAGGTAAACCAACCCCAAACTGCACCGATTGCACTGCCGATCCAACCCCTAACCTTTGACTTATTATTAGCTGCTTCTAGTCCGCCAGGCGCAACATCTGCATCCAACTCTTGAGATGTAGTTACATTTACGTCCGCCAGGTATGCATGCGAGTCCGTGACCACACATGAGGGTCGCCCATTGTGCCATTTACAAAAAACTACATGCAGCTTGTGACCACAGTAACTGAGAGTTTATGCAATTTACATAATATTGTCAAACATCTCAAAAGGATTTGCAGTCAAACAAAAAATCCCATAATTCCAGAAATACACCAAACTAGACCAACAATACTCTATCCTAATCAGCACGAAACATATGCTGAACGGGATAGTTTTTCACAAATAAAAAAGCGCCAGGAAAGGGTGGGCTTTTCCTGGCGCTGTTTCACCCTTCAACCCACCCTAATTTGGGCATTAGCGTGACCCACCTCACAATCTTAAGAGGTCCGCCGGTTAAAGGGGTTAGTTTGCAGGCAACGCATATTAGGCTTTTGTTTAAAAGCCAGTCGCGAATTAAAGTGGAGGGTAGAAACTTTAAAACGCACGTTGCATGCAACCTAACTAATGTTAGAATTTGGGGGTATAAGGTGCGTTGAGTTAACTTTGTAACTCACTGTGTATTAAAATAACACGCTGGAGCCACAGTGTCAATAGGTTTTTTTGTAAAAATGTCAAAAATATGTAAAATTTCTCCAGATGAGATAAAATATTTACAGATCATCAATCAATGTCTTGCCAAACCAATAAAAAGCTTATGGTATATAGGCAAGCTACCCGAATCCCCAGCCACCTCTGTTGCGATAGTAGGAACACGTAAGCCGACCCCTTATGGCCAAGAAATGACCTACAAACTAAGCTACGAACTTGCAAGTAGAGGAATAGTGGTAGTCAGCGGCCTTGCATTAGGGGTGGACGGCGTTGCCCATAAAGCAGCGCTAGACGCCGGAGGTATAACAATTGCAGTTTTACCAACTAGCCTGGCGAATATTCATCCCAAAACGCACCACGAGCTTGCAAAGCGTATAATACAGCAGGGTGGAGCACTAATAACAGAGTATTCTCCAGAAGATTATATACATAAAGGCAACTTTTTAGCCCGAAACCGAATAGTTTCGGCCTTAAGTGATGGGATTTTAATAACAGAGGCAGCCTCCCGCAGTGGCACGCTTGCTACGGCTGCATTCGCCCTAGAACAAGGCAAATCGGTTATGGCAGTTCCTGGCAACGCTACAAGCCCCGCAAGCTCAGGGTGCAACAAATTACTAAAGCAAGGCGCAAAAGTCGCTACAGACGCTCAAGACGTGCTAGAAGAGCTAGGAATCACCCAACAACCCACGCAAACAGAACTTTTACTGCCGCAAACGCCTGAAGAAGCAATAATAATAAAACTGATACAACAAGGCATGCGAGACGGCAACGAAATACACCAAAACAGTAAATTGTCTGCCGCAGATTTTAGCCAAACAATAACTTTACTAGAGATAGAAGGCAAGGTTCGCGCACTTGGAGCCAATCAGTGGGTATTAAAATAAATAATTGGCCACCAGTTTTACCTGGTGGCCTTTACACTTATGCTTGCCGTCTATACTCACAAGTAAATGTATTGCTCTGCGGATAACCGCTAAAAACACTGATCGCCGCCAAGGCAATTTGGTTTCTATGGTCAAGAATCTGCATCCTGTTAGCTAAGAGATAGGGACCCTCCCTACCAACCGCAAGGCGAAGACTCCAACCCCTGGGCAGCAAAGCTGGCAAAAATGCCTCGCCGTTATAGTCTGCCATGTTCCATTCTTTTGACAAGTGAATCCCTAGCTGACGAAGCTGATTCGCGACAGATCCATCAAAGGGCAACCAAGCCTCAGCCATACAAAGACGCTCAATTTTAATGCGCACAATGGCCGTACGAGTATATTCTTTAACTACAAGACGACCTTGCGCACGCGCATAATCAACGGCAAGGTCAGTCACGTCGCGGTCGGTATCTTGGGGGTCGACATGAAGCCCCCTTAACCTAGCATCTGCAACCTTACGAGCAAGTCTGGCATCCAACAGCGTAGACATTATACCTCCCTAACGATAGAAACCTTAGCACATTCTACAACAATAACTATTTCTTGCAAATAGCCGCAATACTAGCCCTGATGCTTTCTGCAGACAAAAAAGCATAATCAACAATCATTCTTGCATTCCAGCCAGGATCACCCAAGATCGCCCTAGTGGCATAAGGCGCTTTGCTGGGCCAGTCAAAAATTGGCTGCAAAATCCAACCTTGCGGAAAAATAACTGGCACCAGTGCATTGCCTTGGGGTAGATCTTGCGGAGTGTTAATCGAAATTCGCTGCCCTGGAGGCACATAAAAGCCTTCGGTGCGCAAAATATCTTGACACTCAAGCATTCCAACAGTAGGCAACCATGTATTGGCATCGCGAAGTCTACGCAAATTGCACAGTTCAACAGCCCGCGCTTTTATCCAATCTGTATTTGTAGTAATACGTGGATGATGTTTTTGCACATATTCAATCACTTTTACCACGTCGTCATCATTAAATGTAGCACAAACATCTAGACCTCGCAGTCTTGCATGAGCTACCTGCTGATTAAGCTTAAGTTGTAAAGGCGAAAACATTTTTCCTCCAAAAACTCGCTAGCGGGTATTGATTTGCCTTCGATATATTGTAGAATAGATTTAAAATTTATCAAATTTTAGCAAAAAGGTCTTGCAAAAATAGTACATTTTCGCTTAAGATAAATCACCGAAGCATTTAAAAAAATCGATCGTAGGAACAAATGAGCAAAAACCTAGTAATCGTAGAGTCCCCAGCAAAAGCAAAGACCATAGCCAAGTATTTAGGCCATGATTTTACTGTAAAAAGCAGTTTTGGTCATATTCGAGATTTGCCAAAAAAAGGCATGAGCATCAACATAGAAGATAACTTTGAGCCAATTTACGAAGTTAGCTCTGATAAAAAAAAGGTTGTAAGCGAACTTAAAAAAATCGCCAAAGACGCCGAAACAGTCTGGCTAGCAAGCGATGAAGACCGCGAAGGAGAGGCAATTGCCTGGCATTTAGCCGAGGCCCTAAAATTAAACCCTAAAAAAACAAAGCGAATTGTTTTTCACGAAATCACTAAACCCGCAATAGAGAACGCAGTTAAAAACCCACGCAACATCGACCTCGCCCTTGTAGATGCTCAGCAAGCTAGGCGAGTACTAGACCGCATTGTAGGCTACGAACTAAGCCCAGTTTTATGGAAAAAGGTTCGCCCAGGCTTAAGCGCGGGGCGCGTTCAATCTGTTGCAGTGCGCCTAATTGTAGAGCGCGAGCGCGAAATAGGGAAGTTTGAATCGCAAAGCGCATTTAAAGTTACCGCCATCTTTAAGCTAAAAGACGGCACCGAGCTTAAAGCAGAATGCCCAACCAAATTTGCCACCGAAAATGAGGCAAATGACTTTTTGCAGGCTCTAATTGACAGCGAATTTGCTATTACCGACATCAAAAAAACGCCCGGAACACGCAGCCCAAGCGCACCGTTTACTACAAGCACACTTCAACAGGAGGCATCACGCAAGCTTGGTTTTAGCCCAAAGCAAACCATGATGCTGGCGCAAAGATTGTACGAAAACGGTGACATCACCTACATGCGTACCGACTCGCTTAATCTAAGCCCATTGGCAATTAACGCCATGTCCGATTTTATTAAGACAGAATACGGCCAAGATTATCACGCGTCTCGCGCCTTTAAAACCAAAAGTGCTGGCGCGCAAGAAGCTCACGAAGCCATACGTCCTACAGAGGTAAAAAACACCGAAGCCGGCGCAGACGCCCAGCAAAAAAAGCTTTACAACCTAATTTGGCGACGTACAGTTGCCTCTCAGATGGCGCCAGCCAAGCTAGAAAAAACCACAATTACAATCACCCCAAGCAAGTCAAAAGAGATTTTTGAGGCTAAAGGCGAAATTATTCAATTTGACGGATTTTTAAAAGTTTACGCACCCGATAAAGCCAAAGCGGCCGAAGAAGGAATTTTGCCACCCGTTAACACTGGTGACAACCTAGATTTGCAACAAGCACAGGCCGAGCAAACCTTCTCGCGACCTCCTGCACGCTACACCGAAGCAACTTTAGTTAGAAAACTAGAAGAAATGGGCATTGGCCGACCAAGCACCTACGCGCCAACCATTAGCACCGTTCAAGACCGCGGCTATGTAGAAAAAGCCGACGTAGAAGCTAAAGAACGCGAAGTAGTGCGCTTGCAACTGCAAAAAGGCAAAATAGAGCGCAGCCAAACCGCCGAAACGCCATCTCCAGACAAAAACAAGCTAATTCCAACAGATACAGGCAACGTAGTAACCGACTTTTTATACAAAAACTTTGCCGACATTTTAGACTACGACTTTACCAAAGACGTAGAAGCCGAATTTGACAACATCGCCGAAGGAAAACTTGCCTGGCAAAAAATGCTAGCCAAATTTTACGGGCCATTCCACAAAAAAATCGAAAACTCCGCAGACATCAGCAGAGCAGAGGCAACCCAAGCGCGACCACTTGGCACAGACCCCAAAACAGGTAAGCCAGTGTCTGCACGCTACGGACGCTTTGGACCAATGGTACAAATTGGCGACGCCGAAGACGAAGAAAAGCCAAAATTTGCCTCAATTCCTCCGGGCAAAAAAGTAGAAACAATAACCTTTGCCGAAGCAATGGAGCTATTTACGCTACCGCGCAACCTGGGCAAAGACGACCAAGGCAACGACATCTTGGCAAACATTGGTCGTTTTGGACCATATGTAAAAATTGGCAGCTCGTACGTGTCTATAAAAGGTCACGACCCCTACACAATTGATCTGCCAACCGCCAAGGAGCTAATTGCCGAAGACGCCAAAAAGAAAGCCGCCCGAAACATACAAATCTTTGAAGGCACAGATGTAAAAGTACTAAAAGGCATGTACGGCCCCTACATAACCGATGGCAAAAAGAACGTAAAAATCCCTAAAGACACCGACCCAGCCAAGTTAACACTTGAAGAATGCCAAAAACTACTTGCAGAAGCGCCAGACAAGCCAAAAAGGCGCATTCCAAAACGCAAAACAGCGTAAAACCGCAAAACAAAGCCCATAAAGCTTAAGCTTGCACGTTTTGGCAACGTGGTGTATTTTGCTATGGAGTCGCTTAACCGAGCAGCTTGCCCATCTTTCTAGCAAAAGAGGTGTTTTACGTGCCCAACTACGAAAGGCCCCAAGAAACCTACTACTGCCAGTGCGCTGGCTGTCCTAATGGGATGGGGTCTGTGTTTTATGCTGCTCCTAAAGAATGGTTCACAGCAAGAGGACTGTCTACACCTAAGAGCTGCCCTAGATGCCGCAAATGGATTGATGAAGAAGCTAGCGCATGCATTTCTTACTGCGATTGTGGAGGTAGCATACGTTCACCCAAGCTATTTGTGATTAGTTATTACAAAAAGGTTGGCCCGTGGATACCTCCAACTCAGTGTTCTGACTGTAGGCGTGGGGTGGGAGCGCCGAGGGGGGCGGGGAAGCTTCCGTCGAGGGAAAGACTCGAGGAAGCACGCAGATACGTCCAAGAACGCAAGCGCGGAGCTGCTCTAGCCGAACAAGCAGGGGTTCCACTCCAATACTGGGACGACGTAGTAATCTCTGACGAGCCCGATGGCTCTGTAAACATCTACTTTGGCGGCTTGTTTTGTGCCGACGGCCAAGGCCACGGGCACTACGTTATGGACAAGTATGGCAAAGTCACGTACAAGCGCAATCCAGACAAAGAACATGGAGCGCATAATTTTACGGATGCGCAAGATGGCGGCTGGAGCTCACGTATCGTCGGAACTATTGAAGGCCACGATGTAACAGCTCGGACTGGATGGGGCACAAGACAAGGGCACACCATCATTGCCGATAGCCAACCAAGCGGACGCGATTTCGATCGCAGAAGGTCACACAATCACTACGGCCCCAAACAAGAAGGTGGTCGCATCGAAGACGATAATGGTGACCGAGGATACTATACAGGGCCAGGTCACTAAAACATCAACGTCTTGAGCTGGGACGTAAACTTAGCTCAACCTCAAGTATTGTGATATTTTAGAATCAAAGGAAATTATTAAAATGAGCAGAAAAGTAGAAAGCATCCTTGAAAATTTAATAAATCAAACTTCACAACTAGCCGAGACAACTAATGGCTATGCAAAAAATCAGATTGGCGGAATTGTCGATGAGCTTGTTGCATATATCGACACTGCTATGCCTACGATCTCGTTATCGCAAAGCAGCTTAGATAAAATAAACCTACTTCAAGAAAAATACGGTGCTGAAAAACACAACCAAATACACAAAAGCAAACTAATTGACATGCTAATTGTCTCATTAGGGAAATCACTGTTAAATACACTAGAGCAAGCAACCCGCGTCGATGAGATAGAATTACTAATAGAGCAAATCGGAGCCTACACATTACTCATAAGCTATTACGGAGATGCTACACAAAGAGTTTCAGAATCTATGGGAATTAACCTTGGAGAGGCGGCCGCTTTTAAATTACACGAATTAAAAAGCAAGAAGACATCACCGCTTTCTGAAACACAAAATTACATTGACACGTTTAAATCTGAGTTACACAGTTTTGAAGAGAATACGCTATAGCTTATGTTCCAAAACAGCAAACCACAACTAATACAACTCGCTCAGAATACTCTTGACTTAGCAGATCAAGCCACAACCAAGACCGAAACCGAACTACCATGCAATGCAATAAGCGACCTTAGGCCTTTTTTGAAGCAACTACTATTCATCCAGACGTAGGAGCTGAAATCATGACCATGACTAAAACATCCAAAGCAGCTGCTCAAGATGCGATCAATAACTCAAAATAGTGTACTACCAAATAACCAAACACTACCTTAAAGAAAAGTTTGCCAGCATACCGTTGGCGGTTGATGTTGTTTTAGAGGGCGACCGCCAATTGTATTTATTTCACAACTACTACAAATGGTACGTTATTGTTGAGGCAGATTACTTATCACTAGACAACTACACCATACAAGAAATTGAGGATGCGTTTCCTGTAAAGGTGCTAGGGTGACGCACTCTGTTGAAATACCAGAAAGATGGTGGCAAGCCTATGGTAACGACCGAAGAAAACGAGGCTGCAAAAAAAGAAGCTGAGGAAACACCCCCAGAACATGAGCTAAAACTCAAATACTATGATGTCGCATTCTCTGGCAAAGATAATGGGTTAAATTATCCACTACGCTATGCTTTACTAGAAGTCAAACCCAACCCAGGCATAAATCTTAAATCTTTTGGCCTTAGTTTTTATAAAAGCTTTAGCGACAAAGAAGCTGACTGGAAAGAGTAAGTTAAATAACGGTCTGCGTAGATTTTATAATCATCTACGCAGACCGTGTGCGCTCTTCACTCAGAGCGAACTTTATTGCCACAAAGCACAAATTCTGTTCCAATCCACTGCATTGGGCCATGCTTAGAGCAACGAGGATAAGATGTCGCAGCTTCGGTAGATGTAGCATAACTACCGCACACTCCAGCAAGCGGAGTGTCGGGCCTTGAGCAGGCAAACCAGTACCTTACAAACTGACCATCATTGGCAGTAATTGCATCACGAAGAACATATACAAGCGACCAAAACTCCTGCAATGTCATATCTTCTTGGGGAGATTTTTTATTGCTCATGACAACTCCGTTCTAAACGAAGAGGACAGATAACTGCCAAATTATACCATTCCGGTGTAAGATTTTTAGCTTTATATACAAAAATACATCAACTATTGACTTAAAGGATTACAAAAGGCAAACTTAACTTCATACCATAAACGGTATGGGCAAAATTTGGTAACTTTACGGACGCGCTTTGCGGCGACGTTCTGTTTTAAATATTTTTAAAGCACGTCAAGAACCAATGCACCGCTCGGCAAGGTTTCTCCAAAACTCTGCTATACTTACTGCCATCAGGGCGTAGGCGTAGTTATGAAGGAGAAACCTTGCCATTTTTTATGTCACATAAATAAATTATTAAAAAGTAGCACTACACACACTACCATCTTAGTCTATTTAATGCTATAATTAGTGTAGATCAACGCGCGTGTTTTGACATTAAGCTAAGTTTGTTATATAATTCATAATAGTAACAGTACCTATGGGAAGAAGACAAATGAACGAAACAACCGAACTAGCAGTAGTAGATATAAATGCTGCGGTCAAGGAAATATTATCAACCATCGAACGCGAACGCGAACGCGAAATAGTTGCGCGTCGCTTTGGCCTGTACGAACGAAAAGAAACACTAGAGCAAATTGGAGAGCTGCTAGGCATTACTCGCGAGCGAGTACGTCAGCTAGAGAAGGCAATTATGATTCGCCTTAAAATCTCTGCCGAAGACAACTTACCTCACATAGAAAAACTAGAAAAACTTCTTGTCCGAAACCTGTACGACCTTGGTCGAGTAGCTAAGCTAAGCGACCTTACTGCTCAAATTACCCCTAAAAATACAGAGCGCGACCGAGCGCACATTGCATTTGTTGCCGAACTAGCCCCCAGAATTGTTGTTATAGAAGAAAACGACCAATACCACCACAGCATTGCCATTAAAGAGCACCACGACGAAAAAAAGGTTAAATCTTTTGTTGATGAGATTGTCGGCAGTATTAAAAAACACGGCGAGCCTATTAGCACAGAGGACCTTCACCAAAAAAGCGAACACGACCACCCCGACCACGTTCGCGCACTTGCCAGCCTAAGTAAAGATTTGGCTACCCTAAAAGACAAATGGGGACTAAGCAAATGGCCAACCGTCAATCCAAAAAATATTCGCGATAAAATTTACGTCATTTTACAGCAGCACAACAGCCCAATGCACTTTAACGGAATCGCCAAGGCTATTAAAGGCTCTGACTTTAAGCGAAAAGACGTTACAACTCAGGCTATTCACAACGAACTAATCAAAGATAGCCGTTTTGTATTGATTGGCCGCGGTATTTATGCCTTAAAAGAGTGGGGTTTTAAAAAAGGTACGGTTGCAGACATAATCACCGAAATTCTTAAAAAAGAAGGTGGCCCACTGCATCGCGACGAAATTGTTAAACGCGTACTTAAACACCGTCAGGTAAAAGAAACTACAATCCTGCTTAATTTGCAGGGCAAACAGCACTTTAAGCGAGTGGCTAAGGCAACATACGCAATTGCTGATACTCCCGCTACTACAAAACAGAAGTAAGCATTTGCGCTAAAGCGCAGTTTGCGAGACAATAATAAAAACTATGGATTCAATATTCTCGTTACTTTTAGGTGCAATTGGCAAGTGGTATATATGGCTACCAATTGTCGTCGTACTTGTATATTTAGCCTTCAGGAACAACAGGCGAGCAAAGACCCTGCTTGATATGGAGCACACTTTGTTGATCCTCGAAATTCCACGCACCAACGACAAAAAAGAACTGGCTGCCGAACATATGTTTGCAAGCCTGCACGGTATATTGCGATCTAAAAAAGAACTAGCCGCACAGGGTGGGCTACAAGAGCACATTAGTTTTGAAATCGCCGCAATAAACAAGCAAATCAAGTTTTACGTTTGGGTTCCAAAACATTTACGTAACTTTGTAGAAGGCCAAATTTATGCTCAATATCCAACCGTACAAATTCATGAAGCAGACGAAGATTATGCCGCCCAAAGTGCAGGACAGCCCGTACAGCATGTGACCGAGCTGACGTTAACCGATAACGAAGTTTTGCCAATTAAAAGCTTTCAGAGTTTTGAAGTTGACCCTTTGGCTGGCATAACTGCAACTCTTGCAAAGCTAGAAGAATCCAACGAAGAAATGTGGATTCAGATCTTGGCGCGTCCAATTGCCGATGATTGGCACAAAAAATCTAGTGCATACATATCCAAGGTTAAATCTGGCAAAAGCAGCAACGCTACCATTAAATATTTGTTTCAGGCACTTGGAGCTTTAACCAAACCACCCGAAGGCAAAGATGCCTCAAAAGCACCCGAGCTTAGCGAAAGAACAAAAGGCCGCATTAGCGAAGTAGAGAAGAAGAGCAATAAGCTTGGCTATCAGGTTAAAATTCGCATTGCATACCTTGGCAACGACCAAACAACCGCCAGGCTGCGCATGCAGGCTATTATCGGCACATTTAAGCAGTTTAACTCAACCAACCTAAACGGGTTTAAGCAAAAGGGGATCGACGCATCAGAAGACGGCGTAGCGCAGTACAGAGCGCGCTTTTTTGTGGACAGGGGATACATTTTAAATATTGAAGAACTTGCCAGCTTATTTCACTTTCCACACACAAATGTCGAGACTCCAAGTATTGTTTGGGCCAGCTCAAAAACGGCCGAGCCTCCTGCGAAGCTTCCTGTAATAACAGGGGAGGCAGTTCACGACAACGAGGTGAGCGCCTTTGGACTTACAAACTTTAGAGGCGTAAATCAGCAATTTGGACTTTATCGCTCTGACCGCGGCCGTCATGTATACATTATTGGACAGACCGGAGCGGGTAAATCTGGGCTTTTAGAGCTGTTTGCTCTTTCTGACGTTTTTCACAACCAGGGCTACGCAATTATTGACCCACACGGCGACTTTGCCATTAACAACATGCGGTTCATTCCGGCTTCGCGAATTAAAGACGTGGTTTACTTTAACCCGTCTGATACAGCGTTTCCAGTTGGATTTAACCCAATGGAGGTTACCAATCCAGCCCTAAAAAACAACATTAGCTCTGAAATTATCGGCGTGCTAAAACGTATGTTTGGCGACAGCTGGGGGCCTCGCTTGGAGTATATTTTGCGCTACACCATTTTGGCGCTTTTGGATTACCCCGACTCAACAATGCTTGATATTACCAGAATGTTAACAGATAAAAAATTTCGCAAGGATGTTTTATCACGAGTGACAGACACAGTTGTGCTAAACTTTTGGAACATTGAATTTGGCAGTTGGAACGATAAGTTTGCTAACGAGGCTATTGCCCCTGTTTTAAACAAGGTTGGAGCCTTTACTGCCAACCCGATTATTCGTAACATTATTGGTCAACCAAAGTCCACATTTAACATTCGCCAGCTAATGGACGAAGGTAAGATTTTAATTGTAAACCTAAGCAAAGGCCTTGTAGGCGAGGATAACGCTGCCATTTTGGGCGCCTTTTTGGTTATTAAAATTCAGCTTGCCGCCATGAGCCGCTCTGACATTGCAAACCTAGACGACCGCCGTCCATTTTACCTATACGTTGACGAGTTTCAAAACTTTGCAACAGACTCTTTTGCAACAATTTTGTCTGAGGCCCGAAAGTACGGACTAAACCTAACCGTGGCAAACCAGTACGTGTCACAGATGCAAGACACCGTGCGCGCAGCCGTATTTGGCAACGTTGGTACCACAATAAGCTTTAGAGTTAGTGCCGACGACGCGCCAATTTTAGCAAAGCCTTTTGCGCCACAATTTATGCCAGAGGATCTTCTGCAAATGCACAACCGACACTTTATAGCTAGCATGGTTATTAGAGGTGAAAAAGCCAATGCTTTTTCGGCTACGACTTTAACATTACCACCAGCGCAAACCGACTTTACGCCTCAGATTGTTGAAAATACGCGCCGTCAATACGCCCGCACGCGTCATGAGGTTGAAGATATGATTAGCGAGAAAAACCAAGCGTTTACCCCACCACAGCAACAAGCTCCGCAATCACAAGCACTTGCCAAAAAACACCCTATATCAGCTAGCGCAACTCCTGTTAAAAGATTCGACAATAGACCATTTGGCAACAATGGCCCAGAGCGGCCAAATAAAGAGAGGGCCGAATTTAAATCAGCGTCACCACAAAAAACCAGCATACGCCCCCCTGAACAACCTCAGCGCATCAATAATCAAGATGAGGTCAAGCCAAGTAACAGCGAAACCAGCGAAAACAAAAAACGTCGTCGTCGAGGTGGAAAAAATAAAAACAATAGGAACGACAACAATTCAAATAATTCTCAACACAAATCACCCAATAGTTTTGAAGCAGACATTCGCCTTAGATAAAAACACATGTGATATGATATAAAAGCTAATCTCAACACCAATCACATTTGGGAGTAAGCATGAGAAAGCAACTTAGGACCCTACTAGTTGCTGCCATTGTTGCGCTACCTGGAATTGGCGTTTTAATATCGGCCAAGTTTGGCAACGAGCAACATATTGCACTTGCAACAAACGTTGTATTGGTCATGGCCATCGTTGGCATCACTTTAGCTGTAATTGGCGAAGTTGCAAGACGCTACAAAAGTAAACAGCGATAAAGTTGCGCTTGATAAACTTTTTTGGTAGCATGAGGTAGATTTTCTGAAGAAGAGGTGATCTGATATGGGCCACTCAGACAGGACCATCACCCAAAAGCAAATCGTATTGGCAGGTGATCCGCCAAAAGGTAGGTGCGAGAACGTAAGCTCGCTCATTGTAACTGGACTTTATGGCTTTGTTGTCATTGACAGAACA
The DNA here is from genome assembly GCA_050115675.1 of Candidatus Woesebacteria bacterium. GTDB lineage: Bacteria > Patescibacteriota > Saccharimonadia > Saccharimonadales > EFPC-124 > JASFQB01. The sequence continues at coordinate 38,903 of JASFQB010000006.1, forward strand.
AGCTGGCTGCTTCATCCACACAGAGTGGAGTGGGATACGATACAGACCGCTCAGACAGCAGTCACCTTCACAATGATTATGGATTATGGCAAAGATTCACTTACCGTTTGCGGTGGCAGAACCACCCAGCAACGCGCAAATGGCTTTTCTTCGTACAGAAGGGTCTTTATTGCAAGAACAAGAAGAGACGTCGTCGAAGGCCTCAAAACTATGCAGACAATTTCTAAGCTTGTGACGATTAGAGACAACGGCGAAGACCTTAGGCCAGATCAGAATTTTCGCAGTGGTGACCTTGCCACATATATCAAGATCGGCCGATCAGTAGAACTGATTAGTTAAATCAAAGCGACCGACCCGCCCCGTTATGCTCATGCAGAGCTGACGGGGCGATACTTATTTTATAACACGCGCGCAAAAAATAAGAGACTGCCGCCTAAGCTGCCTACAAATGAGACAGCGGAACACAAGAACATCTAGAACAAAAATAGAACATTTTAACAATGCTCGTCTTGCAGTTTCTAAAATAAATATAATCAATTATCATTGCTGCATAGCACAATGATATTTTTATAAAAATAAGAAAATAGCCAAAACACAAAAACAGGCAAAACAAGAACAGCCAAAACCCATGATATTCAAAGATCACAAAAATAGAGGAGACAAGCACAGCAAAAGCCTAAAGATATCTCAAAACACATATACATACACACAAAAAAACATTAGATATCTTATGTCGCACAATATATCTTTTACGACATTGTCTAGATTGCACATAGTTGATTGGTAACCAGATGATCACCGAACAAACTAGTCTTATATGCTTAGAATGAGGGGCAGGTCAGTTGAAATATAATTTTTTATATATAGAGAGACCTAAGAGCTGCAAGCCTGTTATGCATAAGTAAATACATAAAAAAACACACGTCTTCAAACCAGCAGAGCCATTTGACTTATCCACAGGTACGCATTGTAATTTGCTTTTTTAATTTTTGTTGTTATTTTATATATTTTTTTGTGTTTTCACGCCTCCCCGCCATTTTACTACCTTACCCTACTTTATTTGACTTTTTGCATATGTATTTTTTATATATATTTTTTATGTGCAGAAACAATTAGTTATATAAGAACAAAAAACGAACATTTTAGTAGAGAAGCGCTAGTGCGCTCATTTGTAAAATGCTTTGTTTAGAACCCTTACGTCCACGTATTGTGGCGTAATGTTTTTTGAATCAAAATATTTTAGTGCATTAGAGATATCCTCTGCCTGCTGCAACGGGTCACGATCGATATGTGTTTTTATTGGGTATTCCCTACCCTCAAGCGTTAGATCAATTTCACGAGTTGAGGTTGGTATTATCACTGCTTTTACCTTGCCTTGGTCGTTGGTATTTACTGCGCCTACAAGCTGTCCCAAAAAGCGTATAAAGCGCCGTGAAGCTACGGAGCTCCCCGAATCGGGTGATATGCCACTTTTATCCTCAACAGAGACCAAAGGCTGTTTAAAGTTGTCGTAAGTAAAGGCTACACCTTGATCGTCTACATAAAACTTTTGAGAATCCACTTGCCAGACTAATATGGGCTGCCTAAATTCAACCTCAAATTCTACATCGCCACCATACCATTGCCGATAAGCTTCAAAATTTTCGATTTCTCCGTGTTTTTGCTGCATGTAATAATTTATTTGGTCAGTATCAAGCAAAAAGCCAAAGCGCTCTATTGGTCTTTCGCCAAAATATTCTTTTAATGAGCTTTGGTATTCAGAGATATTCGGAGTAGCATCTGTTAAGGCTATATAGTTGATCTTGCAATCAGCTATGTAGTTAACTATCAAAAATGCCATAAACATCATCCCCAAAGCCAATAATCCTAATACTCGCAATATTTTTTTTCGTTCTTGATATAGTTCGTGAGCTTTTAGCCTTGGAGTCTTTAGCTGAGACCTACTTGCAGCAGTTGGCTTAACTTTTGCAGAAGTACTACCTGTTAAAGTGCGACTTCGCCTAAACACATAGCCAGCTTGATCAACAGACATTTTCTTTGGCTGTCGGCCAGACTCCTTTTTGTTTGTGTTTTTTTTGAACCACCCCATTTTTACTATTTAGCAACCTCCTGATGTTTGTGTATTGCAGCGGCCTCGGCTATCAATGCAGCGGTATCAACTGCAGCATCTGGCTTGGCAAACGAATGCAGACGCTGGCCCAATATTTTAGCTTTATCGGGATTATCTATCAACATGCGAATCGCCTTAAGCAGCATTAGCGGATTAACGACTAACTTGTCCTCGTCTATTACTATCGCCGCCTTGTCTTTTTGGTAAACTGCCGCATTTTTAAGCTGGTGACCGCCAGTTAATAGCGGGTTTGGAATAATTATTACAGGCTTTGTCATTGCAGCCAACTCCTGCATTGTAGTTGCTCCAGCGCGAGTTACTACAACATCTGCCGCACCAAACACTGGCGCCATGCCTGTAGAGATAAATGGCTTGATGATATAATCTATGTCCTCTGGCGCTTGCAAAACTACCTCTTTGTAGCCCAGATCACCAGTGATGTGAACAACAGCGGCACTTGGCAGTAGCTGTAAAGCAATCGTAGTCATTGACCTGTTGATATTACGCGCACCAAGGCCACCGCCAGTTACTACAACTAAAGGTTTTTTCGTATTATGCAAGCCCAAGGCAGCTTTTAACTTTTGCTTTTGTGCGTCGGATACAGGACGAAAACTTGAACTTACAGGTATGCCCACATAGTGGGTTCGCCCTTTTGGATAGTTGTAATTTTCTACTGGGCTACCAGTTGCGATACTGGCTGCATGCTTTGCAATGACACGATTCGTAAAACCCGGGTGAGCATCTGAGTCGTGTACCACTACAGGAATGTGCAATAAGTTTGCCGCAAGTCCAACTGGCATACACACAAAACCACCTTTTGTAAAAACTACATCCGGCTTAACGCGAACTAACAAGATCAAACTCTGCACAAAACCAATTGCCGTATAAAATAGATCGCGAAGGTTTAATAAAACAGTCTGTATATCCAAAATTTGACGCAATATCGACATTTTGTGATAGCGCCTAAACTTACCGGCAAAAATTTGCTTCGTTTTCACTGGCACAGAAGCTTTGCTCATAATTTGCGCTGCCTGAGCACCAAAATTTTTGTCGGTAACAAAATACGCCTTTAGTTTTGGGTCGTGTTTTGTTAGCTCGTTAATTACGGCCAATACGGGAGTTACGTGCCCACCTGACCCCCCGCCCGCTGCTACGATCTTCATTCTTTACTCCTTTTGACCCATCTGTTGTTTGATGCACTGTATATCTTGAAACCTGAAAAGCTAAACCCAACGCCATCATTATAAACAATAAGCTCGTGCCTCCAAAGCTCAAGAACGGCAATGTTACGCCTGTTAGCGGCAATAGTCCAAGCATCGCACCAACATTTACCACAGCATGCGTAAAGACCCACCCAAACACGCCTGCGATTATTAGTTTGTTGTATTCTATAGTAACATTATCCATGATTTTTAGCAGCCTAAAAAATAGCCCGCCAAAAATTACCAATATTGCTGATGTTCCGATAAAACCAAATTTTTCTGCCACTATGGCAAATATTGAGTCGTTGGCAGCTTCTGGCAGATATCCAAATGCCTGTATACTACGCCCCAACCCTTTGCCCGATACTCCCCCACTACCTATTGCAATTAGCGCTTGGTTTATATGATAGCCTGAAGAATCATCGCTATCTGAGGCTCCAGAAACAAAAGTTGTAATGCGCTCCATGCGATGTGGTGATGTTAGTGTAAAAATTACACCAGCTGCCAACAACGCTGCGGCTGTCAGTAAAATATACTTTTTATTTAGCCCACCTACGTAAAGCATGATTGCAACAATACCAAACATGGCTATACCCGTACCAAGGTCTTTTTGCAAGCCAATAATAATTATCGAAACCAACAGCATAAGCATCCCAAGAGGCACCAATGTTTCGTTTACGCTGTTTATCTTGCCTAGAGAAATCCTGTTCGCCAGAAAACCCGCGACAAAAATTAGTAAAGCAAATTTCAAAGCCTCTGCTGGCTGCAATGTCGAAAACCCCAGGTTAAGCCAACGACACGCTCCATTTGTGCACAAAACAAACGAACTGCCAGCAAAAACGATCGGTATTAAACAAAGAATCAATGCACCAACCAAAATTTTGCCCTGATTTTTTTGCCAAAAGCTAAGCGGAATAAAACTTACTATCAAAAACGCAACTACTCCTGCAAGTAGGTAAAGCAGCTGTTTGTACATAAAGTAATCTTGGCTCAACTGATTGCCGGCAGCGTTAATGCGCGCGGTTAGCGCTGGGCTAATAGAATAAATTACAATTAGACCCAATAGCATCAAGATGCTCATAAAAAGCACCAGCATAATATCCGGACGATGTCGTCTGACAACTTCCGTCGTTGATGCATATGACTGCCGCAGTCTACTGCTTTGGATCAATTTATAAATCCTCCTGCAAACGCCAAAATCACACCCAAAACCGCACAGACCTGGCCAACAACCCAAAACCGCATTGTAACTTTAGTCTCTGGCCAGCCAATTGCCTCAAGATGATGATGTACGGGTGCAGAAATAAATACTTTACGTTTGAAGAACTTTTTAGAAACAATTTGCACAAGACTAGAACCAGCCTCTAGTACAAAAACAAAGCCAATTACAGGCAACAAAAATAGCGAATCTGTTAGCATCGCAACAACACCCAACGCCGTACCCAACGCAAACGATCCTACATCGCCCATAAAAAACCTTGCAGGATAAATATTAAACCATACATACGCAAACAGTGCACCAACTACCGTAAAGCAAAAGGCAGCAATTCCAAAATTGCCCTGCAAAGCAGCTATAACTCCAAAAACACCGTACGCTGTAGATAACAAACCGCCAGCAAGCCCATCTAGCCCATCACTAATATTTACTGCATTCCCCGTACTTACAACCACCAGTACAAACAGTGGTATTAACGCTAGTCCCAGGGACCAATCACCTACAAATGGTACGTGTATTGTTGTATAGCCTAACTTGTAGTAAAAAAATCCTGCGCCAACCAAAGCCACTAATGTAATCATGGCAAACTTTATTGGCGATCTAAGCCCCTTGACTCCCCCGCCAAGACCGCGGATGTTAATATAATCATCAATTAAACCAACAGCACCCGCTGCAACCAAGGCAGCCAAAGGCAACCAGGTTTGTTGGCGGTCAAGATTAAAAATTAGCGTTATTATGGTGATTGCGGACACCATTATCATACCGGCCATTGTTGGGATATTGCGTTTAAATTTTTCTGCGTGCAGCTTTGTAAAAACCGTTAGTTTTTCACCAGTGGTTGATGTTGACCTCTGTTGTTTCCAAAATTTATAACGATAAGCAAAAAATGTATAAAAAGGCGTAAGTAGCATTGCCACGCAAAACGTTAAAAAGCTAAGCGAAAAAAGTAGCGTTGCCTCTTGAGTTAACTGTTGAATAGAAAACATATTTATCCTTAGCTTTTAGGTTGAATTTTTAAATAATCGAGCATCCAGTTTGAGATATCTGCAAAAATTGGCGCCGTAACTGCTCCAGCTGTTTCACTGCTGCTAATTTTTGCGTCCTTAACACGTACCATTATGACATACTGAGGTGCATCGTTGCCACCAAAACCAACATATGACCCAATTGCATTGTCGTCTGTATACTTCCCCGTTTCGGGATCAATTACTTGAGATGTGCCTGTCTTTCCACCAACAGTATAGCCAGATTTATCAATATTTTTAAATGATTTTGACCGCGCCTCAACTAACATTTGCTTTAACTTATTTGATGTATCTGCAGTTATTACACCTGCTTTAATAATTTCTGGATTAATATCTTGAGATATTTCACCATCTTTTAGGTAAGCATCTACCACCTGGGGCTTATAATACGTACCGCCGTTTATTGCCGAAGAAAACGCCGCCGCAACTTGCACCATTGTTGTGTCCATGCCTTGACCAAAAGTCATGTTTGCATAACGCACATTGTTTCCCTCTGCTTGATCTGGCGCAATTATTCTACCTGGCGACTCCCAAGCCTGCTCGATTCCTGTTAGCTTGCCAAACATAAATCTGTCGCTAAAGTAACCATATAGCTTGTCTCGCGCAGTGCGGTTAATTTCCCCGCCACCCAACTGCTGTAAAACATGAACAACTCCTGTGTTAAGCGAATATTCCAAAACTTCTGTCATACTGCGAGTACCACTTACGCTTTGCAGAACGTTTTTAATGTTTGCGTCATCAACTTGAACAGAACCAGTGTTTTGATAGGTCGAATTCGGGCTTACAACGCCTTCGTTCAGTCCTGTCGCCATGGTTAGTGATTTTATGACAGAGCCAGCCTCGTATGGGTCACTAACAACGTGATTTACAAACAAATCGTAGTCCGAAACTTCGTAATATTTTGCTGGATCATATGTCGGACAGTCTGCCATTGCTAAAACAGCCCCCGTCTGCGGATCCATAACAATAGCACTACCTGTTTTTGCGTTTGCTTTTTCAAGGCCATCCTTTAACGCCTGCTCAACATATGCTTGCACATTTCTATCAATATTTAACAGTAAATCTTGGCCGTTTTGAGCAGGAGTTTGAATATCTTCATCACTTATCGAAATTGGTATGCCGTTAACATCTGTAACTGTCTTTAGCATGCCGTCTGCACCAGAAAGCATGTCATTTAATTGCTGCTCAACTCCATATTGACCCACACCTTCTGAGTTAACATAGCCCAATAGCTGCGCACCCATCTGGCCCTCTGGATAAACTCGTCTTTCTTGCTTTTGCAACCCAATTCCTGGCAGATTTTCTTCTTTTACTAGCTTTGCCTGATCATTGTTTAGCATCTTGGCCATAACTGCATACTGACGATCTTTATCCGACAAAGACTCTTCAAAGCCGTCTACAAGATTTCCGCCTGCAATTTTACGCAAAAAAGTGGTTGTCCCTTCTACATCGTCAACATATCTTGGATCGGCGTACGCAGTGTAGGCTGGCTCGTTCAACGCAAGAGGAACGTTACTACTTGCGCCATCTTTGGCATAAATTAGACCTCGCGTAGCTGGGATAGAAAATTTTGCCATATGCTCATTAAGTGCCTCTGCCTCATAATAATCATTTTGAATAATTTGCAGCACAAACAAACGGACAATGTATATTGCTCCAATCGCCAGCATAATCCAAACAAGGGTGCGCGTTCGGTTTGACCTAAGCAGCATAATATTCATAAGCAATAACTATTGCACGTAATTGGTTTCGCTAGGAGTTGTCATAGCTTTAGCAACATCACTTTGCTTAACACGTTCTAAAGCCTGCAGCCTAGCATTTTCTACCTCTAAATCACGCTTTTCTGCAAGAAGCTCGTCTTCTTTGGTTTTTAAATCGTTAATTTGATAACCATACGTACTGGTTTTTGTAATTTGAGTTAAATAGATCAATCCCAAAACACATAGCATCACCGCAATAACAACAGTGTGGGTCACAGGGCCAAAACCTGATCTAATCTGGTGTCTGACAGTATTCTGATTGCGTCGCCAAGTGCGAGGATTTGTTGACTGCCTCGCATTTAGAGTTTGATACTGAGCCATTAAACTTACTTTCGATTTTTATTTTTATGTTTTTGTCTTGGCGCTGCCGCCCAATTTTTTATCAGACGGCAGCTTTTTGTGTGCTTTCGCGCTATTTGCTGTGGTTTACAACCACTTTGATGCATGTTGCGCGTGAGCGATCAACTACCTGAATTGGCATAGTTTACGCCCTTTCTTGTTGTGTTTTTATTTTCACTGCGGCTCGTAACTTTGCACTACGTGCTCGCGGATTGTGAACGTCGTCAGTGGCACCGCTGATTGGTTTTTTGGTCAACAAAGACAGCTCGGCTTCGTAGCCTGCCTCTGCCTGTTCTTTAAAGAACTGCTTAACCAATCTATCCTCAAGACTATGAAAGCTAATTATTGCTACCCTGCCCCCTGGTCGCAAAAGTTGCGGCAAAAGTTTAAGGGTATCTTTAATTTGGCCCAGCTCGTCATTAAGTTCGATGCGAATTGCTTGAAAGGTACGCGTAGCTGGATGGGTTTTACTCCATTTGCCACGAACTGCTTTAGCGACAACCGAAGCCAACTCGTCCGTTGACTTTATTGGCCTAGAAGCAATTATCTGTCGAGCAATGGCAGCGGCTTTTGGCTCTTCGCCATACTCGCGCAAAATTGCAACTAACTTATCTTGATCATACGTATTTACAATGTCTGCAGCCGTTTTTGACTGAGTTTGATCCATGCGCATATCAAGTGGCCCCGAACGTTGAATACTAAACCCACGTTCGGCGTTGTCTAATTGCGGTGACGACACCCCAAGATCTATAAGAATCATATCAAACTGCTCGCCTGACTCAGCTAAGCTTTTAGCTGCACTTGCAAAATCTTTTTTAATAATACAAGCACCAGCCTCGCGCAGCTGTTGCAGCGAAGTTATGGCATATTCATCTCGATCGACCAACGTCGCTTGCGACGTTTTACCAATCTTACCAATCACTACTTTTGCATGACCGCCATAACCAGCCGTCAAATCCAGGTATGTTTCACCTGTTTTTGGGGCAAGCATTTCGACTGTCTGCTTTAGTAAGACCGGTTGATGTTGGAGTTGTTGTGGTGGTGTTGTTTTTTTCATTTTTGAGGTCACCTATCCGATAGTCAATGTTTTTGTTTTTTGTAAAATGTTTTTGTTTTTGTGGTTAATGGACTGTTGTGGTGAGCTATTTCGAAGAAATAGCGAAATGTCCATTAAAAGTTTTGAGAGACTTATGTGAGGTGGAGTTTTTGGGAGGTGTTTTTGTAGAGAAAGTACAAGAGATTTTTAAAGTGGATCTCCATGCCCACCCACTGACTATCGAATAGCTGACCTCAAGATTGGCCTTCATCTTCGATCGTACCAAATTGTTAACGTACCCCCTTACTCGCCCGCACTCAAGCGCCAATAAGCACCCGCGCGGACCGCAACAATGGTCTTTTTTACTTCGGCATGATCTAGCAAATGTTGCTCAATACTGACGCGACCTTGCTTTTGATCAAGCCCAGCCTCTGTTTTACCAGTTCTAAACTGAACATTTAAGTCCGCTACCCTTTCGTCAAGAATGCTGCCTTTTAGTTCAGGCTCAACCATCTCTTCCCACACGTTTTTTGGATACATGTGAAGATAGTTTTTAAAACCTCTGGTAATAACTACCCCGCTTGCAAATTCAGCTCTAAGCTCAGCTGGAATTGTCAGCCTTCGCTTGTCATCAAGTTTGCGTTCAAAGTAGTCTACTGTGGCCATATTTTTTGTTATTTGCAGTGGTTTTTGTTTTGGTGGTTGGTTACCCACCGCTACCCACTACCAACAGTCTACTACCCACAATTACCCACATCAACCCCCACGTGTGAAAATCCTTTAAACCGCAACCTCGATTTATCCACATAACTGTGGATATGTATATAAAAAACAGATACACCCTGCTCGCGCATTTTTCTGCAACCTGTGTATAAAAATACCGCAGCAATTATGCTACGGCATTTTTTACCTATGCATTAAGGTTAGGTGTTCTGCAAAAATGCTATCAAAGCCGCATCGTATCTACTTGTTGCCTGAATAACTGCTAAGCCAACTAGTAAATATGCATTTATAACCACCGAAAGAATAATTGCAGATTTTTTGATATCATTGCGAAGCTGCTTATTAAGCACTTCTTTTTTATGACCAGCATTCACAGCATCTGCCTGTTCTTTGTTATTCTGAATTTTTATTTTTGCTTTCATACTACATGCAATATAGCATAAGCTTTTTAAAATGTCAATGTCATGACCATAATTATGTTGCAAATACGCAATAATCTTTTTTAATAACTATTGACCATACATGACAATGATGAGACTATAGTCAAGTTGCCTGTCCTACTAGGAGTTGAGCGAAATGATCAGCCTTTTTGCCACCGACAACAAACTACGCAAAATGAAAGTTGACGAGCTTGACAGGTACTATAAAAGATACCTTCAACTACACAAAGAATGGGGTTGGGCTTTTTGGGCTATTGCTGCAGTTGTCCTAGTATCGATACTCGAACAAACCCTTAACACATATTTTTTACTACTCGCCCAGACACTATGTATATTGATCGAGTCCTACTATCTTTTTCGCACAAAAAAGGTAGGGCGCATTCTTAGTGAGAAAAACGATAACTGGAGAGATAATGGCAGTTAATCATCTGACACCTGCCATCTGGGCACCACATAACGTGGTGCCCTTTTACGTTTATAAGTCATTAATTATTCGATTGTTGGCATGCAGCCAGCCATTGACAGTGCCACAATCAAGATATTCGCCCTTATTTCTTATTATCGCGATATCATTACCAGCAGACACATATTCGTTTAGGGAGTCAGTTATCCTAAATTCTCCATCATGCGCCCGACTTATGTCTTTTTGCAAAAAATCAAAAAAATATCTATCGAAAAGATAAAAGCTGGCGTTATTTAGATTAGACGGAGCATCATGTGGCTTAGGTTTTTCTACAATATGATCAAAAAGCTCGATATTACCATTAGATTTTGCAGCAATAATTCCGTATTTGCTTACTTCGCTTTGAGGGACCTCTATCGCAAGCATGGCTGAATCAGTATCGGCATCTTGCGCATTTTTTAAAAAGTATGCCGCTTCGGATTGTCCGTCGCCATTATAGATAAACTGGTCACCCATGATTACTAGCGTTTTTTGGCCATCGTCTGGCATTGCCTGATAAGCCAACCACACTGGGACTGATGTTCCGTATGGCTTATTGCTGCCATGATTTTGCACAATAAATTCAAATTTAATATTTTTTGGCGGAGCAACTAAACCTAGCATATCTTGCTTATTGGCGTCTTTTAGGTGTTGTTCTAAAGCTAAATTTCTACCATAATAACTACGCAATTGCGCACAATCTTCTCCAACCACAAAATAAAACTCGGTAACTCCTGCAGCAATGCAATCTTGAACAATATAATCGATAACCGGGCGATTCAATACTGGCAGCATGCATTTTTCTACAGATTTTGTCACAGGTAGACGACGCGTACCAAAACCCGCAACTGGTATGACCGCCCTCGTGCACTTCATTATTTTAGAGACCTCTAATTTTTGCTAACGTTTTTGAAAACCAAACCGCACTTGGCCTTGCCGTACGCTTCATGGTTTTTCTATCGACAGCAATTAGCCCAAATTTTGGCCAGTAGCCAGATGCCCACTCAAAGTTATCTAACAAGCTCCAATGCAAATATCCTTCAAGTTTAACTCCTTTTTGCAGTGCTTTGCTCATTGCTATTAAAGATTGAGTTATCCACCATTTGCGGTATTCATCATCGCGGTCTGCCAAGCCGTTTTCAGTTACAATTAGCGGTAATTCGTATTTGTTGTACAAACGCTCAAGTACAAACTCGATATTTTGCGGCTGCATACCCCAACCTAAATCATTTACTTTTTGGTCTGGATTATGTATTCTGTAGCCGTAATAACGATTTGTAAAATAATAATTCACCCCAATAAAATCTAGATGCTTTTTGGTTAAATTCAGTATAAAATTGTCGGCGCCCCATGTTGCAATATCTGCCGCCAGCTTTGTTACAACAGCGTTATCGCCAGCATATTGATGAGCGGACGTTTTTGCAAGCCCCACTATATACTTGCGACTAGTTTGATGTGCTAGTTCGTAAACTTTTTTATGAGCATTTATTAAATTAGCATAAACTTTAAGCCCTAATAGCTTGTTCTGAACTTGAGGCGGCCACTCACCTAAAATATAGCCCTTTGACATGTACGTCTCTGGCTCATTTATGGTAATTACATATCTAAAATCGCAGCCAAGTTCTTGAAAAATCTTCTCGCAAAAACGCACAAAATATTTTATGTTAGACGACTTTTCAAAGCCGCCCATTGCCGTAAACCAAACTGGCATTGTCCAGTGCCAAAAAGTAACAATTGGTTCGATTTTATTTTTATTTAGCTCACGCAGATAGCTTCGGTAATGAGTGATCGCCTCTGCGTTCCAGCTGCCTTCTTCTGGCTCGATACGCGACCATTCTATGCTAAATCTATAGCTATTCATGTTTAATTTCTTTAGCGCTGCAAAATCTTCTTTATAAAGCTTGTAATGGCCTACACCACGCCCAGAAATATAGTTATCTGGATCTGCTGCCTCGTCTTTAATTTCATTCCACTTTGGCAAATAGCTTGCCTGATATTTTGCCTGCTCGGCCAAAGCTTTTGCATTCTCTAACTCCCAGACAGTCCACTGATTGTGATTACTACCCTCTACTTGATGCGCCGACGTAGAAGCTCCCCATAAAAAACGCTTGGGAAAATTTAGTGGCAAATCTTGGTTTTGTTCGCTCATACAGTACATTATAACCTAACTTAATTTGATGTTGTTAGCGATACTTTTGCCGCCAGCAACACAAGCTCAAAACTTAGGTTATGGGCTCAGTTTTTATAAAATATTTTTTGCTCAACTCTCTAGTCCGCACAGTAGAGCCGCCGCCGCAACACTCTGCCACAAACCATTCAAGCTGTTCTTAATTCATCTGTTCAACCACTCGTTCTGAACCATCAGGCAACAGTTCGTACATGCGTGCAACTACAGCAACAGGAGTCCTGGAATCACTATTAACGCTGCCTGAATTACGGCTCAAATTACCTGATTCCTTTAGGGCACATGCCTGACCTGCAACTGCCAAACCAGCGCTAACAGCGCCTAAAATCTGTCCCGCAGGCTTAGCATATTCCGCAGCAGCACGAAGCGCACCAAGCATACCACCTACGCCATCATCAGACATTTCAATATTCTCTCTAGCGAAGTTGCTAGTACGTTTTAACAAATCGCCGCACAAAACTAAAGGGTGTCGCAAAAAAACGACACCCAAGTAATTTACATCTGCTCGATGTTTAAACCGTTAAAAAGACGACTAAGCTTAATGATATAGAGCGTATTCAAGATAATCATCGTCGCTGTCGCCCCATACGCGCCCATCCTCGTTATGTACAACAAAGAAACTTCTGGCTCCCAAATCCGCGGACCACCGCAAATGCTTAGCAAAAAACTAACAAAACCGGACACACCACTGGCAATACCCGTGTAAAGCATTCTCGTTGACAGCATATGCTTTTTATCTAGCCAAGCTCTCATGTCAACTTGCTGCGAGCATGCCGTTTGTTGGTTCATCACTACCCCTCCCAATTTTTACCGCCTCAGCAAGCAGAGCCATACTATCAATGGATCCAAGGAGTGTCAAGGACACAAGCCAATAACACTCCTTGGATCAAAGCGTTTTGCAACTCAGCTGTTTGTTGCGCTGCTTCGCATAATTCGAGCACACTTACTGGCAAAAAAGGATCCTACAAAACCAATACACGCAATGACAACAATTACGCCAAAGATAAACAGCAACACTCCCAATGACTTAGCTGTTAGTACAACTACAATCGCCAATAGCGACAGTATCGTACCAACAGAATAAAGAATCATCGCCAGCTTACCGCTCTTGGCAGCTGCCCCAGAACTAGGCGCATTAAGGTTCTTCATTACTCCTCCAACGGTTCGCGTTTTGAATACAAAAAAATTATCGCACAAAAAGCACCAGGCTACAATCGCGAACAGCAACCACTGGGCTCAGGAATAGAAATTCTTGTACGCAATCGTACAAGAGAATAGACTTTTATCACCAAACCCACAGTTGCCACCACACCCACAAACCAAACACTCTGCGTCATAACCATTACTATAAAAACAAGTGACGAGTTTGCCATTTTACCCAAAGGAGACCAATTGAGATTATATAGTTTTTTATCAACCAAATAAAAATAGTTCGGGCTCAATAATGGCCAATGAATAAATATCAACGACAAATAATTATCTATGACTAAAAAATTACCAATATATATCAAAAGAGGCACCACAAACTGCGGATTAAAAGCCATGTAGCTTCCATATACCAAAGTAACGCAAAAACGGTCGCACAAGATGTCTAAGACCGCACCAGTGCGAGTTTCTAGTCCAAAACGCCTAGCAATAAATCCATCTGCTACGTCTCCCAGCCAATACGCCGCAAGCCCAACAAACAACCACTCAACTTTTTGCGTTGCAATATACATTCCAACAAAGACTGCGCAAAAAACAGTCCTGACAGCGGTAATTAGCGTTGGTACCGTTAAAAGTCGTTCGTTTTTTGGCAAATTGCAGCCATGATGTTTGCAAGTCATAATGCGAACATTATACTACTTTAATGTAGTTTTTTCACCTCTGGCGGCCAAATATTTCTTCCGCTCATCCTCAGACAAGCGCTCTATGCTGTAGCGCAACTTCGTGCGTGGCATGTCGCATGCATGTTTATCTAAAAATTCATGCAAAACCCTCGTGTCCCTCTTGCCTACCTCTCGCAGCATCCAGCCAACCGCTTTGTGTATTAAATCATGTTTATCGTCTAAAAGAAGTTTAGAAATTGCAATTGTATCTGCAAAATCGCCCAAACCAATAAATTTTGCCGTGCTAATTATTGCAATTCGCCTATCCCAAATATTGTTAGACTTTGCAAGCTTATATAGTACGTCACGTGGCCTATCTACCGAATATCCGCCAACAACATCCTTACTGCTAAGATCCACGAGATCCCAATTGTTTATATATTTAGTGTTTTTTAGGTATAAATCAAAAAGTTGTTTATAATGTTGTTTATCTGCTTTCTTGGCTTGCTCAACCATGATAATTAGCGCGACAAGACGCTCTTCGTGGATTTTGCTGTGAAGCAACTTCTCTATTGTAGGCAAGTCAAGGTTTTTAAATTGTTTTACAATTGCACGCACCTGAGGATTTTTTAAACCAACAAAAATGTCACCTTCGCCGTACTGACCTGGCCCAGTTTTAAAAAAACGTTGTAAATTTTTCGCCACCTCAGAGTTGGCATTTTCCTCAATTAATTTAGTAATTTTTGCCAAATTGTCCATAAATACAATATATTACACTTGTTATCATTTAGGCCAACGTGTGTTAATGTCTTCATCAATATGCCAAAGTATAAAAAAATTCACCAGATCCCACAAATTGACCGTCCTCGCGAGAAATTACAGCGCAAGGGCGTTAAAGCGCTGTCCGACTTTGAACTGCTTGAAGTCTTAATCGGCAGCGGAAACAAGCAAGCTGATGTTGGGCAAATTGCCAGACAGGCTCAAAAATTGCTACAAAAAGGCGTTAGCGGAGTAACTTACGATTCGCTAATACAGCTGCCCGGCATTAGCATAGCGCAGGCAAGCAAAATACTATCTGCGCTAGAGCTAGCCAGACGACACCTGGTACGCGATACAGAACCTCTAATAAGCCAACAGGGAATTTTAGCTAGACTAACCGATATTCGATCAAAGCAGCAAGAATATCTTGTTTGCCTATCTTTGGATGGAGGACAAAGATTGATCTCTCAGCGCACAATTACAGTTGGCACGCTTGACTCAGTTTTAGCTCATCCTCGTGAGGTGTTTTCTGACCCAATTGTTGATCGAGCAGCCAGCATCATTGTGGCGCACAATCACCCATCAGGAGACCCACAGCCCAGCGCAAAAGATATGACGCTAACCCAGCAGTTAGTTGCTGCGGGGCAACTCTTAGGAATACCCCTCAGAGATCACATAATTGTTAGCAAAACTAGCCACTTCAGTTTTAGACAAAACAGACTTCTATAACCACATAATCAAGGATGAAAGCTCATGAGCGTCTGCTATTTTGAATCGCTAAAAATATCAAACAAACTTTTATGCAAAGAGATTGCAAATCATTTAAAATTCCGCCAGCACCTTGGCAAAGCTATCGTAGTATGCGAAACTCCTAGCACCTTGCTTGGCACAACGCGCAAACAATGGTTAAAACTAGCACGCAGTGTACAAAACGAAAGATCTGCCACTATCAACGCAGAACGGTTATTGCGTCTAACTAATGCCATAACACACATGCATAAAATGCAATTCATTGCCAAAACACCAATGCAATCACAAAATGCTCACGTTTATTTTATTGATCCAAAAGATCTAGAAGAAGCAATACTACCAGTAAACACATACAGTTTTTACATAACTTGTCCGATAAACAAAGAATTGCTTAATCACTGCATAGAGCAATTACCCTCTAACGCTATGATAGTAGATTTTTCTAACTCAATTACAGACCATTCAGAAACACTAAAACCAAAATCAAAGCTTGAATCACAGGTTTTTAAATATTGGAGTGAAGTCGAGACATTTCTTGATAGACATAAAGTTGACATTACAAAGCTTACAAATCGCAACAATCAACAAATTGAAGCAATTAACGACGCACTAGATACCCTACTAGACGCAGACTATCATTTTTTACAGCTTGCCAGCGCCTTTCAGCATCAAGTAGAACTTGCGCAGCCACTATTACTTGATCCCGAAATGCAACGCCAATACGACGTCTTGATGTTACTTGCTCATCGAGTTCAAACGCTAAGCCCAAGCTCACTTGCGGCCAAATTTACACACAACCTAAACGACGATGCCTTCTTTTTGCACGACATCAGTTTGGAGTTCGAAGAAGATTTACTGCCAATTTACGAGACAATCGAGCACCACAAAAAGGCCGGGCGCAATCGCCTTGCACGCGCACTTACCTTTGCGATGTCACATTAACCTACCCTATGCCCCTGGAGCTTCTTCGGCGGTCTTTAGGGGCTTTTTGCTTCTAATTTCATAGCGCATACCAGTCATTTGCGACTCAACATAATCATCGTTTAAAAGATTTACAAAAATCTTTAAATCTTTTTCACTCATAATGATAATTGCACCTTCTTCATCAACCATCAGCTCCAGACCAAGCTCCTCGGCTGCCGCAATTAACTCATCTTGTTTTACCAAACCTGGGTCAATAATTTGCAACTTATTAATAAGCGCCTTGTTACCTTTTACTAAAGACTGCATGTCCATATCGTCCGCAAAACTTAATTTGTAGTGAGCTTCAATTGCGCGCACCTTTTTTTCTGCAATACTAGCTTTTTTAGCGTTATAACCGAACAACTGCTCTAATTTTGACTGGTTAAACACATACACATCGCCCTCAAGTACCAAAAGTTGATTATCGGACGGAATACGCAGCACGCCTGCATCAACAGAAACAAACTTTTGACCCTCAACCATCCAAGCACCTTCGCCTTTTAACAACTGAGCGGACGGCAGCTTTTTAATAACATAAAAATCTTTTTCCATTTTTGGGTGACTGCATTTTGCCACAATTCCACGCATACGCTTAAGGTCGTGATCTTCTTCAAATTGCTCAATTGCATGTTGGTGGGTTTTTAGCCAATTTATAACATCTGACAACTGATCAACTCGCCTAACCTGAGTTTTTTGCAAAACGTTTTGTTCGCTTTCTGCCTCCTCAAACCCTCTAACCAGTAGCCCGGTCTGTGCACCATCTAAAACATATTCCATCAAGCCATCAATAAACAAAGGCTGCAGTTGTTTTTCAAGATCGCCCTGCAATTTTACGCCATATACAACATTATTTTTATTTAACAGATACAAATCAATTTTAAGTTCTTCTTTGTATTCAAAAAGGTTGTTTGCCCATGTAAAAACATCAGTTTCTTGCTCTTGCTGGGCTTGTGGCTGTGATAATGGTTCCATATTGCTAATAAACTCCAAAATTCACCGTATTTACGGCATTAGTTAGGCTTTAAGTTTTATTTTACGCTAAAACGGCAGATTTTATGGTTGTAAAATCTGCACATGCTTAAAGTTTGATGTCTGGCCACGTATAATCGTAACTTTTGATTTTGCTATTCTAAAGTGTTTTGCCAGCAGCCTTATCACAGCTTCGTTTGCCTGACCATCAACAGGACGAGCTCTAACATAAACCGTCATATTGTTACCCTCAGCCATAATCATTTCGCGCGAACCGCCAGTTTTAACTCTTACTGTATAAATCATTGATTTTTTGTCCTAAATCTTCAATTTTAATACGTTCTTGTTTCATGCTGTCGCGATGACGAATGGTTACAGAATCATCATTCAAACTGTCAAAATCTACTGTTACACAGTACGGAGTGCCAATTTCGTCTTGGCGGCGATATCGCTTACCAATGCTGCCAGTTTCGTCATACTCAATGTTGTAATTTGTACATTGAACAAGTTTTTTGTACGCTTTTTCAGAGGTGCCTTGCAGTTCTTGCTTTTTAGATAGCGGCAAAACTGCAATTTTTACAGGTGCGACTTTAGGATCCATCTTTAACACAACTCTGGTTTCGCCATTAACCTCTTCTTCGCAATAAGAGTTTGTAAGTACTGCCATCATCATACGACCAACACCAACAGAGCTTTCGATAACGTTTGGTGTGTAGCGCTCGCGCGTCTGATCATCAAAATACGTTAAATCTTTATTACTAAACTGCATATGATTGCCCAAATCAAAATCACCGCGATTATGCGTGCCCCAAAGCTCCTTAAAGCCTTGCGAAAAATTAAAATAGATATCGTGTGCAGCACGTGCATAATGCGCACGCTCGTTAATGTCGTGCTCGTGCCACATAAGGTTTTCTTCTTTAACGCCTAGCTGTTTAGTCATAAACTCCCAAGCAAAATCACGCCAGCGTTGATACTGAGCATCTTCCATTGTGGGATGTATAAAATACTGCATTTCCATTTGTTCAAGCTCGCGGACCCTAAAAATAAAGTCGCGCGGGCTAATTTCGTTACGAAATGCTTTACCAATTTGAGCTATACCAAATGGAATCTTGCTGCGAGTAGTTTCGCGCACATTCTCGAAGTTAGTAAAAATACTTCCGGCAGTCTCTGGGCGCAAGTACGCAACCGAACTTTCGTCCTCAACTGGACCAACCCAAGTTTTCATCATCATATTATAAAAGCGTGGCTCAGTCAGGGTTTTTTTGCCGCATTTTGGACAGGCGGCGTCTTGCAGCAAGTCTTTAAGCTCAACTAAGTCGTTTGTGTCTTTGCCCGCCAAATGGTCGGCTCTAAAGCGGCCGCCACAGCTTTTACAATCTACCAACGGATCAGTAAAGCCTGCAACATGGCCACTTGCCTGCCATAATTTTGGATTTTGAATAATTGCACCATCAACACCAAAGACTTCGCGATTTTCGCGAACCATAGCCTGCCACCAAAGCTGCTTAATATTGTTTACAAGCTCCACTCCATATGGACCGTAATCCCAAAAACCCGCCAAACCACCATAAATTTCGCTAGCCTGAAAAACAAAACCTCGGCGCTTGGCTAAACTTACTAATGTTTCTAATGAAACTTGTTGCTTACTCATAATAGCTAATTATAACAGATAAACGCGCTACAAAAAGGCATAGCCAAATAACTTGACAAAATGGCATAAAAATGCTAAACTAACAACATTGACGCTTTTTAGCGCCACACCTTGCATAGGAGCTGCATTGAGGATTTACAAGATCGATACGACCCCCCTTCCTCCGTTCTTTTGGGAGAGGACGTCTCTTGATCCCCTGTGCGACGCACTGAGCCCCAATGAAGTCCGAGAACTCGACGATGCCAGCTATTACGGCAGCATTTTCACAGACCGTTACGTAAAGCAGCGAGAAGAAGACTACCAGCATTGGCTGGAGTATGGCACGCTTCGCACAGACTGCGAATACGATGATTACGATTGTCGTGACGACAGCCTTGGCTGCCAGCACTGCGGTGGTTTTGCATGCTGGGGCGCATGTCAATACGATGACGATGACTTCTCGTTTGCCACATCGCATCTTCCCGACTTGGACGAGGGGGAATGCATTTACAGATCCAAACCTTCTTGCAAACGCAAGGATCGCGAGTGGGTCACGCTCAATAACGGCGGGATCGCGCCCAAGGTGAAGCGGCACAACCGCGGTCACCGCGCAAACCGCAAGAAGCGATTCGACCTCGGCATCGCCGAGCAGCGTCGCTGGCGTCGCGACAAGCTTGCCGAGATCGCTGGCGCCCTTTGTCAGGAGGACTACTCTTAGTCACCTGCCCGGTTTCTCATTTGTCTTTGACATCTGCGAAACCGGGCAGTTCTAATTTGCATTTGCTATGAACTTATTATATCTTATAGATTAAGGCACCCTACATAGAATAGAATGGAGTCTGTAATGGGCAATCTTCCTACTCTGCCTAGCACTGTCGAGCAAGGGCTTTCAGTACTAAGTGAACTAATTAACAACTCTGGCGGCAATTTTAAAACCGCATATCAGTTTGCACGTCAGCTTAATGATGCGTTTGTTGACGACCCGCGTACTTGGTCTCAGCTTGTTTTGGTTTGCAATTTAACAGATCGCAATGACGAGGCAACTAATGTTCAAGTTGCTGCAAGATCACGATGTCCAACATGGAGCAATCTTCATGAAGGCGACTGCGAAAGAGACCAAGCACTCTACTGCATACGATATAAGCTGCTAGGCAGCGCCGAGCGTCACATTGAGCGCGCCATAAGGCTGCACGCAGACAATCCAAATCGCTTGGCTGCGCTGCAAATGGTGCACGGCAGAATTTGCTATGCCAGAGGGCATTATCAACTAGCCATCTCGTACCTTGACAACGCGCTACGTCAGTGGAATGCACTTACAAAAAGAATTAACAGTGGCGAAAAAAACTTAGACCGTGCAGATCCGCAATGGCGACTTAATTGTATGCGCTGGTTGCTTAAATCTACCATTGCCAACAGTGGCCGCTGCAACCGCTCAAAAGATATTTTTGACGAATTGCGCATCTGGGCAAGAGCATGTGGACGAACCAAGGTTCCCATGCACACAAGGCTCGCGTCGTACGGCAAATTCTTTAATAAGCTCGACGACCTAATTAAGTCTCCGTATGGGCACGAGCTACTGCGACGCCTAGGGTTTGAGACACTTGCCCGCAGACTACTTCTTTAAAAAAGGTAGCAACCGCGCCCTGATTAGTACCTAGTGTGCCAATCAGGGCGTTAAAAAAATAATGTCATTTACTCATCTAAAGCCCTAGCTAGCCACAAACAGTCTCCAATGACCTGCCCCAGCCCGCTCACCTGTCGTAAAACAGCCGGATTTTTTGCCTGAATTAACCTTAAAAACTTTATATGATCGGCTATAAACTTGCCATTTTGACACTGTTCAAAAGCCATGTCGTCAAAACTAAAATTATACTTTTGATCCACTTCTAATTTTTTGTCATCTGTTGATGTGCTTAAATTTATACTCCTACCCAGTAAAGCGCCAAGCTGAAGCCTAAACCACAGCTCCACAATGCAATGATCAATAGCAAGCTCATCTAAATAGACAAAAGAATCTCGCAAAAGATAATAAAAATCAGCCTCTGCTACGGTTTCTGTAGCCTTATTTACGATTTTTATCAAATCATAGCCAAGCTGCATACGATCATAATCGCTTAAAACATTTTTATAAAACCTGATTAAACGAGCGGATGCTATCAGCCCCATCTCGCCCCGACCCTCAATTATAGTAACGTTGCTTGTTGCAAAAAGCTCCAGCCCGCCGGCCAGCTTACTTTTACTTTTACGGACACCTTTAGCAATTGCGCTAATCTTACCATAATCTGGCGTCAGTAAACTTAGCACCCTGTCTGCCTCGCCATAATTTGTACGCCTTAAAATTATTGATTCTGTTTTATGAGTTTTCATCTATCGTCTCGGCAATAGCTTTAATTACGTCTTTAGGTTTTATTGTTGCTTTATCAAGAATTTTAGCCACTCCATAGTAACGCAAATTTTCTAATGTTACATCTTGTGGCAAAGTATTGCTAAAAATTATTGCAGGAATATCCGCCAAATCGTAATTAGATGCCAACTCATGCAATAACTGAATTCCATTTGCCCAAGGTAGCATTAAATCAAGCAAAATAACGTCTGGCTTTTTTTGATCAATCACTTCTATTGCATCATAGCCATCACGTCGCCAAACCACATTGAATCCGCCCTTACCTAAAACATTGCAGTACAGCTCACCAAGCCATGCCTCGTCTTCTACTAAAAGAACTGTATTCATAATAAACTTAGCTGCTTTGACTGAATTAAATCAACATGAAACGCAGCACCTTTATTTACCGCGCCTACGCTTAGCGCCCCACCCATAGCCTGCGCCATTTGGCTGGCAATATACAAACCTATTCCACTATTGCCAGACCGACCCTGCATTGGCTGTAAAGTTTTTCCAAGACTACTGCCTAGCCTGCGAATATCTGCCAAGGTTAATCCAGGGCCGTTATCACGCACGCTTGCTCTAACGCGGGCGTTACGCCGCCGAATTTTTACATCCACATCAGTTTGTGGTGGATTATGCTTAATTGCGTTGTCTATCAAATTTATAAACACACCTCGTAGCAGATCGTTGTTTCCTACCACTAGCTGTGGCGAGGACGGCGCGCTAAAATTAATTTTTTGATCACAAGCCTTCGCTAGCGGCATTATTTCGTGCATAGCCTCTTGGCAAACCTGACTAACGTTCACTGGTTCCATTTCAAAACCAAAATCTAGTTGGTCGCAAGTATTCAACCTATGACTTATCGTTAAGCCCTGCACTAAATTTAACGTCCTTCCGGCCGAAAGTCTGATTCGCTGCAAGGACTGTTTGCGATCGATTGGACTAGCTTGCGTCAAATCGTCTTCTAAACTACTCGCAAGATGCAGAATAATTGCCAACGGGGTTTTAAGCTCATGAGCAACAGCAACCAGCCCATCAATAGGGCCGCTGCCAGGTGTAATCTGGAAGTTCGACTGTTTTTTACCCTCACTCATTTGTACTAAAAGTTTAGCACAAACCGTGCCAGGCAAGCACAATCGTTTACGAATTAAACGTCAAAGATGGAAGAATTGTATTGTCTAAGTCTGCCTGAAACGTGCGCGACTCTGTATAAAATTGCAGTGTTTTTTCGCGCAGTTTAAATATCATCATCACACCGTCGACATCTTTGTCGATTTTTCCTTCAAGCCTGTTTCCGCTTATGCCGTTTGCGCTTGCAGCAGTTGATTTTACCTCGCCTTTTTTGACCTCATCTGCATATGACTCTAGGGTAGATTCATAAGATTTATCCAAAATACTTACACGCAACGCATATGGCGTACCGCTAGAAAGCGGAGGGACAGCCCCTGGCTGAAAGTACGCCTCGTAAGTACCGCTTGAGCCGTCCTTATCAATATACGCACTCCAGGTTTTTGGATACATAAAAGCTACACGCCCAAGATCATCTGGGCCAACAAACTCACGATTTGGTAGTTTTTCTTGCTCGGCAAAAGTAGCTTGATCTTGCTCGCTCTGAACGCGCCTTGCCTCTGACTCGGCAGCGGCAATTTTTTGATCAACGTTATTTTTTTGATCCGTATAATTTATGTAGGCCCATATACCAA
Source organism: Candidatus Woesebacteria bacterium (assembly GCA_050115675.1). Classification (GTDB taxonomy): domain Bacteria; phylum Patescibacteriota; class Saccharimonadia; order Saccharimonadales; family EFPC-124; genus JASFQB01. The sequence continues at coordinate 62,349 of JASFQB010000006.1, forward strand.
GCCCACCTGCAGACACAAACAGTAAGCTAAGTACGATTATAATTATTATTAGCGGGTTGAATTCTCCACGCTGGTCAGATAATCTCTTATTCATATCTATAATATTAAGTAGTCCAGAGCTGTTTGTAAAGCTTATGCCTACATATTTGGTTTTACAACAAATAATTTCATCCCCAGGTCTTCAGACACAACCCTCTGACCTGGAAGGTCAAAGCCATAGCTTGCAACACGCAAAGGTTGTTTTAGCCTATTTGCCTCTTTTTGTAGTTTTTTTGAAAGACGTTTCATAAATGGACCACCCGAAAAAATAAACACACCTTTTGTATCGTCTGGCAAGTCTGTCAACCAAAAATCTCGCCAAAATATATGAATTTTGCTACCATGCTGACGACAACGCCAGCGAGAAGCCAAGCAAAGAAGTGGGTTTATTTCATAACCATAGGCACGCAAACCGCGCGTTGCCGCCATTTTAAGCACAATTCCGTCACCAGATCCCAAATCTACAATCAAATCGTTTTTATTTAAATTTAACATTTTAAACGCAGCTTCCACGCCAGTTTTATGCACAGGAACATACGGCGCCCCCCAAATCACAGTCAAACCAAAAACCATAATTACCAGCAACCCAACTGCAAATAGCCACTCCACTACAATGACTCCTCTGGACGATCAAATTTTTGTTTAAGAATTGTAATTTTGTTTTCAAGCACAGAAAGCCTGCCTTTAACTTCGTCTGCTAATTTTGCTCCTTCGTCAAACTTTTTTAGCGCCTCGTCTAAATCTAGATCCTCCTTGTCAAACCAAGCTAGTAGTTCATCTAGGTCATTTAATTGCTGGCTGATTGTTTTAGGATTTTTTTCTGACATTCTTCACTCCTACCTCTATTATGTTACGATACAACTCTACTGTAAGTATGTCGCCTTTTTTAACGTCTGTTGTCTTTTTAACAATAGCATCCTGCTCGTTTCTCACCAATGCGTATCCGCGTTTTAGAACGGTTTTTGGGTTGAGCTGATTAAGCGTATTTTGTGCATAGTCTAAGCGTCTCTGTTGCATTGCCAAATGTTGTTGCATTCGCGTCAAAAGTGTTGTAGATATTGTTGATAATGTATTATTTACAGCATCAACCTGTTGTTGCATTTTATGTCTAGCAAAACGTAGTTTATGATCAATTTCATTAGCCATGGCATTACGATCTGACACCAGCAATTGCGCCGCATTACTTGGCGTTGATGCGCGAATATCAGCCACTAAATCGCACAGACTTGTGTCTGTTTCGTGGCCTACAGCTACAAGGGTTGGAATCCTGCTTGCAGCGACCATTCGCACAAGTGGCTCATCGTTAAAAACGGCCAGATCTTCAACACTGCCGCCACCCCTAGCAAGCACAACTACGTCTACGGGATTTTGGCTTTGATTAAAATAATCTAGTGCCCGCATAATTTGCCGTGGCGCATTTGACCCTTGCACCTGAACGTCCGCAACATCAATTTGTAAACCACCCCATCTTTGACCAATAATTTTTATAAAATCTGCATAACCTGCCGATTCTACAGATGCAATTAATCCAACGCGCTCGGGCATGACCGGCAAAATTCGTTTGCGTTCGGGTGCGAATAGCCCCTCGCCAGCAAGCTGCTTTTTAAGCATTTCGAACGAACGCTTAATGTTGCCTTCTCCAATTGGCTTAACTTCGCGAACAGTCAAGCTAAACCTTCCCCAGGCCGTAAGTCGTGGCTGAGCCATCATTTTTACCCGCATGCCATCCTCCAAAGGCGTTCTAAGCTGATATATCATCATAAAACAGCTAAGCACCCCTTCGTCATCTTTGACATCAAAAAACACAAATTTTTCTTTACTTATCTTAAAAGAAGCAACTTCGCCCTCTATTAAAACAAATGGGTACGCATAATCAAGCGTTTGATTAACTAAAGCAATACAATCACTAACACTAAGAACTGTGTCTTGCATAGTGCCTTAAAGCTAAATGATACAAAACATAACCCGTAGATAAGGCAACAGCCAAAATTATTACGCGTGAGACCAACGTTGCGCTAACAGCAATCCCCGCTGGCACGCCCGCAGATGCCAAAACGGCCGCCATTAATGGCTCGTATATGCCAAGTCCGCCTGGCAAAATCGCCAATAAACCAGCGATTGTTGCCACTGCGTACGCAATAATTACAGCGCCTGGATCAACCCAAGTTCCATGCGCAATAAACGCAATATAAACAGAGGTGACCTCCGCAATATTAGCAACCAAAGCCCAGCCAAAAGCTGCGCCCATCTTACCAAGATCACCCTTAAGAACATGGTAATCATCATGAAGCTCCAAAAAAGTCTTTTCTACTTTTGTTAAACGAATAGTTTCTGGATATTTACGCCTAAAAAAATGAATTATTTTGTTTAAGATTTTTGCCGCACCATGGCTAAAACTTGCAATGCGCTCTTTAGAGCCAATTACAAATATCACACCAATCGCACCAAAAATAATACTAACCGTTATTGCAGTTGCAATTAAAATAATAAAGCTATTGACTTTATCTTCTATCGCTAAAAAGATAATCGCAGCAATAAGCAGCACAATAAATGAAGAAAAAGTAAAAACAAACCTTACCAACTGTGCCAGAGTGGATTTTGCGGCCGATACGCCATCGTGTTTCAATCTAAGCGCTAGGTACGAAAATCCCGAAACCCCACCGCTAGGAAATACATGATTTACAAAATTTAGCTCAATCGCCACAGATATCAACTCTCGCAACTTTATTGGCTGGTCAATTGCCTTAAAAAAGTGCGAATACACTTTTGCTATAGCAAAAAATGCAATAAATTGGGCAACAACAATTAACGACAATACCCATAAATCAAGCTTCCATATTTGATCTAGCGCAGCAATAATATCCGACCACGCAAAAAACACAACCAGCCCTACCGCACCAAAAGTAATTATGTTTAACCAAAGCTTAAGTTTCATGCTAGACTTTATTATACAATAGAATTTGATTTTTATCAGTCGTCAATCATTAGCACAGCACAATCAACAAACACCCCAGGACTTTTCTCTGTTATAATAACAACATGATTATCTGCATACTTGGCCGCCAGCCACAGCTTGGCTTGGCCGAACTTGAGTCTCGCTTTGGCGCTGACAGCTTAAAACCACTCGGAAACGAAGCCGCGCTTCTTGATGTTGGCCCAAAAAAGGTTAACCACGCCAACTTGGGTGGCACTATTAAAATTGCACAGCACATTGACACAATTAACGGTCGCAGCTGGCAGGCAGCAGTTGCTTATTGCCTTAAAAACATCGACAAATTTATTAATCTGTCCGAGGATAGCAAAGTAACCCTTGGCATTAGTGCCTACGGGGTTCATGTAGCCCCGCGACAGCTTGGACACGGTGCATTGCAAATTAAAAAGCTTCTACGATCACAAAAGCGCTCTGCGCGCGTGGTGCCAAACACCGAAAAAATCCTAAATAGCGCCCAAGTACTACACAACCAGCTAACTGGACCTCGTGGAGTTGAAATTGTTTTTGTTGCACATAAGGGCCAAATTTTTATTGGTAGAACCTTGTCAGTGCAAGATGTAGATAGCTACAGCAAGCGCGATTTTGAGCGCCCAGGACGAGACGCATTTATCGGCATGTTACCCCCAAAACTAGCGCAAATTTTAATTAGCCTAGCAAACCCCAAGTCAAATGACGTATTGATGGACCCATTTTGTGGAACAGGAGTGGTTTTAATGGAGTCCGCTTTGCAAAATATTCCAATTATCGGCAGCGACATTAACCCAAAAATGGTTAAATACAGCAAAGACAATCTAAAATGGCTTGAACAAAATTACAGCATCTCGCCCACCGTTAAAGAACTTACCGTGGCTGATGCCGCTAATCACACATGGAGTAATCCAATTGGCTGCGTTGCTTGCGAAACCTACCTCGGCAAGCCTCTCGCCTCTTTGCCAGACTCAAAAAATCTAGAAAAAATAACCAATGAATGCAACATAATCCTAAGAGACTTTTTAGAAAATCTTGCAAAACAAACCAAGTCTGGCACGCGCTGTGCAATAGCTGTTCCCGCCTGGAAAACACAAAATTCGCTTATTCATCTGCCAGCTGTTGACGACCTCAAGAAAATGGGCTATAATCGGATAAGTTTTTCGTATGCGAATGACAATGATCTAATCTATCATAGAACAGATCAAATCGTCGCGCGAGAGTTGTTAGTACTAACAAGAATATAAAGGAAGAGTTTATTTATGTCACACGTCAAAGCTGGCGGTACAGCCAAAAACGTCCACGATTCACAGGGCCAACGACTTGGCGTTAAGCGCTTTGGCGGTCAAAAAGTTCGTGAAGGCGAAGTTCTTGTACGGCAAGTTGGCCAAACCAAAGTTGCTGGCTCGGGAACCTTTTTGGGCCGCAATTACACTATTCACGCAGCAAAAGATGGCGTGGTTGGTTTTAAAGAAGTAAAAATTAAAAGATTTACTGGCAAGACCACCAAACGTACACAAGTTGTTGTAGAATAAAGTCGCTTTTTATCTAAAAAACAAATGCACCGTTTTAAAACGGTGCATTTGTTTTTTATAATATTTGTTTGGCATCGTGGTTGATAGAACTTCAAACCACGATGCCACACTTGTTTTGTTACGGTACTATGTTCGCCTATGCTCCAAGCTAAAGACAGAGCCTCAAGCCGGAAGCCGCATTAGCACCTGAGCTGGATAGCCTCTGCGAGGAATAATTTGCACTTCCGCACCTGTAACATCAATTTCTGGCAACGGAGCGCCCTCAAACGCATAGACACCTACAAGTTTACAGATAATCCTACCTGCAGAACGCTTAACAACTCTAATGCATAGATCGTACGCGCTCACCATGCCCTCCGCCACATACACAACAGCGATACGCGTCATTACTCCTGGACCAAAACGTCTAAGAAGCTCGCGATAAGTTGGCAGCAACGTTCCGCAACCCAGATTGTCCATCATGAGATCCTCTCTCGTATAAGCGACACAAGCCGCAAGTTCAAACTTGCACAAGCAAGCTTTATATATAATACAACATAATCGTTGTTTAATAAACAATAAATTTAGCGAATTATCTTTTATACACCCAAATGGTGCTTGATTTTATCTACAACGTCTCCAATGACGACCTGAGATTTGATTAAATACTCATCAACCCCTAGTTGTTCTGCGCGCTCTTTGTCTTTTGCCTGACTCAAGGCTGTTAGCATAATAATTTTTACGTTCATTGTTTCTGGTGTATTGCGCAGAATATCTAGCACATCAAAGCCTGTAATTTTAGGCATCATAGCATCTAAAACAATTAAATCTGGCCTAAATGTTACCGCGGTAGAAAGAGCATCCTCACCATTGATAACATGTTTTACATCGAACCCCTCTAACTGCAGACGCGAAATATAAACATTTGCTAGCGCGCTGTCATCTTCAACAAGTAGTATCTTTTTCTTTGGATTCATACTATTTACAGTCTACAATAAACCTTTCGCTTTAACCAGTAGTCCATTACTTAAGCATTTCGAAGGCTTTGAGTTTTTGAGTGTCATTTCCGCTTTTTATGTCTGACTCGGTCAAATCAACTGTAACGTCTGGCTCTATGCCCTCCTTTGAAATATTTTTGCCACCAGGGGTGTACCATTTAGCAACAGTCACCTTTAGCGCAGATCCATCGCCCAAGTTAACTATTTCTTGCACGCTACCCTTCCCAAAGGTCTTCACGCCCACCAATTTTGCAGCACCGTTATCTTTTAATGCACCAGCAACAATTTCGCTAGCACTTGCGCTCGCGCCGTCTACAAGAACAACAGTAGGGACTCCACCCAAAATTGGATTTTTATCTGATTTAAGCGTTTCAACTATTTTGTCTCCAGATTTTTCTTGCACAATAATTTTGTCGTTTAGCCACAGGCTAGAGATTTCTTGTGCAGCCGTCAAATAACCTCCTCCGTTGCCACGCATATCAAGTACTACACCTTTAACGTTTTTACTCTCAAACTCGCTTGCTGCTTGCGTAGCCAACTGTATAGTATTACTCTCAGCAAAGCGAGAGATGCGCATATAACCTATTCCGTCACTAATCTCCCATCTTACACTTGGGTTAACAATAGAATCACGCACTATCGAAAATTCTTTCAAATCTTGATCGCGCACAACGGTAAGCTTAACTGTTGTGCCTTTTTCTCCACGAATTTCAGCTACGGCTTTTTCTATTGACCAATCTGTTGTGTCTTGGTCGTTTACTTTGGCAATTTTGTCGTTTGCCATCAATCCAGATTTTTTGGCAGGAGAATCATCTAACGTAGAGACAATTGTTAGCTGGTCGTCTTTTTTGTCAAGTTCGGCGCCAATTCCGGTAAATGTACCCTCTAGGTCGCTCATAAACTCACTACTCTCTTCTGCATTGAAGTAAACTGTGTAATCATCGCCAGCTGCCTCTACAAGACCCTTTTTTGCACCCTCAAGCAACGCGTTGGCATCTAATTTGCCATCATATTTTAAGCGTAATTTATCATAGATTTCTTCTACACCAGAGTAGTCTAGGTCAGAAACCATGTCTTTATTTTGGCTATTTACAACATATGCAATAATGCTGTCTGCTCGAGTACCTAAAACAAACGAAACAACACTAAAAATCACGACACAAAGCACCAACGTACTTATTTTAAAACGTTTTTTTGTAAAAGCAGGTAATTTTATATTCACCGTGGCACTCCTAACTGTATCTATACTATCACACAATCATAATCGATATGCGCGCTTTTATAACAACGGTATTTCAGCTTAATTCAAGTTAAAAGTGAATAAACTGCAAACCAGCCGAAGATATGACTCTTTCGCTGTAACGCCCCGTCCAGTCTAGGTTGTATTCGCTAATTAATATAGTTCCGTCACCGTAGACTGCCTCAACATACATGGCGTGACCATATGTTCCACCCAACCAAATTGCCACATCTCCAGATTGCGGGCTGCCATCTACAGGAATCCCCTCTGCACGCGCGTTGCCTGGCCACTGATTAGCATTACCGTAGCCACCCCAGTACGGCATATATCTGCCAGATTGCCACACCTTAAACGCGGCATAGCTAACACATTCACGACTGTACATTCCCCAACTATCTACATATTGGTCAAGGTATCCATTACACCAGTTCCACGGGCCAGAATATCCACCACCGCAGTTTGCACCCATGGCCACACTGCCTGCCCACCTTAGATTAGCAAGCCTTTGCTGCTCGCGCAGCTCCTCGATTTCGCTGTTTTTTTGACCAATTAGGTTTTGGTAAGCTGCTTCTTGACCCTGCGTATCAGCTAAAAGCTTGTTTTTTTCGGCTTCTTGCGAGTCAAGAGTGGTTTTCATATTTTTTTGATCTTCAATAACTTGCTCTACCTCTGTTTTTTTGCCTTCTAGCTGAACTTTTAGATCCTTAATATTAGACAAAGTTTTTTGAATTGTGCTTTGAATAGTATTGCGATATTCTTGTTTATCTATATAATCGCCAATGCTTTTGCTAGACGCAATCATCTCTAGCGGAGATATGTCAGCCTCAAGATACATCGAGCGCAAATTCTCGCCCAGCGCTTTTTTTTGATTAGCTATACGCGTTTCGGTATTACTAATTTGCTGCACAAGCTGTTGATGTTCTACCTCTTTTTGTTGAATTTGAGCACTTAGCGCAGCCTGCTGTGCATTAAGCGACGCAATAGCGTTTTGCAAAGTATCAGCCTCGGCCTTTAGCTTGCCTGATTCATCTTGGTAGCCGTTTATTTGCTGCTGCAAAGCCTCTATTTGCTCGTCATAAGTATCTGCTAACACCTGAACAGCAGGCTGAATTGCCAAAACAAAAACAGACAAAATAAATATAAATGATTTTAAAATAGTGCGTTTTTTTACGTTAAACCTTAACATGCGTTTTTACACCTTTAAGTATCTTCTAATTGCCAGCAATGCCGAAAATACACCAATCATTACACCAATTAACATTTGCGCAGGAATTATCAAAAATGGCCAGGCCTTAAAGAAGTCAATTGTGCCATTGACCATAATTTGGTAACTTGCTAGATCGTTTGCGCGAGTCAAAAGCAATGTATATATTATTGCCAAAGAAATTATTGCTGCAAACACGCCGTACAATGATGCTTCAACAATAAATGGCCCCCTAATAAAGCTTTTATCAGCACCAATCAGCTTCATAACCTCTATTTCGTCGCGACGGTTAAAAATTGCCATTCGAATAGTGTTAAAGATAATCATTATAGATATCACCACAAATATTCCACCTGCAACCAATCCGGCCATTTCAGAAAACTGAGAAACACGCGCAATTGTGTCAATTGCCGCCTTGCGCTCACCAGAATTTGATGGCTCCTCGGACTGCAATGCCTTATTTTGCTCGCTATTTATTACCGCGTTTAAAGCGTCTAGCTGGTTTGGATCGCTAGTTTTTATACGCAAAGATGCCGGAAACGGATTTTCGCCAATTTCACCCAAGGCTTCAAGCTGAGCAAGCTCTGTTTTGTTTTGTTCGGCAAAAGCATCGCGCGCTTCTTCTTTAGAGATATACTTTACCTCTGTAACATTTGGCACTGCTTTTATTTCTTTGCCAAATCTCACAACTTCTTCTTGAGTAGCATCGTCTTTTAAATAAACTGAGATATCAATTTTTTGACGCACTTCTGCAATTGTGTCCGCAAAAACCAGCCTTGCGGTAAACGTAAACAGTACAATTAAAAGCGTCACAGTCATAACTGCGGTTGCCGCAGTTGTTAGCCAGGCATTACGCGTAAAATTATTTAAACCGTATCTTATAACTCGTAAAAAAGTAATCCATTTGCGCCTTAGCATATCATCCCTGCCTGTAACTTCCTTGTGCAATATCGGCAATAATTTTGCCGTGGTCAATAGTAATAACACGCCGCTTGAGTTTGTCTACTATGTCTTTGTTGTGCGTTGTTAGCAAAACAGTTGTTCCGTAACGATTAATTTTTTCTAGCAAGCGTACAATATCCCAAGAGTGTCGTGGATCTAGATTGCCCGTTGGCTCGTCTGCAATTAAAATTTTTGGCTGACGAACCACAGCGCGCGCAATGGCAACGCGCTGGCGCTCCCCGCCTGACAGCTCGCTTGGAAACTTCTTTTCTTTGCCTGTTAATCCCACTAGCTCTATAACCTTTGGTACGGTATGTTTAATTTCGCGGTTGCTCATGCCAACAATTTCTAGCGCAAAAGATATATTTTCAAACACAGTGCGCTGCGGTAAAAGTTTAAAGTCCTGAAAAACAACGCCAATTTTACGTCGCAACAAAAATGTATTGCGATTTTTTAGCGTATCGTAATCAATTCCACCAACAATAACCTTACCGCTTGAAGGTCGTTCTTCGCGGGTTAATATTTTTAGCAGAGTAGACTTGCCTGCGCCACTAGTACCTACCAAAATTACAAATTCCTTCGGCTCTACGTGTAAACTTACGCGATTTAACGCAGGTTTTGAGTCTTTTCCATAAACTTTTGTTACTCGGTCAAGCAGGATCATCACCTGTAATTGTAGCATAAGCACCTACATAAAGATAAGGCCTTTGCTAAATATTTGACTCTAAATATGCACCAATAAAACCGTCTAGTTTTCCATCTAGCACAACAGACGCATCGTGTTCTTCGTATTTAGTGCGATTGTCTTTTACCAAAGTATAAGGATGTAAGACATAATTGCGAATTTGACTTCCCCACTCGGCAGATTTTGTTGGGCCTTTTAGCTCATCAATTTTGTCTTTATGCTGTTCTGCTTGCAATTGAGCTAACTTTGAGCGCAAAACTTTTAGAGCGGTCTCTTTGTTTTGTAATTGCGAGCGCTCGTTTTGGATGCTTACTGTTATGCCAGTTGGTGTATGAGTTACACGAACTGCCGAATCCGTCGTATTTACACTTTGCCCACCATGTCCACCCGCCCTGTAAACATCAATTTTTAAGTCTTTGTCGTCGATTTTTAGCTCTTCTGGCTGATTTATCTGAGGAAGAACCTCCACCAACGCAAACGAAGTCTGACGCAAGTTGTCTGCGTTAAAAGGACTTAATCGCACCAGCCTATGCACGCCATGCTCGCTGCGCAGCTTGCCATATGCAAAAGGTCCGCTTACAAGCACTGTGGCGCTCTTAATACCTGCCTCTTCGCCCGATGATTGCTCGACCACTTCGCTATTCATACCATGAGCCTCAGACCATCTTAAATACATACGCTGCAGCATTTCTGTCCAGTCCTGAGCATCAGTACCGCCCGCACCAGCGCTTAGGCGCAAAATTGCATCGTGATCATCGTAAGGGCCATCAAACAATAGGTCGTGTTTTAAATCTGCAAAACGTTTTTGAGCATCCACAAGCTGATCGTTCAGCTCTGGCAGCAAATCATCATCTTTTTCTTTAATTAGTTCAGAAATATCCGCTATGTCGCTTTTTAGCGCCAGCCATGGGTCAATTCGCGCACGTAGCTTAGCTTCTTTCTGTGCAATCAACTGGGCTTTTTGATTGTCTTGCCAAAAATCTGGCATCTGCATTTGCTGCTGAAGCCTTTGAATTTGAAGCTGAAGCTGTTGGACTTGCAATTTTTCAAATGCAGAATCAATCTGCAAAACAAGTTCTGATAGTTTTTGCTGAAGCTGTTGCATATTTATGTAATTATAACTTACAACTACACATCTTTACAGAAGACACCAATTAGCATTGACTTTACTGTGGTTTATGTTACTATTTTAAATGTACGACGCAGTAGCCTGACTTTGGGCTCTTGAAAGGAATGCGCGATGACCTTCTTGCTCGTTATTATCCTTGCAACGCTTGTCTTGTTGGTTGTGCTATATCTGCGATCAATTAGACGCACTGGTGAAGCAATCGTGGATAGCGTTTCTGCACCAGAAAAGGGGCGAGTTGTTGTAAATTTTGTCAATAACAGCCAAAGCGACACTGACGCCAGCGATCGATTTTCGCTATCTGTACCTGCAGTTCATGGTCCAATTTTTAGGGCTGCCGTAGGTAAACTGATCCCCTACGTTGTCTACAGTTTTAGACCCAGAGTTGATAGTCGCCGCCAAGGAGGTGCTAGTCCTATGAGTCATAACGACAACAAGTAGGTCAATGCGCAGCTTTGCAGTTCCCTCTCTGCAAAGCTGCGCCTACTTTTTTATAAAAGCTAATTAACTGTTTGCAAAAAAAACTTATATGTGTTACTATATTACAGGCCCATAAACTGGGCGGATAATAGAGGGGGGTTACCATGCTAGTGCCGATCGCTGTTTTGGTGCCATTGGTACTTGGCAATGCCATTTCAGTCATTGCGGCTATTCTTCCACGACTAAAAAACTGGTATTGCGCCAAGGAGGTCAAGGAAGATAGGATTAATCGCATCTTTACTGGGGGAGATCACGTTATCATTAGCTTTAACAACGGAGATAACATTATTGTTCCCTCAGAGCAATTGCCAATTTTTGAGGCAGCTACAGAAGATTCGAAAATTAGATACTGGACCTATGTCAATAGAAGGCGTGCCGAACTTCGCTTTGGCGGAGTTGGAATCGCTTAACACACAACTGGGGTGCGTAGCGCAACAAGCATTACACACCCCACCCCTCAACATTATTTTTTGATACAGCGTTATATTAAGGCTTTAACCGCAGAAATAAACTGGTCGCCCCTGTCTGCATAGCTTTTAAACATATCAAAGCTTGCACAGGCAGGACTTAGAACGACCACATCGCCCTCTTTAGCCATTTTGCTTGCAGCCTCAACAATTTGAGTCATTTCTGAACTTTCATCAAATAAAATCACGTTATTAAAATTAGCAGCCTTTAGCGCATCAGCAACTTTATTGCGCATAGCCCCAATAGATACAACGCCTTTTACATTATGCTGTAGGATTTCGGCCGCAAGCTGATTAAAATCTGCCCCCTTGTCAGATCCACCCAAAATAAGAACTTTAGGCTGCTTAAAGGCATTAAGGGCAGCAATTACAGATCCGGGAGTGGTTGCAATACTATCGTCGTAATATTTTACGCCAGACACTTCTGCCACAAACTTTAAGCGATGTGGCAAGCCTGTAAACGATTGCAAACCGCGCTTAATTGCCTTGACATCCTGCACGTACACCCATGCCGCACTAATAGCAGCACAGGCATTTTCTATATTGTGTGGAAACGGCGCGTACAAAACATTGGTTGGACAAATCTGTTGACCATCAATGTAAAAAATGTCGTCTTTTACGTATGCCGCTCCAGCTTGAGTGGTATTAAACTTTACAGCATGGTCGTTAAAGTTTGATTGATCAGCAATAAATTTAGCATACTCGTTTGCAGGGTGGTAAAAACACCAATCATCAGCAGTTTGGTATTTTCTGATATTGGCCTTTGCACCAACGTATTCCTTTATGTCAACATGAACATCCAGATGCTCTGGCTCAATCATCAAAACAACTGCTACATGTGGGCTTTTATGCAAGTCCCAAAGCTGAAAACTAGAAAGTTCAAAAACTACTACGTCGTCTTTTTTGATCTTATCCAACTCGTCCAAAGCTGGCACACCAATGTTGCCAACAAGATGCACTTTTTTGCCAGCCGCAGACAAAATTGATGTTATAAACGAGCAAGTAGTGCCTTTGCCCTTGCTGCCCGTAACGCCAATAATCGGCGCTGAACACCTGCTAAAAAATTCTTTTGTAACAGAGGTAATTATGCTAGAATTGATTTTGTGCGGGGTTAAACTTGGTGAACGAACAATTAGATCGTACTGGCTTAGGTCGGCGCTAAATGCATCTTGACCTGCAATAACTTTAACCCCCTCTGGCACATCTGTTGGCTGCTTTTGATCTAAGATTACAACCTCGTCACCACGTGCCTTAAAATACCTAAGTGCCGATTTGCCCTCTACGCCATAACCTGCAACCGCTATCTTCATATAAACAACTCGCTCAACCTGCTGTGCAGCTTTTGTAATTCTTCTTGATCGATTTGACCCAAACCGCCCAAAGCCCATCTTTTGCCATTTACCAAATTATTTACCGATGTAACTATTGTTTGTTTGTCGATTGCTTCAATTGCCTTTGGTCTTTTTGCGTAGTCATTTATGTAACCATCAAAAAAATATCTGCCACCATACCAGCCAGCGATTGATCCTACAGTTTGACAGCCCATTTGATGTTTGCCAAGTGCAAATTGTTTGGCTGCGTTTAAATCGCTTTGCTTAATGTCACCCTTAAGAACCTTGCCAACCTCATCAACCATGATATCAACTAGTTTTGGTGCATTTTTTACGCTAACCTGGCCGCCAAAATCCCATTCGCTGGCATTGTGGCCCACATAAAAATCCGACCACATTCCATAAACTAAGCCCTGTTCGCGAGCACGACCAAGTATTAACGAATGCAGAGTCCCTGTCAAGATATGATCTAGCGCGTTCATGGCGTCTCTTTCGGTATCGCTAAAACGCCAGTTAGCCTGAACACTTAACCCAAATATTAGGTTTTCTACGTCTTTTCGCGCAATGCGAATTGGCTCTGGCGAACCCACAAGCTCTTCGTGACTCATTGCAAAACGCTCACCACGCGGCAATTGCCATTTTTCGATGTTTTTAATAATTTGCTCTGGTCGTCCATCTTTTAAATTTCCAGCGATAACAAAACGCATGTTGTCGCTTGTATGAGTTCGCCCGTAGTGCTCTTTAATATCCTTTAGCTTAACATTTGACATAGCCGCCAAACGCTCTGCGTCATCCAAAAAGCGCTCACCGCTTCTTTTGGCAATCTGCTGCCAAAGCATTCGGCCGTGTTTGTTTAGGTCGCCCGTTAACTCTTCGTGCACGTTGCCGTATTCTGCCTTAAATTCGTTTTGCAAAAATAATGGTTTTGTTATGGCAAGCCGTAGTAAATCTAAAATTCTGTCCCATTCAAAATCAGCACAATCGGCGTCATATTTTAAACTTACTGTGTCGGTCGAGGCGTTGGAATACGCTCCATTTTTTTCGATCTCAGCGCTAAACTGTCGAGCTTGTGGCAGCTGCTCGTTTGCACCTAAAACCATATGCTCCATAATATGCGGAGTTTCGTAAATGTTATCGCTTAATGCATACTGGTATCCTGCTCTAAACTCAAAGTCAAAGCTCATTACAGTTGCATTTGGCACATGTATCAACAGCCCACGACTGCCATTATTTAAAACAACTTCTTCTACGGAATGCTTCATGTATAAAATCCAGATATTTATTTGTTCTTGTCTTAGTTATTATCATAGCATCAATAATTGCATACAGAGATAAAAACAGCGCATAAAAAGTTTGAGTCGCAATTTCATGCGACCCAAACCAAGTAAGCTCAAAAGGCTTATTTATTTATGCTTTTTGCGGTTTTGGCGTTCGTGCTTTCGTTTTTTACGAAGATCGGTCTTCTTTTTTGATGCAGCAGAAGCGCCACTAGATTTTTTATCATGAAATTCACGCGTTTCTGGCTGGGCAACTTCATTAACGCCCTGCTCTACGGAGTTTTCGGCGGCACGCGTTAGTTCAGTATCAAATGCTTCTTCTTGTCTGGCTGTAGGAACAACGTCTTTCATCGTTATATGGAACAATACCCTAACAACTTCTTCGCGCAATGTCGCCATGAGCTGATCAAACAAGCGTTGAGACTCAGCGCGATACTCTACCAATGGATCTCTTTGGCCAATTGATCGCAAGTTAATTCCCTCGCGCAAGTGCTGCATGTTTTCTAGATGTTGCATCCACAAAGTATCAAGTATTTGCAAATAAACATCGCGCTCCAGCTTATGAAGAAGCTCTACAGAAAACTCGCTTTGTCGCTTTTTGTTAAATGCTTCTACCTCTTTTTTGGCAAGCTCGTAGCGATCCTTTTCTTTTGCCTCGGTAATTTTTTTGATGGTTTTTTTGTCAAGCGGAATTATTGTCTCGAAAGCTTCAGCAATTTGCGGATCTTGCTTTGCAGAAATACGTGTTAAATCCTTTAGCAAATCCTTTACAAGCTTTTTGATCTCGTCGCTAATGTCTTCACTCATCAAAATTTTTCGGCGAGTACTGTAAACAGACCTTCTGTGACGGTTCATTACGTTGTCATACTGAACAACGTTTTTTCGAGAGTCAAAGTGATAACCCTCAACCTTTTTTTGCGCAGATTCAAGAGTTTTGCTTACCGCGCGGTGCTGAATTGGCATGTCTTCGCTTACACCAAGCCTGTTCATCAACGCAGCAATTCGATCACCCTGAAAAATTCGCATTAGATCGTCTTCGCAGCTTACATAAAACTGAGTTAATCCTGGGTCACCCTGGCGACCGCCACGGCCACGCAGCTGGTTGTCAATTCGACGAGCCTCGTGACGCTCAGAGCCAATAACCACCAAGCCACCAAGCTCGCGCACGCCTTCGCCCAAAACAATGTCAGTACCACGACCAGCAATGTTCGTAGCCAGAGTTACTGCGCCTTTTTGTCCAGCTTTTGCAATAATCATGGCCTCGTGCTCGTTATTTTTAGCGTTTAGAGTCTGGTGAGGCACGCCAGCCTTTGTTAAGGCACGATCAAGTTTTTCGTTTTTTTCGATTGATGCACTACCTAGCAGCACAGGCCTACCTTGCTTTTGATGCTCTTTTACAGAATCAACAATAGCTTTAATTTTGCCTGATTCTGTTTTAAAGATTTTATCTGGTTGGTCATCGCGAATAACTGGCTTGTTAGACGGAATTTGCACAACATCCAAACCATAAATTTGCTGAAACTCTTCTGCCTCGGTATACGCAGTACCTGTCATGCCCGAAAGCTTACTGTATATTCGGAAGTAGTTTTGAAAGCTGATTGTCGCCAAAGTCATACTCTCTTGCAAAACCGCAACGCCTTCTTTGGCCTCTATTGCTTGGTGCAAGCCTTCGTTATAGCGGCGCCCATGCATTAAACGACCAGTAAACTCATCTACAATAATTACTTCGTTATCTTTAGAAACCACGTAATCTTTGTCTAGTTTAAACAAAGTCTGCGCACGCAGAGCTTGATCCATGTGATAAACAAGTTTAACATTATCTGGAGCATACAAGTTACTTACGCCAAGCATTTTTTCAACTTTTTCAACACCAACATCTGTTAGGTTAGCTGTTTTGCGCTTTTCGTCTAAAACGTAGTCATCTGAAGCAAGCTTTTTAGATATGTTTGCAAAAATATCGTAGTTATTTGCACTGCCACTTGCTGGCGCAGAAATAATAAGCGGAGTCCTGGCCTCGTCAATCAAAATTGAGTCAACTTCGTCTACTATGGCAAAGTTAAGTTCGCGCTGACGTAATAGATCAACCTCTTTAACCATATTGTCGCGCAAATAATCAAATCCAAACTCGTTGTTTGTGCCATAAGTTATGTCAGCTGCATATGCCTCTTTACGAGTACACGGGCGCAATTGGCGCATGCGTGGGTCCTCGTGGCGTTCGTTTTCGAACTTTGGGTCGTAAATAAACGACTTTTCGGCAATAATTACACCGACACTCATACCCAAAAAGCTATACAGCGGTCCCATCCAGCCAGCGTCGCGCTGGGCAAGATAATCGTTTACCGTAACAACATGCACACCTTTACGTTCGAGTGCGTTTAGATAAACAGGCAAAGTCGCAACAAGGGTCTTACCCTCACCGGTCTTCATCTCGGCCACGTTGCCTTCGTGTAAGGCCATGCCTCCAATTAGCTGGACGTCAAAATGCCGCATCTTTAATATGCGGTCAGAGGCCTCACGAACCAACGCAAAAGCGTCTGGCAGAATGTCGTCTAGCTTTTCTTTTTTACTAATGCGCTCTTGCAAAACAGTTGTCTGTTTTTTAAGGTCGCTATTGCTTAGTGATTTGTAATGCTCCGCCAGCTTATTTATTGACGCAACGCGTTTTTTAAGACGCTTGACCGTTTTGGCTTGCGGATCTCCAAATATCTTAGTTAATACTTGTTTCATGATTATCAATTTTACCTTATTACCCAAATTTAGCTGGAACACATCTGGATTTTTAGCTTAGTTAGCGCGAAAAAACTCGCTTAAACCAACCCTGGTGTTGCTCTTTAGCTCTTTGAACATGGGTTGCTTTGTACTTTTTAAGTTGATTTTTTAATTTTGCCTCAACAATATCTACTGCGGCAAACATATTTAGGGTCGTTTCTTTGGCGGTCATTGCCTCGCCAGGCAAGTGCAGTATCACTTCGCAGACGTACTTTTCGCCTGCTTGATTACTGGTTTCGCGCATTTTAACAGACGCACGAACCATTTTACGAGCCTGTCTGGGCATAAAGCGATCAAGGCGACCAACTTTTTTGTCTATGTATTTTTTCAAGTCACTGTCTAGTTCAAGGTTAACGCCTGACTTGTCGATCTGAGAAATCATTCTCTTTTTGACCCCTTTTTAGTTATCTAAACTGGGGATAGCCTCCCAACCGATCTGGCTACCCCCATTATAGCAAATTTTATATAGTTTCGCGGCCACTCATGTAATGGCGCAGTACTTGCGGTACAGTTACAGTACCATCATGATTTTGATAGTTTTCAATTATTGCTATCAAAGGACGCTGAGAAAATACAGTGGCGTCATTAGTGTGAACATACTCAATTTCTCCGTCTGAGCGCCTTACGCGCGTTTGCAGACGACGAGCTTGGTAGTCAGTCATAAAATCGGCCGTATGAGTCTCTCGATATTTATTTTGGCCAGGAAGCCAAACATCAATATCTACTCCCCTGGCATTTGGCTTGCCAATATCAGCGGTGCACTTCATTATAACTCTGTATGGAAGCTCGAGTTGCTGCATTAAGTATTCTTGTATAGCAACCATAAATTTATGCTCTTCTAAAGATGATTGCGAAGTAGCTAGGCTTTCCATCTCCATTTTGTCAAACTGATGAAGCCTAAAAATACCTTCCATATCTTTGCCGTAACTTCCGGCCTCGCGACGAAACGAGGTGGCATACCCCAAGTATCGCAATGGCAATTCGGATTCGTCAAAAATTTCGTCTAGATGCATGCTGCCCAAAACATGTTCAGCGCTACCTTGCAGCCATTGGTCTTCGCCCTCTATTTTATAGCGATCGTCACGCGGCTCAAGGCGATCCATTGCATCATAAACCTCTGTCCTAATCATTAACGGAGGCAAAACTGGCACAAATGGCTTGCTACTAACACTAAGGTTGTTGTTAGCAATAATTTGTTTAATTACATCAGGATTTGTTAAACGAGTCATGGCAAATGTAAATAAGGCCCACTGGAGTTTAACTAAATCACCCTTTATGTAAGCAAACCTTGCACCAGCAACTTTTGCTGCGCGCTTTTTATCTATCCAGTCGCGCGCCTCGGCAATTTGCCAGTGGTTTTTTGGTTCAAAATCAAACTTTTTGGGGGTTCCCCATTCTTTTGAGACAACGTTTTCGTCTTCGGACGCGCCAACTGGAACTTCGTCGAGTGGCATATTTGGCACTTGTTTTAAGGCGTCAAGATAGGCCTTTTCGGCACCACGTAGGCTTTCTTCAAGATCAGCCAGCTCGGTCTTTAGAGCCTTTCCACGCTCAATTTGTTGAGGATCTGGTCTACCCTGCTTAAGACTAGCTGCCAGCTCGTTTCGCTCGCGACGCAGATCCTCTATTTTTTGCAAAAAACTTCGCCTTTTGTCGTCTAGCTTTAGCAGCTTTTGCACATCAACAGCGTAGCCTTTTTGCTGCGCCGCCTGCTGCACGCGATCGGCATTTTCTCGCACATATCTAATATCTAACATACTTGTTATTATATCCCATTTAAGGTGTTAATACTCTAAATTTAAACTAGTAAAAAGTTAAGAAGTTGGCGCAAGCCAACTCGAACAAACCAAAGCCAAAAGCCAAGCTAACACAGTTACATGTCGAACCTTAAGAGATATCACCATAATTCTATGAAAGTATATCACAGAGCTTAAAAAGTTAAGAAGAGCACGGTCAAAAAATACAACCGTGCTCAAAATCACCGTCAAATCATCTTGCAACTTCGTTAAAACTTGGGTCACTAACTGCATTTTTAGGCAAAAAAATCCAACGACGTGTGTCAATGTCACCTTCTACTGTAATACCGCTTTTTACTGCAAACTCTACCTGTCCGTTGCGGCTCACCCGAGGGCCAGATGCATGACTTCTCCCTCCACGAGGCTTCAGATCAAAGATACATGGCTCACACGAGGCCATACGCCACAGCGCTTCAGTCACTTTCCTATTACAGGAGCCCTCTTCGATGACCGACATTGCACGCCATACAAAAGCAACCACCAACGCGTCGTCAACAACCTGAACGGTCGATACTACGCCAGAATACATGTAGAACCTATCATTGTTCTCGAGTCTTCGATCAACCAGATCATCGCACCGCAAGAGCTCTCTCCACTGCTGCACTACAGTGCTACTACGACCGAACAGCCACATAGCCGATCTCCTATCATTGATGCCTAAGATGCGTAAAGTATTCTAGCGCACTTTATATGCTATGTAAAGGGTATTGCGGCAAAAAGTTAAGAGGCGCAGCCATTTTGCGACTGCGCCAAGACCTAATTCTTATCTATCGCCAATTACATCTTCTAGTTTTGGCTCTTCGTCCAAATCGTTGGGCACAATCATCCAATGCTCATCATTACTGTTTGCTAAATCAAAATATATGCACCCATCACTATCCACCCAGGTGTATGATACATAGCCTTTTCTTTGATTAGAAGGCACCAAACCAAAGCTAAATATTTTGGATGGGTAAAAATACCAAGGCTGACCGGTTTCACTGCTATCTTCACCAACTGGCGTCCTTGCAAGCCAGTCAAGAACGACCACCATGTCATTACCAACAATGCTTATTGACACATATCAGCTCCCTGATGTCGAGTTGAAAGGCCTTAATATTTAAACATACTTATACGATTACCACAACCAGCAGCTAAATATCCCTACCAGCCGCCGCCACCACCTCCTCCGCCGCCACCACCGGCAAAGCCACCACCTCCCGCGCCACTGGATGACGAATTGCTCGGTGGAGCAAAGCTTGCCGTACTTGCAGTGTTAAATGCATGCAACGAATTTACAAATACAACAGCCTGAAACGTTCCCGTGCCGTGATACCAATCTGGCTCCTCTTTGTACATATCGGCAAATTCGGCAGCCCAGTCGCGTTCAATCCCAAGTAACATTGCGTAGGGCAAAAGTTTTTCGTATAGTTTTACAAGCTGTTTTTTATCGTCTACATCAATTTTTTCGGTCAATTTGCCATGAGGACTTTGCATTACTTTGATTCGCTCCGCCTCGGCAAGCTGCATATACATTTTTAGCCCTAACAAATACTCACGAAGCTCAACCCCTTTTTGCGCACGCGCAGGCATTGTTGAGGCCGCAATCAACAAAATTACACCCGCAGCCATCAAGCCAAGCGTAAACGGCACAAATACAAACCCTAAACATGCTAAAATTCCACCAACCACGTAGTACGGAATTTTAGCTTTAGTAGGATTTGACCTAAAATACTGAGCCTGTGTAGCGCGATCAACCGCATGCTTGCCAAATTCTTGAGCTTTTTTATACAACGTATTTGATAATTCGCTAATTTTTATTTTTTCGCCAACTTTAGCATTTGTACCAAAAACTAGGTCTATTACCTGTTTTTCGTCACGAGCCAAATCTTTTGGAAGCTGCGTTAATTCTAGTTCATAACTTACTTTGTCTTTAAAAACTCGCTTTTCTTTTGTTTCGTAAATTTTTACGTAATGATGCACGGCTAAATCAATAATCTGCGCCGAGATTGCGGCTGGTATAAATTTTTCTTTTAAAACAATGTCGCTAGTAATTACACTTTCGTTTTTTGGAGGAA
This sequence comes from Candidatus Woesebacteria bacterium, assembly GCA_050115675.1. GTDB lineage: Bacteria > Patescibacteriota > Saccharimonadia > Saccharimonadales > EFPC-124 > JASFQB01. The sequence goes on from JASFQB010000006.1 coordinate 83,233, forward strand.
GATATTCTGGAACAATAGAGCCTTTACCTTGTGGGTCACGCCCATATTTGCGCCAGTTACGAATGGCAATAAACAGTGCCAACGCAGGCGGCAAAATCCCCAAGCCCACAACAGCCGCCACAATTGCAACTATTTGCTCTGTGGGCATTTTGTATGGCGCAAAGGTGTCTTTTGTAAATCCAATCGCCAAAGTTAAGGTCTCGTTTGATCCCATTGGCCTGGTTGTAGCAGCACTAACCTGACCATTGCTCGAACTAACATTTGTTGCACAATCACTACCGTTTGACCCAACTATGCCCGTGTAGCAGCTAGCAGTGTCTTGTTGTAATTTATCTGCAATGTCTTTCGCAATATTTATTTGAACCTGGACGTTTTGTGCAGTTTGCATCCATTGGTCGCCGTTAATATCCCAGTAAAATTCATCATGATCGCTAAAGTTTTTAGTAACGTTTTTTAAAGAGTAGCCAATTACATAAGTTTGCTCACCATGCACATACCTGTTTGCGTCGCCAATTTTTAAAACCAAATTGTCGTTTTGGCTGCTTGTTGAATAATTAATATTTTGACCAGTTTGATCTTTGACGCTTATAACATTTAGCGAAACATCATGTCCGTCGTATTTGTCTGGAATCGCGCGAATAATTCCATGGTTTTGATCGTAATCAGGAAACTCAGCCACAATCGTCTCCTCAACCTGTAAAGTAGAGACATTTTGTGAGTCGCGATCTAAATTATAAACTGCCGTAAAGGTTTGAATTGTATAATCGTTTACATCCGCCGCCCCTGCCGGGCCCGCCAGCAGAGTTGCCGTTAATAGCACTATAATTAACTGCTTTGCTAAAAATGATAATAACTTCATGCTTATAGTTAAGCATCGCGCCGTACAGATGTAAATAATATAAACCAAGCCACAGTGTGTTATATTATTTAAACATATGAAAGTAAGAATTTTAGCACGCGCAGTAACACACGACTCAAAAAAAAAGCAAATTTTGCTAGTAAAAAATAAAGGGGCAAATTTTTGGTACGCACCCGGCGGCGGCTGGGAATACGAGCACGAAACAATTAAGCAATGTGTCGTGCGCGAGGTTTTAGAAGAGACAGGTTTAAATGTAAAAATTCAAAGATTGCTTTACATGCAGGAATTTCACGAGTCCGAGCAAACCATATTTTTTGAAACCTTTTGGCTAGCCAAACCTACACACAACCAAACATTAAATAACATGCACATTGACCAAAACGGTATTGTAGAAACCGCAAAATGGTTTAATCAAAAGCAAATTCAAGATGTAAAAGTATTTCCTGAGCGATTAAAAAGTAGTTTTTGGCATGAACTAGAACATAATATTAGCATTACGGAAGATCCCTTTATCGGAGTAAGTTAATCGTTATGGATTTAGTTTATCTATTAATCTGCGCGATATTTTTTGTAATATCAAGCAAATGGATCATTAGCATCTTTTCTGCTCGTAAATGGATAGTGCAGGAAACAAAAAATACAGAAAAAGTCGCATTTAATCATAAACCAATTTTTGTTTTGATACCCGTTTTGGCAGAGGTTGATAGAATACAAAAAACTGTGAGCTATTTCTTGGATACATTTAGCGGCAGGATAAACATTAAGATTGTACTCATAACAACTGAAGCCGAATATAAATATAAATTCGCTGGACCAAATACTATCGACATCTGCAAACGTCTAGCTCGCCAAAACAATAACAGAATCTTACATGTTCACTATCCGAAGAACAACGGTAGGATGTCGCATCAACTAAATTTCGCAATAACCAAACTTGGTAATATACTTGAGCCTGATTCTTTATTAACAGTGTATAACGCCGACTCAAAACCACACCCATTAACATTTGACTGGGTGCTTCAAAAACGCGTTCATGATCCAACGCAACAGATATTTCAACAGTATGGAGATTATACAAAAAATATTAACGGCAAAACAAATGGCATTCTTCTTTCTGCTGCATTGTGGCAGAATCGTTGGGCGCTTGGATTTGAATTGTCAAAAGTCCTGCGATCAATTCCAAATGTCAATAATAATTATCTTCTACGTCCATTAAATTATGTTATTGGCCATGGACTTTTTATGACTCGCAATTTTTACGATCAATCCATCGGGTTCTCTGAAATATTTCATAATGAAGACGCCATATTAGGGTTAGAGATATCTTTTCTCAGACAAAAAATTATGCCCCTTCCATTCTTTGACGTATCTGACACACCCGACACAATTCGATCTTTATACACCCAAAAGATTCATTGGTTTTTTGGGCCCTATCAAGCATTTAAGTACTTTTCGTTTTTGTTAAAAAAATATCAAAATTGTTCTTTAATGGACAAGATAACTCTTGCGCTGCAATCCTTTAAGCTATTTGCACACGCAATATACTGGGTAGCAGGACCATTTTTTATATTATTCTTATTAGTTTATCCGCTAACTACGCGTAATTTACTCTATATCCTTGCAGGATATTCATGTTTTATTGCTTTTTTGTCTTACCAAACTATCTATCAATGATATTGAGCGGAAAAGAAATTAATCATTTTATAGTTATAATAAAATTATGCACAGGCGGCCTTGCGTGCTATATAATGCACGGGGCATCAGCTATATCGGCAGTAGTATTATCAATGAAACATTTTTTACTACATGAATCAATCGCAAAAGGCAAAACAGAAATGAAAAATAAATGATATATTTAATCGGCGGAGTCTCTCGTTCTGGCAAATCATCAGCCAGAAAGCATCTACTAGACACATTCAAAATATCTGGAATTGAAACAGACTCGCTAAGAACAACTCTGGAAATTTCCATGCCAGAACTCGGTATACATCATAAAAACACTCCATCAACTAATGCTATACTAATGCGTCCTTATGTTGAAGCTTTTATACAATCAAGGTCGTTCTTTAATGATGATTTTGTTATTGAAGGAGATTGTATAACCCCGGCCACAGCAAGAAAATTTGCGAATACTCAAGATATAAAAACAGTATTCATTGGCTACCCCAAAACTACCGTTAATCACAAGTTCAATCAGCTTAGCCAAAAACATGAGGGCTGGACTGCAAAATTACCTGAGCAAGAATTTAAAAGAATAATCGATATTTTCATAAAAGATAGCATAATATTACAAGCAGCTTGTCACAACTATAATTTACCTTTTATTGACAGTTCAGATATGACAATCGAAACAATAGTAGGTCTTACTTGCGCCAAATTAGGGTTGTGATTTTATCGTCGGGCGGAGGATATAGCCTCCGCCCGACAGCATCAGTCTAAAATAGCATATAATGGGAGATCGTCTCCACTGTACGTCGATGTATCTCCCTATGAGGCAAAGTGCCATCAAGCACGACCCAATTTTGCTCAGCAGCCAATTGATCCATGCGATCTGATAGCGATTGATGATACTCTCTGCCCTTAAGGTCAAAGAAATCAGCACCACGAATCCTGCACCGCTCCATTGCTATATCAACAGGCACTTTTAGAAGAAATGTAATATCCGCACAAATACCACCAAAAGCAATCTCGTTTAGACGAAAGCGCAACTTTTGATCTGAAGAGAGAATGCCGTTTTGGCTATGGTACGCCTCATAAGAATCGTCCCACCTATCAGCTAGCACAATCTCACCCCTCTTCAATGCCTTCTCTGCTTTCGCGCGCTGCTCGGCGTGTAGCGCCTGAAACAAGAACAGCACACCCTCAGGAGTTGCAGTCTCCATAAAAAGAGCAAACAACTCTTTTTCTGCATCACCATATGCTTTGCTCATAAAAACTGGCTTATTTTTTGAACGCAGGAAATCAGCAAGATGTCCAAGCTGAGTCCCCTTTCCGCATCCATCAATACCAGTAATATTAATAAGCAACGTTCCTCCCTAAATAGGACTGGATGACTTACACGACAATAGCACTTCTTACCCGCATCTTGCAAACATAAATTACTTCAACACTGCCTACGGGCGCAAAGTCCCCGCAAACACCTGCCAAGCTAGCGCCGATTTAGCCACCAAGCTTAAAACAATATACACTCGCTCGCCGTAAAGATAGTTCTTCCACCTGCCTATCTGTCGATATTGCAGGAACATATTTACCGCAAAACTATTAAAGAATATGAATATGCTGACATAAATCCAGTATACAAAAGTTGGAATTTGCCCACTGCCATAGTTTGCCGCGCCCATTACGTAAATAACAAAAACCAGCCAAGGCGCTAAGCCAGCAATGCAGCCAATTGCGTAACTCAGCCAATTGACCTTTTTGTTTTTTTGGTTCCAAACTTCCATAACAAGACCCATTAGATTCATAATTGCCACCAAGGCAAAAATCATAATTAGGCTAGATAAATCATAAATTCCACTTAAAAATGCAATCGCAACCATCATGGTGCTAGCGCTAATTGCGTATTCTACCCAGCGGGCTTTGTTAATGCCTCGCTTTAAATCAGCCTCGTAGCGCCTACGATAAACTGTTGCAATTATTAGATGGGCAACAGATGACATTATTAAAAACGAGATTGTTAGCCATGCTAACGAAACCTGAAACACCTGCGAAGTGGTTGGCTGTAAACTTTGTGAAGCTACGTTATACGTTAAATAACTGGTTGTGACGGGAATTAAATAATCTTTAGCCAACAAAATCACTGCCACTGCTTGACCAGCATGCAACAACGCCGCTATTACGTTTAACCTGCGCAACGATTCCATGGTTATATTTGACATATACCTAGCCTTTGCTTAAGTTAGCTACTTTTTATTTTACATCAATTTTGCGTATTCGTATATTACACGCAATGACTGCTTGTTGTTTTCGTATTTCAATATTTGCATGGCGTCTTCAAGCAGTAGCCACTTGTAGTCTTCGTGTTCTTCACTTAAGACAACTCTACTTTCTGCAGCCACCTCAACAGCATGCAAAATATCTATGCCCTTTCGACCATCTTCGGTTAGCCACTCGCTACGCATAAGCTCGTCACTCACATGCAGGTGAATATCTATTCCAACTTCTTCAATAACCTCTCTTATTGCAGCTTGCTTAGGCGTTTCGCCTTCTTCGATTCTACCCGTTACCGGCTGCCAAAAAGCACCATCATGCGGAACGCGCTTTATAATTAAAAATTCTATATCGTCACCTCGTCTTCGGTACACCGAGGCCAAGGCGACGTTAATGTCGCCTGTTTTTTTCATATAATTAAGTATACACCCCTGATGCAGATTTAACCCTAAGTTTGTTACAATTTAAATTACAAATACTAAATGAAAATATTATTTTATGAAATGTCCAATAACGCAACGCTGCAAATGACCTCACGTGAGAGCGTAGAGATCGACTACTACCCAGAGTGTCGCGGCATATGGCTCGACCGAGGCGAACTAGATAAAATCATTGACCGATCAGGATCACAAAGTCAAAACAACCCACAGCAACAGCAATCGCATGATTCGCGTAATGACGACCATAAACATGACGACTACAACAAAAAACACAAAAAAGAGTCATTTTTGGGCGATTTGTTTGATTTTTAACCAGCAAACGTCACAACAAAAAGCGCGGTGCGAGGCCTGTGCTTTTTATTTTAACTTAATATCAGAATAAATTGCCCGGGTGCTCTCGTCAATTTCGTGTCGCAACTGAGGGAACACTACGCCCTCGCGCGCCGTAACGCCTTCAAGAATCCAAAACAGACGCTCGCTGTAACCAAGACCACAAGCTGGAGGCATAGCGTACTCCAGCGCCTCTACAAAATCTATATCTAGCATTTGCGCCTCGTTGTCGCCCGCGTCGCGCATGGCTTGCTGTTCTTTAAAGCGGTTTAGCTGATCTACAGGGTCATTAAGCTCGCTGTAAGCCTTGCACAGCTCACTGCCACCAAGCAACAAGTTAAATTGCTCGGTTAAACGCGGATCGTTTGGCTGAGTTTTTGCCAAAGGTTGCAAAAAAGTAGGAATGTCTATCAAAAATGCAGGACCCGCAATTTCGGTTCGAATTTTCTTCCAAAGCTTATCAATACCACGCGCACGATTGTCTTGCTTTTCAACTTCTACGCCATGTTCTTTAAGTTGCTCTTGAACTTGTCCTAGAGTGCAATCAAAAACATCTAGACCATAACGATCTTTTATAACCTCTACAAAGCTAATTCGTGGCCAGTCTTGACCATCTGGGCCAAGATCAACCTCTTGCCCATTTAAATCAAATTGGCGACGACCCCAAGTTTTATCTGCAACAAAACGTACCATTTTTTCGGTAAGTTTCATGCCCATTTCCCAGTCAGCGTATGCCCAATACCACTCCATTGCAACGTGCTCTGGTAGATGCTCGTCGGAATAATTTTCGTTTCTAAAGCGCGGACCAATGTCAAAAACTTTTTCGTAGCCACCAACCAACAAACGCTTAAGAGGCAATTCGTGGCTAATGCGCAAATAAAAGTTTTGATCCAGGGCATCCATATGGGTGGCAAACGGAGTTGCGTCTGCCCCGCCAGTAGTTTGCTCAAGAACGGGAACGTTTATCTCTGCAAAGCCCTCTTTTATCAAGAATTGGCGAGTAGACTGCCAGAATGCACTACGTCTAAGATAGCGCTGATAAACATCCGAATTCACATTTGTGTCAACATAGCGGCGACGCAAGCGCTCTTCTTTGTTTGTAAAGCCATCGTGAGCCGTTGGCATTGGACGCAAACTTTTGGCCAAAATGCGCATTTGCGTAACATTAACAGAGATTTCACCCGTTTTTGTTTTAATGACCTCGCCAGTAGCCTGCAAAAAGTCACCGCTGTCTAACAACGGCAATTGGTCAAAACCAAGCACGCTTTTAGCAGCATCAAGAAGGTCAACCGTATTTGCACCCAAAAATAATTGCAACGTCCCACTTGCGTCTTTTAAAACAATAAAGGCGATTTTGCCAAATTTACGAATATTGGTTATTCTACCAACGACGCTAACTTTTTTACCTTCTAGATCAGAAAACTGCTCAACTATTTGAGCAAGCTTGTGCGTCCGCACAGAATCAGCTGGGTAAGGATTTACTCCCAGTTTTTGCAAATCATGTAATTTTCGGAGGCGCTCGCCTCTAAGTTCATTAAGTGTCGCCATACTGGACACATTTTAACACATATTAGAGCGCAGCGCTAACCGACAGTTGACAACTAGGTCATCACATATTACTATATTTGGTACCTGGGGAGCAATCTGCACTACAAGCGCGGTCACTCCCCCGTTTATCCCACTGTCGTACATTATGCGACAGACCAGGAGAACGGAGGTCTCCATGCCACACATGGAATTAGCTATCGCCAACACCACCAGGGACGATGCGCCGCCACAAGACCGAGCGCAAGAATTACCTCACAACGAGAATGACATCATCATAACGCTTATTGCACATGGCTTAGACGCATATCTAGACGACATAACCAAACAAGAGGGATATTTTTCTGGCCACCCAGCCAAGTTTAGATACAGTGTAGAACAAGACCATGGAGTCTGGGTGTCAAGAATCGATGTCATCTACCCCAGGAACAACGATAAACATGGTCATCTAGTTATAAAAGATGGTCAATTTCACTACTGGAGGCTGCCTGGTGGCACTGTAGTTATCAATAACTAGGCAGCTGCAGCCGTAGTGCACCTTTGGACTTGCAACCAAGGACCAAGGGTGCACTACACAAAAAACAACCCCGCTTTATATAGCGGGGCGTCTTTTTTGTGTATTTTTATGTCTATTTTATTTCTTCAACAGTATAAACTACTTCACCACCCGGTGTTTTTATAGACACTTCCTCGCCCATTTTTTTACCAAGCAAGGCCTGTCCAATTGGAGATTCGTCCGAAATCTTTCCCTCAAGAGGGTCGGCTTCGACAGATCCAACAATAGTATATTCTACAGTTTTTTTGCCATTATTAAGGACAACCGTACTGCCAACAGCGACGTTACTTTTGCTTTTAGTTTTGATAATACTGGCGTTTAGCAAGATGTCTTCAATTTCTGATATGCGAGTTTCAACCTGAGCCTGCTCATCACGCGCAGCATCCCACTCGGCATTTTCTGAAAGGTCGCCAAAATCACGAGCTTCGGCGATTTTTTGAGCAATTTCGCCACGGCGGGATTTTAGGTCTTCAAGCTCTTGCTCTAATTCCTGCTTGCCGGATTCTGTAATCTGGTATGCCTTTTTCATGATTATTTTTCTCTCTTTCAAAGTTTAATATTACAATAAAATTTTTTCGAGCTTAGTCGCAATAGTATCGTTGCTCGTCCGAATAGTATAGCACAGAACTATACTATCTTTGCAAGTAGTTCTTGATCAGAAAGTAATGATACTTCTTTAGAATCTCGTGCTTTGTATTCAAGCTTGCCTTCTGCAAGAGTTTTTTCGCTAACTACAACACGACTAGGCAAGCCAATTAGGTCTGCGTCGGCAAATTTTTCACCAGGACGTACATCTCGATCATCATACAAAACAGCTACACCTTTTGACTGAAGCTCCTGATAAAGCTGTTCTGTCTTTTGCACCACCTGAGCATTATCACCCAACCGAGCTAAATAAACCTGATATGGCGCAATTGCTTTTGGCCACACAATGCCGCGATCGTCGTGGCTAGCCTCAACAATAGCCGCCAAAGTTCGCCCAATGCCAATGCCATAACAGCCCATGTAGTATTTTTGCCGCTTGCCAGATTCGTCTGTAAATTCGGCATCTTGCATCAAATTTGTGTAGTGCCAGCCAAGCTGAAAAATATTACCAACCTCTATGCCACGTTTTTCTATTAATTTGCCGCCATTGGGGCCAATTAACCCAGCAGCAGTCATTGCGATATCGCCTTCGACATCTGGTTTATAATCGCGGTCAATATTTACATTTAGCAAGTCTTTGTGTTTTTTGTTTGCGCCCCCGTAAGAGTTGCAAATTGTACGCAGTGAATTATCGGCAACGATAATTACTTTTTTGCCGCTTTTGCTTTGTTTTACAAAGTTTACAGGAGATATAAATCCTGGCTCACTGCTAAGCTCCTCTCGCACTTCATCGTTAGTTGCCATTCGCAGCTCCCATGCATCTGCAAGATGCATTAGTTTTATTTCGTTAACGTCCAAATCGCCACGAATCACTGCCAAAATATAACGATCAGTCGCCTCATCGTAATAAAGAACATCTTTTATCTGTTGCCACAGTGGCAAATTGTGCAAATCAACACCATCTTGCATAGAGCCATTTCTCACAGCCTCTACCTCGGTCATTTCGACAGCCTCTTGGCCAAGGTTTTTATTTTCTATTTTAAAGATCGCTACGTCTTCGTGCGCAGCATAGTCGCTACCCTCCTCAATGAAGTAGCGGCTTTCGCCAGCTTCTGCCTGGGCAACAAACTCGTGGCAATACTCACCACCAATATAACCATTATCTGCCGCGACCACATCTGTTTTTAGCCCAAGCTCATCAAATATCGCTTTGTAAGCGTCCCACATTTTTTGGTAAATTTCTTTAAACTGAGCCTCTGTACTAAAGCTGTAAGCGTCTTTCATTACAAATTCGCGAACACGCAAAAGTCCACCGCGAGCGCGCATTTCGTCGCGAAACTTCATAGAAAACTGGTAGATATTAAACGGTAAATCTTTGTAGCTTATGTTAAATTTACGAACCAGATCAACAGCCATTTCTTCAGCAGTTCCACCCAGCGCAAACTCTGCCCCGCGTCTATCTTTGACTTTCATCAGCTCAAAGCTAACAGTGGTGGTTCGATTTGTTTCTTCCCATAACTCAAGAGGGTGCAAAACTGGCATAAGTACTTCTTGGGCACCTGCCGCATCCATGTGTTTTTTTACAATACGCGCAATATTTTCGTGCACTTTTTGCCCAAGAGGCAACATAAAATAACGCCCAGCGGTTGATTCGCGTATAAATCCGGCCTGGGTTAGTAGCCTGTGTGAATCAATTTTATAATCCACACCTTCATTCTTGCTTGTTTTGCCAAAGGCTTTAGACATTCTCATTTTTTAGTTCCTTGTTATTAACAGATTAAAAATAGGTTCAAAAAATACTCGGCCGCAGGGCCGGGAGCACTAAAACTGTAATTTTGGCTAAAAAACGCAAGTTCATAATATTTTGCCTAATTGACACCTATTATAAACAAATATACAAAAGCTACAAAGTTTTTTATCATATGTAAAAATATTGGAGACCACAAACTTTGAGTCTTCTCGCGCAAATAGCACAAAAACATGCTTAGCACAAAAACATCTATACACACAACAACCGGGGCGTGCGCGAGCGCAAAAACCAGGCTCACCAGCATGCTTGCTAACCAAAACCCAAATCTTGCTCGGTAAGGCCGAAACAAAAAACCCCTAAAAACAATTTCTTCAACAAAAGGAGGAATAATCACCAGCGCAACAAATACTAACACAAGCTCGCCAATGTTTTGCGTAGCCACAAAACCAATCTCTTGTTCGGCATTAATATCAATTCCTGTAAAAATAGTGCTTAGTACCACAAGTGTAATATTTGCTAAAATCATATATACCAAAAATGACAAAAGTGCATACCAAAAATAGCTTGACTTAATCTTTTTTGTAAAACCTATACTATTCCAGCCAAAACCATAGGCCTTAATAACTACATATATTATCCCAAGAACAACCAGTTCAACGATTGCCTGCAGAACAAATAGTTTTGCATTGTTACTAATGCTTAAATTTGCAATTAACGGCAAAATCGGCTGCGCAATCAACTGTGGCCCCAAAAAAGCAACTACCGCCCAGAATGACCCGCTAAAAACTCCCCAACCCTTTGGCTGGACTCTGGGCTTTTTATCCAATGATACGTCCGACATCTACAATTGTTATTAAAACTATTAAGCCCATTAAGGTCATAAAGCCAGCAGCCTGAATGCTCTCTTCGCGCTCTTTAGTAAGTGGTTTTTTAAGAGCCCTAAAAATCAAGGTCACAAATAACCTACCACCATCTAACGCTGGAATCGGTAAAATGTTCATCACCGCCAAGGTTAATGAGATGATACCTATCAAAAATAGCACCGGCACAAAACCCGCTTCGCTGCTTTGCTGCAAAATACTAAATATTCCAACTGGCCCAGCAACATTTTGACCAGCACCCGCAAAATCAGCCTTAAATAATTGCGCAATGGTTTTAGCTAAGCCGTCTAAAGTCACCCACGTAAACTGCGCCGTTACACCAACACCGACAATAGGCGCCGACCATGTAGAGCGACGGGATATATCTTCTGCAGGCCCAATCCCAGAGTAGCCCTGCCCATCAATGCGCTCGCTATTTAGCGTAATTTGCAAATTTTGTGTTTGACTATTAGTAGACACTAAAATTGGCACAGTTTTGCCCGCAAAGCTTTGAGTTAGCTCACTAAGACTTTGCGCATTCTCAATCGTATGGCCGTTTAAGCTTAAAAGTATATCGCCTGTTCTAATGCCCGCCTTTTCTGCGGGAGAATCTTTAACCACCGCACCAGCAATTACATCATTCTTTGCATATATGGTGTCGTTTGGCACTGTAAACTGGTCTTCAACCACTTGAGGCATTCCCACAAAAGCCAAAATTGTAAATATTAATGCTGCAACCAGCCAGTTTACTGCTACCCCCGCCAAAAGGATTTTCGTTTTTGACCATAAGCTTGCGGCGCCATAGCTGCCTTTTTCTATTGCAGCATCGTGCTCGCCCTTTAATCTAACAAAACCACCCAATGGCAACCAGTTAATACTAATAATTGTGCCTTTTTTGGTTTTTTTGCTCCATGCCTTAGGAGGAAACCCTATACCAAATTCTTCAAGCTCCACACCGTTGCGTCGCGCAACTATTGCATGGCCTAGCTCGTGCAAAACCACAAGCCCAACAAACATAATAATACCGATGATAAAAATTAGCGTTCCCATTAAAGCCATTATACCGATTTATGCCCGAGCGCCAAATATTGAAGCTCGGGTACTGCCAATAAAAAAATTATTGATCTGCAAGCTTAATTGCCAAACGACCACGAGTACGGAAAAAATGCTCCGAACGGAAGAGTCTACGCTGCCCCTCGGCGGTTTCGATAATTGCACCAGGTTCACTCACTGAGCTTCGTCCACCCAACAGCATGCGCTCTGTTGCATTAAGGCGACGCAAAATACCTTCTACAACCGTAGGCCTTCTGCCGCCCTCGCCATCTACAGTACACGTCAGGATAACCGCTTTATCATACATGCCACTAAGCCGTGCGATTTCGCGCGGAGTAGACGTGTTGGGCACTTTGTCTCCATTCGTCAGCCACAAAGGCAAATCGGTGCTTACCAAGCAATTATATCAAAAACAACGGCTAAACAGTCATAATTTCGGATTCTTTAGCCTTTGCAGAAGCCTCTAGCTTTGTTTGAAATTCCGAAACAAAGCCATCTAGTTGTTTTTCGACTCTTTTTACATCGTCTTCTGTAAGCTCTTTTGAATCCTTTTTTAACTTGGCATCTTTTAACGCATCATGCCTGATGTTGCGCAAAGCGATACGACACTCTTCTACCTTTTCGCCAAGCTGTTTTGCAATTTGACGGCGACGCTCCTCTGTTAGGGTTGGGATTGGCACTCGCACCACTCGCCCATCGTCACTTGGATTTAAACCTAAAGTTTGATCCTCGCGAATAGCGCTAGCAATAGCACCAATATTGCTTGGGTCAAAAGGAGTTATTTGCAAAAGTTGCGCTTCGGCCGCAATTACCGTAGCAACTTGATTTAATGGCATTTTAGCACCATACGCACTAACCATTACGCCTTCGAGCATTGCCGGATGTGCGCGACCGGTTCGTATTTTTTTTAGCTCGTCTTCAAAATGAACAAAAGCCTGCTGCATTTTTGTTTTGTATGAGTTTATATCGTACATTTTTTCTCCTGTACTTTTATAATATCAAAAAATATTCTATAGTTATACTACACCGTTCTTGTATTTGGAGGTAATTATGCGCATTAGCTGTACAGCTTTTGCTCGCGTCGTTAACCAAGATTGCTACGCTTTGTTACGCAATTCTAGCATGCTGCGAAAAGAAGGTAAGCTAAGACTTGGCCCTGTTGGCGGAGCACTACACTGTAATAGCGATCGTCGCCAAAAGCTTATCGATCAGTTTAGCGCACACAGCTTTGAGGGAGAACGCGACCTGAGGTTTCAGATACCTGACAATTACGCACCGCACGTAGTCGAATGGTTTGCCAGTCGTGCTGATCGCGAGATGTCCGTTTTGCGAGAGTTTTACGAAGAACTTGTCGAAGAAGAACATATCTTGTCTGACGAACAAGTATCTTCTGCAAACGAAACATTTTTAGGCTTTGCAAGTATGCGTGGAGCGCCAAAGCCTCGCTACGGCATGGTGGCGACTTTGCGCCTGTTTGAAGTATACGACGTCACCATCTCTGCAGATGCCATGCAAAAGCTTTTATGTCACGCCAGGCACAAAGACAGAGTCTATTTTGCAACTCAAGCAGAAATTCGCAACCAGCAGGATCTCGGCGGAGGATATTCTGTCGCAGAAATCGCTCCAGCGCTTGTAGATTTTAGCAACAAGCTAGTCATTCCAAATATTTAGAGCAAGTTTGCCTACCCGTTTTAAGAGTAGGCAATTTTGATAATTGACATAAATAATATATAATCAGCTGCAGGTTATTTTTTCCTACATAAGGTGGCTTGTTATGCGCATTGGCTGTTCGGCATTTGCCCGAATTGCAGACAATAGCACCGATAGTCCTCTCTACGCTCTTACAATCAATCGAGGCAAAGAGCTTAAAGGCCGGCTGCGGCTCTCGCCACCTGGTGGAGCATTGCAGGCGCACCCAGATGCACGACAATGGCTAGCTGATGAGTTTGGCGCACATAGCTTCGAAAAAGACAACGACCTAAGACTTCAAGTTCCTGATCATCAAGTAAGCAATTTTGCAAACTGGTTCAGCAAACAAGAAAGTCGCGAATCAACAGTTTTGGGTGAAATGTACGAAGAATTTGTAGAAGAAGAAGGCTTTTGGGACGAATCTGACTTTACGCGCGTCGAAGAAGAGTTTATTGGCTTTTATTGTCTGCGTGTGAAGCCTAAAAAACGCAACGGATTCCAACCAAAAATACGTTTTATCGAGGTTTACAATTTGTACGTTCCGCCAATGCTCATGCGCAAGCTTCGCGAAGCCGCTGCTGTTGCAGATGGCAAGCGCCTGTTTTTTGTGAGCAGCAGCGACATTAACTGCAGAGAGAAGACTCAATCCAGGCCTAAAATTACCAGAACAGCTGGATGCCTACTGCACCCTAGGCCGCAAATTGTGATACCTTCATAGGCGTTTGTCACCCGCGCATTTTGCGGGTGACATTTTAATTTGTACAACTTTTTTGCTCAAATTCAAAACACCTTGCAAAAAACAAGGTGTTTTGAATAAAAATCGTTTTGCTACTTAAACAGAAACGCCAAGCTCAATACGACTCATCTGGCGAATAACAATGTTTTCGCCAAGTTTGGCAATGCTCTCTTTAACCAGCTGACCAACTGTTTGGTCTGGGTTTTTGATAAAAGGCTGGTTAAGAAGGCATTTTTCGGCAAAATATTTTTTGGCCATACCTTCAACAATTTTAGTAGCAATGTTTTCTGGCTTGCCTTCTGCTTTTACTTTTTCGGTAAATTCGGCTTCTTTTGCAGCACGAATCTCAGCAGGAACGTCCTCTACACTTATATATTCTGGAGCAGATGCAGCAATATGCATAGCCACATCATGAACCAAAGATTTAAAGTCGTCTGTGCGAGCCACAAAGTCAGTTTCGCAGTTGACCTCTACAATTACGCCAATTCGTTCGCCATGAACATACGTATCTACAATGCCTTGGCGTGCCTCTCGCTCGCCTTTTTTCTCGGCGCGGGTTAGGCCTTTTTTACGCATAGCTTCTAGGGCTTTGTCAAAATCACCTTCGGCCTCTACCAAAGCAGTTTTGGCGTCAGTTAAACCAACACCCGTAAGGTCGCGTAGTTTTTTAACATCGTCTAATGTAAATTCTGCCATTTTATTTACCTTCCTTAGCGTCTGCAGCGCCTTTACGAGCAGCAGTACCTTCTAAAACTGCTTGTTTTACATAATCTGCAATAAGTTGAATGCTTTTAATTGCGTCGTCGTTTGCAGGAATAACGTAGTCAATTTGGCTTGGGTCTGCATTTGTATCAACAATTGCAACAACAGGAATGTTTAATTTTTTAGCTTCTTGAATAGCCAAGCTTTCACTCGGAACATCAACCACAAACAAGGCGCCTGGGCGACCGTTTAGATCTTTAACACCGCCATATTTTACATTTAAAGCGTCAATTTCTTCTTGGTAGCGCTGGACTTCTAGTTTGCTGTATTTTTTAGCAAGCTCACCACTGGCCATTTTGGTTTCAAGCGATTTAAGCCTTTTAACACGCTCGTTCATAGTAGTGTAGTTGGTTAACATGCCGCCCATCCAACGCTCGGTAACGTAAGGCATTTTAGCTTCTTCGGCCGCGCTACGGACAAGATCTTTAGCTTGGCGTTTAGTACCAACAAACAAAACTTGCTTGCCAGAAGTAACAGTTTGTGTCAAAAATGGCAAAGCTGCCTCTAGGCCTTCTACTGTTTTGGTTAAATCAATAATGTGGCTGTCGTTTCGTTTACTGTGAATAAACTTAGCCATTTTAGGATGCCACCGGCTGGTTTTGTGACCAAAATGCGCACCAGATTGCAAAAGTGCTTTAATATCGACAGATACTGCCATATATATGAACTCCTTCGTTCTTTGCTTGCGCTTCCCTTTTGGGAGGATTTAACGCGCAAGCTGTTTCGTTAAAATTATTTACTTGTGTATTATACCATTATTGAGTAGTTTTTGTAAAATATAAGTACATTTTTAAAAATTGACAAACAAATTTTAGATAGGTCAATCTGCTGCTGGATGCAACAGATTGACGCTAATTAATTTTGAGGTAAGGCGCGACTTTGAAAAATCGCCCTTCCATCAAACGTCAGGCAAGACCCATCCTTAAATGCAACAACGCCATCTCGCGGAATCCATGCCAAAAGACTCAAAACAACGCTGGCAGTAGTAAGGGATATATTACTCCACAAGACTTGCGTATCGCCCTCAAGGACCTCCACAAGTCTGACGTCATTATTGCCTCTCGCACGCCGGCCCAACGCACCAGATATATCCTTGCAAACCAAGGCTGCCGTATATTTGCGTCGACCAGATTGCTTAAGGTAGACCCTACCACTTCTACTTGTGTAAAGTCGCACGTTAACCCAGTACGCAGAAGGTGGCACTTCGATACCCGCCCCTGTAAGCACTCGAATCGCATCAAGATGTTCCATTAGCCAAGATTTAGTAACGCTTCTTGTATTGCAATCAGGGCGCCAAACAGGCAATTCAAAGGACTTACGACAGCCCAAGCTATCCTGCGCACCAACAACAAACCGCGGATGCCCCTTATTACTCTTACCATAGCACCTTACTAGTCCCGGGGATAGATAAACAGCTCCAGAGTGATGCGATGCCAGGAGCTTCTTTGCATGATACACTTCTGGGCCGTACCAATGAGCCTCGCGGCGACCATCTCGGTCTGATACTCGCGGCCCAAAACTAAGCCATCCTGCTTCATTTGGCACCAAAGAAAGTTCACCGTATGCTATGGGTAAAAAGAATGACCTTTGCCATTCGCAATCTCTTACACGACCGCTCTTATATATGACATACCTTCCGTCAACAATTACAACTCGCCCATTTTGTGATGGCGACCAGCGCCTTGCAACTTCTTGACGAACACAGGCATGGTCAGTAGAGTTGCGCGTGCAATTGCCGAGTTGCGCAGCCAGCCAAAGGATTTCAAGATCATCCATAGCATGCGCTATTTTAGAAGTAATTGCGCACGTAGGCCGAGCACAACCTTCATCGCCGAATCTTGCATAATATCGCCAAGCATAGCAGCTAGCTAGTACATGTTGCTCTCGTTCGTCTCTGTCTGCATCGTCGATAGCAGCTTGAACATACTCGCAAGCTTTATCAAAATTTACTAGCCCAGAACAAGCAAAGCTACTGTCGTCATTGACGCCGATAGCCCTAAAAGCATCACGCATACTCATGGATACCTCCACGCGCAATACGCCAGTCAAACGGTTTGACTGGGCTTAATGTAATTTTATAATATATATTATGGACTGTCAAAATAATCTTCGTCCTAAATTTAAAACCGCCAGTCACCCAAATTGGGCAACTGGCGGTAACCAGTAGGGACTCAGGCGCAATTAACCTTGTTCATGTCGCCAGCCAGGGCGGCAGTCTTCCAGTTGTTTACGCGCTTGTAGTAGCGCTTGGCGTCGTAGTGCAGGCCAACATCGTGCCCGCTATCAGCCACAGAATAAGTGGCCAGGCAGGTGTTGGGGAAATACTGCTTTTCGCGATCAAACAGAACCTGATCACTTGAGCAAGACAGTCCGCTAACACTCTCGTCGCAACCAAGAACGTCGTTGTCGCCGCTAACCTGAAGGACGATGGTGTCGTCGGTGATAGCGTCGGTCAGATGACGGTTCTCGGCCAGCCGCAGCCACGCCGCCTGAACGGCAGTCGCAGTAGAGGCCACGCCACGGTTTGCGTCGTCGGCAGCAATCATCCTGGAATCAGCAGTGTCACCGTGGAAGAAACCACGGGTGCCTTCAACGGTCGTAAGGAACCCCGCGTCACCCCAATCACTCAGAGTGCTAAGCGCGTCAGTACGCATGGTACCAAGTTCGACAGCGGCAGCAGGGTTGGCATCGCGAAGATACCCCATGCTAACCACAACGTCTGCATCGTCCGGATGCAGCGACTGATTGATCAGCGCTTCCTCGCCACCCAGCGAGTGTCCGTAAACCAGAATCTGCGGAGCGCTAACCCCGCCAATCTGGCCAGAGCGCGCCTTGACGATGATCTGATGCAGCACATCCGCCTGAGCCAGCAGACTCAGCAAAGCGGCAGGCGGCGTGTCCGACTTACCACCAGTACCCAGCTGGTCGTAATTAAACACCACCAGCCCAGCCTTGGCTGCGGCCCGAACTGACGAATACCGTTGATTCTTGTAAGTCGGGTCAAAATACCAGCTATTGTAGCTAAACCCAGCCACATCAATCTCCCAGGCCTTGCCATTGGGAGAACCATTGTAGCAAAGATCGCCAACAACATCGTACTGTGTACCGCTTGCATCATCCGGCAAAGTAACCTGCACGGTCTGCTCCTGACACGTATATCGGCCAGAACCAGAGTTGTGATTGCAAGCATAGGCGGGAACCGCGGTAGCCGCGAGCATCCCAACGGCGACGGTGACCGAAGCCACTGCGCGCATGGCGTACCTGCGAACGACGTTCATTGTAAACTCCCTAGTCTCAAGTCATGCAAACTCCTCTGTAGAGTTTGTCATTCAGCAATAATTTTACACAATCTTGCACAAAATGCAAGCATATTTAATTTAAATAATTTAAAAAGCCGAGGCGCAACTACACACAGCAGTCACTCCTCGGCTAAAACACACTTTAAGATCGTATCAAAAATATTATTCAAGAGTTGTTTTGTTCCACCCATAACTCAAATCCCATCCCCTATTAACAAGATTGGGCTGGTCATCACGAAAGAACACATCCATATTACGGTTAGTACGCGAAACCACCACAGGATCGCTACTAAGCCTATCGTCCCAACC
>JASFQB010000007.1:0-101645 GCA_050115675.1 Candidatus Woesebacteria bacterium
TTAGGTGTAGACAGTCCTCTTGCTGTGAACCATTCTTTAGGAGCAGCATAAAACACAGACCCCATCCCATTAGGACAGCCAGCGCACTGGCAGTAGTAGGTTTCTTGGGGCCTTTCGTAGTTGGGCATTGCAGTTCCTCTCTGGCTAAGTGCGGGCTTTGCGCTATTTTAAAAGCACAAAGCCCGCGTAACGGTTACGTGCGGCGCCGGAACAGCTTGCTTTTAACGTAGGGCATTGCTGTGCGCTTTATCCAACGCAAAAACAGCTCAATTTCGTCATCCGACGCGTGGTACTCTGAGTTTGGATTTGGCTCTTCAACAAAAATTCTTGCAGTTGGTGCAGTGTAAACTTTTGGTTCTGGTGCAACCAAAGCGCCAATGTGCGCAAGTTGCCAAGTTACTTCGTCTTTTACGGTTTTGCGACTTGGAATTAGTTGTCCAACGTAGTTTTTGCCTGCAATTAGTCTAACGGGTGTGTCGTCTTGGCTGATTTGTCCGCTAACTTCGGCAATTTGCCAACAAAGCTGATCGTCGCGTCCCGCGCAAATTTGTACGTCTTCTATGCCATGCATTTGCAAAAGTTGCTCGTAAATATCGTGCTCTGGCAAGTCTAGCAAAAAATCGGCCCAGGGCATTTGGGCAAGGCCACCTGCGTAGCATTGAACAACTGTGGACACAAACTCATCGGTTTTGGCGTTGATTTTGCAAAATAGCTTCCAGGTGTCGCTAATTGTTTTGCAGGCAGCAATGACGTTGCGTTTTTTAGCTCCAACAACGTTGCACCAGCGACTAAGCATTGCATTCGTCCATAGATCTACGCTGTTGCTCCCCAGAAAAATAGCTGGCAATATACTGGCCAAGTTGCAAATCATTTCAAACATTGCTATGTCTTCATGAAGACAATCTGACCAAATTTCGATTGCATGATCCATGCCCAATCTGGGGCCAAAATGATTTACAAAAAAGTCATCGTTAGCTCGCATTGTCACCAACGGCACATTGCTCAAAGCGGTCACAACTACCCAAAACATTAGTTCTGGCAGTTCGCAGCCTTCCTCGAGCCTGCGTTGTAGCTGTGTGGCATGGGCAAGGTCGGCCTGCCCAATCCAGCGCTTCATTTTTAAGCCAAAATCGGTCAGACGACCATACTCGGTTATTTTTAGCTCGTCTAGCATTTGAATTTGCAAAGTCAAATCTTGCATTCTATCTTCGTCATCTTCAATTCTGGAGGGCAATTGCAGGCTTGCAACCCAATTATCAACACGCTCCCACTCTTGACCACAGGCGTAATACGCCAAGGCTGTAAGTGGTGCGGTCGCCATTGGGTAGCGCAGTGACTCGTACTTTAGGATGTTAGGGCTGTTAAACTCATCATCTTCAAGCTCAGAATAATCTGCCCCGACCTCGCGTGAGGTGTAGGCAATTCCTGGTCGCTTGCGGCCGGTACGGCCAAAGCGTTGCAATAGCGAGTTAACGCCAAGTGGCGCTTCGACCGGAAAGGTCACGTTTCCAATTGTTTCGTTTTGATACCCGCTGTCCATTGTTGCTACAAAATCTAGCGTGCCAAAAGTGATTCCCATTTCTACCACGCTGGTGGCAAAAATTACGTAGTTTTGCTCGGCTGCTTCAATTGCTTGCAATCTTTGCTTAAAGGCTTGTTCGCGTTTGGCATCGCGCACAACTTCGCTGGCCAGCTCTAAAACTGGCAAATTTGGAAACTGCTTTTTGACTTTTGCTGATAGGCTGGCTACGTCGCTGGTATCTCCGGCAAACGAGTTAACAATTACCATCATGCCATGGGACGTGTTTGGTGCCAAAACGGCGTCAAGCACATCTTTGGCATGTGGGTATTCGCCAATTTTTGGAAAATATTCGCTATTAGGGTCAGGATTAATCAGTGTTGCCTCAATCACTTTTGGCAGCGCATCGGTCATTGGCTCAAACAAATTGTGGCGCCAAACTACAAAGCGCTGCTTGTCTGCGCGGTTGATGTTTGCCACGCCCAAGTCGTCTGCCAGTGTAGTCGTGTCGACCGTGGCCGACATGTAATCAACTACCACTCCAGCCTGACTGGTCAGTGCGATTCCTAGCTCTACCCCTGGGTTTTGCTCTACCGTAACGTGGGCCTCGTCTATGATAACGCGGTCGCGATTGGGCAAAAGCTCACCCTCGAGTGCCATTTGCTCAAAAATTCCTGTTGTTACAAACTTAATTGGCGCGTTGGGGTTAAAATTGCCAGAAGCAGACGAAATGCAGCCAAATAGCGGAACCATTGGTCGCTCGCCTTTTGCGGCAAGATATTCGTGCCAAAGCAGGTTCATAAAACGTGCTTGATCTACGGCAATAGGAATTCGCGGTTCAACCACCCAAACGCGCGGTTGCGGATTTGGCTGATCGCCAATAGCCTGCATTAGCCTAACAAAAACATGCAACGGTACGGCCACGGTTTTACCAAGGCCTGTTGCGGCCACCAAAAAGAACGGATCTTGCCCCATTCTATTTAGATATTCGGCAATGCTTAGATTGTCGCGGTCAATGACGTACTTTAAAAAATCAACAACTTTTAGTATGTGTACGTTATTGCGACCAAGCCTAAAACGCGGATGTAATGGCAGATCGTATTTTGGTACGGACATTGTTGCCTCCAGGTGTGTAAGTCTGGTTTTTAAAGGGCAATCACCAAAACATGGCGATTTCTGTGCATTTTATATTTAACTGGTCGGCAGCGCAAGGTTAAGCGTGTTGAGTTTCTAGGCGTTTGCTATTACTTTGTCGATAATGCCGTAGGCGTTGGCCTCTTTTGCAGACATCCATAAATCTCGTTCTACGTCTTGTTCGATTTTGCCAAGTGTCTGCCCTGTATTTTTGGCTAGCATTTGGTTGAGTTCTTTTTTAAGCCGCAAACTTTCTTCTAGGTCAATTTGCATATCCGTTACTGTTCCGCGCGTGCCGCTAGACGGCTGGTGCACCATTATTCTGCTGTGTGGCAGTGCAAATCTTTTGCCCTTTGCTCCAGCACTTAGTAAATATGCGCCCATACTTGCAGCAAGTCCTACGCAAATAGTCTGCACGTCTGGTTTAATGTACTGCATGGTGTCGTTTATGGCTAACCCGTCATATACGCTGCCACCTGGGCTGTTTATGTATAGCTGAATGTCTTTTTTAGGGTCTTCGTATGCAAGATGTAGCAGTTGGGCAATTACCAAGTTTGCTGTTTGGTGATTTACCTCGTCATTTAAAAATATAATGCGCTCTTTAAGTAGTCGCGAGTAAATATCGTAAGCACGCTCGCCCATGTCTGTTTGTTCTACGACAGTGGGTACTAGGTAGCTTGTTGGTTTTTGAGTAATCATGTTATAAAGTATAAAAAATTAGCACTCTAAGTTCAAGAGTGCTAAATGCTTTTAAAATGTAAGGCGCCGTCTCAAGACTTAGGTCTTGTGACGGCGCAAGCGGGTGGGCTTACGCGGCTAGTGCCGCGGATTCTGCATTGTTCGTAGGCCGGACAATGTAGCCGTTGCCAGAATTGATGGCAATAACGGTTAGTGGACCAGCAATGATCGTCAGGTGGTCGCCTTCTCGGGTTGGGTAAAATCTGTAGCTTGCCTTGTATCCAAGGAAGGTTCCATCGCAGTACGCCTCGCTCGGCATCTGGTGATTGTCGGGATCGGCGTAGTGCGCCCTGACAGCGGACAGTCTTGCAAGAAAGCGGTCGGCAAGGCCAGTATGAGTATTGCGCCCGATCTCACGAACGATGATCTGCTCCATTGTGAGTGTAGTCACCTTGCGACGCCCAATGAATGACAGAGCCATCACTAACTCCCCTCAGTATCAGTACACTGCACAATTACTATTGCACATTTTTAAATATAATGCAAACATTTTGTGGCTTACTAAATAAAAAAGCCCCCAGGCTCGGTTGAACCTGGGGGAATTGCCTAGCCACTAAGCATGACATTCGCGCTTAGCATGGCAACTAACAAGCATCCAGCCAATCACTAACGCGGTACCCGTTACCAATGTTGACAGCTTTGATGAACCCTCCGCCCTCGTAAACTACTACTACCGTGTCGGCTCGATGTGACGGAAGAAAAACCATGGTTCCGGGTCGTCCGTCGATATTAATGGGCGCGTCAGTAGGGTTTGGTCTGGTGTGTTCGTCGGGGTTTGCAAGATGGTTGCGCACCTGTGAACAGCGCCTAGCCCAAAGGTCGGCCGTTGGCACTCCGTTACGAGCAATAAGGACGGCAAGTCTCCTTTCGGGGGAGAGGTCGCTCATTGGGGTAAACCACGGGTGAGTAATCATTGCGCAGCACCTCTCGTCAATTACAGACGGCATTAGACACTATCTCATATAATGGCACAAAAAGCAAGACGAGAGTTTAAACTCTCGTCTTGTAAGTTGCTGTTTGGCGGTTATTTATTTAGTTTGACCAATTTGTCTACGGTTTTTTCTGTAATTAAACGATTAGCAAGATCGCGCCTTACTTCTGGCGTGTCAAGTTGTTCGCGGATTTTTTGATCGTTACCGTATTGCTGCATTAGCTCATCTAGTCGGACGTTAAGCTCGTCTAGGGTTACTTCGATTTTTTCGGCTTTGCTTAATTCTGCAAGCACCAAGCCAACTTGTACGCGCCTAATGGCTTGTTCTCGTAGTTCGTTTTTGACCCAATCTTCTTTTGTCAGCGACTGATCACTAAGATACTGATCAAGCGTCATGCCGCGATACATTAGGTTTTGAGTAAAGTCTTGTTCTAGTGCCTTCGTTTGATCGTCAATTAATATATCAGGGGTTGGGATTTTGCTATTTTTGACCAGTTGTTCAATTAACTGGTCTTTTAACTTGTCATCTAGTTCGCGCTGTTTTTGTGCCTCTAGTTCGCGTTTTACATCTGATTTTAGATCTTCAACGGTTTTAAAAGGGCCACATTTTGCAGCAAACTCATCATCAAGTTTAGGAAGTTCGACCGCGTTGATTTTTTTGATTGTAACTGCAAAGTTAACTTTTTCGCCTGCAAGTGGCTTGTGGTGATAGTCCTTGGGAAAAGTCAGCGGCAAATCAAATTTGTCGCCAGTTTTTTTGCCAACAACGCCTTCTTCAAAACCTGGAATAAAGCTGTTAGAGCCAAGCTGTAAAGGATAATCCTTGCCTGTTGCGCCAGGAACTTCTTTGCCGTCTTTTGTGCCTTCAAAGTCTATTACGGCTTCGTCACCATTTTTAGCTGCGCGCTCAACCTCGTTTTTTGTAGCCATGCCAGAACGCATTCGCTCTATAACGCTGTTTATGCCTTTTTCGTCAATTTTGACTGATTCTTTTTTGACTTTAAGATTTTTATAATCGCCCAGGGTTACTTCTGGTAAAATGTCAAGTTCTGCAACAAACTCTAGAACTTCGCCAGGTACATATTTTTTAAAATCAATTTTAGGACGATCAAGCGGCTGAATTTTCTCTGCCTCAAGAACATCTACAATAAATTTATTAATAGCGTCTTCTGCAATCTCCATGCCCAAAAGGTTGGCATCAAGATTTTTTTCTGCAACGTTTGCTGGAATTTTGCCAGGGCGAAAACCAGAAACTTTTAGTTTTTTAGACAAACGTGCAATAGTTTTAGGTTTTATCAATTCAAGGTCACTTGCGTCTAGGATGACACTTAGAGTGACTTTGCTTTCTGAGTTATTTTTACGTGTATGCTTCATATCTGTTTTAGTATAACGTATATAGCTGTTTTTTACAGCTTAAGCGCTTAGCAGATTTAAAATGGGCCCTCAAGTTTGGCTTGAGAGCCTGCTAAGCGATAAGCATCTATGAATTTGGCAGCTGCTTCCACCAGGTACAGGCCTCCTGAGGAGCCTTGCCATATCCCCAATATGATTTTGGGTTGTCAATTTTTGGAATAGCAGGGACCATCCAGCCAATAGTGTAAGTCACGTGTTTTCCTTGTTCACCCGTGTATTCGTAGCTGCCATCTGCATTAAGCTGGTAAGACTCCCCGTGCCTTTCCATGACGCACTCAGCACACCAGAGGCCCTCGTAGGAAATATAACCACCCCAAAGCTTTACGCCTTTTTTGCCACATTGGCCACATCTGTAGCTTCTAGGAGCTGACCTGCTGTTGTAGCTAAAACTTCTTCCAAACATGACCAAACCTCCTTGGTTGTCCGAAAACATGTAACATCGTAATCGTCACATAGCAACATGTCAAGTATGGGTGCTAAAAATCTAACGAATCGTGCCTGTAGTCTTTAATACTAACTACTAACTCTTCAAACACAAGCTTTTCTTCGGTTTCTTTTGCAACGTCTTTTAATACATAAACTTCGTCTTCTAGCTCTTTTTGGCCTACAAACAGCATGTATGGAATGCGTTTTTTAATTGCGGTTTTAATTTGTTTGTCTAGTTTGCGGCCCGTGATGTCTACCTCTATCTTTACGTCTTCGTCGCGCAGTTTTTGTGCGAGTTTTTGAGCGCCTTTTTGAGCGTCACCCAAAACTATCATGTAAACTTCTGTTGTAGAGCTAAATTTTGGCAAAAGGTTGTGTGTGCGTAAAAATTCTTCTGTCATTGTTGCACCAGGAGCCATGCCAACTGTTGGAACAGGCTCAACACCAAATAATCCAACTAGTCCGTCGTAGCGACCACCACCAAACATTGCACGGCGATTTTCTGGATTATTGTCGAATACCTCAAACACTATGCCTGTGTAGTAATCAAAGCCGCGCATTAGCGTAACGTCAAAAACTGTGCTGGATACTCCTCTTTCGCGCAGTGTTTTTAGCGATTCCTTAATCTCAATTACAGCAGAAGATTCTGATATCTCTGAAGGAAGCTCGCCCATTGTTTTTGCAGATAATAGTTTGGCAATTTTTTTAAGACCGTCAGCAACTTGGTTTTCGTCAAAAATCTCTGTAGCTTGGTTTTTAAAATCTTCGTGTGTAATTTTGTCTTTTTTGTCAAAAAGCTTCATCATCAATTGAGATTGAATAATATCTAGCTTTAGGTACTCTGTCATGACGGTGTTAATGAGCTGGCGACTGTTGATTTTGATGGTATACATTTTGTCGGTTGCATCAAAAGCCTTCATCATGGCGTCTGCCATGGCAATGATTTCTATGTCAGCCTCAAGTGACTCTACACCAAACATATCAACGTTTAGCTGCCAAAATTGCCTTTCGCGGCCTCTTTGTGGGCGTTCGTATCTCATAAATGGCGCTACAGAGTACCATCTGACAGGATAAGCTAGCTCTTGGCGGCGTGCAGCAACCATTCGGCAAACACTAGGGGTCATTTCTGGCCTAATTACCACATCTCGGCCGCCACGGTCTGTAAATTGATAAGTTTCGTTATTGACAAGGTCTTGCCCGCTTTTGGCTGCAAAAATATCTAAGGACTCTAGCAGTGGTGTGTCGTAATCTTCGTAGCCAAATTTTTCGGCAACTTTGCGCCAAGTATCAAAAATATAATTCTGAATTTGTTTATCTTCAGGGTAAAAATCTCGCGTACCGTGGTATGGTTGTGTTGATAGATAAGCCATAACTTGAACGAATTATAGCATAGATGTCCGTAAACTGTAATAAATGTTAGTAGCGCCAATGCTCAATAAACGCTAGTAACGCAAGTATAAATATTGTCAATGTGATGCATGATGGATAAAAACGTTTATTCCATCCTTCTGTTGGCAAAGTCTTTTTGTGAAAAAGCGAGTTTTTGCCCATTACAAACATGGTATGCGATGTTAAAAAAGCAATTAAAAACAATACCAAAAGCAATAATGCGGCTGAGGCTAATCCAAAAATAATTCTAACTAAGTCGTTGTGTAAAATTATTTCTAATTCGCTCATACATTTAATATAGCAAAAGCAAATAGCAAATGTGCTTATCTTTTGATAATCTAGTAATAGTAGATTTATTACGGATATA
Organism: Candidatus Woesebacteria bacterium; assembly: GCA_050115675.1. Classification (GTDB taxonomy): domain Bacteria; phylum Patescibacteriota; class Saccharimonadia; order Saccharimonadales; family EFPC-124; genus JASFQB01. Next base: position 7,918 of record JASFQB010000007.1, read on the forward strand.
TATGACCAATAGCCGGTTTTTAAAAATATTAATCATTGTGGCAGTTTTGGCACTTTTGAGTGGTGGCTTTTGGCTGTACCAGTATTTTAGTCAAAAAAATGACTACAAAAATTCTCCTGATAAAATTGCAGATGAATTTATTGCTGCAATGGTTTCTGGCGACACAGACAAAGCATACGATTATTTAAGTAACAATTTAAAAAATGATCATTCAAAAAGCTTTTGGCTCGAGTTTTTTGATGAATATAAAGGTTATAATGACGAACTAGCTTTAGCAAAAAAAGAAGAGGTTAGGTCTACCGACCCGTCCGAGCCTGATCCGTATGACAATACGTTTCAGCCATGGCGGTTTGTTTACGATTTAAAACGCGGTGACCTAGCGTATCAGCTAACAATGGTTATATATAAGCCGTCCGATCAATGGAAGATAAATGAGTTAAAGGGTGATTACGTTCCAGTGCAATGAAGCAGCTAAAAAATAAAATACTACTTACGTTTGTATCTATTGCGTTTTTTGTTGTTTCTGCGGCCTTTGTCAGTCCTTCTAAAGTTGCAGCCGCGGGCGAAACATATACATGGAAAGATTTTCGCAACATAACCGTTAGTGGCGGCGATCTAAAAGGCACTAGTAATCTTACCCTTAGTGACAACGCGCTTACTGGTGATCAGCTTGGCGTATTTTATGGTACTTTGCTTTTTGATAAAGGGGGCAATAAGGGCTGCCAGGTTAACGTTAGGCTCTTTTTGTATAAAACAAACGGAACTAACACTGGTAAACTATGGAATCCTCCACCTTATGATAGCGCATCTATTGGTGGCAGCGATGGCCCTCCTCATTGCTACTTGGCGGGCGAAAAAGATATTGATCCGTCATTGCACAATGTTTGGGTAACTATCAACGGTACTCGACCTAACGACCCTAATGGTGCAGAGACCGACGAGCAAAAAAGTGTTTATGTAACGCTTTTGGCTCCAGACCCCAAGTCTACCGCTCCGCAAACCGTAACCATCTCTATAATAAACGGCAATGGCCAAACCGTAGCAACCCAAACAGCTGCCGCTGTTGATGATGTTAACGCGCAACTGGACGTACCACCAGAACAAACACCCGTTGGGTATCGCACTACATTTATGATTGACCCTGGCGAGTACAAAATTTGCGCCACATATGTAATAACCGATTGTGAAACCTTTACAAAAGAAAAGTATGATTCGTTAACCTTAAAATATGGCAACCAGTTTCAAATGCCATATCAAAAAGCCATCACTGTTAACGTACAAATGCATGGCGAAAGGCCTTGCGGGTCGTCACTAACGCAAGAGCCTGTAAAGATTATCCTTACCAAACCCGATGGGTCAACTGTAGAAAGAATGACCACAGAAAAAACTTCTACTCCAAACGCTAACGAGGAGGGTCAGCTATGTACTGTTAATACTATTTTGGGCGATACAATAATTTTTGAAGATATGCCACCGGGTGACTATATGGTGTGTGGCACTACTGGTGAGTGTGCAACTGTAACAAAAGTTGATGGCGAGCCTGCTACTGTTGTTCTTAATTTATTTATGGATTATACCCCTCCGGACGAGCAGCCTGTTTGTAATGCGGGTACGGGTTTTGCTGGATGGATCGCGTTTGTTTTGTGTCCTGTTGCGCAAATTATTGTTGATGCCACAGATTTTATTGAGAACAATTTGATTATTCCATATCTTACGGTTTCGCCCTTGAGTCAGGATTCTAATAATGGCATATACAAACTTTGGGAAAGTATTAGAAATATTGCAAACATCTTATTTATTATAGTTTTCTTTATAATCATTTTTTCACAAGCCACATCTGTTGGATTGAGTAACTACGGCATTAAAAGATTACTACCTAGGTTAATATTGGCAGCAATTGGTACCAATCTCTCTTATTACGGAGTTGCGTTTATGATAGATATGTTTAACGTGTTCGGTGCGGGGGTGGCTGATTTAGTGATGGGTGTAATTTCATCTGCAAATTTGCCAAATGCCGATGCCTCCATTAATGACTTTGGTGATGCATTCTTTGTATTGTCGGCTAAAGGTCTAAGCGCCGCTATAATTGGCGGCGGCGCTGCGTTAGCATGGCTTGGTGGCTTGCTGCTAATAATGTTTTTAATAATTTTGGTTGCAGTTGTGGTTTTGATAATAAGGCAAATGCTTATTTTGGGACTAGTTATAGTTGCTCCGTTGGCGATTGTTGCAGCCCTACTACCAAATACCGAGAAGTACTTTACTAAGTGGTATAAGCTATTGATACAGTTACTTCTTATGTATCCTTTGATAGTCTTATTGTTTGCTGTTGGCAAAATCATGGCCGCCTTGTTTAGCACTGCTGACTATCAGCTTGCTTCTGGTGCATCAGGCTCTGATACTGTGTCGGATTCTATAAAAGCAATATTATCTACATTTGCGGCAGCGTTTCCGCTAATATTCTTGCCCGCTGCTTTGCTGACGGGTGGTAAATTTGTAGGAAGGATTAAGGACGATTTGACCAAAGCCTTTAGCGGGGCTGTTCAGCGAGGCAAGTCTGCATACGAAAAAACAAAATTTGCCCAGTTTAGAAAAGACGAGGCTGCAAAGCGCGCCAGAGCTGTTTCGCGTGGTACATTTAGTCTTCCTAAAAATAAATCAAAGTGGGGCTATTTACGACACCCGGGCTCTTATGTCGAGTCGGCGCTTAACAGAAGGCTAAATGCCAGCGAGAAGTTTAATGCAATGACAGGCGGCTTTGGGGCATATCGTGGCACCGTGGCCAAGAGTGAAGAAAAAGAACTACTGCAAGAAATACAAAAGAAGTTTGGTGGCGACGACAACTTAGCAAAGGCCTGGATACAATCAAACGGGCAGGTAGGATCTGCAGCTTACAGTGGTCTTGATGCTGCTTCAAAAATTAAGTTTAACGAGCTGGCGGGCGCAGGATATAACAGAACTCACCTTTCACAAGCTGCAGCTATGAACGTGCTTACAAATAAGGGCGAGGGCAACCAACAACTTATGCAACAGGCATTTACAAACATGCAATCTTTGAATGCACCGCAGAGTGACCTAAACGACCTATCAGAAGAGATGCGCGATAAATGGCGCGGTATGGGTCGTGGTGACCTTGTCGGTGACCCAACAAATGGCGGAGCAGATAGATACAAATCTTTTGCACCCGCTTGGTCAGAAATTGATGCACGAAACATAAGTAGGTACTCGTTTAGCGATCCAGTTGGCAAGCAAAGCTTTCATGACTACGTTAGAACTGACCGCGAGGGTTTGCGTTCTGTGGTTGCTGGATTGGATAGTATTAAGGATGCACGCGCAAAGCCTTTGGTTGTAAAAGAACTACAAACGGCGCTAGCTGGTCACGTATCACCAACAACAGGGCGTGTATATTCGCGAGACAACCTTATCGACGAGCTTAGAAGCGAGTTTAAATTGCAGGGCTATTAGCACAAGCGTGATAATCGTAAAATTAACGGGCTCGTCATTGCGACGAGCCCTTGCTTCAATTCAGTTTTTCAAGATTGTAGCCATTCTCTCTTAGCCAGCCGATGTAATCGGGCAAAATTTGCCCTGTAAAGCGACCGTGTGCATGGAACAAAACAACTCCATTTGGTGTAGTTCCTCGCTTGATGCGTTCTAGTTCAGAACTGGCCGTGGGGGTTGTGTTGCGATTCCAATCCTCGGAATCATTTGTCCATGTGCAAATGGTAATCCGTTTACCATCATCAGTTTTAATTGAATCAAGTATTTGCATGACTCTAAGGTCATAGGCTCCATATGGCGGTCTAAGTATTGTAGAGTTCATTCCTTGACTAATCTCACTGCGAATAATTGACTCGTCCTGATCTCTAACCTGCCAGGTATCACCATCGTGGGCAGATTTTACGTCAAACAAAGCTTGGTGTGATCTTGTGTGATTGCCAATAAAATGTCCCTCATTTACGATTCGCTGTATGATGGCAGGGTTTGCCTCGGCCCAATCGCCTTTTAAGAAGAATCGTCCACGAACGCCTTTTTGCTTTAGGGCGTCAAGAATCACAATGATCTGACTTTCTGATCCATAATCATCAAACGTCAGCCAGACTTCGCCCTTTGCGCGGTTCTCAACTGTGTCAGCGAGTGGTTCTTTGCCGCAATGCTCAATTGAGTTTTGCGTTTTAACGTCTACCCCTGGGTGCGGTGATCCATCAATCGTAGCTTTCGCCATTACAAAACGCCATCCTGGCTGGTACTCCCTGATTGCTATTGGGCTACTTGGTGCGGGTGCAGGAGAGCTGCTGCCAGATTGATTTGTGCTCACCGAATTATTTGGCGAGGTACCTGGCACAGCTTCTCTGTTCGCTGTTCCGTAAAGCTTGACGGCGGCAACAGCTGCAAGGGATATCCCAAAGACTAAGGCAGCAGAAGTCGCCTTTCTTGCGAATGACATGACATCTCCTCAAGAATGTTTGGACTTGGCATGACCTTACGGACAATATTATATACTAGTTTTAATTAATTGTAAAATTTCTATCCGTGTTTATGTTTGTGCTTTATGCAAATCAAGATAAAACCCAGACTAAAAGCCTGGGTTTTATCTTGGTACGCGAGAGAGGACTTGAACCTCCACGCCCGAAGGCACTAGCTCCTAAGGCTAGCGTGTCTACCATTCCACCACTCGCGCATAAACACATGTTGTATACCGTTAGATCAGAACATAATTATTATAACTGATTTAAGGCAGTTTGCCAACAATAAAAAACAAGTCTACTGGGTTGACTTGCGGTAGTATGCCAGCGCCGCTTCCCCGTACAAAGATTTGTCCACCACAACAACTCCATTGACGATCGGCGCTGACTCCCTACCTGGGTATGATAGTACCATAAGCCCATTATTTTTTAAATGGCGAGTTAATAGCGAAACTGTGGATAACTGTAGGTCGTTATAGGGAGGATCGCAAATAATTAAGTCAAATAATTTTCTTTTATTTTGCTCGCTCCAGGCCTTAACGGGTGCCTTTATTAGCTTGACCTTATCGTGCAAATCAAGGTCTGTAATGTTTTTCTCTATGACCTTTTGTGCCCGCCTGTCACGCTCCACGGCAATTGTGCTTTTTGCTCCGCGACTTACGCACTCAAAACTCATTGCCCCACTGCCAGCAAATGCATCAAGAACTTCAAAATCTTGAATGTCGCCCAATGAATTAAACAAGGCGCTACGAACACGATCTCCCATGGGATGGGTTACAAAACCATTTGGCGCATCAAACAGGCGACTGCCTAGTACTCCCGCAATAACCCTAAGCCGCACTACTTCTTGCCCCCGTAAGCACTGTAGGCTGTTGCGTACCAGGCTAAAGTGACAGTTTTTACAATTGTGGGCGCAAGCTCAGTGCGAGTTTGCCTTGCTAGTTTTTTTGTCCAACCTTTTTTATGAAATCGTTCGTACATATCTAGGCTATAAATGTATGCTGCGGCATCTTTGAATTGTGAAACAACTCCCTCGTTGCGAACTCTCACCAGCATGTCGCCGTCTGGCGTGCCACGTTTAATTAGTCGCATTGGTGCAATTGTAGTTGCAACTCCCATTTCAAACATGCCGTGCGTCGTCATTACACCTTTTGCTCCCCAATATTGCCAGTTTTTTTGTAGCATCTCGCGTTTGGTGTCACCTTCTTGTTTTATTAGAAGCTTATCTTTTAGTGAGGTTCTTGTCTCTAGGCCTTCTCCGCGCATTTCTTCTAGGACCTTTTCTAAAGAGTAGTGATGAGCAGGTGTCAAGCCGTCGACAATTGCATGCGCCAACCAAGCTGCCTCAAAAGCAGCTTTTTCTTGGTTGTCTTTTTTAAGTGCCTTTGTAAGGTTAACGGTGTGATTTTCTATCATCAGTATCAAGGCATTGTCGCTTGGATTCGCCGGATCATAGTAGTGCCAAGGTTCGTCTTGCGCTGGTGATTTGCGTTTAATTGCGTCTGGGCCATTTTTGCCCTCAAAATGCAGAATCTCTTTGCTAGAAGGAAATCTGGTGTCCGGCAAAACTTTTTCTAGACAACGACGTGCAACGCGGTCAAATTTTTGATGCGCACCAAGTATTTTGCCTGAGCTGTTGCTAATTGTTGTACCTGAATACATATTTTTAGTTTAGCGATGTTAGCTGTCTATAGCGGCTAACTCTTTTGTTTAACTCTTTATATTGTAGCAGATCAAAGCCATTTTTAAGTAGATCCTCTACGCATGCTCGTACACGTTTAATTTGTTTTGTATCTGCCAAATTCGCAACTTGTAAGTTTAAAGCGCCGTGCTGCATTCGGCCGTAAATTTCTCCCGGTCCACGCAGGCGCAGGTCTACTTCTGCTAGGTAAAAGCCATCTTGTGATTGTTCAAGTTCTAACAATCGCTCTGTAGGACGCTTACCGCTTGACGGAATTAAATAGCAATAGCTTTTTTGCGCTCCGCGTCCTACACGCCCTCTAAGCTGGTGAAGCTGAGCGAGTCCAAATCGTTCCGCACCCTCAATTAGCATGACGGTGGCGTTTGGTATGTCAACCCCAACCTCAATAACGGTGGTCGCAACCAAGATATCTACTTCGCCATTTTTAAATTTTTTCATAACACTATCTTTTTCGTCTGCTTTCATTTGGCCATACAGCATCGCTAAGCGTCGATGAGTAAAAACGGTCTTTATCAGTTGATCGTACTCGGCTTTGACGCTTTTTTGCTCATTTTGCTCACTTTCCTCACCCACCAGTGGACATACAATATAAACTTGACGTCCTTGCTGAATCTGCTCGTCTACAAATTGGTGCACCTTCTTGCGCTCAAATGATGAGCATAACTTTGTATTTATTCCTTGTCTGCCAGCGGGCAATTCGTCTATTATTGAAATCTCTAACTCGCCATAAACCGTTAATTGAAGACTGCGTGGTATTGGTGTCGCGGTCATGCTAAGCAAGTGTGGCATAAGCTCACTCTTTTTTAGCAGTTGTGCGCGTTGTTCGACGCCAAATCTGTGCTGCTCGTCAATTACTACAAAACCAAGTTTTTTAAATTTGCTATCCGCTTGAATCAGGGCGTGTGTACCTACGGCAACGTCAATTTGACCATTGGCCAAGTTTTGTTGAAGGCATTTTTTTGCCTTTGATGTTAGTGATCCTGTTAGAAGTGTAATCCGTACCCCAAGTGGCTCTAGTAATGTAGCCAGAGTGTTTGCGTGCTGAGCGGCCAAAATTTCTGTGGGGGCCATCAGTGCTGTCTGGTAGCCAGATTTTACAGCCATATAGATTGCCATAGCTGCAACTGCGGTTTTCCCGGAGCCTACATCACCTTGTAATAAACGATTCATTGGTTGCTCTTGCTCAAAATCTTGCAAAACTTCCCACGCAGATCGTTTTTGAGCGTCTGTCATCGTAAAAGGAAGCGATCTTATAAATTGCTTTGCATTTTTTGAATCAAAGGGTATTTTGTAGCCGCGCAACTTGGCGTTTTCGCCTTTATTTAGTTGAGCAGCCATTAAAAGTTCAAAAAGCTCTTCAAAAGCTAGACGCTCTCGTGCACGAGCAAGCTGATCATCAGAATCAGGAAAGTGCAACTGTAAAAGAGCTTGATTGATGCACAACAAGTTGTGTTGCTTAATAACTTTGTTCGGTAAAGTCTCTGGCAAGATTTGCATAAGTGGCAGTAGCTCGCGCACAATTTTACGAATTTGTAGTGAAGAAATACCCGCTACCTGACGATACACTGGCACAATTTTGCCAGTGTTAACTGTAAAATCTGCGACCTTCTCGATTACAGGGTTGCTTAACAAAAAGCGGTTGCGCTGTAACTCATAGCTACCCGAGAAAAACGCTGTCGAGCCTGGTTTCAATTGATTAACTCGATATGGTTGATTGAACCAAATTGCCCTAACTTTGCCTGTCTCGTCATCTAAAACTGCCTCGGTAATATGCAATCGCTTTATGTGCCTGCCGGTAATTGTTTCGATCTTAGCTTTTAGCGTTATATTTCCTGGTTTGATGTTGGCAATTTTTGCTATTTTAGAAAAATCATCATAACGACGAGGTAAAAAATATATTAAATCGCGAACGGTGACCACATTCAGCTGTGCTAACTTTTCAGCCAAAGATTTCCCCACTCCTTTTATTTCTGTCACGGGTGATTGCAAGTTCATCAAATAATATTGTACACAATACAGTGCAAAAAAGCTGCATACGCCAGTTAAGCTAGCGTATGCAGCCTAGAATTGATTAGCGTGGCCCGTAGTAAATTGTTAAAAGTGCGATCGACATAATTGCCACGGCGTAAAACACAAGCCCCATCAAAAATGCGTATACGTGTAACGCATAAGGGCCAAAACCAACACTTCCCCCTGCTTGGGTGATGCTATAGCTCGCCAAAAGCCCAAGCAGCATAGCAACCAAATTGGCGTCTGCACCCTGCATGTCATACCTCGATTCTGGTCATATCTTAGGTTTTTGAAACATCACTGCAGACTGCGAGGTGGACTGGTAGGCTACGGTATTATACTGTAAGCGTGGCAAAAAGTCTAGATTTCAGGCTTTAGCTTTCGATAAGACGCACAAAGTTGCGCTTTCCAACTTGCAAAATATCTTCGTGCTGAACTTTTACAACGTCGCTATCGACGCGACAACGGTTTATCTTAACTCCACCCTGCTTTATTAGTCGCATGGCCTGTGAATTGCTATCCGCAAGACCAGACTTAACAAGCAAATCAATAAGCTTTGCTTCGCCAGCATCAATTTTTAACGATTGTATTGCCGCAGTTGCCTCTCCTTTTGCCAGTGCGGCAGTTGCTTGTTTTGCCTCGTTCGCTAACTGTATTCCATGTACTAGCTTGGTAACTTCGTACGCCAGCGTTTTTTGAGCAGCTCTGCCTGCAGGGTTAGACTTAAATTCATTCAGCACATCTTCGATCTGTTGCCTTTCGAGTAGTGTGTAGACCTTAAGATATGTTTCTACGCCAGTGTCATCTGCGTTTAGCCAAAATTGGTAAAATTCAAAGGGCGAAGTTTTTTCTGCACAAAGCCATACAGCGCCTTCCTCGCTTTTGCCAAATTTTTTACCAGTAGCAGTATTTATAATTAACGGACCTGTCCAGATATGAGCTTCTTTGCTGTCTATTTTTCTGATTAATTCAACGCCCGCAATGCTATTGCCCCATTGGTCTGCGCCAGCTAGCTGTAAAGTCACCTTGTGCGAACGAGAAAGATGTAAAAAATCGTAACCCTGAATTAACGAATAGCTAAATTCGGCATAGCTAATGCCTTTACCGCCCTTGCCAATTCTGGATTGTACAAATTCGCGATCAAGAAGTTGTGTCATAGAAAAATGTTTACCAACGTCTCTTAAAAACTGAAGGTAGCTAATGTTTTTAAACCAGTCATAATTATCCACAATTTCAAATTGTTCGCCTTCAAAAATTCGCCTGTACTCGTTTGCAATTGCTTGTTTGTTTTTTGATATTTCGTCTAGCGTTTTTAACTGACGTTCATCTGTTTTGCCATCGGGGTCGCCAATCATACCGGTCGCCCCGCCAACTAAAAGCACAGCTCTATGGCCATGTCTAATAAAATGGCGGACCATCATTGCCATGGCTAAATTGCCAACTGTCATAGAATTTGCACTAGGATCAACTCCCCAGTAAAAAGTTATTGGGTCGCCATCTAACTGGCCAAGGTCTTTAAAGGTAGTTTGATTTACAAAGCCTCGCCAGCTCAGTTCTTCAGAAAGTTTTGTTATCATATTAAATACTCAGGTTATTTTTATGTATGCGCATTAAGATATATCTGTTGCTGCGTATATAAGTAATCTGTTAGTTGATGTGCAATTGACATATTTTTGCATATTTTACCTGTCGCTATTATATCATATGATTACTTTGCTTTCATTTTTATGATGAATGCAACAAAATACTGTTTTGTAGTAGTTTGCGAGTGTTATAATAAGTTAAAGATCTGCTAATGCTTAAGGAGTAACAAGAGGAATGAAGCGCCGTTCAAAGGGCTTAAGTGTATACAACAATCTGTCCGCTCAGCTCAAAAAGAAACGTGACGAACGAGCAAGACAAAAAGCTGAATATCTTGCCACGTTGCCAAAGAATCCTTTTAAACGTTTTCTTTATAGAATGCACCCTAAGCGCGTGCTAAGGTACTGGTTTAGTAAAAAAGGCGCATTAATGGCGTTAAAACTTGCAGGCATAGGCCTTGTAATTGTGGCAATTTTTATTGCTGCGCTGTTTTCGTATTACCGTCGTGAGCTTGACTCCTTAAAACCCAGCGAAATTAGCAAGCGTGTTCAGTCTACTGTCACAAAATATTACGATCGCAATGACGTTTTATTGTGGGAAGACAAAGGCACAGACAACTATAAGCTGGTGGTTGATTCCGTAGATATTAACGACAACATGAAGAACGCCACAGTAGCTATCGAGGACAAAGACTTCTACAAGCATAGTGGTATTAGTATTACTGGCATTATGAGAGCAACGATTAGCAATGTGACAGGCGGTGGAAATGTTCAGGGTGCCTCCACCTTAACTCAGCAACTGGTAAAAAACGTATTCTTTGCAAACGACGCTGAAGAAAATCGCTTAAATGTCTCCAGAAAAATTAAAGAGATGATTTTGGCGGTTGAAGTTGAGCGAATGTACAATAAGGACCAGATCTTAACACTCTATCTTAACGAGGTTCCTTACGGTGGAAGAAGAAACGGTGTAGAATCTGCTGCACAAACATATTTTGGTAAATCAGCAAAAGACCTTACCATAGCCGAGGCAGCCTTGGTTGCTGCGATTCCTCAAAATCCACCCTATTACAACCCATATTATATTGATGGAAACAAAGATCTTGTAATAAGACAGCAAATGGTCATTGATGCCATGCAAGAGCAAGGCTACATCACACAAGAAGAAGCTGATGAAGCTAAAAAAGTAGCCATTTTAGATACAATAAAACCCGAACTGTCTGGCACAGAAGACATTAAAGCTCCTCACTTTGTTTTGACTGTTCGCAGCGAACTTGAAAAAGAATTTGGTCAACAGTTTGTTAGAAGCGGTGGATTAACTGTAAAAACAACATTAGATTACCGCATGCAGCAGATTGCAGAGCAAGCGGTTAGCGAAAGCTATTCTAAGTACTTTGAAAGAGGGCTAGCAAATAACGCTGACAACATGGCATTTACGGCGGTAGATGTAGATACTGGGCAAATAGTAGCCATGGTTGGTAGCTACGACTTTAACAACAAAGAGTATGGTGCTACAAACGCTGCAACTGCGCTCTTACAGCCAGGGTCAAGTATTAAGGTTTTTGACTACTCTGCCTTGATGAAAGAAAGAGAAGGGCAGAACTTTGGCGCAGGCAGCATCTTGGCCGACGAAGATATAAGCAGTATATACAAGAGCAAGTTGTCAAACTACGATGGCAAATTCTTTGGCTCTATAAGCATACGGGAAGCGCTGGCCAACTCACGCAACCCGCCTGCTGTTAAAGCTGCGTATATTGCAGGTATTGATAACGTGATACAGCTTGCCAGGGATATGGGCGACCATTCATACTGCGTCGATGAGGACTACGGCTTATCTGCAGCTATTGGTGGATGTCAGGTTCGCGAAGTAGAACATGTTAATGCTTATGCATCTCTGGCTCGTGGCGGAGTTTATAAGCAAGAGTCTTACATACTTGAGGTAAAAAATTCACAAGACCAAATTTTAAAACAATGGAAGGATGAATCAAAGCAGATTCTTGACCCACAAATACCTTACATAATTAGTGATATCTTAAGTGATAAAAATGCTCGAGCGCGAGTGTTTGGATACAACCCACTCGGTATGGTAATTCCAGGCGTAAAAACCGCTACGAAAACGGGCACAACAGACAACGGACAAGGTAAGGCCAAAGACAATTGGATGATGAGCTACTCTACCGAAATTTCTGCTGGTATTTGGGTTGGCAGGCACGATGGAGGTGCACTGACCGGTATCTCTACGGCAGTTCCGGGTTATGTAATTAGTCAGTTTATGACTAAAGTCCACCAAGACATTTTAGCTCCAGATGGAAAATGGAGCGCAGACGACTGGTTTCAGCAGCCTGACGGAGTTCAAAAACTAACGGTTAATGGAAAAACGGACATATACCCGTCTTGGTATAAGAAGCCAAGTAATTCTGCTGGCACAAAGATGACCTTTGACAAGGTGTCAAAAAAGAAAGCCACAGACTGTACACCAGAAGCTGCCAGAATTGAAATAACAGTTCAAGAGGTTGAGGACCCAGTAACAAAAAAGAAGAGCTACAGTAATACTGAGGGCTATGACCCAACAGCTGACGACGATGCGCACAAATGCGATGATGTAAAACCATTTGTATCGTCAATTACAGCGACTAAGATAGAAAACGGTAAGTACAGGATTTCTGTCGCAGTAAATAAGGGCACCTTTGATCTTCAGTCGCTAGACGTAGCTGCTGATGGCACGAGTGTCATATCTCAGGGCATATCGTCTGCGGGTACTTTTGAAGTCGATTATACGTTTACTAGCGCAGGCGACAAGACAATAACGGCAAGAGTTGTCGATGCTGGCTACTACGACGCAACCACCACGAAGACTGTCAATGTTAAGTTGACTGGTAGTAACTAGGTAGACTGAAGCAATATAAAAACTGGCGAGCTCGCCAGTTTTTATATTGCACATATTGTGTCTTAATTTTCGTTGCGTCTTTCGATTGCTGCAAAAAGTGAATCTTCGGGAGTTTTGCGTCTGTTTTGGCGTGCACGTGGAGATACCTGTTGTTTGTTTGTTGGCTCTTTTTTATCCTGATGCTGCTGTCTATTCTCGGGTCGTGTATTGTTAGAGCGCTTTTTGCGTGCAGGCTTGTTTTGAGCCTGAGGCTGTGCGTGATAGACATTTTGAACCTGAAGCTGCTGCTGATTTTTTGATTTGCTAGCCCTATTCTGCTGACTAATCTTGCTCTCAATAATTGCAGTCTCTTTTTTTGCTGGCTTTTCCATGAGCTGTTTTCTGCCACTGTTCTCTGGTAATACGGCAAACATCATCTTGCCTGCCTGAGTTTGTAACATGCGGCTAAACTCTACAAGAATTCTTTGACCAAGCTTGCTGCCAGCTTTCTCTACAACAACCATGGTGCCGTCTTCAAGATAGCCCACACCTTGGGTTTTATCCTGTCCTAACTGAGTAATTTTAAGCTCAACTCTTTCGCCTGGCAGTCTTCGTGGTCGCAGTGCCTGTGCTAACTCGTTGACGTTCAGCACTACAACACCTTCGATTTGAGCGACTTTATTTAGATTGTAATCTGTAGTGTAAAGCATTCCACCATATTGCTTAGCAAGCGCAATAAGCTTGTCGTCTACTTCTTTAATATTTTTATATTGCTCTCTGGCAATTGTAACTTTTGTGCGACGCAAATCTTGAAGGTCGCGAATTACGTCTAACCCATAGCGCGCACGTTCACGCTTGTGGCTGTCGCCATGGTCAGCCAAAAACTGTAATTCTGCAATTATAAATTGTGGTATAACAATGTTTTGTGGTATAAAACCAGCTTTTGCTATGTCGATTATTCGGGCGTCAATCAAAGCGCAGGTATCTAATATTAAAACCTGTTCACCACTTCGATCGCCACGTTTTTTAAATGGATTCATATTACTATTTTACTCCTTTAACGTCGTACTCCTATGCTTTCTTTAAATAAGTATTTAATGCCTCTTTTAGAGATTGCACGGGTCTTATAAAGACGTGTTTTTTTGTAGATTTTGGCCCAATTACGTATTTGAAGCCAAGTTTATTTGCTTCGGATGCTCGACGATCACTGTTGGTGACCGACCTTACCTCTCCGCTTAGCCCAACCTCGCCAAATACTACGGCAGTTGGGTCTAATTGCATTTGTTTTGCTGCTGAAGCTATAGCCATGCATACGGCTAAGTCAGCAGCTGGATCTTGCAGCTTTATACCGCCAACAACGTTGATGTAAATATCGCTATCAGATAAGTTTAACTTTGTCCGTCGCTCCAGGACAGCCACAAGCACGTTTAGGCGATTTAAATCAAAACCTGATGCCGTGCGTTTAGGATACCCGAAATATGATTTATTTACAAGTGCCTGTATCTCTACAAGCAAAGGACGGTTGCCTTCCATGGTAGCAAAAACCACAGACCCATCAGATGAGATACGTTCTTCTAGCAGTGCTGCAGACGGATTAAGTACTGGTTTTAGGCCAGTATCATCCATCTCAAAGATTCCAGCTTCATCTGTTGACCCATAGCGATTTTTTATTGCTCGCAAAACTTTAAAGCCGCCGTATCTGTCACCTTCAAGATTGACCACAACGTCTACCATGTGTTCTAAAATTTTTGGACCAGCAATACTCCCCTCTTTAGTCACGTGTCCAACCATAATTAGCGCTGTATCTGTGGCCTTTGCAGCTTGAGTTAGCAAGTTTGATGAGTTGGTAATTTGCCCAACACTACCTGCCGCTGAAGCAATATCATTCATTGTTAATGTTTGAATTGAATCAACGATTACCAATTTATATCCACACCCTTTTATTGTAGCCGCAATGTCGTCTGCGGAGGTAGACGATGCAAGATAAAGCTCATCATGCTCTACGCCCAACCTGTCTGACCGAACCTTCACCTGGCCGGCTGACTCTTCTCCACTCACGTATAGCACTTTGTTTGTGGCAGAGATAGCTTGTGCAACTTGCATTAGCAACGTAGACTTGCCAATTCCGGGTTGGCCAGCAATTAAAATGACACTGGCCGGAACAATTCCTCCGCCCAAAACTGCGTCCATGTCAGCAATTCTTGTGCTAATTCTGCCGCGACTACTACTCGGAGTAACCTTAGTGATCGACTGCGACTGTAGGGACCTGCCCTTACTGCTAGCGACTACGTTTGTAGCGCTTTGTTCTGTAAATTGCTCTACAAAACTATTCCAGGCACCACAGCCATCACAACGACCGCTCCACTTAGATTTGATCACTCCACATTGCTGGCAAACAAACTGTACTGCTGTCTTTTTGGCCATATTAGTAAGTATAACAGACGCAACCTCGATAATTGCTATTGGGCTTTATATAATTGCATCTATGACGGTTCCATGCTAAAGTATCATGGTTCGCTCTCATGCTTGGAGGAAGTCGTGTCAGTGCTAGTACGTACAAGCAACATCGTTTCTGATGTTAGCGTTGGTAATGGTACTTTTAGCTTTCAGGCCATCTCAGCAATTGATAACGGAGATGATTTTTTATTGATTCTGGATATGGCCAGCAGACCTACAGTCGAGCGCACTTTAAATCTTGGCTTGATGGAGTCAAGGCTTTATGACTACATGGTGCATTTTAGTAAGTCTCGACGATCTGGAGGTAATCCTGGCGACTGCTTTACGTTCGCAGTCTATCTAGCAACGGGCATAACGCCTATCATTCCTGCGCTAAATACCATCAAGCACGATGGATTGAGTGGACGCCTACGCTGGAGGACGGAACTTGGAGCTACCTATGTACATCTAATAAATGTACCTAGCAGCGATGACACCTACGAGATAGTTCATGCAATGGTTGGACTGGGCGGAAAACAAGTTATAGCAAAATGGGGAATGGGCGATAATGAAATTGGCATCGGCACAATTAAAGATTCCATGCGATGCTACGGAGGACTGGTGTACAAAGTAAATAATCTACACTTTGCTTGAACCGGTGGACGATAGACGCCTTATTGCGTCTATCGTCCATCTTTACTATGTTTGGTTTACTTCGTTATATTTGCTATCGAGGCTTTGGTTTAGCTTATTTTGCGCCGTAGCTTCATTGTTACGCTCAATGACCAACGAATTGTGCTTATCAATAAGATTTTGCGTTTCTTCTACGAGCGCGTTGTATGCTCGAATTCTAGCATTATAGACTGGCACTGCCGCATTGTACTCGTCTACCTTTTGCTTTTGCCACAAATCGTTAAGACGGGCTGATTCAGATTGAATTATGGCATATTCGGAATCAAGAGTTGCATTATTTTTGTCGATCTGAGACTTGAAGTTTGTAAGTTGCTCATCCATTTGCGCTATGCGGTTTTCTGACTCTGTGAACACGTTTTCGTAGCTTTCTGCTAAGGTCACAACCTTGTTACGATCATCAAAATATGTTTTATAGTAGCTTTCTAGTTCAGGGGATAAATCACGATACTCTGCACCAAAAATTGAGTGCATCTCGTTGTAAATCTCCCCGGGCTCTGTTTTGTTATACAAGGATATTAGCTCAAGCAGGCGCTCGTCGGTGGTAACACTCATTTGCGCATTAATTAGCTGATCAATTTCCTCACGCTCTGCCTTACTTAGCCTCTCATATGCGGCATGAAGCATCTCGTGCGCACCAGTTACTTCTTCTACGCCGCTAAGTTTTTCGTCGGTAACATCAAAAAGATATATTTTTTGCAGCTTGTAACAACCTAAAACAATACTTTCTTCGCTATTGTTTTGGCAGTCTTGGTTAAACGCTGCTGCAGATTCTACAACTGGTGTTGACGCATACCACAACTCTCTTCCACGCGAAGACATGCCCGTACTGTCTGCAATTTGGACAATTTGTGCAGAGGGCGGGTATATTTGGATTCTCCACCAGTCCAGTACAATTTGCCAATTTAGAGCAAACCAAATAATTGCCCCAAAAAATGACAGCAAAAAAGTAAATTTTATTACTCGCGAGCCAAAACTTGACCCTGTGCTAACCCGATACTCTTTCAAAAGCCAACTCACCCCTTTTAGCTGTTACACAAATTATATCGCCTTTAACGTATTGTTGCGAGAGTAAACCGTCTGCAAGTTTGTCTTCAATTAAATCTTGAATAGTGCGACGCAGCGGCCGAACCCCATTTTGCGCATCATAACCCTTTTGAATTAGTAGTTTTTTAGCGCTTTGCTGCATTTTTATATCAATTCCGCGTTTATATAATCTGACCGACAGTTTTTTGATTTGCAGATCTAAAATTACGGCGACTTCTTTTTTGGTTAGAGCTTTAAACACAATTATCTTGTCAAAACGGTTGATAAGCTCTGGCCGCATAAAGTCTTTCAAGGCCTTCATAGAAGCTTCTTGATTTTGCTTATGTACTTCATCAAGCTGGTCTAGGTCGTCTTTTGTGCTGGCATGAAACCCAAGTGAAGCCTCGTGTTGCATTTTTGTTGCACCCAAGTTGCTGGTTAAAATTACAATCGTGTTAGAAAAATCAACTTTACGGCCTTTTGCGTCTGTTAATTCGCCGTCTTCTAATATTTGAAGGAGCATATTCATTACTTCTGGGTGGGCTTTTTCTATCTCGTCAAAGAGCACTAAGCTGTATGGTTTTCGACGAATTTTATCTGTAAGCTGGTTACCATCTTCGTATCCCACAAAACCTGCGGGCGCGCCAATCAAGCGTGCAGACATATGTCTATCGGCAAATTCGCTCATATCAATTTTAATCATAGCGTCTGGCGATCCTAAAACTTCGCTGGCGAGCACCCGCGCAAGTTCAGTTTTACCTACACCAGTTGGCCCCATAAATATGAACGAGCCAATCGGGCGTTTGCCATCAGAGATGCCAGATCTGTTGCGCCTTATAGCACGGCTTACAGCTGTAATGGCATCAATTTGACCGATCACGTGCTGTGACAAATGTTTTTCTAGGTTTAAAAGTTGCTTTGCTTCTGCTTTTATGACTTTTTGTACAGGTACGCCAGTCATCGACGCAACCGTATTGGCGATGTCGTCGCTGGTAATCTTTATGTGTTGCTCGTTAGTTTTTTTGTCGCGCAGTTCACTTATCTTGGAGTTAATTTGGCTCATCCTTGTCTTATATTGTGCTGCGCGTTCGTAATCTTGAGACTCAACTGCTAATTCCATTCGCTCGGTTACGGTTTTTAGTTCGTGTGTTAACTTGCGTGCTTCTAGAGGAGTTTTACCACGCTCTACTTTAACTTGCGAGGCAGCCTCGTCTAAAACGTCAAATGCCTTGTCTGGCATAAAACGATCGTTAATATAACGCTTTGCTAAATTTGCAACATCTACTAAAATATCGTCTTCTAAAACTACGCCGTGGTGATCCTCGTAGTATTTTTTAAGACCACGAAGTATGGCAATTGTTTCTTTAACTGTTGGCTCTGGTACAACAACGGTTTGGAAACGGCGTTCTAGAGCTGCATCTTTTTCTATGTGTTTACGGTACTCGTCTAGCGTTGTGGCGCCAATTATACGTACATTTCCGCGCGCCAGTGCTGGCTTTAGCATGTTTGCTGCATCGATGGCGCCTTCTGCGGCGCCTGCGCCTACAAGCAGGTGCAGTTCATCGATAAATACAATACAGTTTTTATCGCCAGAAATTTCGTCTATCATTTTTTTGAGTCGCTCTTCAAACTCTCCGCGATATTTTGTACCGGCAATCATTCCTGCTAAGTCAAGCATTACCACACGAGCATCCAATAAGCTATCTGGAACTTCTTCAGATGCAATTTTTTGGGCCAGCCCCTCAACAATAGCAGTTTTTCCTACCCCTGGCTCACCAATTAAAACAGGGTTATTTTTGTTACGACGTCCCAGAATTGTAACAATTCTTTTAATCTGTACTTCGCGACCAATTATTGGGTCGAGTGTGCCCATTTTGGCTTTTTCGGTTAGGTCGCTGCCATATTTACCTAGCATGCCATGACTTTTTTGCTGTCGCTTTTGACCTGTGCCTTCGCTAGCCTGATAATCTTGCTGCTGTCTATTTAAGTATTGTTCTATTTCGGCCGTTAGATCGTCTGTATCAATGCGCATATCTCTAAGTAATACCGTGGCGCGTGCATTTTTTTGACTCAAAATACTGTATAAAATGTGCTCTGTGCCGCAATAATCTTGGTCAAACTCCTGTGCAACGTCCCAGCTTAGGCGCAAAGTTAATTTAGCTGTATCGCTTAAGCCTTTTGAGCCAGTGCTTACCACAAGCGCGCGAGGGGTCAAGTTTAAGGCAAGTTGTGCTCGATCAAGCGTTACTCCAGCACCAGTTAGCATTTTAGATCCGATAGATGTGGTTTGGCTTAAAACACCCAACAATAGGTGTTCTGTGCCAATGTATGCAGACCCCAAATTTCGCGCAATGGCGTCTGCGTGTTGTAGGCTTGCTTTTGCATTATCGGTAAGTCGGCTCAAAAATTCGTTAAAATCACCGTAAGGAGGCATCATTGTTTAGTAGTTTCCTAATTAGTGTGATGTATTATAGTATAAAAAATTAGCACTCCAAGTGCAAGAGTGCTAAAAAACCATTTACTAACTTGACGACAAAATTTTATCTATGTAAAATATGGCGAGGCTAAGCAATCTACCGAAGGGTTAAGTCAATGTCTAGTATGATCACATTTACGGTTGTTCCTGCGCGCCAGAGCTATCTCTGCCATAGGGAGCTATGCGTCATGGGCTTTAGCATGGTTACCGGATTTTACGTCCACGAAAAAGGCCAGCAAGTAAGCATCCGGCATCCAAAATACGCCAAACATGTCGTGCCAAATGCCACCTGTGAGCAAAGACGATATGAAGTTGCCTCTGCAATGCGTAGGCGACTAGTAGAGTTTGCTACTACGTACCTTGCGGACGCTAGCAGCGAACAGCCATACGACAACGACTCATTTGCAAATTACATGACTGAAGGTGGGTTAATGACAATTCCAGACGACGAGCGCGACTCAGCAGTGCTGACGGAGGAAGGTGCCAGAATCAGAAAAGCAGAGCTTTATGTTGTTGCAGAAGTCGATAGTGGACGCACTTATAAGCATATCAGCCTCGGCAATCGGCTGGTCCTAAACATCTTCGGTCGAAATGGCGTTCTTGGTATTGTGAACATTGACGAACTTATGCTTATGTACAGAAGCAATTTAAAATGTCTTCTATTTTCCGCAGGTGCCTAGATAGATTAAGCGACTATCAGGCAACCAGAACGCAAACACGGGCTCTTATCTTTTAAGAGCCCGTTTAATGTTTAAGCGTTAATTAGATATCTGAATTACTCTTGAACTTCGTCGCTTTCTTCAATTGCACTCATTAAAGAATCTTCAACATTCTTTTTTGGTTTTGGCTCTGATTTTTGCTCTTTAATTGTCGCAATATCAAGCTCGTAGCCTACTAGCTGAGATGCTAAGCGAACGTTTTGTCCGCCACGGCCAATCGCAATAGAAAGTTGATCTTCTGCAACGCTAACTTTGGCATGCTTTGCATCTTCGTCAATCTCAATCTTTAATACAGCTGCAGGACTTAAGGCATTGGTAATAAACTGCTTGATATCGTCGCTGTAGGTAATAATATCGATTTTTTCTTGATCGCCGATCTCGTTCATAACAGCCTGAACGCGTGTACCATGACCGCCCACAAAAGTACCAACTGGGTCAACACCGGGAACGGTAGAAAGCACAGCAAGCTTGGTTCTTTTGCCAGCTTCGCGTGCAATTGCCTTAATTTCTACTGCGCCATTTTCCATTTCTGGAACTTCCTGACGGAACAAGTATTCAATAAATGCCTCGTTTGCACGACTCAAAATTAGTTGAGGGCCGCGGTTGCCGCGCTCTACGTCTTTTAGGTAGACTCTAACCCTAGAACCAACGGTGTAATATTCGCCAGGGATTTGCTCGCTTAAAGGAATAATTCCAACAGCTTTGCCAATTTCTACACGCACAACTCGTGGCTCAACGCGCTGAACGGCACCAACAATAACCGTGCCAATTTTGTCTTCAAACTCTTCCATAACAACTTCGCGCTCTGCTTCGCGTAGTTTTTGCAAAATAACCTGTTTTGCAGTTTGCGCAGCAACGCGGCCAAAAGTTTTGGGATGATCAACAACTTCTACTTCGCCGTCAAGTTCTATTTCTGGGTTAATTTTTTTGGCGTCTTCTAGGCTAATTTCGAAAGTTGGCTCGATAACTTCTTTTACAACTTCTTTGGTTACATAAACGCTAACTTCGCCTGTGCGAGGATTCATTTCGGCGCGAACTTCTTGATCTCGATCACCAAAGTCACGGCGGTAGGCGGCAGCTATTGCTTGCTCGATAATTTCGTGAACCATGTCTTCTGGTAAGTTTTTTTCGTCTGCAATCTGCTTAAGCGCAAGGGCTAATTGTTTTAGATTTATGTCTTGCATCTTTAACCTTTCTTGATTTGTTAGTAAAAAATCCGACCAATCGGCCGGAATAACTGCTTGTATTTTATGCAATAATTACAATTTTGTCAATAAAAATGCGAGCACCAAGCCAAAAAACTGATGCTCGCAGCAAAAATCACAATCAACTCAACAGCAAATCCACAAAAGAAAGTTGCGCTCTACTACGGTACAGAGATGTATCCACAGAAGATAGCACACGTCTACACCCGAAGCCACTTGTGAGATTGGCAAATGACTCCTGAAATGCACCGTTCAAAAGAATCAGCCCGCCACATTTACAACACGCAATTACGTTAACATCGTTTAGCCCACTATTATACATGGGCGCGTAACAAACTGGGCACGTAAGCTGTGCAAGCGAAACGCCTGGAACGTTGACATTTTTATGTGCCTGCATTAAAGCAAAAGCGCTTTGATCGGGTGATGTAGGAACAGTAACTCGCTGTTTAAATCCAGCCCTGCCAAGAAGTACGTTGACTGTGCGCTGGTAATCACCAAGCATAAAATGATACTTAGAACATCTCTGGTTGCAACAAACTCTGAGTTTGCAGTGGTGTTGACCGTGCTCTTCTTCAACAATGATTTCATCACTACTACAGACAGCACAGCTCGAGCGGCTAAGTTGCCATGATGAACTTGATGGTTGGCAGTTCATGATTACTCCTTGCAGAGAGTATACCTACATCGCTAAGTTTATATATATATTAATATTTGTCAAACTTGTTATAAAGGTGGGTGTCAATGGTCATTGACACCCATAAACTCATTTAATAACGGCCAAGAAGCATATCCAAGAAGCTTCTGTTATGCCCCTGATGACGATATTGATTGACGTTTGGATTAGCCAAGCCAAGCGAAAAACCACGGCGACTTGCAATATATGCAAAAACTTGCTGAAACTCCCCTCCGTCAAAGAACATACCCCAGCAATTGTGACAAGTGTCTACTTCGACGCCGTTTTCTTTAGTCTCGTACATCTGCCCATTACAGCGCGGGCAAATGACTGAACGACGAGGCCCACGAGAATGAAGAATTCCAAACACCTCGGCCAAAAGCTGCTGAGCCTGGCCCAGCGCCTGTGGCACAGGGATTTGCTGCGCAGCGAATCCGGTTGCACGCAAAATTGCATTTACGGTTGCTTGGAACTCGCGAAAATCAAAAAAGTATGCACCACACTGATGATTTGTGCAAACGTCAATCTTCACACCACTTTCTGGCTCTGTAACTTCCGTCATAAAACACCTGCAACGCGGGCAAACAAGCTGCTGCTGAGCTGGCTGATATCCAGTATTTTGCGCATAACCGCCGTAAGGCTGCATCTCTTACTCCCCTTTGTTGAGACGAAAATGAGTACTGCGTAATTTTACTAACCGCTCGCCTTTTTGTCAACCTACGCATTACCCTGTTTGCATGGTAAACTTATCTTATGACAAAAGCAGTTAGACGTTTACTACCATTTTTTAAACCAGAAAATTATAAAATTAACCTTGATCTTACAAAAAGAGAAAAACGCAGTTTTAGCGGCCGCGCAACAATTACAGGTACGGCAAAAGAAGCTGGTCAAATTATTCTACATAGTAAAGATTTAGCCATAAATAAAGTTACTGTTGACGACCAGCAGGTAAATTTTGAACTTTTAGGCAAAACAGACGAGCTAGTAATTAAATCTAACAAAATTATGCAGGGCTCGTGTACGATCACTATTGATTTTGATGGCAAAATCAACGACGCTATGCATGGTCTTTACCCCTGTTATTTTAAGCACGACGGTAAAGACAAAGAACTGCTAATGACCCAGCTGGAGTCACATCACGCGCGCGAGCTATTCCCATGCATTGACGAGCCAGCCGCCAAAGCAGTTTTTGAAATTACACTTACCACAGAGCAAGGCGTTACGGTTTTAAGTAATACGCCAGCAAAATCTCAAATCAACAGAGACAAGGCGCTTGTGACCGAATTTGAACCAACGCCAAAAATGAGCACCTATTTGCTTGCGTTTGTTATTGGTGAGCTGGAATATCTTGAAACAACAAACAAACACGGTGTTTTAGTGCGAACTTACGCAACACCAGACAACGTCAAGCACACAAAATTTGCGCTAGAGCTTGCCGCAAAAACACTTGACTATTACGATGACTACTTTGATGTGCCCTATCCTCTGCAAAAATGCGATATGGTCGCTGTTCCGGATTTTGCAGCTGGCGCAATGGAAAACTGGGGACTGGTAACTTACCGCGAAAGCTGCATGCTAGTTGACCCCAAAAACACTCCGGCAGATGTGCGCGAATGGGTTGCAACAGTGGTGACACACGAACTATCACACCAGTGGTTTGGTAACCTAGTCACCATGGAATGGTGGGACGATTTGTGGCTAAACGAAAGTTTTGCTAAATGGATGGAGCATTACAGCGTTGATCATTTTTATCCAGAATGGAAGGTTTGGGAGCAATTTGCAGCTGGCGAACAGCAGGGCGCGTTGGCCCGTGACGGACTTGCAAATGTTCAGGCCGTGCGACAACCAGTCTATCACCCAGACGAACTGCACTCGTTATTTGACTCTGCAATTGTTTACACCAAAGGCTCTTGCCTAATACGCATGCTGCACGAATATTTGGGAGCTGACGACTTTAAAAAAGGTCTGCGTTTATACATGAAGCGTCACCAATACAGCAACACAGTAGCGCAAGATTTATGGACGGCGCTAAGCGAAGCTTCTGGTAAAGACATCGCGGCGTTTATGAATCGCTGGATAAATCAGCCTGGGCACCCAGTTGTAAACGTTGACGTTAGCGAAAATAAAGTTGCCATTAGTCAAAAACGCTTTTTTGCCAACCCAACACAAGCTAAAAAAGGTCAGCAATTTACGTGGACAATTCCACTTTTAAGCAATCTAAGCGACGATACTCTTGATAGCACAAAACTAGCCACAACGACCAAAACCTCTGATCTTGTATTTGTAAACTCTGGCTACACGGGGTTTTATCATACTAAATATAATGTCGAACATCTTGAGAAATTGGCTCAAAAAGTAAAAAATGGCGAGCTTTCTATTGTTGACCGCCTAAGCTTGCTAACAGATGGCGTTGCACTTGCAAAGGCAGGGTTAAGCTCTACCTCGGACTTAATCGCCTTAACTGCCAACTACAAAAACGAGAAATCATTCCCTGTTTGGAACTCAATTGGCAGTGTGGTAGCTACGCTAAAGATACTAGTCAATAATAACAAAGATCTAAAACCGCATTTACAAAAGTATGTACGCAACTTGGCCATTAGCGAATACAAACGCTTGGGCTGGGAACACATTAAAGGTGAGTCATATTTTGACGAGCTTCAACGTCCAAACATGATTAGCTACATGGCATACGCTAAAGATCAAGAGGTTATTAATAAATGTTTGCAAATTTTTGATAATGCAAGCCGTCCAGAAGATATAACTCCAAATATTCGGTCGATCGTTTACTCGGTAGCTTCACATGAGCGCGGAGAAAACGCATATAACAAATTGCTCAGCTGGTACAAAAAAACCACCTCGGCCGAGGAACGAATGAGCCTTGCTGCTGGCATAACATTTGTAAAAAACCAAGAACTTGCCCACAAAATTACTGCGCTATTTACAACCAAAACGATAAAACAGCAGGATCTATTTTACTGGTTCATTTACCTAATCCGTACCGAACATGGCAAGGCACCAGCCTGGCAATGGATGACCGAAAACTGGCAATGGATTAGCGATACGTTCAAGGGCTCGCACGACTACAGTGACTTTCCTAAGTACGCTGCAAATGCGTTAAGTACTCAAGAATACCTAGACAAATATCGCGAATTTTTTACGCCAAAAATGGACGAAACAGCTATATCGCGCGTAATAACCCAGGGGCTCGAGGATATAGAAGTGCGAGTATTGTGGCGCGAACGCGACTTGCAAGCTGTAAGTAAGTTTTTAAAAAGTATTTAGCCAGTTGTGATTATTGCTTTTTGCGTTGTATGGTCGCGTGCGTTGCTGATGTTTCGTGCAACCACTAGCAACAAAGAACGGATTAATTTTCTATTTTGCTAGTTCAATAATATTTTAAACGGGCGAGCAGACATGTCCACTCGCCCAAGTACAAAAGTTTACTTATGCACGCCTAACTCTTGTAGTAGGAATTTTTTCAGCTCGCATCGTTAGCCAGTTTACACCTTGATCAAAACTGAAGGCGGTAATCGTGTTATAGTAGCGCGCAATGCAGATCAGCTTTACGCAGCCAGCATTATTAATGCTTCCGTCAATCTGATAAGTAACAGATGCGTACTGTGCAGGACCGTAATAACGCTGCCCATTATGCACAATGCTATCTGGCATTGCACTGCCAAACCGAGGAAGTTTAGCCTCGCACGTCACTTGGCGCAAAAAGGTTGCCCTAGCACTACTCGGACATTCGTATTCGTCAACTAAAAGACCAAAAACAAGATCATCCTTATCGCTAACAATGTAAAGATGCGAAAGTGAAATTTGAGGGTCAGCTGGCGTAAAATCTAGTCTGGCCAACACCTCATAATGCTCCCCCAAGATAATTAGGCGAGCGTTAGGTTCTACATAACACAGCCAGGTGTTGTCCTGCATTGCTAATCCAATCTCTAGCTTGGAAGAAGACAGGACCAGCTTATCATATTTTATAGCTATTGCGATTAATTATTGCACATCAAACTCACAATTTATCACGCGCGGAGGATTATCAGACAGCTCTATTGCAGCCAGCCGACATTCGCTATCAACTTTATTTGCCGACAGCCAAAATTCTGCCGCAAAAGCCATTTGTTGCATTTTTTTGGGCGTAATATAGTCCAACCCTGTGCCAC
Source organism: Candidatus Woesebacteria bacterium (assembly GCA_050115675.1). Lineage (GTDB taxonomy): Bacteria > Patescibacteriota > Saccharimonadia > Saccharimonadales > EFPC-124 > JASFQB01. The sequence goes on from JASFQB010000007.1 coordinate 33,927, forward strand.
AATTTGCCGAACTACGATATTTTACCTCTGTAAAATAAATTATTTTGTTTTTACTGGCAATAATATCAATTTCGCACCAGCGCGTTCGCCAATTGCGATCTATAATTTTAAAACCTTGTTTTTGTAGATACTTTGCAGCCTGTTTTTCGGCATCTTGGCCAATTTTAGTCGACATTTGCTGCCCCAAGTTTGCCAAAACTCAAACGCTGAATTGCGCTGGGGCCAAATTGCCCAATTGCCAATCTATGTGCAGATGTTCCGTAGCCTACGTGTTTTTCAAAGCCATACTGCGGATATTTTTGCCCGTAATTTTGCATAAGATTATCGCGCGCCACCTTGGCAATAATTGACGCGGCAGATATTAACGGAACTTTGGCGTCGCCACCAACGATGGTCGAGACCCTAACATCATCAATATAATTATGGTTTCCATCAAGCAAAATTAGCTCTGGTAAAATACCAAACGGCACAAGCGCCTGCTTTGCTGCTTTTTTAAGTGCAGCCGTTAAGCCATTTTTGTCTATAAAGTCATGAGAAGCCCAGCCCACACCAATAATTTTGGCATTTTGCCTAATCTGCAAGGCAAGTTGCAAGCGCTTTTTAGCTGTAAGTTTTTTAGAGTCAATCGCATCAACCAAATTGTCATCAATCGCAACGGCAGCCACGCAAACTGGGCCCGCCAAACAACCTCTACCAACCTCGTCTATACCTACAATCATTGTTTGATAGTATACACAAAGTTGGCAACCAGCCAAAATTTTAAGCAATATAAAAACACCCGCCATGTTTTTGACAGGTGTTTTTATATAAATTATTTCTTTTTTGGCTTTGCAGCTGGCACGTGATTAGCTTTTTCTTCCTTCATGTGCTCTAGCTCTTGCTCGGCAGCTTTGTCAGAAACATCGTTGACTTTGTTTTTGTCAAAAGCAACAGATACCAAACGAGCAGACTTACCGCTTCGCTGGCGCAAGAACGATAGGTACTTGCGGCGAACCTTGCTTCGTTTTACAACCTCTACCTTAAGAACCAATGGTGAGTGCAAAAGGTAAGATTTTTCTACACCAACACCGCTGGCAATGCGGCGAACCGTAATGCTGCTGGTTAGGCTGTCTTTGCGGTCGGTGCGAATAATAACGCCCTCAAAAACCTGAACACGCTCTTTTGCGCCTTCTTTAACCTTTTGGTGAACACGAACAGTGTCGCCAGTGCGAGCGTCAACCACTTTGTCTTTGCGGTAACGAGCTTCGACTTTTTGAATTAAGTGATACATTAACTTTTCCTCTTATATAAGTATAGGTTACATTCCCATAAATTGTAGCATGTACACCCCTATAAATCAATAGCACGACTTGCATTTTTACTAAACAGATTTTAAAACCAACAAAACTCGCCAAAAAGCCCTTGGCTCTACCAGCAACGTATCATAACACAGCTAAAGTCAGTTGACTAAAGCACTACACCCTGAGAGGAAGTGGTTTTGGTGGTTACTGGTCCTATGTTGGCCGCTGGCCTTCTTGCGGCAGCAGCAGCGTATCGAGGCGGCAAGGAGTTGCTGGACAAGTACGCAGAAAGCCATACACCTAGGCAAACTGGCGATGGCCACTTTGACGGCTATGTCATTAAAATCGTCTTCGGAGCGACAGGACGACGCGATCGTTTTGAGTTCTTTTATGGCGGTGCCGAGAAGCCTGATGGTACCGGACATGGTCACGTCGTATCTAATGATGGCGTAAACATTCATTACTGGCGAGAACCGAATCGTTCCTCGCCAATCATCGATGACCGGTGGAGCACTGAGAAGCTCAATAAGTACGGACTGTAGCTATCGACCTGGACATGTCTTTAAACTGCCCTCGCTAAGCTTCTTTGACAAGCAATCCCAATCTGCTCCACAGATAATCCGCAAATTCATCTGGATCTTGATTATTATCTGGCAGTCCTGGGGCTTCTAGTGCACCGAATTCGTTGCGTATGGTGTCTATGCGCTTGTTGTAAAGTAAGCCTATTTTGCTTTCGTGAGTTGTGTCAAATACAAAGCAAGCAATTTTTTCTGACTGGTTTTTGTGGCTTTGTCTGTACAAAAGGGCTTCGTTAAAAAAAGAGATAATATCTTGCTTGTTTTTAAAATTGTAGGGTTTTGCAAAGAAGGTCATAACCTGATGTTATGGTAACATATGTAAATGAATCAAGACAAATATCAAGCCTACTTGGCTAAGTGTATTATTTTTATGATTCGCGATTATCAAGATGATGGCGATATTTTGGAGTTTTTAGATGCTTTATCTTTTTCTATAGGTATGATGGTCAACAGTGACCGCGTGGTAAACTGGCTAGACATTGCTGGAATATGCGATCAACGCTACTATTCGTTAAAATATGTCAAAAATGAGCCTACAAAATTAAACACAAAGCTTTTAAGCACCTGCGAAAACAAGGTAAATAAATTTTTAGATAAAGTTTCAGACGGAACGCCAGACGATGTCTTGCCCGACTACACAAAAATGATAAAAACAAGTCAAAAACAGAAAAACGAGTACCAAGCTCTTCTAGCTAAAGATATCATTGGTATGATTCGCAACTATCAAGATAATGACAAAATTTTAGATTATCTAAACAGTATCGCCTTTTGCACGGCCGCAATGTTAGGTAATAATGGCATAGTAGATTGGTTTGACATTGCCAAAGCATGCGACAAAAGTGGCTCCGCTGCTTTAAATGAAAAGTTTTTGATTAGTTGCGAAAGACAGGCGCAAAAGTATGCGCCTAAAGGTACGCAATGGCAGAGAGCCCTCAGCGTAAAGACGGCATCAACAGCATCAAACGCAACATCACCCTAGCTCGCAACTTCATAAATTACTGCAAAACACAATTTGCTAAGTACTCGCCTGCTATGGACGATAAAGAAAAAGAAGTTATTGCTTATTGGATGGTGGATAGAATTATGCGCCAGGGGCTTGCTGGCAAGTTTGAAAAAGAACTACCCATAATAACTGATATCGAAGCATGTGTGTGCGATCTTGAGTGGTCTAATGCAATTGACATTGACGAGGACTGGGAAAAGCTAATTGCCGCTGTTGATGAGTTTGAGCAGCAGCTTAACAGCAAATATCCTCAGTTTTCAGATAAAACCCCTAAACCACCCGCGCCAGACACTTACGACAGTCTGGTAACGGTTGACGATTTTTTAAATTACTACAAAAAAGTTACGGGCAGTTACAGTACAGGCCTATCAGACGAAGATATTAAAAATGCTTCGTCGGCAATTATTAACGCTGTTGCAAGCAATTCTTTTGAAAAATAGCAGACAAGCACCCATTGGTAAACGAAATTGAATTATTGGCAGAAAATTTAGAGTTTAATAATACTCCAGATTTGTATGGTGAATGGATGAAGCTTTTGGGCCGTGTTGACCAATTGGATAAACAAATCAACCAAAGTAACCAGCAGTCATCTTAGCAAAAACCAGCCTAAAAAGTTATAATATAAGAGCATGACCATTACAAATCACGCTTTGGCAGGTGCGGCAATTGCGGTTGCAACAAATAACCCTGTTTTAGGGGGTGTTTTTGCGTTGGTTTCTCATTTTACTATGGATTCCCTACCCCATTTTGGAGGCGTTAAGTGGTACGATGAATGGGGCAGGCCTTTGCTGTTTTTTTCGATTATAGATGTGCTGTTTTGCGTTATCATAACAGCGTTGGCGATTGTGCTGTTTCCGGCATTTTGGGTTGCGATTACCGTATGCGTAATTTTAGCAACAATTCCAGACTGGTTTTGGGTGTTGCATTATAAATTTGGGGTCAAGCACAAATATTTTGAGCTTCATCAGGCTATACAACGCTACGAGCGCCCATGGGGAGCCTATGTTGAGATTGCCTTTGCATTACTGATTATTTTGTTTTTATGGTTTGAATTTAACAGATAGACGGAGGGTAAAATGGACAGCAATAAACTAGCATTAGAATTACATAAACAATACAAGGGGAAGATCTCTACAGCACTTAGAGACATACCAGACAGCAAAGCAAAACTAAGCGCTTATTACAGCCCTGGTGTTGCCGCGGTTTCGCGCCAGATTGCCGAACGTCAAGAAACGATGCGAGATTACTGCTGGACTAATAACTTAGTTGCTATAATTTCTGACGGGTCAGCCGTTTTGGGTTTGGGTAATATTGGCCCCAAAGCTGCCATGCCGGTTATGGAGGGCAAAGCTATGTTATTTAAACATTTTGCCGGCATTGATGCCGTGCCAATTGTATTAAACGTACATACTCCTGAGGAAATTATTGCCACGGTTAAAGCAATCGCGCCCAGCTTTGGTGGAATAAACCTAGAGGACATTGCCGCGCCTCAGTGTTTTGAAATTGAAGAAAAGCTAAAAGAAGCTTTAGACATTCCAATTATGCACGACGATCAACACGGTACAGCCGTGGTGGTTTTGGCGGGCTTAATTAATGCAACAAAAGTTGTTGGCAAAAAACTGCAAGATTGCAAAATTGTAGTTGTTGGCGCCGGTGCCGCTGGTACGGCAATTATGAAACTGCTTCATTTATATGCTAATCCTCAAATTATTACCGTAGACAGCAAGGGCATAGTCAGTAAAGATCGTACAGATTTAAACAGCGCCAAAAAAGAACTGCTAGAATTTACAAACCCAAACAACATTAGTGGCAACCTGCAAGATGCGCTTGTTGGCGCAGATATTTTTATTGGAGTATCGCAAGCCAACATTTTAACCAAAGAAATGGTTAAAAAAATGAGCAAGCAGCCAATTGTTTTTGCCCTGGCCAATCCAAACCCAGAGATTTCACCAGAACTTGCACAAGAAGCCGGCGTGGCAATACTGGCAACTGGCCGCAGCGACTATCCAAATCAAGTAAACAACGCAGTGGCGTTTCCGGGAATTTTTAGAGGCGCACTTGATAATAACGTTACAAAAATTACAGATCTACACAAAATTGCCGCAGCCGAAGCGATTGCCAGCCTGGTTGATAGCCCTAGTCTTCAAAATATAATTCCATCAGTTTTTGACGAGAGGCTTGTTTCTAAAATTGCAGGGCAGATTAAATAGCGTGGCGTCACAAAATCCGTTGACGATAAAATAATATTGTTCTACAATTACTTGGTTGGAGATCTTGCAGAAGGGTAAGGTAATGGCGAGCGCCAATGAACAAGCTACCCATGGGATCAGTATCGGAAGATTAGTAGGAACAACGGCCATCGCGGATATGGCGCTGTCAATTGTTGCGACTGTCGTTGTCTATAATCTAATAGCAGGCAAAACTCTTGTAGAATATTCTGGCGCAGAGCGCATAGGTGCAGCACTAGGGTTGGTGCTACTTTCTTTTGGATTGTCGTTTGCTATTTGCGCCTTGCTAAGTGCGGTGTTTTTATGGCAAGTAGGGCACACTCGACTGCTACGCTTACGGTTTATTGCAAAGCCGAATCAACGCACCAGGGCGAATAATAGGCGCAACACTCCATGGAAAAAGCTTTTGATGTGGACGGTGGCAATTGATACCGCGTTTCAGGTGCCAATGATTATCACTACACTACTAACCAGTAGTCAAGAAACAGCCAACTTAATTTACGGGGTAATGACGGTAGATGTTATTGGCACAGTTGTTTCCTTCCCGTTTGATTTACTTATTGTTTATTTGTCCTACAGGGTTAAGGATCATTTTTCTCAGAAAAACAATAAAGAACAATCTAGTGATATCTAAACGCAAAACAGGGCGCTCGCAGTTTACGCAAAGAGGCGCCCTTCAAATTTTTACAACACCCTGTTGACTTCTTCAATGGTGGTAAGGCCTTGAATCGCCTTTAAAATGCCATCCTGCTCTAGGGTGACCATGCCTTGATCTTGAGCTGCATCTTCTATGGCTTTCGTGTTTATATCTTCGATGTCGCCTCTGATGAATCCCTGAATTTTTTCGTCCACCAGCATTTGCTCCATTAGTACTATTCGACCAATGTAACCAAACGGTACATCGTCAGATTTACCTGGTTTATAAAGAGTTATGCTGTCTACGTCTGGTTTTTGCACAGAAGGAGGAAGGTCTTTAAGAACTTCGCTTATATATTTTTTTGTAGCATCGTCTGGTTGATAAGCTATGCGGGTTTTTTCGTCTAATTTTCGCACGAGACGCTGACCTACTACCATGCGAATTGCTGTGCTAAACACTGGATTTTGCCCAATCATGTCTATCATACGGCTAAAAGCAGCGGCAGCCGTGCTGGCATGAAACGTACTTAAAACAAGATGGCCCGTAATTGATGCCTGAATGGCGGTTTTTGCGGTGTCAATGTCTCTGATTTCACCCACCATCACTACGTCTGGGTCAAGTCGCAATACGGCGCGTAATTTTTCGGCGAAGCTATCACCCTCACCAGTATTTACGGGAATTTGGCTGATACCCGGTATTGTATACTCCACAGGATCTTCAAGCGTTAATATTTTGCGCCCAGGGTCGTTTAATGCGTTAATCATAGAATAAAGCGTGGTAGATTTACCCGACCCAGTTGGGCCAACAACCATCACCATTCCATGAGGGCGATTGACCACAGCTTCAAACTCTTTTAATTGACTCTCGCCCATTCCTAAATTTCTAAGGTTTAATAGGTTTTGATCAAAGTTAAACAGACGTATAACTATATCTTGCCCATATACAGTTGGAACGGTCTCGATACGCATGTTTAACGTGTGAGTTTTGCCATCTGGAGTTTTTATTTCTTGTTGCATATGCCCGGTTTGAGCATCTTTTTCGGCCGTTGATACGTTTGCTCGCGAGGCAATAGACGCCATAAGTACGCGGTATTTTTCGGGTGTTAGCTGCGCCACAGGGTGAAGTGCGCCATCAACCCTAAACCTAATACGAGTATCGTCTTTTTGGCACTCAAGATGAATGTCTGATGCATTTAACCTGTCGGCCTGCGTTATAAGATAGTTTAAAATATCGTCAGACCTAACAGTGTCTAAAGTCTTACTAACCTGAGCAATAGTTTCGCTGTCACCTTCTTTTGCAATGGTTACATCCTGATAAACTACCTGTTTTGGAGGATCGTAACGCTGCATAAATTCCATAAAGCCACTCATACTTATCATCAAAAATTGCACGTTGCGATCTTGAAAGCGCTCCCTCAGCTCGCGCAATAATCTTTGCGGCGTTTGTACAGTAATGCCAAAAACTATAAGATTACTTTCACTGCCATCACGCAGTGGTACGATTGTGCCGTCGTGCATTTCTTTTACAGACAATAAATCCCTGTAAAGCTGCGCACCGGCAACAATGCCTCGCGTATCTAAGTATTGCAAGCCCAATAATGCAGCGCGTTTTTGCGTACTTTCTTCGTCTTGCTCCCTGTACCTTGCCGCGTGGTCATCCATAAGCGTTATTATAACAAAAAAATAGGGCGCCATCCACAAGGAATGACGCCCAATGCTGCCTTTTACGGCAACTTATGCGACACTAACTACATTCTTTCAAGCAAATCTTGAAGCTCACTCAGAAGTTTTACGCTCCTGACGCCATATACCACAGGCTCCTGCCTGGCAGGCATGTTGTACAGATAAACAGGGGTCATGCCGGCCCCACTTGCGCCAAGCACATCTGCCACAGGGTTATCTCCCACATGCACGATGCGGCTAGCAGGAAGCGACATTTGCTTTGCAGCACTCTCAAATATCTCACGATTAGGTTTAGCCATGCCGTGCTGACTAGAAAATACAGCAGCAGAAAGATAATCCCAGACTCCATGTCTTTCGAGAACTTGTTCCATCATGTCATGACCGTCAAATCCTGTATTGCTGACGATGCCAATTATGTAGTTGGCTTGCCTGAGGCGTTCTAGCGTTTCAAGAAAATCAGGCTCAATTAACAGGGGCAAATGCTCGTGCGTTCTGGAGTAGATAAGCCTTTCGGTCCACTCCCTGTACGCCCGCTCATTCAGCAAGCCAAGTGGCAAGTCGCATTCTTGCATAAAAAGCTGCAGTCTAACAAGTGGCGGAATGTCCACTCCTGTCCTAATGCTTCTGGCATCAGAATCAGCTGCAACTTCTCGATACACATCAACAGCTTGATCCAGATCAAAGGCTATATCCAAAACCTCCGCAAGCACTTCGACGCGCTTACGCGAAAATCCTGGTTGCCCATGCAAAAATGTGCCCCAGATATCTAGAGTTACGCCTTTTGAACAATTACTCACTTAAAACCCCTCTCTCGAGCATAGCCAGTAATTAGATCATACGACTTGCGATACCTTGCAAGATAATCAGGTCCTCGGCCAATCGTAGCGTCCGCAAGAACTTCCGGATAATCCACGGGAAGAGCGGGTAAGAAATCAAGTAGCTCTTTTGCTGGCCTCTCAAGAATATATCTAAGCACTCTCGAGTTCAGCCTAAAGCACCTCGAGTTAATCAACATCACAATCCTGCTCAAATCGACAGGATCTGTCTGGTTCATCAGGTTTTCGATGTTGGCCTGCGGACCACCTGGACAATCCAAGACAGACTGCTCGATAACAGCCGCATATGCAAGCCACAACGACCGTGGACCAACAGACCTAAAGTAACGCTGATACGCACGCTCGGCAGAGCCAGTTACACGAATATCGTCCACCATAATTACGTGCGCGCCCCTTACGAGCGCCTCGTCAATATGATAAACATGCTTTGCATTGCGATCATCGCGGTCCTTGGCCGTAAGTGCTTTTGCATACTGCGGCGAGCCACAAGCGTCTTTGTCAAAGACGATATGTCGTGGCGCATTCAGCCCAAGAGCTCCAACTATGTGGCGTGTCAAATCGCGCCACAAGTAGTGTGCGATTCCATCAGAAGCAGTTGCCAGGTGAACGTACGGCGCAGAGGCAATAATGACAGGACTACCGTCAATAAGCTCTCTGTAATGGTCATCGTCGCCAATGATCATCTTGGCCAACAGCTCGCCGTAATGACGCGCAGCCGGATCGTAGCCATACTTAAACCAGCTATACTCTCTGCAATCAAATGGTTGATCATTTTGGTCGACTAGCCCGCTGCCGAGGTTACCCTCAACAGCAAACCTTAGCTGCCAAACAGACATAGTCTTCTCTTGCATGACATTCTCCTATCGGTTGACGGTTGCGGACTGGCAAACACCAAAGGCATCTGCCCTTGCGATGATTCGCTGCGCCCAACGCCAATGCGTAGTAGGCTCGTCCATGCGCCCGTTAAGTCGCGCGACGGCTGGCGCAGAAGTGTCAAGAATCTGCCGTGCAGACTCGTAATCCTCTACCTGCACTTTGTACAGCTCAGCCAAATGGCCAAGCTGGCGCGGACAGATAACGGTTTTACCAAACATACCCTTTGCAATATCTTGGCGAACCTCTTTTGCAAAAAGTTCGTCATACTCGGGATCAATGCCTTCAAAAACCGCAGCCGTAACAGCATAGCCTTCAAAGGCAAATTCGGTAAGAATTGTGCCAATGATGTCGAGCTGATCGTGAATTGTAAACCCGTGCGTCAGATCGCGCCTGGTAGACAGACAACCAAGCAGGTCGTTGCCTCCCATTCGAACGCAATCAATTTCTGCACGGAAAGGCTCAAAAACATCAAGCAGTGCCTCGCGAAACGAAGCGCGGCTCATGCCCCGAGACTCCAAAATCGGCAAAACGCGCAAACCTGCACTGACAGCAGGACCTGCATAACTTGCAAAGTCTCGAGGATCAGCCTTAGGAACAACAATGCCCGCAAGCTGCTTGCGATACCTGGACTCCAGCTGGAGCAGCCATTTAAGTACCTGCAAATTTCGCACGCGGATAAACACATCTGCCACAAAGTTACTCTCGCCGCTGGCAAGAACTTCTCTGATATTACTCAGAGCCTTAGGCAGATCATCCTCGCGTACAGCATCCTCGGTATCAATTGCCAGTCGAACGACTGGGTAACCTTCACCCCGAAAGGTTGCCATACCGCCAACAAGCCTTGAAAGCTTGTCGACCGGAAATGTAGCAGGAACGTACAGCATCGGCGCCATAGCGCGACCAACAGAGTTCATTTTATTCTCCTTTTCAGGCAGTCGTAGATGGGGTGGAAAGGTACGAAACGTCAATACCAAGCTGGTGACACGCAGGCCAAGCCTGCGGCATCAGATGATAGCCATCAGCAACGATCGCAGAAATCAGCTCATCGAGCTTATTCGGAACCGCGTCAGCAAAACGCACAATCTCGTCTGGCGAGCCGCGCAGAACCCGCTTGCACGTACGTGCATTAAGGTAATGTCCGGGGCCAAACAGTCTTGCCAAATCATCAAGACAACGCACAGCATAACTGTTGAGTGTCGTCTCAATGCGAGAATCCGCAGCGCCATTCAGCAACGTCAGATACACATACTTAACATCATTAATGCCGCAATCGCGCAGCGCCTTAATGGTGGCACGCTCGGTATTACCACCAATGCGCGCGTCATCAAGAACAATCAGCTTATTGTGCTGCAACCCTGCGTGCAGCAACTGCTGCGTTGTAGCAGCTGGCACAGAGACGGCTCGAGTCTCAGTGGACTTGATACGCTCCTCGGCTGTCATTGTCGCATAGTCAGCAAAAGCCAGTACGCGACGATCCAGCTTAACCACGCCAAGCGGTGCGCAGCCCGCACGAGCAAGATGCACCAACGCAACATTAAGTAAAGAAACCGCAGTGGTAGCAACAGTCTTGTAGGGCGAAGCGCAAATCCAAGAATTTCTAAGTGCATGCACACCCAACCTTTTAACCATCATTTGCGCTATCAGCCTACCGTAAAACTGCGTAGACTCATAGTCGCCATATTTCAGCATGCTATACCTAAAGAAATCAAGATCATATTCGCAATCACTCCTCAAAGTAAACGGATTGCCATTTTGACACACGCTAATCTCAAAAACGCTACACCTAGAACAACATACATCGCCTTGCCTAGTAGGCATCACTTCTCCAATGTTTGTAGGTCTAAAGTTACATCTTGCTCGTAAAGTGCGAGCAAAGACAATTTATTGTAAAATACCTAACATTAGATGTCAACATGTTTTTCTGATTTGCCATTGCGCATTTTTCTTGATATTGTATTGTATGTTAGTCGCAAGAGGTTCTTTACATCCACACTACTACAGAAACTGGAGGCAATGATGGCCTTTTTCGGCCGAGGGCAAGACCAAGCCATCCTAGAGGCCACAAGACGCATCGAACAACTTAGTTCTGGAATGCTAGGCAGAATTGACAGAGAAGAATCTATCAGGCACAGCGCTGGCAATGTCCACCCGTGGCTCATGTCGGATACTACACAGAATTCTTTAGTGCACAGTTGGCTTGATTTTAGCGTTGGCTTTGCACTAACCGAAATGCATCAACTTGCAGTAATGTCGGCAGGCGGAGAGCTTACTCGCGAGTCTGCTGAATTAATTTTGTCTATTTTGCAACACCACGAGCGATGGTCTATTGCAGATGTGCAACGCAATAAGCTGCCTGTTAGCTTGTCTTTGCCAAACTACCAATATCCAGCAAAGGATCTGCTTGAAGCCCTAAGAACGTTGGTTGTCCAGCTTATAGAGCAGCTGCGATATGTTTGGTCTAAGGTAAATACGTCAAGCCTACCGCGCGAAATGCGCCCCTGGCTTGATGCAATTGGCAGTCGTGTCAATTTGGCACTATCTAAGGTCGAAGAGGTTAAGATCGCACCAGCAAATAGCCTAGATTACAGAACACTGACCCAAATGGCTGACACGTATCTGCTACTTGGACAACAGGTGATTAAGCCTAGTCTGTTTGATAATAATTTCCGACTCAGGACAGGTGCCAACACTGCTGCAAGCGCTCGCGAGCCATCAGCCACTGACAGAGTACTGACAACCTGTCGCAAGTTTTTGAGCGGCATCGACCCATTGGTGGTTACTGCGCAAGAAGCGCGCGGAGCAATCACTGCAGAGCATGCGCGAGCACTAGACCGCTATTGGATTGATGTTTACAGTCCAGAATCTCGCAGCGATCTAAACGAGCTTGTTAAGCTAATTGCAAAAATCAACCAGCTAGTTGCCTCTGGCGTAATTAAACGTCAACAAAGTGGCAGTTCGTACGTCAGAACGCGTGGATGCCCTTGGGCTCCAGTTTACATAGCAACGCAAACCGTTGATCTTGGCGAGCGAATCGGCAAGGGAGCAATTTTTGCAATTTATCCCATCAAGGGGTCAATTTGTAACATTCATCGCCTTGGCACTTTGCAAAGTGCCACGCCTAAGATCAACGATAGCGATTTACTTTGGAAAGCTACCGATCCTACGTACAGACAGTTACTGCGTCAAAATTCAACTCAATACCAAACGGCAATCCGTCAACTAGCTGCACTCTGGCAGCGCGATGACAATTCCAGGGCAACAGATGCGTTGATCGCCTCTTTGCAGCAAGCTGTCCGAGACGGCAAAATCAAACGCTGCCCCACTGGTCAGGTCATCGACACCAGCCCCTGGGCCACGGTATACGTGGTAACTTGCAGGAGAGTAGTGGTTGGTGAAGGAATAATGCAGGGCACAAGATTTGCCCTAAACTTTGGAACAAACGGACAAGTTTTTACCAGAGAAATCAAGCGACTTTAACATAAAAACGCAACACATGGCCTTGTTTAAAAAGCAGGGCCATTTATTTTTTAAAACAGATTTTATACAAAATACAAAAAAACTTTTTAAAAACACTTGACACAATAGCAGTATAGGTATTAAAATATTTTCTTGTACGATTATTCGATCGTATGCAAGAATCTGAAGCATGGGAGTTTTGGCATGAGCGTTTCTCTGTCTAAGGGCGGCAACGTTTCTCTGACCAAGCAGGCCCCGAACCTCACCGCCGTCATGGTCGGCCTGGGCTGGAGCATGCGCACCACTACGGGCGCAGACTTCGACCTTGATGCCAGCGCCATTATCTGCGATGCAAACGGCCGGGTGCTTTCCGATCAGCACTTCATCTTCTTCAACAACCTGAACAGTCCGGATGGATCGGTGCAGCACACTGGCGACAACCTTACTGGCGAAGGCGATGGCGACGACGAGATCATCAAGGTCAACCTTGCGAGCATGTCCCCAGGGGCTGCCAAGGTCGTTTTTGCGGTCTCGATCTACGAGGCGACACGGAGAGGCCAGAGTTTTGGCCAGGTCAACAATGCGTTCATTCGCATCGTCAACCAGGCTGACGGCGTCGAGCTTGCTCGATACGATCTGTCTGAGGACGCCTCGACCGAAACCGCAATGATCTTCGGTGAGCTCTACCGGCACGGCTCTGAATGGAAGTTCCGCGCCGTCGGCCAGGGATACGCCTCTGGTCTCGAGGGTATCGCTCGAGATTATGGCGTCAACGTCTGACGTCAAACAATGCGTGGTGTCGCATTTTACGACACTAGATGCAATACCGTACTTCCCCCCAGCACAAGGTGTGCTGGGGGTTTCCCTTCAAACAGAGGAGTTCGCTATGGTGTCATTTAGCAAATCCGTTCCGGGTGCTGTGAGCCTCAGTAAGGATGCCGGGGTCGTCAGCCTGCATAAGTCGATGACCTATACTGTCATTACACACTGGGGAAGAAAAGACCGCGACCTATACTTGCTAGTCGAGTATACTGACGGGCACGTAGAAGTTGTTTCGTGCTTTGGCACCATGCGAAATCCACGCAGCTTCTCCACAAAAACTCGCGATGGCCTGGTTGTTCACGTCAGTGGCGACAACGCCACAAGTAACAGCGGCGGAGACGCAGCGCAGGAAGTCGCAAAGATTACGCTAGATCCAAGCATCAGATGTGTTGTTCCGGTGGTTTATTCTGCCAAGAATAGCGGCATGGGATCATTTAGGTCTCACAAGGTAACGACTTGTGTTCTGCCTGGTGATTTTGACGACATCCCAACAACACACGTTGAAGGTGCGGTTACTATTACCGCAAAAAGAGCTAGTCTAAACCCGTGCGTCTACACATTTGCACCATGCGTCATCGACAACAGTGACCCACGCGCGCCCAAGCTTAACTTGGCGCAGCAACAGTACAGCCGTATGAACTCAGAGCTGCGCCCAACTGTGCGCAACGGCATCGTTACTATGGACAGCGGCGAAGAAAACGCCGAAAAACCTCGACCCAACCACTAGCCGACAACAAGTAGTTAGTGTGTGCCCAACACTCCATTTTTGGTTTGTTGGGCACTTTTAAATTTAAAAAACTTTTACAATTTTTATGTTTTTTGCATTTTGCTATTGACTTTGTTGTTACAATATAACATAATAGCTCACTGTTGTGCTGATTGGTACACGAACCTACCATTAGATTGGAACGTGATGTCAGAAAAGACGTCAACACTCAGGACGTTTCTGGGATCCATCATTGTCACCCTGCTGACGCTGGGCGCCGTTTTTTTCATTGGCGGACCGACTGCGCTGACATTGGTTGCGATTTTGGCAATTCTGGAAGTGTCTCTGTCGTTTGACAATGCCGTAATGAACGCCACCATTCTTACTAGGATGTCAAAATTTTGGCAAAAGATCTTCCTGACGGTCGGCATTTTGATTGCCGTGTTTGGCATGCGAATGATCTTTCCGATTCTGCTGGTTTCGGTTACGACCGACATGAGCATGATCAGCGCCTTCAACCTGGCACTCAACGAGCCTGAAAAGTACCAGCATGCGCTGGAGGTCGCCCACCCGGCTATTGCCGCATTCGGTGGCGTCTTCTTGCTGATGATCGTGCTGGGATTCATGTTCGAATCTCGGGATCTTAAGTGGATCCCCATCGAGTCAAAGCTTGCGTCGTTTGGCGAAAGCTTCAACGGGAAGTTCGGACCGATCAACACCGCGCTCGAAAAGGTTGGTGTCGACATCCTCTCCTGCATCATTACGTCGCTCAGCATCGTTGCCTGTGCCTACACACTGGCTCCTGTGCCGGGCACAGTTTTGACCGCTGGTTTTGTCGGGTTGGCCACCTACCTTGTTGTCAACGGTCTTGGAGTCTTCTTCGAGTCGCGTGGCGAGAACGAAGACTCTGCCGTCTCTGGCGGAATTTCTGGTGGTGCCGAGGCTCACAAGTCCTCCAGTGCCACTGCGGTTGTCGGCAAGGCTGCGCTCTTCCTCTTCCTGTACCTGGAAGTTCTGGATGCGTCGTTCAGCTTTGACGGCGTAGTTGGAGCTTTTGCTATTTCTTCAAACATCTTCATTATTGCCGCTGGACTTGGCATTGGTGCAATGTACATTCGTTCGATCACAGTCTATCTTGTCAACCAGGGTACGCTGGCCGAGTACGAATACCTCGAGCACGGCGCCCACTGGGCAATCGGCACGCTGGCAGTGATTCTGCTTCTGTCGATCAAGCTCCATGTACCTGAGATCGTAACGGGCATGACCGGCGTGGGCTTCATCGCCCTCGCCTGGATCAGCTCCATGATCCGCAACCGCCACAAGGCAAGGGGCGCCGTTCCTGCAATCATGACACAGTAACATCTGCCCGTGGTTGGGCTGCAAGGTCCGACCACGGGCGCTACCCAAGATAATGATCTTGGGTTTTCTTTTTGATCATACAAAATAACTTGATGCCTACAAATGAATATGTCATTATATATAATATGTCATTGGTTGTTATTGCCCACAATATCCGCAGTACACACAACGTTGGATCAATTTTTAGAACCTGCGAAGGCTTTGGTATAAATAAAATTATTTTTACCGGATACACGCCATACCCACGCGTTATAAACGACGACCGTCCACCACACATTAGCAAAAAAAATACAGCCCAAATAGCAAAAACCGCACTTGGCACCGAAAGCATGGTAGATTTTGAATACGCACAAGACCCAATTGATGCAATTTCAAAACTAAAAGAACAAAAATACACCATTGTCGCACTTGAACAATCTTCTGGCTCCATAATGCTGCAAAGTTACAAAACAAAACCCAAAAAACTTGCACTACTTTTAGGAGAAGAAGTACATGGCATTACGCCAGAGCTGATTAAATTCTGTGACGTTACTCTAGAGATTCCTATGACAGGTAAAAAAGAATCTTTTAACGTTAGTGTTGCAACTGGCATTGCACTTTACGAGCTAAGTATCAAAAACATCTAGCAAAACTTCAAGCTTTACTGCATACTAAAAGTGGTTATGGTAAAACAAAAAACAGTTTTACGTTCAAAAAAAACTACCACAAGCTTACATAAAAAAAGATTAGGCTGGTTTGCCGTACTAGCCGCAGGCCTTGTTGTAATTCACTTGGCATATAACTTTAGACTTAATCAGCCAAAGCTATTTGGATATGCAACGGATATTAGCGCAAAATCACTATTAGAACAAATTAACGCTACAAGACAAGATAAATACCAATTACCGTTAGCAAGCAGCGAAAGCCTCACAAAAGCTGCGCAGTCCAAGGCGCAAGATATGATTGCTAAAAACTCCTGGAATAACGACAAAACACTCCCTGCCGCACATTTTTTAAATAACTACAATTACACCACTACATCCCTTGCAGAAAGCCTAGCTTACGGTTTTACGTCCACCGATGAAGTAGTAAGCGGCTGGCTTAGTAGCGAGATTCAAAAAAATAACATTTACGGCGACTTCAAAGAAGTAGGCTTTGGTATTGCAGAATCTGACAATTATCAAGGTGGTGGCAATGTTGTCGTGGTAGCATTCTATTCCAACTCAAACCCAGCAAACCCCTTGACGCAACCCGCAGCTATCAACAATTCCTTTGCACAAGTCAGCGGCCTTACAACCATAACATCGGGTGGCGCAACGTGGGCCACATATGCCAGCTTGGGACTTATTGGTGCTGCCATGGTTGGCTTTTTTGTTACCCACCTAGAGCTAATAAGACTGGGTTGGTATAAAGGAAGACACTTTATGCTGATTCACCCGCTCTTTGATATAGCAGTAATTGTATCCCTGGCTCTGCTTATGGTATACGCCGTGCAGGGCTTTATTGGATAGCTATTTTAAAGCAACACAGTTTTCGCCCAACAGTTTTGCTACGTTTTTTTGCAGCTCGTCAGACGGATTTACCTTAAACGGCACTTTAATTGCAGATTTTTTATCAACACCCAAAACCAGCACTACATCATTGTCACCTGGATACTCGTTAAGCATCTGCTTCAGCTTTAACAGACTGTCGCTGTCTTGAGGATCTTTTACATGAACATACAATCTATCTACAGGCATAGAATTGGGCTGTTGTCGCACAGATTCTTCGACGGGTCTATAAGCTACTTTTTTACCTGATGCAGTTGGTGCTTTAGTTGATGTAGTATTAAAACCATTAAAACCGCCTCCAGGTATACGTTTTACTCTAAGTTTACCTTGTGCCGGTGGGTCAATTTTTTGACCAGTTGGACGATAACGTTGCGCCACCTCTAGCAAAATTTCGACTATATCATCTGCCAAAATCTTAAGTTCATCTCCGATATTGCCATTGCGATCCTTAGCAGACAACTTACCTTTTGCCAAAATAACTTTATCTTGTACCAATAGCGATTGGAATTTTTCGTAAGATTTAGGAAAGATTATCAGCTCAATCTCACCTGTTTTGCCCTCTATCTTTACAAAAGCCATTTTATCACCATTCTTAGTAGCAATTTGTCTAATAGCACTAATAACACCGCCTACAGACACAACCATGTCGTCGTGCGTAGATTTAAGATCGCCAATATCGTGAGTTTGCTCGCTAAAGTAATTATCATACGGGTCAAGAGGGTGACTAGACAGATACAGGCCCAAAAGCTCGCGCTCCCACAACAGCTTTTCGGGCTCTGGAGCTGGAGCGGGTGCAGCCATCAGCTGCAATGATGCCATTGGCACCAGGTTAGAATCATCACCAAATAAATTAGCCTGGCCACTGGCAGCTTCTTTTTGCAGTTTGCTAGCAAATGCCAAAATTGCGTCCATATTAAACAGCAGCTCAGCGCGTTCGCCAAAACGATCAAAGGCCCCCGCTTTTACTAAACTTTCTAGGTTTTTGCGGTTTACAATGCGCACGCTTACCCGTTTGGTAAAATCCTCAATAGTTTCAAACTCTCCACCTTCTCGTCGCGCCCGTAAAATTTCTTCGACTGCGTTTGCGCCGACGTTCTTAACTGCACTTAGACCAAATCGAACCTGGTCTTTACCAGGCACAACAGCAAATTCGGCAAACGACTCGTTAACGTCTGGCGGTAAAACCTCGATTCCCATGTGTTTACATTCAGTAATTTCAATTGCTAAGCGATCAGTATCGTCATTATCGCTAGTCATCAAGGCCGCCATAAACGCTGCAGGGTAGTGAGCCTTAAGATACGCCGTCCAGTAAGCTATCAATCCGTAACAGGCAGCATGAGACTTGTTAAAACAGTAGGCTGCAAAATCCTCTAGCTGTTTCCAAAAGCCGTTCATCATGTCGCGATTTGCGCCATTTTTAACAGCGCCATCAACAAAGTCGACCTTCATTTTTTGCATAACGTCGATTTTTTTCTTACCAATGGCCTTACGTAAAGTGTCAGCTTGACCGCCCGTAAAACCACAAAGCTCCTTAGAGATCTGCATCACTTGCTCCTGATACACCAAAATGCCGTAGGTGTTTTGAAGAGCGTTTTTCATTAATGGATGCAGGTACTCAATTTTTTTACGACCATGTTTACGAGCAATAAAATCGTCAATAAACTGCATTGGGCCCGGACGGTACAACGCCACCATGGCAATGATGTCATCAAATACAGAGGGCTGCAACTCTTTTAGATAGCGTTTCATGCCAGCAGATTCAAGCTGAAACACACCAGTAGTGTCCCCGCGAGACAGCAATTCGTACGCAGGCTTGTCATCTAGTGGAAGCCTGTCTAGATCAACCTCAGCATCGTACACTCGCTTCATGATACGCATGGTATTTTTGATAATCGTTAAGTTCGATAAGCCTAAAAAGTCCATCTTAAGTAGACCCAGTTCTTCAACTTGTCCCATAGGGAACTGCGTTGCCACAACACCTTTTTGCGCCATTTCTAGCGGTATAAACTTAACCAGCTCGTCTGGAGCAATAACCACGCCACAAGCATGCACGCCATGCGAGCGAATTGTACCCTCAAGCCTGATTGCTTGGTCAATAACACGACGACTTACCGGGTTTATGTCATATTCATTTTTAAAATCCGCGTCTTGCTCCAAGCACTTTACTAATGGGATATTCTTGCCCTGAACAGGCTGAGGAATAAGCTTAGCCAAGCGATCCGCCTCAGCATATGGCACCTCCAAAGTACGCGCAACGTCTCTGACCGCAGCGCGGGCTGCCATTTTACCAAACGTCACAATGTTTGATACGCGGTTTTTGCCGTATTTGTCGGAACAATATTGAATAACCTCATCACGCCGCGTATCCTGGATGTCAACATCAATATCAGGCATGCTAATGCGGTCTGGATTCAAAAAACGCTCAAACAGCAAGTCATATTTTAGCGGATCAAGGTCAGTAATGCGCAGCGCAAAAGCAATAATTGAACCCGCAGCCGAACCGCGACCAGGCCCAAAAATTATCCCCTGCGCTTTACCCCAGTTAATAAAGTCCTGAACAATCAAAAAATAGCCGTTAAAACCCATGCCGTCAACTATGCCAAGCTCGTATTCGACACGTTCTAGCGCATCGTTATTAAGGACTTTTTTGCATTCGTCAATAGTCATATTATCGACTTTTACACGCTCAATATCTCCATAACGCTCTGCCAAACCCTTAAAAACAAGCTCATCTAAAAATGACTTTTCTGTTTGACCCTCTGGCACATCAAACTTTGGGATGTGCATGCTATCAAAATCAAAATCTACATCACACCTGTCTGCAATAACTCGACTATTTAGCACAACTTCTGGATAGTCTTTGCCCCACCTATCAACAATATCTTGTGGATGCACCACGTTTAGATTAAAGTCCTTTAAGCTAAACCTGTCTTGGTCGCTTAAATTAGCACCGGTCTGCACACAAAGCAATATTTCGTGAGCATCTTTATCTTCTATACGACTGTAGTGGGCATCACAGGTCACAACTACAGGTATATCCAGATCTTTGGATAGCTTTATAATCTTTTCATTCACCATTGTCTGTTCTGGCCAACACTTTGGAGCATCAGGATGACCATGATCTTGAACTTCAAGATAGTATCTGTCGCCAAATAAATTTTTATACCACTTTGCAAATTCGTAGGCTTTTTTGTCTTGACCCTCTCTAAGATGTTCTGCGACTTCGCCACCAATGCAGCCCGAAAGACAGATAATCCCTTCGTTGTGCTTCTCTAATAAGTCATGATCGATGCGAGGTTTGTAGTAATATCCATCAAGGTTTGCAATAGTACTTAGTCTAAATATGTTCTCAAGTCCTCTACGATTGCTCGCCAGTAGCACCAAGTGATATCGCGCTCGATCATGAGATGCATCCTTATCGGTATGCTTACGAGGTGCCATGTAAGTTTCTATGCCAATAACTGGTTTGATTCCTCGCGCCTTAGCCTCTTTATAAAACTCAATAGCGCCAGATATCGTACCGTGATCGGTTAGCCCTACCGCAGTCATACCGCATTCTTGCGCCCAATCTAAAAGCTGTGGCACCTTTTGCAGGCCATCAAGCACACTGTAATGTGTGTGGTTGTGCAAATGCACATAGTCGCTAGCTTTAAGCTGCGGCCTAGTATCCGACAAATTACCCTCCAAGGCCATATCACAAATGTATTGTATATAATTATAGACTAAAACTCGTCAGATCAGAATTTTTTTGCAGGATCTTTCACTCAACTCGTAAAAGATCCTGCCCTAATGGATTTCGCGACCTACTTTTTAGTTTTTCTGCATGTGCTACAAAGCCAATTACCATTACTCATTCTGGTTAGAACTGATGTCCACTTGCCACATTCATCGCAATGACCTTTACGTGTAGATATGTGCATTTCAGCCTCATTCCAAAACGATTTAAGTACTATTTTGCTTTGGCCCTCTTGTAGCACGCAGGGCACAGCCATTTTTTTGTAGGTGAGTGATAGACCAGCGCACTTGAAAACTTATTGCATGTATCGCAGTTGCCAGAATGCGACCTAACCATTTTACGCTCCACTCGTACAGTTGGGGTTGGCTGTAGACCAAACTAACTATCACGTTTATGATAGCACCTATAATTATAGCAGCAATAGCCATAAGCTACTGTGCAAATCTACCACGCCCACATACATCTTGCCATTAATTAAGCAGGATCTCTTATTAGGCAAAATACACCAAGTAAAAGATCCTGCAAACAAGCTAGATAGTGCATGAACAAATCAGGAAACTATATGCATTCTTGCGACATGAGACACAAAGCCACTTGCCATTTTTTCTCATCAATACGCTCGAGTATTTGCCACATTCCTCACATGTACCTGCATGCTGGCCAAGCATTACGATCTACCCTTCTGCTTAGATCCGACTCATTAAAATGCCTTCGGCACCATAACTATTATAGCATTTATAATTATAAATAAACCTGCGTTTCAAAAGCAAAACTAGTCCTGCGTAGATTGAACACCATCATGAACTTTTTGAGAAAACTCCCCAATGTACGGCAGGGTTTGCAACTGCGACAAAAACCACAAAAGAATCCAAATTAACAATGTTGCGCCTATTGCGCTACCAAATCCAAAAAATATACCACGCCAAAAGTTCATCCAATAAAGTTTGAAGCGATTTTTATAATAATCTTCAAATAAAACATCCAGACACGCTTTTGGCGAGCCTTTTGCTATTTTTTCGCTGAGTTTTTTCATCTATTTTTTAGAACTCGCGGTTTTAGATGGCTTCTCAAACTCTTGCTTAGCTTTTTCTGCCGCACGCCCTGCGCGATCTTTGTAATCTTCTGCTTCTTCTTTAATATCTTCTAGTTTTTCACTTAGGTGACCCTTGGCCTCTGTTATTGCCTCATCAGCTTCGGCTTTTGCCATATCTGCCTTAAGTTTAAGCTCTTTGCGCGTGTCTTTACCACTTTTTGGAGCAGCTAAAATTCCTGCAACAGCTCCTGCAACAGCTCCTACTATCAACCCTATACCAAATTTACTTTTTTTCATAATTCCTCCTTTAATCTTTGTCTTTTTTGTTTTTACTGCCATCATATTCGCGGCTATCTGCAAACTTTTGAATAAGCTCGCCTACAATTTTAGTAACCACGGCAGGCGCTGCAGCTTTTTGCAAAATGCCTGCCACACTCTCAAATTTACCAGCCGCACGCTCCGCCGTATCTGTTACGCGTTTTATTTGGCTAGCAATCTTTATTAGATACACTACCAAAACGATTGATAAAATCAAAAAGAAAGCTAACGTTGCCGACAATATTATTACTAAAATCTGGGCTGCATCCATGCGACATCCTTGCTTATTTTATTTTTAGTATACAAGGTAGTGGTTATAAAAACAAAGATCAGATCTCATACATTCTGTTGTAGCTTAATTGCGATATAATCTTTGGCGTTTTCGTCTGGATAGGCCCATGCGCTTTCAAAAATATCAAAAGGTACAACTCGACTTGGCTTAGGCGCTGGACCAGGATCATGCAATAGCAACGAATCGTCAGCGTGGCCATACACCAGAACAAAGTGCCCAACATAGCCAGGCTTGCCACTGAGCGCACGGGAGTTTACATTGCATATCAATAGATAACCCTTGTCCAAAATCCTGCATATTTCTTTAATTTTAGGTACTCTGCACTTAATAAGTTCTGTTTTGCACGCCTGCTTGGCAAAACACCTCTCTTTTGCAATATCGCTATTGGCAATCTGCGCGTCGCCAACCTCTCTGCCCGAATATTCAATTAAATAATCAGACCCCAGCGTTACAAATCTGTCATAATCAAAATTGCTTACTATATATGTGTCAAAACCCAATGATTTTAGCCACAAAATTCCTGCAAGCGGCCAAGTCCACAAACCAGGCTTTTTAGCCGTTAAAGCATCTAACTCATCCCAGTTATAATTAACGTTAGGCAAAAAGTACTTCACAGCCATTTTTATGGCCGCCTGATAACAATGAGTGCCATCAGGATTCGCGAAAAAAGACACATTTTTGCACGCCATAACAAACACCCCTTGACAGTTTATTATTTTTTTAACCGCTTCTGCAAATACTCCCTAAATTCTGGGCCGATTTTAGGGTCAATTAAGGCATAATCAACTATGGCTTGCAGATAGCGCGATTTGTCACCAGCGTCGTGCCATACGCCGTCTATTACGCGGCCGTAAACGGCTGTTTGCTCGGCAAGCTTGCCAATAGAATCACCTAAAACAATTTCGTCACCGTAACCCACGGTTTCTTTCTCTAAAATTGGCCAAATATCAGGAGTCAGTAAAAAACTTCCCACAGAGGCAAACTTAGATGGCGCTTTTTGTGGACCAGGTTTTTCTACAAAGCCAGAGATTCTGTATGTCTTTTCGTCAAACTGATCTTTTACTATCGCTATTCCAAGACGTTTTGTATCTTCTGGCTCAACTTCTACAAATGACATTACGCTGCAACCAGTTTTTTTATAGGCATCCAGCAGCTGTTTTGGATAGGGCACTTCGCTTCTAAAAAAGTCGTCTGCAAAAATTACAAAAAATGGCTCGTCGTCATCAATTAAGTGCCTGGCATTTAACACAGGTCGAGCGTTGCCTTTTGGAGTGCCTTTTTGTCGTAGATACACAAAGTTTGCCATTTCGGCAATGTTTTGAACCTGGTTAGCTTGATCGGCCTTGCCTTTTACTCGTAGTTCACTTTCTAACTCCTCTGATCTGTCAAAGTGATCTTCAAGGGCTCGTTTTGTATACCCTGTTACAATTATTACCGTCTGTACACCTGCCGCCACAAGCTGTTCTACGATAATTTGGATTACAGGCTTGTCTACTATTGGCAGCATCTCTTTTGGCATTGCTTTTGTTTGAGGCAAAAATCTTGTACCCAAACCCGCGGCTGCAATAATCGCTTTTGTTGGCATTTTCATTTCTTAAACCCTCCTTTTTTGTACGCTAACTTAAACGCTGGTTTAATTCTTTACTAACCAGGCCAGGATTGGCTCTACCCTGACTCCGCTTCATTACTTGACCAACCAAAAAACCAATGGCTTTTTGCTCGCCAGCTCTTACGTCCTTGACTGCTTTTTGGCAAACTGGGTCAGACAAAACTTCATCTATAACTTTATGCAAAAATTCTAGATCATTTTGCTGAATTAAGCCTTTTTGCTCGGCAACTTTGCGTACGTTTGCAGCTGGATCTTTACGCAGTTCAAGCAACAATGCGTCAGAGTTGTTCGAGCTTAGCTCGCTGGCTTTTAGCATTTCGTAAACATCTGCAAACTGCTGTTCGCCCGGCAAGCCCTCTGGCTCGTCTATATTTGTAGCTTCTTTACGCTCTTTAATATCGCGATTAACTAAAAAGTTAGACGCAAAAACCGCCTGATTATTACCGTACACCTCTGCTACTTTAATAATTGTTTGCACATAGCCCAAATCGGTCGAGACATCTGCAAGCAACAAAATCTCGGCAACAGAATGACGAATACCAGCCGCCTCCAGCTTGCCACGAAGCGTTGCGGGCAGCATTGGCTCAACTTCATCGCGGATAGATGCAATATACTCACCAGTTAGCTCAACAGGAGGTAAGTCCGCGTCAGGAAAGTACCTGTAGTCATGCGCGTTTTCTTTGCTGCGCTGGCTAAATGTTCGCTGTTTTACATCGCTCCAGCCACGAGTTTCTTGCAATACGGGTTCGCCTTTTTGCAATAGCTCAACCTGTCGCTCAAACTCATACTCGACAGATCTTTCGACGCTACGAAATGAGTTTAGGTTTTTAATTTCTGTGCGGTTGCCAAGTTTGTTTGCGCCTTTTTTAGCGACAGAAATATTAACATCAAAGCGCATGTTGCCATAATACAAGTTACCCTCTGTAACCCCAGCGTATTTCATAAGCAAATGTAATTCTTGCGCAAAAGCTTTGGCTTGGGCGGCACTATGAATGTCTGGCTCAGAAACAATTTCAATAAGTGGCGTACCAGCGCGGTTCAAGTCTACCAAGCTGTAATCTGCGCCGTCTGGGTGTGTTAATTTACCAGCATCTTCTTCTATATGGGCACGAGTAATTCTAACTGTAAAATCGCCTTCACCAAATGGAACCTTAACCCAACCCTTACCAACTGTTGGTCGCTCTAGCTGAGTAATCTGATAGCCTTTTGGCAAGTCTGGGTAAAAATAATGCTTTCTGTCAAAGCTACTTGTCTTTGCAATTTCAGCGTTTAAAGCAATCCCAGCCCTAACTGCCAAATGAACTGCCTCGCGGTTTAGCACCGGCAAAGTGCCTGGCAGACCAAAACACAAAGGTGAAACTGTAGTGTTTGGATCGGCGTCTCGAGCGTCATTATCTGCACCACTAAAAAGTTTAGTGCGAGTTTTAAGCTGTACGTGACATTCTATGCCTACCGTAAGCTCATACTGATTAAAAATATTTTTATTTACGCTCATTAAAATGCTCCTAGATCCTTAAGACCAGCCCTAAAGTAGCGCAAAGCGCGATTGGTTGTCATACTATTTAGTTTAAAGCCGCTTTCGTGCGCTAATTGATTGCGAATTTTATGTGCTTGCCACACATGGTCTACGTTTTTAAACGCCTTGCGTGCGCTTTTTAGTCGCTCGCCCATTGTTTGACCAGAGTAGCCAGACTGTCTTAGAGCTTGGTCAAGCAGCTTGTCAGCCTCCAAAATTGCCAATTGCCAGCCCGCGCCACCTTGCTCGCGCAGTTTTTCTATTTGTTGCCATTGAGCCTTAAACGCCTCTTTGTTTAGCTTGCCCTTGCTTCGATTAGCTAAAGCAATAACAGCCAACAAAACAAAACCAATGACCAAAATTGCAACAAACATTATTAAAATTAGATTATCCACGGCCTAACTCCTCTAGTTGATTTGCCAACGAAAACAGCAGTGCATCACTTTTTAAATTACCAATTATTTGCAGACCTATTGGCATATTGTCGTCGCCCAGGCCAGCAGGAATGCTAATTGCGGGCAGCCCTGCCAAGCTTGCTGACACAGTCATAATGTCTGCCAAGTACATTTGCAATGGATCGCCAGCGTTTTCTCCTAGCTTAAAAGCGGTAGTCGGTGCGACAGGTCCAACCAAAACGTCAAACTCTTCAAAGGCTTTTTTAAATTCTTCAATCAATATCGTACGTGCAATTTGGGCTTTGCGATAATAAGCATCGTAATATCCACTAGACAAAACGTAAGTACCAATCAAAATTCGACGTTTGTTTTCTGCCATAAAGCCTTGATCACGTGTGAGATTAAACACCTCTTCAAGATTTTTCGCCCCTAAAGCGCTGTGTCCATAGCGTATGCCGTCGTAGCGGCTAAGATTTGAGCTAATCTCGGCCGGAACAACAATGTAATAAACCGCCAAACCAAGCGATACTGCTGGCAAGCTAACTTCTTCTACCTCGTGACCAAGCTCTTTTAGCTGCTCGATCTGCTG
Source organism: Candidatus Woesebacteria bacterium (assembly GCA_050115675.1). GTDB lineage: Bacteria > Patescibacteriota > Saccharimonadia > Saccharimonadales > EFPC-124 > JASFQB01. The sequence continues at coordinate 60,407 of JASFQB010000007.1, forward strand.
ATTAATTTGTTTTCTTACATCTGGCGCAACGCCCTCGCTCATGTACTCTTTGATGACACCAACTTTGAGTTTTTGGCTTATTGGGTTGTCTGCTGGCAAAAAACTATCTGGACGCTCTGGCAAAGTGGTGCTATCGCGTTCGTCCTTGCCAGCCATGATATCAATCACTAAAGCTGCGTCTTCGGCAATATTTGCAAGCGGGCCAATGGTGTCGGTAGAGCTAGCCATTGCAACCACGCCCGAGCGCGATACCAAGCCATATGTTGGCTTGTAACCGACAACGCCACAGTAGCTTGCTGGCAAGCGAATTGAACCACCCGTGTCTGTGCCTAGCGCAAATGGCACTATATCTAGCGCTACCGCAGCGCCAGAACCACCAGAAGATCCACCAGGAACGCGCGCAGGGTCGTTAGGGTTTTTTGTAGGACCAAAATAGCTGTTCTCTGTACTAGATCCATGCGCAAATGCGTCTAGGTTGGCCTTTGCAATCACAATTGCGCCTTCGGCCTCTAATTTTTGAATTGCAGTCGACTGATAAGGAGCTTCAAACGACTCCAAAATCTTGCTGGCTGCCGTCGTTTTGCTACCATATGTTAAAAAATTATCTTTAGCAATAAACGGAATACCCGCCAAACGGCCAAGTTTTTCGCCTTTTTTGCGCGCTTCGTCTATTTGATCGGCTCGTTGCAAGGCCCTGTCTTCGACAACACTTATTGCTACATTGTACTCAACCTGAACCTCTTTTAGGCGTTTTAGTGCAGATTCTACCAACGAACGAGCAGTAACCTCGCGATTTTTTAGGGCGTCTTTTAACTGTGAAATTGTTTTACTCATAATACCTTGGGAACTTTAATTTGGCTTTGCTGTTGTGCGGGGGCATTTTGCAAAAGCTCCTCACGCGAAACATCATAATTGATAATCTCATCGTCGCGCATAACATTTTTTAAACCATCCACTTGATAAGTTGGTTCGATATTTACCGTGCTTAAAGAGTCAAGCTGTTTTACGTGGTCTAAAATTGCACCCAGTTCGTTTTGGAGTTTTTTTACTTCTTCGTCTGTTACGCCAATTTTAGAAAGCGCAGCAACATATTTAACATCATCAAAAGTAATCGTAGACATAACTATAGTAATTATAACAGTGGTGAGCATTAATGCAACATCAACAATTCAGTTATTACATAACGATCACGCGATTGACATGATTAATATATAGTGATAAAGTTACCCTGTTCTAGAAGACCTCGCACCTAATCATCAGGAGTGATCATGTTTGGACGTCCCAAAAGAAAGAAGCCCAAATTTACCTCAGTTGAGGTGGGCGTTTTGCACGTAACACTGGTTGACGAGCAAATGCCTTTTGAGGTTGGCCTAGCGCTGCATGGCGATTTTAAGGAAATTGGCAGGATTCTTTGCGGAGAACGGAAGCATGAAGGGCCATACAATGTGAAATTTTACAACAGGTCTGGTGGTCCTCACAGGCCGAATCCATTGCTGGACTACCGCGAGACTATTGGTATTTCGCCAGAAAAGATTAGCTCAATTAGCCTTACAGGTATTTTCACAGCTCGTTTGCATACCGCCGACTAGTGCAAATGCCGCCTTGCAACCGCAAATAGCAAGACGGCATTTTAATTTGTCTTTGTCAAAAATCAGGGAGGTTGAGATGCTTGGAAGGCAACGCACCTTTAGCGACACCTTAGGCAAACTAACAATATATTGCAATTTGCCTAATATCCCACCACTGTCCGCTTGCTTTGTGCAAAAATCTGAATATCTTAGACTTTTTAGATATATAGAGCTACTAAGTGATTATTACGGGCCCCAGGACGGCAACTGGCAATATGCGTGCAATATACTGGGCATAGCCACGGACACACAAGATGACCCTGCACTAAAACAGCTGATCACAATCGAGGTCTATGACGCTACTTTTGCAAGACCCAGAAGACTATTTAGGCAAGTGCCAACTGCAACTTACACAAAAACTTTACGACTTAGACTTTTTAGGCTGAGTGCTGCATTTTTTACAGATGAGTTTGAGGCAAAGGTACCAATTAAATAACTGAACATAGCGCCGTTACTGCAACGGCGCTAATTTTTCATTTTTCCTTTAATGTCTGTAATTATATCGCGCAATTCGGCCGCTTCTTCAAATTGCAAATTTGCCGCAGCAAGCTCCATTTGTGATGTTAAATCGCGTAACAAGCTTGGGTATTCATCCTTAGGAATCTTATCAAGATTTTTTTGAGCGGTTTTAGCTTCTTGAGGTATTACCGCACGCAGACCTTCGTCTATTCCCTTTTTAACACCCGTTGGCGTGATTCCGTTGCGCTCATTATACGCCTGCTGAATTTCGCGGCGCCTTGCAGTTTCGTCAATTGTAACCTGCATGCTTTTTGTAATTTTGTCAGCATACATGATTACGTGGCCGTCAACATGCCTTGCGGCACGCCCAACAGTTTGAATTAACGCCTGCTCGCTGCGCAGAAAACCTTCTTTGTCGGCGTCTAAAATTGCCACTAGACTAACCTCTGGCAAGTCCAGTCCTTCACGAAGTAAGTTGATGCCAATTAAAACATCGTAAACGCCCGTTCGCAAATCACGTAAGATATCGCTACGCTCAAGAGTATCAATATCAGAATGCAAATACGCACATTTTATACCAAGATCAGCTAAATAATCGTTTAAATCTTCTGACATTCGCTTAGTAAGCGTTGTAACCAGCACGCGATGACCTTTTTGTGTTGTTTCGCGAATTTCTGCAATTAAATCATCAATCTGACCAGTAGTGGGTCGCACTTCGATTGGTGGATCAAGCAGGCCTGTTGGTCTGATAATTTGCTCAACGGGCTGTGTACTTCTGCTAAGCTCGTACTCACCTGGAGTTGCGCTAACGTAAACCACTTGGTTCACATGTCGCTCAAATTCTAAAAATTTTAGCGGACGATTATCTAACGCACTTGGCAGCCTAAAGCCATGATCAACCAAGACTTCTTTGCGTGCACGGTCGCCATTGTACATGCCACGCACCTGAGGAATAGTCATGTGCGACTCGTCAATAAATAGCAAAAAATCATCTGGGAAGTAGTCTAACAGAGTGGCCGGCTGCTCACCAGGTTCGCGGTTTGTTAGGTAGCGACTATAGTTTTCTATACCTTTTACAAAGCCTGTTTCTTCTAACATTTCTAGGTCAAATTTTACCCTTTGCCCCAAGCGCTGAGCTTCTAATAATTTGTTTTGCGATTTAAACTCCTTAATACGCTGTTCGGACTCTTGGCGGATTTTATCTATTACTACCTTTAGTTTTTCTTTGGGAGTAACGTAGTGAGAGCCAGGAAAAATGCTGACTTCTGACAATTCTGCAATAATCTCACCCGTCAAAGCGTCAACATTAGTGATACGATCTATTTCGTCGCCAAAAAACTCTACACGATACGCGCTTTCTGCACCAGCAGGAAAAACGTCAACAACATCACCACGAACCCTAAAAGTAGAACGGTGGAAGTCTATATCGTTTCGTTGGTACTGAACATCTGTAAGGTGCCTTATAAATTTATCTTGCTTGCGCTGCTCGCCTTTTTTTACATGCACGGCCATTTCTCCATAATCCTCTACAGCGCCAATACCATAAATACAGCTTACGCTAGCAATAATAATTACATCGCGTCGGGTTAATAACGACGCGGTGGCAGCGTGGCGCAGACGATCAATTTCTTCGTTTATTTTGCTGTCTTTTTCTATGAATGTGTCTGTGCTGGGCATATATGCCTCTGGCTGGTAGTAATCAAAATAGCTTACAAAATAATGCACCTCTGCATCAGGAAAAAACTGTTTAAATTCGCTATAAAGCTGAGCAGCAAGCGTTTTGTTATGAACTAGAACCAAGGTCGGAACCTGCCTTTGGGCAATAATGTTAGCCATAGTAAAGGTTTTACCCGAGCCAGTTATGCCAAGCAAAGTCTGTTCGCGCTGGCCATTTTTTAAGCCATCAACAAGCTGAGCGATTGCCTGAGGCTGATCGCCAGTGGGCTGAAACGGTGTATGCAGCTTAAAGTTGGCCATGCTTATCATTATAGCACTTAATATTTTTTCTAAAAAGTAAAGCTGGCGACCAAATTTCGGCCACCAGCGCAGCAGAAAGCTAGATATTGTGTCTTGCCTTATATAGCATTAAGCTCATAAGAGTCTTCAGATCTGCGTACCCCTTTGAGCTGTTTTCGGCAAGGGCTAGCGCCTGGTCAAAGGAAACAACATACAACTTGGTATGTTCACCCTCAGCAGCAACACCAGCAAGCCTGCCATTCATCTGCGCGACTTGTTCTTCTGTTGCGGTTGCTCGAACCACACAGAAGTATACACGCTCGTCCGTAAAACCAGGGCTAACCAACAAAGGCATATTGCCCAACATGTTTATGGGCGCCGACCAAGCAAGGTTAATTCCTGTCTCCTCATTAAGCTCACGTAATGCAGCAACGCGCACGTCCTCTCTTGGGTCAATCATACCCGATGGGTTTGACAGCACGTACGACTGCATGCCAGGAACTCGTGTCTGAGCAACAAATACAACGTAATCATTGGCATTAGTTGTAATATGCGCAAGAACGTCAACAGCTTCACCACGAAGCGTAACAAGACCGTCGAGCTTTCGCCCATTCAGCCAAGCATCAACTTCTAGGTACGCCATTTTTACTTCAGAGGGGCTACCCCAGCAATGTGCCGCATAAACAAAGACGTCTCTGATTTCAATTCCCTGAGCCTTGCAGCGGCCAAGCCAGTCACAAAGCAGTCTAGAATTTACAATCTCGCGGCGGCTGACCTTGACACTTGGCGAAATCCTGATTCGCATTGCACCAGACATGTACAGCAGCTCCAATCACAATAGACAAACATTGCCACTCTGAAGATAATACCATATTTAGCAGAGCTGTCAACTGTTGACTATAACCTTGCGTTGTTATATAATCAACATTATTGTGCGTCAAAGGAGGCATTGATGGGAATCCTTAGGACCAACAGGGCGCTGGGAGCGTTCGACTGTATTGATACGGTTGACCTGACTGAGCTGCACGGATGCAATGTCCAGGTTGTTGCTGGCGAACCGTCAACAACGGTTGGTGCAAGTGGTCCACGCTGGGGCATTAGCTCAGTAGAGGTCGAGCATACCAGCGCAAACGGCATCAACACGCTAGTAGTCAGGAGATCAAGCTCCAGAGGCTTGAGCGCAACAGCTTCAAACACCGGAACTGCTAAAACTGGACCAGGAGGCTACGCCAACGCCAACACTGGCTACGATGGGCCAATCCGGCCAGGAATGTCTGTCACCGTCCGAAACACAGGTGACGCCTCAGCCACAGGCCCTGGCAGCTGCGCCAATACTGGAGTTTCGCGTGGCCGCACGTCACAGACAGAAAAGAAGACGACTATCGTTCGCGACCACAAGCCCTTAACGATTGACCGACAGGCGCAGCTTACTGTAAAAATTGTTGTGTCGCCCGGCGCCAAAGTTTTCTATCTGTAACAGCAAACGCAGCCCCCTCAAATCCATTGAGGGGGCGTTAATCTCTAAAAAATTATCCGCGCGCAGCTTTTTTTGGTCGATCTTCTAGACTTTTAATGTCTTTTTTGAAATCTGCGTAATCGCGGTCGAGAGTTTCGACAATTTTTTTTACAATCCGTTCAGGATCAGTGTCGTAGATAATTCTGGTACCTTGCGGCACTTGAAGTGTATTTACAATTGTAGGAATAAAATCTGCCGCGCCACCGCTACCTAATAAAACAGCACAGAGCTTGTGATTCTCTAATGCAGTTGTAAATTCATGAAGGCTACCTATACGCCCGCCAACCGTAATTACCGCATCACTAGAACGCACTAAATACACATCACGTCCAACATAATCCATGCTTGTAAAATTAATGTAATCAAATTCTTTTACGGGCAGCCGATAAGATTTTATGTGCTCACGCACTGTTGCAGCTGGAGAAAAGCCAATAGACAGCCCGCCTGCGTCTTTAGCACCCCTTGCAGCATGCTGCGGCAAGCCGATCGTGGCTCCAGTTGTTAGTGTGTGTCCGCTTTTTGCTATGGCCTCGCCTATTCTGTATGCCAGATCGTGCGAAGTGTCAACCGTCACGCCAGCAGCTGCGCCTGATACGCAAATTTGATATTTACTCATATATGTTTTTCTTGCCTTTTTAGTAATTATATAACGGTTACGCTTTAATAACAATACTATACCCCACTCCAGCACGATTTACTCTGCTAGAGTGGGGTATCTGCCCTACTATTTACGTCTTCTTTTTCTGCGAACGACCAGAAATCTGTCTTGGTCGCTAAATAGGCTACTTTCGCACATGACTTCTTGCCAAGTCTGCCTTCGCTTGCCGCACATTTTAGAAACTACAAAGATATGATTACCACCCAGATCGAACTGAGGAAACACAAGTGTCCCATAGGCGATCAGGTCTCCTCGCTGTACCGCTGCAGGGTCCCAAAGCTTAGCAAGGTAGTAGTAAAATTCGTACATCGTTGCAGCAATATACCCGCCTTTCCACAGCTCTACATTGACATCGCGCAAAGAAAATTTTTTTCCATCGACATCTAGTGTTGCGGGCGAAACGACCTCAAGTTCGCCTCTTATGCCCCTGTCGCTTTGTCCATCAACAAGGATCATTCTTTGCGAGCTATCCACGCCTTTTTGCAAGGTAGCCTCATCCAAAAGGTCTACAAGCGAAGGTGACGAGGATGCTCTACCAATGGCTCGCAAAGTGCGTAGCGGGTTACTCTTCATTGCAGACCCTCCATAAGGCAAGGAACCATAACGATACCTATTATGTTAGCACTGCCTCGACTACGTGTCAGTAATTTAATTATTTTTCTAGCATATGGTCATCGATCTTTTGTAAAATTTGAGCTTCGATTACGCTATGTCCAAGGTACCTGACAAAAATTTCGTTCTGCAAACTTTCTTTTAGGTAACGCGAACCACGCTGTGTATATGGTAATTTCATGCAATAATCTTCAGCAATGTCCAACAAGTTAAACGACAGCGCTCCGTCACCGTACGGCAAACCCACATAGTCCCTATTACACCAAAACTTAAGCGTAGGATCTATATCAGCAATTGCATCTTCTGGATTTCTCCAATGAAGGTCTTCAAGCTGAAGATGTGGCTCAAACGATTTTGGATAGTGACAAGCGTCTGCATTTGCGAAATGACGTTTTATTACACGCCAATGCACTTGCTGTCCACCCAAAGAAACACCACAATTACCACCATCGATTAGCGCATTGACTAGCGCTCTACCAAAATCCTTACGAACCTGGCTCAGTTTAGAGTATGACCCATACAAGCGAATTTCGTTTAAATAATACAATACTAAGGCCGTTAGCCTGACTGACAAACCAAGCGTCTGTCCGTCTTTTGTGGGTAAAATGTACACATAACCAAGCTCTTTTATTTGAGTAACATTATGACATTTTTTGCTGGCAATTTTGCTTGCAAATTTACCCCATCTTTCTATAGGCATTATTATAATTTCAGCGTCTCGCCTTTCAAAATCGGCTGGCTTTAATCCTGCGTATAGTTTATTAAACTGTTTTAACCAGCCAGTGTTCTCTACAAAACGAAGCGCACCATATACTTCGGGCAGTCGCTCGTGTTTAAGCATAGAGTCAACGGATCTGTAGCCAAGATGAGACATAACAGCAGTAGGAGGCATTTCACGCAATATACGCCTTGCTGCACTTTTTTTAAGCACCCAGCAATCTTCTAGAACATCTGCTTTCTCTATAACGCTTTTTACATGCTCAAAAATATCGTTAACAGACGCTTCTCTTTTGCAACCTATTGTTTTTAAAAAGTGACTATCATCTTGCTGATACCTTGAAAGTAGTGCATGGTAAAGTTCTGGGCCAGTCGTGTCTTTATGGTCCAGGTCCAGCTGCCTAGTCCCCTCATGTGCAGCCGCCAAAATATCACCAACAAGACCAATATCATAACCGCACTGTCCACTTAAAGATTCCAACTGCCGAAGATTCTCGCTAAACAGAGGTTCTTTTGCGTCTAGTAGGTCACTTAAAAGCTTAGCCATATTATCATTTTAACATAAGCGCCAACTATAGGTCGGTAATAGTAATTGGCATTGCGTGTAAATTATGGCTTCCGTGCAGTATGCCAGTTTTAGCTCCAATTTTTGTAACCACGCTTGTGGAGTTTGCGCTTGCAAAAATTACAGCATCATTTAGTGTTTTACCTTGGGCAATCATTGCAGTAAAACCAGAACCAAAAGCATCACCAGCACCAAGACGATCTACAACTTTTACATCTTCGTACATGCCCGCCGTAATTATCTGTTTACCATCGCTAGCGATAGCACCATTTGGACCATCGCTAACTATTACAATGTCTACAAAATGCACAGCGTGGCGCACAAGTTCTTCGCTTGTTGTACCCTCTACTAAAATTTGCATTTCTTCTTTATTGGCGATCAACACAGAAACATCCTCTAGCAAAGGGCGTATCTTTTCTGGCTGCTGCAACTCTGCCGTAGACGGATTAAAAGCAATTTTTGTATTGTGTTTTGCGGCCAGGCTTACAATTTTTTCTAGTAGTTGTATAGAGCCAACCGACGAAAGATAAAGCCAGTCAGCCTGCTCTAGCGCCTGCAAATTAATGTCCGAGCCGTCCGCACGCAACTTTTGCCCATGCGCACGCATAATTGTTCGCTCGCCATTTGGTGCTAAAATAACCGTAGCATAACCAGTTTTATAGCGCTCATCCTGATGAACATATCTTGTATCTATCCCCTCAGAATCGAGCTCATGCAAAATACTCTCGCTCATGGCGTCAGCACCCAAAACACCCATAAAAATACTTTCCAAACCTTGCCGAGCAAACGTTGTTGCCGCATTTGTGGCGTTACCGCCAGACGTAATTATAACTTTTTCAAGATCTAGTTTTGCGCCAAGCGGCAACTGAATCACTCTTTCGCCATCTACTTGTCGTGGCAAAAAAATGTCAGGCGCAAGCAAATAAACGTCCTGAGTCACCGACCCTATGCACAGTATTTTTGGTGTTATATTGCCCATTTAGATAATTATAACACTTATGGCTAAAAGCTGGCGAGGCATTGAACTAAAAGTCTAATAGTTGTATAATATTTTTTGCTATCAGTCCGCAACGCATCAAAGAAGGACGCGACAAAGCTACCAACTGTCGAGGAGCTTCTTAGCCCGTACGAAGCCCGCCATTTAGGCGGGCCTTCTTTATTACACGACGGCCCTGCCTGCCGATCCGAACATCTCTATTTTATCTTCTACAACTTGTTGAACAGCTTGGTAAACTTGCGGCATTAGCTTAACAATGGCGTATTCGTCTGGGTTGTCTGCTAAAACTTTTTCTAATGTTTTACGAAAAACATATCGCATGTCAGAGTTAATGTTTACCTTGCTTACGCCAATTTTTGCTGCTTCTTCAAAATAATGCCCTGGGGTACCGCTGCCACCATGTAGCGATATGTTACAATTTATTACCTGTCTGATTGCCCGCAACAAGTCAAGATCAAGCTGTTTGGGTACAGAATATTTACCATGCAGATTACCAACGGCAGCTGCAAAAGTATCAATACCCGTCGCCTCTACAAAAGCACGTGAGCCTTCTGGTGTAGAGAATGTTTTTTTGACTTCCTCATAATCAATTTGTTCAGCATGCACGTTTGAGCTACCCATAAAGTAATGTGGCTCTCCCTCTATCAAAGCACCTGTAAATTTAGCATATTCTACAACTTCCTTGGTCTTCTCAATAATCTCTGCATCTGTCGCTTCATGATTTGCCTGGGCAATATCAATATGCACAAACTCAAAACCGGCATCTATCGCACGCTTTGCATCATCCACCGTTGGTGAGTGATCAAGGTTTAAATACATCTCTACACCATATTCTTCTTTGTAGTTGTCTACCATGTCGCGGATGTTATCTAACCCAATTGCTTTAACCTCGCCATGACTAACCTCTACAAGCACTGGCGAACGCAGTTTTTGCGCCGCACGAGCTACAGCAATTAAAGTTTCTTGGTTGTCTATATTAAAGGCACCCACGGCAAAATGCTGCTGTCGCGAACGCTGCATTAAATGCCGAGCCCGTATGCAATTATCTCTGATAGTTGGGATTGTTAAAGACATTTTTAGCTCCTATTTAACATTTTTTTAACTGTATCTACAATATTTTGCGAGGTTAAACCATAATGCTCTAGCAACTCGTTAGCACTGCCAGATTGTCCATACTGATCGTTTACACCAATTCGCACTACACGCGCAGGATGCTCGCTGGCCAACAATTCACAAACGGCGCTACCAAATCCTGCAGCAATTTGACCTTCTTCTACCGTTACCGCCAAGTTGGTTTTGCGCACGCTTTGCAGAATCGCCTCTTTATCTAAAGGCTTTATGGTTGGAACATGCAAAACTTCGACACTAATGTCATGTTCTTGCAGCCGTTTTGCGGCCACCAAGCAAGAATACGTCATTGTACCCGTACCTAGCATTGTAATGCTATGTCCGCCCCAAACAACATGCGCTTTGCCTAGTTCAAAAGGAGTTTCTTGCGTGGTAAATACAGCTGTGTCTGCACGTGCAAGCCTAATGTAGCTTGGCTTACTTAGCTTAGCCAAAGCCATTGTTGCCTTTTTTGCTTCCACAGCATCGCCCGGGGCAACCACAACCATGTTGGGCAGCGAACGCATTAAAGCAATGTCTTCTAGCACCTGATGGGTAGCTCCATCTGGGCCAACATTTAGACCAGCATGACTTCCAACTATGCAAACTGGCTGATTATTTATGCAAATTGTTGTTCTAATTTGCTCCCAGTTTCGGCCAGGATTAAAAACTGCATAGCTTGCCGCAAATGGCTTTTTGTCAACGGCAGCCATGCCAGAAGCTACTGTTACTAAATTTTGCTCGGCAACACCTACTTCTACGTATCTGTCAGGAAATTCTTCTGCAAAGTAGTTCATCTTTACAGATTCTGACAAGTCTGCGCTTAAACCAACAATGCTGTCGTCTTTTTTTGCAGCTTCTAGCAAACCCTGGCCAAAACCCTCGCGCAAAGACTGTTTTTTTACGTCGGCATCGCCAATATTATGTATAAGCTTCATTTGTAAAAAATCAGTCATCTTGTTCATTCCTTATCTTTCCGCCCAGCGTGCGCAGTTCTTTCAGGGCAAGCTTTGCTTGCGTATCTTTTGGCGCAGCACCATGCCACAAAAAATCGTATTCCATAAAATCAACACCTTTGCCAGGAATTGTGTGTGCAATTATTACACTTGGGCGGTTTTCGATGGCTCGCGCCAAGCTACACGCGTCAATAAAAGATTGAATATTATGACCATCAACCTCAATAACATGCCAGCCAAACGATTCCCATTTTGCAGCTAAGTCCTCAAGCGGCATTACATCCTCTGTTTGACCACTAATTTGAATATTATTGCGATCAACTATTGCTATTAAATTTGCGAGTTCATATTTTGCACCCAACATAATAGCCTCCCAGGTGTTGCCTTCCTGAAACTCACCATCACTCATCACACAATAAACCCAGCGCCTAGAGTGATCCATTTTTAGCGCCAAGGCCATACCAGCAGCCTGACTTAGGCCTGACCCCAGCGGCCCAGATGTTGTCTCTAGCCCCGGCAAGCGCAATCTTTCTGGATGACCCTGTAGCCTACTGCCAAACTTACGCAAAGTATCAAGCTCACTTAGATCAAAATAGCCGCTACGTGACATTGCCGCATACCTAATTGGCACACAGTGTCCGTTAGACAAAACTAACAAATCGCGCTCATTCCAATCTGGATTTTTTGGATCATGCCTTAGTACGCTAAAATAAAGCGCAGCAAAAATATCTGCCAAGCCTAGCGGCCCTGCCGCATGTCCAGAACCGGCTTTAAGCAACATGGCGATAATATCCTGTCTAAGCCGATTAGCCATTTGCTGGAGTTGCTGCAAAGTAAGTTGTTTCATTCTGCTTATGATTATACAGCAAACAGATAAACATATTCTGCTTGTTTTTATGTTTCAATGTAGTTAATAGATTGCTTTGATCTTACTACTTGAGTAAACCGTTTAATTCTTTATAAACATCCGCCGGAAAGTCCGCATTTTGCAATGCACCGCCAACGTTAAACACTTCAACCCCCTGCGACAGCAGTAGCGGCAGATTCTCAGCATTTATTCCGCCATCCCAGCCGAGCTCGGCTGTTGGGTTGATAGCAGAAATATCAGGAATTTTTTTAAGCACGTTCATATCTGCTTTGCCGCCCTGATAGCCAAGCTTTCCAGCAAATAACAAAACATGGTCAGCGGTACTTATTAGATTCTCATGCTTTTGCAACTCTGTTTCTGGCAATAAAGCCACGCCAGCTTTTATTCCCATAGATTGCAACTCCAGCACTAATCCAAGCATGTCACCCTCAGATTCTACCTGCAAAACTATCATATTTGGCTTAAGGCTTATTGCAGTTTCGATATAGCTACGCGGCTTTTTGTACATAAGATGCAAATCAGCAATTGAGCCCTCTGGCCAATAAATCTGCGCGATATTCATCAATTTTGCTGGAGCCAAGGAGCCATCTGCAAGATCAATATGAAGACGCTTAGAAAAATCTTCTACTTTTGCAACTTGTTCTCGATATCCATGCGGATCACTGGCAGTAATAGTTGGGCAAATAATCGGCATTATCCGTATAACTCCTCGATTTCTTTTATCCGTCGTACGTGTCGCGCCGCACCGGAAAACGGTGCGCTCAGCCAAACATCGACCAAGCCTAAAACCTCATCTTCATTTAGCATGTTTGCAGGAATGCATAAAACGTTACTGTTGTTGTCGTTACGAGTTTCGCGCGCAACTTTTTGGTCCCACACAACAGAGGCCCTAATCCCGCGTACACGATTTGCCGCAATACACATACCCTGACCACTACCGCAAAGCAATATACCCCGAGCATCAGGGTCTGTGTCACCCAAGACCTTTGTTGCTACCGCCAAGGCAAACTGAGGATAATCATCATTAGGGTCAAGTACTTTATCGCCCTCATCTTCTACATCGTAGTTTAGCTTGCTTAAATGCGCAAAAACCTTTTCTTTAAGATTAAATCCAGCGTGGTCGGATCCTAAATATACTCGCATATCCTAACCTTGCAATTGCCTTCCTAAGTCTGCAACTAGCTCTACAAGTCTATTGCTGTAACCCCACTCGTTATCATACCAAGCAATAACTTTTAACAGGTTACCGCCTACAACCTGAGTCAAGCCTATGTCTACGATAGCAGAATGGCTGTTTCCCTTAAAGTCGCTGGACACTAAAGACTCCTCGGTTACGGCCAAAATCCCTTGGTAGTATGGCTCTGTGGCAGCTTTTTTAAACACTTCCTTAACTTCGTCAACCGTCACATCTCGTTTAGTTACAAAAACAAGATCGCTCAAAGACACAACCGGAGTTGGAACACGGACAGATAAGCCGTCAAACATACCTTTTAGCGACGGCAAAGCTTTTGATGCAGCAATGGCTGCGCCCGTCGTAGTGGGTACGATATTTGTTGCTGCACTACGCGCCCTACGCAAATCTTTGTGAGGAGCATCTATCAAGCGCTGATCGCCGGTATAGCTATGGATAGTTGTCATTAAAGCTTTTTCTACGCCAAAAGCAGATTCAACCACAGCCGCAACTGGAGCGATACAATTCGTAGTACAACTTGCGCAACTTACAATATTGCCAGCCTGCGTCAGATCGTCTTCATTGACCCCCAGTACTATTGTTTTTACAGTTTCGTCTGGGTCATTTTTGGCAGGAGCACTTAAAACAACCTTTTTTGCACCAGCGTGCTCTATGTGAGCTTTAGCTTTCTCTGGATCAACAAACAACCCTGTAGACTCAATCACCACCTGAACATCCATGGCAGCCCAAGGCAACTGAGATGGATCCTTTTCGGCTAAAACTTTTATGTGCTGATCTTTTATAATTAAACCATTTTCGTCACTTGACACATCATATTGATAAATACCATATGCAGAATCATATTTTAGCAAATGCGCCAGCGTCTTAGCGTCTGCAAGGTCGTTTATAGAAACCACCTCAATATCAGAACGCTCCATTGCAATTTTTAGCGCCATACGACCAATACGACCAAAGCCATTTATCGCCACCCTAGTCTTCATATTTTTACTCCTAAGCATTAGCTTGTTTATACTTATTGTATTGACTTTTTAGCACTTAAGCAACTAACAAGTATTTTTGATTACTTTTTTTGCTATTAAGTAGTATAATCAAGCGTACAAGTTCGCACCTGTTCGTCATCTATAAAACTTGGAGGTCAAAATGGGTTTTTTGCGAATTCTTGGAGGCATCGTTGCAGTATCAATTTTTGTAACTTGGATCCTTGCCAAAATCTTTGATTGGTCAGAAAGCGAGGCCGTGGCTCACTGGTGGAATATGGGATGCATAATTGGAATTGGTACGGTATTTGCAGTTTTTGGCATGATTGTAAAAAAATGATTGCCCAAACACATCGCAAAACAATTAGGGCTTCACTGCACGCACACAATGCAAGCAATGAAGCCCTTTCTTAAATTCTTGCTATTATTTACTTTCTTTTTCTGCTCGCTCAATAGATTCTTTTACAACTGCAAGAGCCTCATCTCTATTACCCCAGCCATCAAAGCTCACTGGAGATCCTTGCCAATCTTTCTTCCAGTCTTTGTAGTGAGCGTAGTAGTGTTCTACAATTTTTTTAAATTCAGGGCCCAAGTCGTCTACATCCTTAATGTGAGTTTTTGTAGTGTCGTCTTTTGCAACACATATTAGCTTTTCGTCTGCATCACCATCGTCTACCATTCTTAAAACGCCAATTGGACGCGCAGGAACAACAATTCCTCGAGGAACAGATTCGTCAATTACCAACAATGCATCAAGAGGGTCTCCATCCTTACACAAAGTTTTTGGCACATAGCCATAGTCAGTTGGATAGCCTAGCATTGTCACATTAACACGGTCCAAAAAAAGTACGCCAGTCTCTTTATCAAGCTCGTATTTGTTACGCTCGCCCCTGCGAATCTCCATAACAACATTCACAAAATCAGGCGCGCTTTTGCCATAAGTAATATCTTTCATAAAACTCCTTAGATTATTTGCGCTATCTGTAGACATTATAACAGATACTAGACCCAGATAAACGCGCATTATATAATACCTAACATGCAAATTATTGGACATCGTGGCGCCCGCGCTTGCAAAACAGAAAATACACTAGATAGTTTTAAAGAAGCTATAAAACTGCAAGTTGACTGGATTGAATTTGATGTTCGCAACACCTCTGACGGTGAGACTATAGTATTTCATGATACAACTTTATTGCGCGCTACTGGCAATGCGCGTAAAATTAGCAGCTGTACATACAACGAACTTCACACTCTTAACATCGACAAAGACGGCAACATTATCCCTAGCCTTAATGAAGCTATTGATTTTATAGCAACTAAAGCCAAAATAAATATTGAAATAAAGGATGCGCACTCAGTAAATAACGTCTGCAATGTCATTCAAAAGCAAGTGAATGCGGGTCGCCGAATGAGCGACTTTATGGTTTCTTCATTTAGCACAAGAATTTTACACAAGGTACACACGACAAACAAAAGCATTAAACTTGCACTACTGCTTAGATTGCCTTTTGGGTTTTTAAAAACAGATTTACCACTTTACGCTGTTGGATTTTCGCACATCTGCGCTCCACATTTTGCTATAAAACTGGCCAAGAATAGAGGTCTATGGACCTATGTCTGGACGGTAAACTCTAAAAGCAAGGCCCTGGCGCTATCTAAACGAGGCATTGACGCAGTAGTAACCGATCATGCCGAATGGCTAAAATAGCCTCACTTTCACTACGGCACAATAATGTCTTTGTTATTTGTGCTCCAAATATTCCCGTATCTTTAACGCGGCCGTCGCACCCTCACCAACAGCGCTAGCAATTTGCATGGTTGCGCCACTACGAACATCACCACAAGCAAAAACTCCATCAATGCCAACTTGCAAATCTTTGTCGGTTTTGATAAAACCGTAATCATCAAATTTCATACCTTTGACATTCCGCAAAAAACCGCTGTTGGGTTTTAAACCAATAAATATAAATACACCCAAGACCGCAAACTCTACCTTCTTGCCGTCTTTCGTGCCCACAACCTTGTTCACTTTACCGTCTTGTCCGACGATCTCGTCTGTAGTGGTTTTTGTATGCACGGTAATTTTTTTATTTGCCTCAAGCTCATGGATAAGCACGTCTGAAGCCCTTAGCTCGCTACGAACCAACAAATCAATGTGCGACGCAAAACGAGTCAAAAACAACGCCTCCTGAACAGCAGAATTACCACCGCCAATTACAGCTATATTCTTGTCGCGATAGAACGCTCCATCGCAAGTTGCGCAAAAATGAACTCCGCGACCATAGTATTCTTTTTCGCCCGGTACACCTAATTTTTTATAGTCTGTGCCCGTTGCAATAAGGACAGCTCTTGCATAAAATTCGCCATCTACGGTTACAACTTTTTTTATGCCACCATCAACAATTATGTCCTTAACTTCACCATACTCTATTTTGGCACCAAAACGCTCTGCCTGTTTTTCAAAGCGTTCAGCCAAATCAAGGCCAGATATACCCTCAACAAATCCCGGATAATTTTCTACATTATCAGTAATTGCCGCAAGCCCACCAACTACGCCTTTTTCTATCAAAACCGTATCTAAATCTTCTCGGGTAGTATAGACCGCGGCTGCCAAGGCAGCTGGACCGGCACCAATCATAGCTACGTCGTAGATCTTATTTGTCATGATTTTAAGCAACTCTCTCCATCTCTAAGATTGGAGCCACTGCGGAAGCTAATTTGCCGGGATTCCATCCGATTGTAATATTTTTGCTATCAGAATCTTCTTCTGCTACCACGACTACTGGCACCGCCATTTGGCCGCTCAATTCCATCATTTCTTTTTGACGCTCGGGAGATTCTTCGAGATTAACCTCTTCGTATCGAAGGCCCTTCGTTTGCAACCAGCGCTTAACCATAACACAATACGCGCACGCGTTAGTAGTATAAACAGTTACTGTTTTTGACATATACACCCCTTTTGTTTTTCTCTCACCTATCCTTTGTCTAGTATATATAGCGCTTTTGCTTAGTGCAAGGCACCACATGTTGTATTTTTATACTAAATTGACGGATTGACTTCGATCAACTCTACCTCAAAAATTATGTCGGTATTTGGCTCAATAATATAACCATAGCCATCTACGCCGTATGCCTTGTCAGACGGAATTATTATTCTTCTTTTGCCACCAACCTTCATACCGATTAACCCTTCTTTAAAACCGTCTATAACCTCGTCTAACGAGAAAGTTATAGGCTCGCCAGTGTCATAAGAACTATCAAATTTAAGCTGAGTTTGCGCAGTCGTTCCTTTGTAATGCACGTTAACACTGTCGCCATCTTTAACCTCTGCGCCAGTTCCAACTTCTAAATCCTCCACTTTTAGCTCCGCTACGTCACCATCAACTTTATAGGCAGTAGGGTCATATGCAGCTTCTTTAATTGCCTTAACATATGCTTCTTCTTGCTTGCTTGAGTTGCCATTTTGCAAAATAGCTATAAAATACGCACCCAGTGTTCCAACCACCATAACAATAGCTATAATCCAGATGACAGCGCGTTGCACCGTGTTTTTGGCCATAAAAACAATCCCTTCAGTTCTTTCATTTTATAGTACCAAAAGACCTAAACGCTCGCCACAATTTTAGCTAAGTCTTTTGGATAAACAACCTGATCACGCAAATCATTCAGGTCAAACCAAGCCGGCATCCATTTATCATTGCTGGTTGCGGCTTTTTTGGCCTCAGGACAATTCAAAGGAAGCATAGGCTCGCCACTAACAAATCGACACAAATAAATATACTGTTCGTTTCCAAGTCCGTCAATTTCTGAACGGATCATAGATAACGGCTCAACCTTTATACTAGTTTCTTCCAATACCTCGCGAAGCACAGTCGCTTCAGAGCTCTCTCCCTCCTCAACATGCCCACCTGGTAGAACAAAATAATGCACCCCTTTGTTGTAGCGCTCAATTAAAAGAATCTTATTATTTTTTATCACTATTGCACGTGATGTTTTACGCATCCTCACCCTCCTCCGTAACAAGACCAAACTCATATAACTTTCTTTTTGTCGCCTCAGTCATACCTACTTGCAGGTCTAGCAATTGGCCATAGATTCCGCCTGTTTTTGCCAATTGACGTGGAGTTCCAATCTCATCTATTTTGCCACCTTTTAAAGTAATTATTATATCAACATGCGCAATTGTGCTTAATCTATGCGCGATAATTAGCGTAGTCCTACCTAGCATTAGATGATTAAGCGCCTCTTGCACCTGAGACTCCGCTTTGCTATCTAACGAGCTTGTAGCCTCATCCAAAATCAGTATTGGCGCATCTTTTAAAAGCGCACGCGCTATTGCAATGCGCTGCTTTTGTCCACCACTCAATTTTATACCATGCTCGCCAATTTGCGCATCATAGCCTCCAGACAAGTCCTTTATAAACTCGTCTGCGTTGGCTGCTTTTGCAGCTGCTTTTATTGCCCGTAAAGTTGCGTCGGGCCTAGCGTACGCAATATTCTCTTTGATCGTGCCACTAAACAAAGCTGGCTCCTGAAACACAACCGCAATAGATTTGCGCAACGACTTTTGCGTGACTTTAGCTATATCCATACCATCGACTTTAATTTGCCCAGATAAAGGTTTGTACAATCTTAGCAGTAAACTAGTTAGGGTAGTTTTGCCCTGTCCGCTTTCGCCAACCAAAGCCACTTTTGAGCCTGGCTTAATATCAAAGCTAATATTCTTAAACACGCGCTCACCATCATCATAAGCAAACGACACGTCTCTGTACTTAATTGCGCCTTTTGTAACACGCAATGATTTTGCGCCAGCACTATCGCTAATCGCCGGCTGAAGCTGCATAACTTCAAAGTAGTCCCTACTGCCAGCAATTGCCTTTTGAGTTTGATCAACGATAAAGCTCATACTAAACAACGGCATTCGCATAAGCGCCGAAAATTGTATCAGCAAAAACATCTCACCTACACTAAACCTTCCAATCAGCGTTTGCCAAAATATATATCCAATAATCACAAAAAATATCGCATTCAAAACTAGTCGTCGCAAAACGTCCATTTGGTGCCATTTTTTTGACTGTAGTTTTGTTATGTCTGTGTTTTGCTGATAGTGGTGCTGTAAATGTTGCAGCTCTCGTTTTTCTTGAGCAAAAGATTTTACAACCCTTATTTGCGATATCGCCTCAGAGAACCTCCCACTAGCACTGTCAATGTGCTGGTTTTTTTGCTCCTGATAGGACTGCCAGCTACGACTAGTCATCGATGTCAGCCACATAAACAGCGGGTAAATAACAAACAGCAACGCTGCGACTTCCCAGCTGTAATATGATACAACTATCAGAGTAAAGACCATGGTCAAAATCATCTGAAAAAAATTATTGGCAAAAAAGTTCATAAAATTTGTTAGCTCAAAGATCGTGCGATTTAGCCTATTTACAATCGTGCCAGTTAACTCTTTATCGTAATAAACCTGGGGCAACTTAAGCAGATGTTTGTAGTATTTTTCGCTAAGCTGCTTTTTAAGTCTAGCTGCCATAATATCGCCATAATAACCGCCCAAATTAGAAAATATCGTACCAGCCACATCCGCACCAAAATATGCCAACGCTAGCAGCACAGCTTGCAAATAACTTGGCTGCGCACCCTGCATTGCTGCAACAACCATATCTGCAGCGCCTTTAATAATAAATGGCGACACTTGATTGCTTAGCGCTAATAATACAGAAAATATGGTTATCGCCAAGTAATACGGCCACAAATTGGACGCAAAACTCAGTACCTTAAAAAGTGTTTTCATTAGCTCTCCTTTTTTGTTTATTACTTTTAGTGTAACTCTTAAATGCAGTCAAATAGTCTGTAATTTTTGCTACAAAAACCAACAAACCTTGTTAATGTTTGTGCATATTGTATAATTATCTAGTTGGAGCCCCTAACAAGGAGACGACAGTGAGCAAGCGCCTGGCAGTGACAGTGCGGATCACTACCGACCCTCTGACGCGCTATTTTGCATTACCCTTAGGTCTTCACGACAAAGGCTTTCCTACGATCGTTACAGGCCCTTCAATACCCCTTCGCCTTGACATGTTAGAGGCGCACTTAAGATTCCTAGCACTAACGGGAGCTAGCACATCTGGGGTGTCCGTCATGTACATAAACCAGCAAGCCATCAGAATAACCGTCACAGGCGTTGGCGCGTGGCCTACCGTAGAGCAAGCTTTATTTGCAATGCTTGCTGAGATATATGGGCGAACACCTGCAAAAATAATGGACATCAGCCAAGTTACGCACCAAATACCAACCACGGGACTAAGGTTTTAAGCGCAAGACAAAACTAGCTCTTCTGCGGCGGCATCTACATGTCGCCGCCTTAATTTTTTACTATACCTGCTCAGCTTTAAATTTTTCTTTTGCAAGATCAACAGCCTTAGCCAAATAGTCGCTAACTTCTTTTGTGGTCAAGGTTCTATCATGATGCTGAAGTGCAATGCGATAGGTAATTTGCTTGTGATTTTTGTCTTCTTTGCGTTGATAGATATCAACAACATCAACAGACACCCTTAGGCGCTCGTCGTTCTTAAATGCCTTTAGTAATATTTTTTGCACATCTCGACACAACACATCCCTAGTAACCCTTAGGCACACGTCCTGACCAGTAGAAGGAAATCGCAAAATTTGCTTGTACGAAGACACGGGCCTATTAAAACCATGCAGTGCAGTCAAATCAAGCTCAAAACCTGAAACAAACTCTGGCAGCTTAAAGTTTTTGCGAGCAACAGGCAAAAACTCGCCAACAACACCAATAATTTTACGATCAACCAAAACCAGCGCTGCGCGTTTAGGCTCAAACAATTTTGCTAGATTTTGCAGCCACCACTGCTCAAGCTTAGCGCCGTCAAGAGACCTATAGGCAACATCATGCATGTTTAACCTGCCCAGCAAATAGCCTAACTGATATTTAGCCTGATAATATGGCGACCCATCCCAACCAATTGCAGCCTTTTTTTCTGCTGAAAACACATAGCTCAAACCTAGGCGTTCGCGAGGAAGCTCATCTTTAGCAATTTCGTGCTTATTGTGAGACTTTCCAATCTCAAACAAGCCAAACAAATCATAACCAGCCTTGTGGTTTACATGAATTTTATCCAGCAAAGATGGCAATAAGCTAGTGCGCACAAATTGCAGTTCTGGCGACAACGCATTACGCAAGCGATAAGCTGGTTTGCTATCTTGATCTGTTTTTTGGAACATCCTTGATGGCACAAAGCTATAAGTTTGCAACTCGTTGTTTCCGGCACTGGCTAAAATATTGCGAACGTCAACCAAAAAACGCTCAATGCCTGGAGATTCCACTGCCTCAGTTGAACGTTCTGGCAGACTATGTGGCAATTTATCGTAGCCGTATAATCGCCCTACTTCTTCTACAATATCTTCAGCAATCTCAAGATCAGTCCGCCAAAAAGGAGGAAACACTTTTATTTGATTGCCCGTTACATAAGTTCTAATTTCGGCGTTTTCTAAAATCTCTTTAATTTGTTGCGATTTTAAATCAAGACCCAAACGCTGATTTAACATGCGCACATTTACAAAAACAGGAGCAGTACCAATTGGCCTTTCCAGACCAATCTCGGTAGTCAATTGCGCACCATAATGCTGAGTGATTAAACTGACAGCCTCGGCCAAAACCACCTTGCACTGAACAGGGCTTTGCCCCTTGCTGTACCTAGTTACAGCATCCGTAAAAATACCAAGTTCCATAGAAGTACGGCGAATTTCGTACATGTTAAATGCAGCAGATTCAATAATAATTGATGTGGTACTGTCGTCAATTTCACTATTCGCACCACCCATTACGCCACCAATCGCCAAAGGCTTGCGACGCGAGCAAATAAGCACGGTATTTTTGCCAGGCTTTACAACCCGCCCGTCTAAAAGCTTAATTTCTTCGTTTTCTTTGGGAGTTCTTACAACAATTGCAGCGTGTTCTTGATCGTCTAATGCGGCAACCTTGTCATAATCAAACGCGTGCAATGGCTGACCAGTTAAATACATTAGATAGTTAGTAATATCAACAATGTTGTTGATTGGCCTAATGCCAACACGCTTTAAATAAGACTGAATTGCAATTGGCGATGGCTCAATCTTTACGTTGCGAATAACCGCGGCATTATACTGATTACACAAGCTTGGCTCTTTATTGTCAATTTTCAACTCAACAACTTCGACTGCTGGCTTTAAAACCAAACCGTTCTTTTGCAAGTACCAATCTGGCGATTCAAACTTTTTACCCCTAATACCGGCAACTTCGCGTGCAACGCCCAAAAGACCAAAACAATCTGGCCTGTGAGTAAACATTTTGTTTTCGATATCGATAATTACATCATCTAAGCCATAGGCTTTCGCTAAAAGCACGCCAGGCTTGGCATCTGTATCTAGTTTTAATACGCTAGTGTCGTCGTCATTAATATCGAGTTCTTTACCAGAGGCAAACATGCCATGACTAATTTGACCACGCATCTCTCGCGAGCCCATAACCACAGGATGAGAGGTGCCATAAGTACTCGGAACGGTAGTGCCAGGACACAGCCAAGCTACTTTATCACCAATATTTAGGTTTTTGTCGCCAGACACAACCTGAGTTTGTTCTAGACCATCCGTAACCTGATAAATATTAAGCTTGTCGGCATTATCGTGCGGCTTGGCCTCAATGATTTGAGCAACTTTAATGCCATCATACTTGCCACGCAAGTCAACAACTTCTTCCACAGCGCCAAGCTGAGCACCAATGCGAGCAACTAAATCATCTACAGATTCAGATACTTTTGTATATTCTTTTAACCAATTTAGCGAGATTTTCATTTAAACTGCCTCAAAAATTCTAATTTTCCACCTTGAAAATGCCTAATATCTTCAACTGCGTGCTTCATCATAACCAAGCGGTCCAGACCAAATCCCCAGGCAAATCCAGTGTATTGCTTTGGATCGATCCCACCCTCCTTTAGAACGTTGGGGTGAATCATACCGCACCCAATAAGCTCTATCCAGCCTTCTCCGCCACAGGTTGGACAGCCTTTTTTATTGCAAAATGGGCAACTTAGCGCAAACTCGAACCCTGGCTCGACAAATGGAAAGTAAGCAGGTTGGGTGCGAAACTCAATATCAGTCTTATAGTATGCTTCCAAAAAGCTTTTTAACGTGGCGAGTAAGTGACCTACGTTTACATCTTTATCTACGTATACGCCTTCAACCTGGTTTAAAGTGTGCTCATGTTTAGGATCAAGATCTTCGTTTCTAAAACAGCGACCAATTACCACCGCGCGAATTGGCGGCTGATACTGGTGCAATACGCGGTTTTGCATTGTACTAGTATGAGCAGGTGCAATAAGACCTTCTTCGGTAACAAATGTGTCAAAGTCGTCACGCGCAGGGTGGCCCTCTGGGAAATTTAAAGCGCCAAACATGTGATAATCGTCGTCAATCTCGCGCGAATCATGAACAACATAGCCCATTCGGCTAAATATATCAGCCACAACCTCTCGCTCTGAGCTAAGTGGATGCTTACTACCCATCTCCGCGTTCAGCAAGCGTGGCCTCTTTGATGTTGTAACATTTACATCAAATGGAGCAGTTACATCTATCTCTTCTACCTGCACAGCTTGGCGAGCAGCCTCTATGCCAGCTATTTCGGCCTCTAGATCACTGCGTAGTTCGTTGATGAGTTTACCTACAGCTGGACGCTCGTCTTGCGGAAGCTCTTTTATTTTGTCGTAAAGCTGCTTTAGCTCAGGCGCCTTTAAAATATCACGCGCAACTGGCAAGGTCGCAACGCGCTCTTTTAGAGTTTTAGATACCTCGGTAATTTGCTGTTTCATAATATCAATCTTTAGTATAGCCAGTTTTACTTTAAAAATAAAGGTGGTGACCCATGGTCGCAAATATTGACCATGGGTCGCAAATTATGTGGGCTTCACATAGCCAGTACCGTCTGGCATATATCGCTGTGACTGACTAGGGTGCATTGCAGCCTCCCTACTTTCCCAGACGTAGCCATTGTTGTCTGTATATGGGTTCGAGAGAACTTGACCGGTATCTGTAGTTACAGGCGAGCCACAAAAACTCAAGGTGGATGCATGTGAGGTAGCATCATAGGTAGTCGTACCCGCAGCAGCACCCTGCGAAACATCACCACCACCAAGATCAGCGCCATCGATAAGGTCGCTCAGGCCATCAACCACAGCCTCAATAACATCAGGGCCCGCAAACACAGCAGCAATTGCAGCAAGTGTGAATGACATTTTAACTAACCTCCGCCATTAGCAGCAACTGGTCAATTTTGATAATATCCTAAACCTACCCAAAAACAATAAAGTAGGGTGTCTCACACCATGAGGCACCCTAGGCTACACTCTATCAACTGACCCTTCCGTTATCAACTGTATAGGGATTATTGCCGGTAAGATAATCACTGCGCGTTTTGTAAACTTTGCCATCGTTATCCCACATTGGGTTACTTTGCGTAGTCCCATCGTCAGTAAACTCGACCTCACCAGGGTCGCCCCCACCAAACAAAGCACCTGCAAACCGAATAACATGACCTGCAGCTGTAAGCCATCCCATGATTACTCCTAAATAGAGGCTTTGGTCGTCAAATAGATAATAATCTTAAATTCATAAATTTACAACCCGCTTGCTTTAACTCTGTTAGATATTGACTTTTTATCTAAAATATTATAAAATCATAGATGTACGATGATACTTCTACCCCTTGGGAGATTAAGGTGTTTCGTAGGTTTGTTTACACGTTTGTTTCTGCAATTCTGGCAATCACACTCAGCACAGCTTGTGCTGGCGGTGACTACGACAGTAGCGGAATGCTCGATGATGAAGCTTCTAGCTCCAACACAACTGCGCCACAGGCCAGCAACGCTACTGTGGCTTCTGCCGCTGCTACGCCCAGTACAGACCCAGACTTTGTTTTGGTGCCTTGGGGTGGCGACCCTGCGTCGTTCGCGACGGTCAGCGTTGGCATGATGCTGGACGCCATCAACGAGCAAACGATCATCAACAAGACTGCCGTCAAGGTAGAGATCGTTCCGATTGGCAGCATGATGACTTGCCCGGACCGAAACCAAACCATCGACGGCAGCAGTGCAAATGCAATGGTCGTGTGGTGCGCGGACACAAGTAAGATCTATGTGCCCGAACAGGCACTGCGAGACCGTGCTGCAACTGCCGACAGTGGTGCCCTGCGCGCAGACATGTTCATCATGCTGGGCGTGGGCGATTTTCTGCTTTCTAGCAAGGGCTGGTCAATCAAGCCAGGCTTTACCGCCTGCGCTGCGGGCTACATCGCGAAGACCATGAAAGAGTCGGACAAGAAACTTCTTACCGACAACCAGGTCGTGGTAATGAAGACAGCTCTGCCAATCGTGCAGGGAGTCGACATGGCCTCGTGGTTCGGCAAGGGCTACTACAATGGCCTGCAGACCTGCAAGCAAAACTAACAAAACTTACCCCTACAACTCAATCATCGTGCATCTGCGCCTACAGAAATGTGGGCGCTTTTGCTATACTCTCGATATGGGATTATACATACGAAACGACGAAAAGCGGTCACAAATAAACAGCAAGGTCATGTCTGACCTAAATTACAGACTTCATGATCGAGCAAAAGACATTAACGATTCCTCAAAAGCGGTTTTGTTAAAAAACCACAAAAAAACGACCACAGGCGGACTATTTTGGGCTAGTATAATTGCCATCGTTTTACTGGCAGCGGCGTCGTACTTAATTTTTATATTTTAGAACACAAAGCTATCGATAGTTTGTAAAATCAATCGGAAAATCAAAATCTTGCTGGCGTAATGCGTTCATGACTGCCTGCAGCTCATCTTTTTTAGCGCTGGTTACGCGCACCTCGTTGCCTTGTATTTGAGCCTTTACTTTAGGATATTGATCCCTAATTGCTGCAGTGATTTTTTTGGCCTTGTCCTGGTCTAAGCCCTTTTTAAAAGCAACTTCTTGAGTAGTTTTAAGATTACTGACAACAGGCGGCTTGCTGGAGTCTAAAACTTTTTGATCAATTCCACGGCCAGCGAGTTTTTTGCGAACAATATCTAGCATAGAATCAATGTGATACTGACTATCGCCAACCAGCTTTAAACCAGCTCTGTTACTGTCTGCAAAATCTAAACTTGCACTTGTACCTTTAAAATCATATCTGTTAGTGATTTCGCGCTTTGCTTGGTCAATAGCGTTTATCATCTCTGCCAAGTTAAAATCGCTTACAATGTCAAAAGAAAATGTTGATGCCATGTTTATATTATACCTAAATTTTAGCTAACCAATAAATCCATGCAACATAGACGTCGTAATGCCAACAAGCGCCACAGCCAAAAGCAATATCATAGTCTCGGCATTTGCAAGCTTAGTATCAGCTTTTTGGTGAATGGTAGGAATGATGTCTGATGCTGCAATGTAAACAAAAAATCCCGCAGTTATAGCTAGCATTATACCCGTCGGCAGTACAGTCGTCTGACCCGCTGCATAAACAATTACCGCACCAACAAGAGTCGCCAAGGCAGAAAGTAAATTATACAACAGCACCTTTTCTCGCTTCATACCTTTACTAAGCAGCAAGCCAAAGTCGCCAATTTCTTGTGGGATTTCGTGCAAGGCCACAACAACAGCCGTAACTATACCTGTTGCTGGATTTACCAAAAAGGCAGCAGCAATTGCTATTCCATCTAAAAAGTTATGTAGCGTGTCGCCAATTATTATTAAAGATCGATTTGCTTTGGTTTTCGCATCCTCATGCTCGTGGTGATGATGAAACCAGTGCAAAAAGCGCTCCATAACAAAAAATATCAAAAAACCGCAAAGCGTCCACACAAGAACCTCGCCCCCAGACTCGTGCAAGGATTCTGGCAGCAAATCAAAAAAGCTTACAGCCAGCAACGCACCTGCCGCAAAAGGAGCAGAAATCTTTTGCAGCATTCGTCCACCCTTTTTGCTATACAGCAGGTAGACGCCGCCAACCAGAGAAAAAACGCTTCCCACCAAAGCAAAAAATATTAACAATAGCCATTCATTCATAACAAAATTTTAAACCTATTTCATAGCAAATAGCAAAAATGTTGCAATTTTTAAGTAAATTGCGCACCAAATATTTAAATCTGGCAAAAGTTGCATTTCGCAGCCACAAAAACAATAATTGCGTAAGCTTTTCTCAGATTTGCCCTATCTGTTTAATCCTTAATTGGCACGTGCTATACTCTGATTATAAGTAAAAAATTGGAGGGTCTTATGGCTAAAGATAAAGCCAAAGCTAAAACTGAGACTGTCAAGGAGAACTCAAGCTCACGTCAAGGAATATTGAGTAGCTTGAGTCTTGGAGCGGTCATAGCGGAGCTAGTTGGAACATTTGCATTAACAATAACCTTTCTTAATACATCAGGCAACGCAATTGTCGCTGCACTTGCTGTGTTAATTTTAGTCCTAATGCTGAGCAAGCTTACTGGCGGATACTTTAACCCGGCTATCACTATTGGGCTTTTAGCAAGTAAACAAATTAGCTGGGTAAAAGCAGTTGGCTATATTGTAGCTCAAATACTTGGCGCAATGCTTGCGGTAATCGTGGCGCAGCAATTTATGGCTGGCACAACCGACCTATACGGTCAAGAAGCTGAGGTTTACAGCGTAATCGTAACAGGCGACTGGAAGCCATTCTTTGGTGAGTTAATCGGTGGGGCAATATTTGGCCTGGGTGTTGCTGGAGCGATCTTTACTAAAAAAGAAGATTTTGCTGGCGCATTTACAATTGGCGGCTCATACTTGATTGCACTTATCGTTGCAACTTCTGGTTCGCTAGCCATCATAAATCCAGCGCTTGCACTTGCCAGTGGCGCATTAGATACCTCAAACCTATGGGGTCTATGGTCATACGCAGTTGCACCAATAATTGGCGCCTCAATTGGTATGCTGCTTTACAAATTACTTCAGTCGGACATTGCAAGTAGTAAAAAATAAATATTTTAGACTTTGTAAAAAGACGGCCACACAAGCCGTCTTTTTACGTAAATCAAGAAGTTATTTAATCACCAAGAACTGGCTTGTCAACTGTAACCGTTTGATCTATCACTGGAGATTGACCAGTAATTTTAACTACGTCCTTGTCGACTTTTTTTAGTTCTTTGTGTGCATTATTAAAGTGATTTACAGTTGTGGTTAGTGAGCTACCAAGCTTGTTTAATAACAAATCGTAAGATTCTATATGTCGCTTTAACTGTCCAACCCTAACTTGTATCTCTTTAGCCTGTTCCTCTATTTGCAGACTTCGCAAGCCCTGCATTACCGTTTGCAAATATGCCATAAATGAGGTGGGTGAAACAATTATTACGTGCTTGTCTCTAAAAGCATACTCGATTAAATCGCGCGAAGCAGAAGTATTTGAACCGATTTTATTAGTCAATAGATCGTAGTAGATTGCCTCGCTTGGTATAAACATAAAGGCAAAATCCATTGTATTTTCGTGAGGCCGAACATATTTACTGGTTTCGTCAATACGTTTTTTAAGATCAGTTCTTACAAGCTTTGTTAAAACCTCGCGCCGAGATTTATCTTTTTCTTCTATTAGTCTATTGTAGTTTTCTAGGCTGAATTTTGAATCTATTGGCAATATTTTTTGTTTATCTAGCCATATAATCGCATCTACGATTTCGCCGTCGCTGAATTTGTATTGCAAAGCAAATCTATCTGGCGGCAAAACATTTTCTAACACAGTCTGCAAATAAAATTCACCCAGAACACCACGCTGTTTTGGGTTTTGCAAAACGTTTTGCAAAAGCTTTAGCTCGTCAGCAACGTTAACTACGCGCTTGTTTGTTTCGTCTAGTTTTACTAACCGCTCTGTTACGTCACCTATTAATTTTGCGCTCTCACTAAACTGCTTCATTATAGATTCACGCATCATAGTCTGATTCTTGTCAAGCTTGTCTGTAAGTTGAGTGTGTAGCCCATCTTTTAGCTGAGTTATGCCATCAGTCAAGCTTACAATATCTTGTTTTAGCATTAATGAGGCGGAATCCTGCTTTAGATCTTTGAAGCGTCTATCCATTAAATAAACAATGCCCGCAAAACCAGCAACAATCAAAACTAACAGTACGATAAGAAAACTTTCCATGTCTAAAGTATACCGTACATTACGAAACAAGCATAAAACGCAACGCAGCCACCACCGCAATCAACAGACCAACGCTAAATGCGAATATTCTCATACGCATTATAAAATAAAACAGTAGATAAGCAGAAGCGTACAGAACCGTAGATGCCAAATAATACTCTAATGCACTGCCACCTACCAAATTTTGAACATAGTGACCAAATCCCCAAAGCGAGACGGTTACACCAACTGCTATCAAAAGAGGCCTAAACACTTGCCACTTTGCAAGAAGCGCAACAGCGGTAATTGCAAAAATAACACTTAAAATATAGTAGCAGACAGTTTCGCTATCACTACACATAGCCAAGGTGTCTTCTTGCTGACAAAATACAGGTACAACTAAAAATTTATTTACAATATTTGAAGCAAAAGGCAAAAGCGCACCAGTTACAATGCCAAGAATTAATATTTTGAAAAATTCACCACGAGCTGGCTGTAGTACTATACTTTTTTCATCAAACTCACTAACAGCAACTTCAGGCAAGTCATCAATAGCCGTCATTTTCCCCTCCAGAAGTATTATAAGATTATTTTACAATAAACTTTTACAAATTGGCAAAGATAATTATCGGTTAGTTAGTTTTTTTTGCAAAGAGACTCCTGCTATACCACAACAATGCAGCAATAACTGCGCAAGCAATTCCACCAACAACATCAATCGGGGTATGAACCAGGGCTAGGATTCTCCCAATCGCAACAAGACAGCTTACTACAAACAAAAAAACACTAATTTTAACGTTTTTAGTGCTTGCCCATACAATAAATGTAATCACAAACACCAACAGCACGTGATCCGAGGGAAATCCTGGGTTGTCAAGATATGCTGCTTTCGCATCAACACCCAGCTGAACAAAAGGCCGCTCACCCTGGTAAAGCAAGCTGGCAATTTTGGCTATAAACAAAGCTGTTAGACCAACCATAAAACCACGAGCAAGACTCTGATACATCTTAGCTTTCGGTACTTTAAGCATCGCCCAGGCACCAATAGCTACAACAAATATCACCGCATAATCAGCAATAATTTTTATGAATAAGTCTGTTATTTGCATAATTTTAGAATATACCGCCACAAAACCAAACACAACCGTTATTAGTACTTTAAAAGGTGATATAATATCATAAAATGCTTCAATGGCTGAGACTACTTTTTAAACGCCTATTGGTTTTTGCGCTCGTAACTGGCATGGCCTATATTACTTGCTTTGTGGTCTATCCATATATCGACCATCGAACACCAACTTTAGTTGCAATTATTGCAACATATTTTGTTATGGCTTACGCTGCGATTCCTGCGTTTATTAGAGTATTTAGAATTTTCGACAAACCAAACCACGTACCAACATGCGCAATGACAGGAGATGGATGGCAATCTGACCCTGTAAACATTGCTATTTTAGCAAACAACAAGTCCGATTTTGTAAAGGCCATGCACACTGCAGGCTGGCGTATTGCTGATGAAAAAACACTTAAAAACTCGCTTAAAATTATTATTGCTATACTACTTAATCAACCCTACGATAATGCTCCTTTTAGCAATTTATACCTTTTTGGACGCAAACAAGATATAGGATTTCAGATGGCCGTAGGCAGTAGTCCACGCAAACGTCACCACATTCGTTTTTGGAAGGTCACTCACGAATCACTACTAACGTCCAAAGACGATAAACACAGACATAACGCATTTTGGAAAAAGCTGTTGGCAAAATTCTGGAAAAAAGAACAAGAGCTATGGGTTGGAGCCTGCCTTTATGACTCTGGCGCAGTAGCAATTTTATGGCGCAACGGTCAAATTAATCATAAAAATCATCCAGATGCAGACTACGAACGAGATTTTTTGATAGACTCACTTAAAAACGTAAACGCCATAAACAAAGTTACATCCGTAAAATCTGGAGCACCATATCGTCAACGCGGGCAAAACCTTGGCTTGACCATAATTAGCGATGGCAATGTTAAGCTGTGTCAAATAAAGCCCAGTAAAAAGCGCTTAAACTAGCCGACTATGACTGCTTTTTACGATTAAATCGCCAGGAATCCCAAAACGCAAAACCAATAATCGCAATTCCGACTGTTCCCGTTATTATTTCAGGAATTTCGTGCGCAATCCCTACAAGCAAAACTGCAGCTAAAATGCCAATTGCATAATGAGCCCCATGCTCTAAGTAGCGAAACTTGCTAAGCGTATTCTTACGCACCATATGCACGGTCATAGACCTTACCCAAACTGCACCAACACCCAAACCTATAGCTATTAAAATGACCGAATTTGTAATTGCAAACGCACCAACCACTCCGTCAAAAGAAAAACTTGCATCTAGTATCTCTAAGTACAAAAAGCTAAACAGTCCTGCACTGGCATTTTTTTTACTACTACCTACCTGCTTTTTGGAATATTGTTTTTCAAAAAATATTGCGAGCGCGTTAACTGCCATAAAAGTCACAATACCTGCGACTCCGGCGTACATCACCACAAGCTGATGAATGCCTCCCAAAGCGTTTGCAACTACAAGCAGCACGATAAGGGATAGCAGTACCGGGACTTGGTTTAGCTGGCCAATCTTGATTAGTGGTCGTTCTATGGCTTTTACCCAATGTACGTCACGTCCCGTGTCTAGCATAAACTCTAAAAAGATCATTAACAAAAACATACCACCAAACGAAGCAATTATTGGATGAGCTTCCTGCAATTTTTCCGCATACTCTACAGGATTTGCTAGCGCCAAATTGGCAACTGCGACAATATCCAAATTGGCAGTTACGGCAACCAGCACTAAAGGCAAAACCAGCCTCATTCCAAAGACAGCGATAATTATACCCACCGTCATAAACATTTCGCGCCAAAACGCCGACATTCTGCCAAGAATTTTTGCGTTCACCACAGCATTGTCAAAGCTAAAGGTAATTTCTAGCGCGCATAATACTAAAACAGAAAACAGCGCCGTCATACCCAGACCAAAGCCTACGTACGTCAACGCTGCCACTGTCGCAATTAACGAAAAGGCGTAAATGCGAATTATTGAATTTTTGTCACCCAGAATCTTATTAAACATAGATTCTAGTTTACACACTAGTCAATCAAAAATCTAGACTAGTTAGATGACTGTGCAATTTTTTCTAGAGTTTCTAGATACGCTTTTACACCACTACCCAAACAGCTTTCCAACCAGCTGTCCATTCTTTGATGGAGCTGCTTTTCAATACTTTCAAGCTTTTTGCGGTAAGCCGGAGCTACGCTAACAAGCTTAGCTCGGTTGTCACTTTCGTGTTCTGCTCGGCAAACAATTCCTTTTGCTTGCAAAGCGTTTACTGAGTTGGTAATGAAGGCAAGAGAAGTATCGATCTTTTGTGCTAGATCTGAGATACGAATCCCTTGTTTACCCGCGTCTTTAATAAAGCCTAGTACGGACCATTGCATCACTGTTAAATTGTGTTCGCGTAGAGTCTGTTCAAATTGTGCTTTGACCGTTCGGTTGGCTCTGGATTGATTGACGAGGGCCTGGTATGTAGTCAATTCTGATAGGTCCATATGCTTAATTATACAATATATGTATCAATAATCCAAGACTAAATGGCACACTTTAGTGGTATTTTTAACATCAATATCAAATCGTACGCTAATGTTTATTTTACAGAGGTCAAATCGCTTAATTTAGTTTATTTTTGACTTAGCAAAAACTTTTCTAGCAGCGTTGTTGGCTCGTAATGATAAATCATGCGATCTAACGCATGTAGTAAAGGGTATTTTTTAAAGTCAAGCCTTGTGTCAAGTTGCTTGAGCGTGTTTAAGCCCTCACTCTTAATGCTCTCGTCTGCTATTCCCTCGGCAATGGTTTTGCCTATGCGATAATTAAATGATGAATCAGTAATGCCCGTAGTTATTAAATCACCTAAGCCTGCCAGACCTTCTGCAAGCTGAGGATCTGTTTCTAGGTAAATAAGCACTTGCTTCATCTCACGCAAAACCAAGACAGCGAGCTTGCCCTTAGCGTTATCTCCGAGATGCATACCATCATTCATGCCAAATGCAATTGCGTACACATTTTTAAGAACGCCGCAAACCGCGAGGCCCTGCAAATCACTGCATGGCTCTAAACAAACTTTACCCTTTGCAAACAGTTCACTTAAAGCATCGAACCAGCTCATGTCAGACATCGCAAGCACTGCCGCAGCCTGGCGCCCAACAGCAAGCTCTTCGGCTATCATTGGACCATACGCCAATCCGTATATGTGTTTTTCATCTAAAATATCGCCTAGCACACGGTCGATAGTTACAAAACCGTCTTCTACCCCCTTAGAAAATGACAGCACCACACGCTGTTCACCTTTTGGCGCATATTTAACAATATCTTTTGCAACATCGCGGTTTGCCCATGATGGAACACATAAAAGCAATACTTTATTGTTTTTAATTACGTCTGAGATTTCTGCAACCGTACTACGATCATCTTGAGTGTCATAAAATTGCACTTCTACATCTGCACGATGCAAAGCACGCCCCAAAGCCTGGCCTAATTCACCACCACCAATTATTCCAATTTTAGTTATCTTTTTCATAAAGCCCCTCTTGTTGTCCTTGGGTTTATTGTACCATTCATCCATAACAGCTTTTATACTTTTGTTACATTTTTTTGATATAATCAAGTAAAAGTTAGAGGAAAATATGCTTGACCAAAAAGCCTCAGATGTTCAAAATGCCATAACAAATGTGCTTGGAGAGATTAATTTGGATGCAATTATTATATTTTTTGTTGCCATACTTGTTGCTTATTTTGTAAGTAAGTTTTGTGTAGCGATTGTAATTAAGCTAGTACGTGCACTAGCTAGACTCCTTAGCCGTGCACCAACCAAAGGCGAAAAAACTCTTAACGCACAGCGCACCGAAACATATTTAAGCGTTTCCTTGGCCTTGCTGCGTGGTACAATTTTTGCCGTATTCTTGTTTGCCGCCTGGCAAGTTGTTAATCCGCAGGCTGCCCCACTGGCAATTGTTAGTGCAAGCACGTTTTTCGTTGTAGTAGCCGGAGCAACGCTAGCTCCAATGTTTAGAGATGTTATGTCGGGAGCATTAATAATTATTGAGCGCTGGTACAATGTTGGCGACTACGTTTCGCTAATACCACTAGGCAATGCAAGTGGCATAGTTGAGCGCATGACCCTAAGTTACACAATATTGCGTGATATTAACGGCGAGGTTATTTGGGTACACAACCAAAATATCCAGGGCGCCCGAGTACTATCTAAAGGATATCGAACTTTTACGATTGAGCTATTTGTTAATGACCCGGCTGAGGGTAAAAAATTGATTGAGCAGGCATCTGCAATGCTACCATCTGGCTCTACAATGATGCGAAAAAAGCTAGCAATAACCGAAACCCAAGAGATCAACAGCAAATTATGGCAAATTACCGCACAGTGCCAAACCGCACCTATGCGCGAATGGCTAATTGAGGATTTTGCCGCAGAGGCCATAAAAGAGCTAGACGAAGACGCAAAGAAACAATGTATTGTTCATGGCCCAATGATAAGGTATTCGGATCCTGATGCAGAGAGACGTTTTACAAAAAGCATGCAGCTAAAAAACAACACTGCAAAACTTTAAGCCGTGAACAATCAGCCTTTAGCAGAAAGATCTCGCCCTAAAGATATAAAATCGGTAATTGGCCAATCGCATATTTTGGCCGAAGGAAAGTTGCTGCGCGAGCTTATTAGACTAAAACAGCCCTTTTCGGCTATCTTTTGGGGACCTCCTGGCAGCGGCAAAACAACGCTTGCGCGAATTATTGCTAACGAGCTAGAGGCTGATTTTATTGAGCTAAGTGCAGTAACAGCCAAAAAGACAGACGTAAATAACGTTGCAGAACAGGCGCGTATCAATCAAAACTTAGGCGTTAAAACCATTCTTTTTGTTGACGAGATACATCGTTTTAATAAGGCCCAGCAAGATGCGTTTTTACCACATGTTGAATCTGGCTTAATTGCATTAATAGGCGCCACTACCGAAAACCCAAGCTTTGAAGTAATTACTCCGTTACTTAGTCGTAGCCGCGTAATTGTTTTAAAACCACACTCCAAAAAAGATATTATCGCAATTTTAAAGCGAGCAGCTAAATCAGAGGGCATATTAGCCAAGTTTTTACCTGCAAAAACGCTTGATATTATTGCAGAATGTGCTTCTGGCGACGCACGTGTGGCGCTTGGTATTTTTGAACTTGCCTGGCAAATATCTGGTGGCAAAAAAATAACTACTGATGCAGTTAAAAATGCCGCCCAAAAACAACTTCCTGGCTACGATAAGGCTGGAGAGCAACACTACAACTTAATAAGTGCTTTTATAAAATCTATGCGCGGAAGCGACGCAAACGCCACGCTTTACTATTTGGCAAGAATTCTACAAACTGGCGAGGATCCTAAATTTGTTGCAAGAAGAATGATTGTTTTTGCATCTGAAGACATTGGTCTTGAAGCTCCAGCAGCGCTTAATCTTGCAGTCTCTACCTTTTTAGCGATAGAAAGACTAGGAATGCCCGAATGCCAATATAATCTGTTTCATTGTGCA
The DNA here is from genome assembly GCA_050115675.1 of Candidatus Woesebacteria bacterium. Classification (GTDB taxonomy): domain Bacteria; phylum Patescibacteriota; class Saccharimonadia; order Saccharimonadales; family EFPC-124; genus JASFQB01. The sequence continues at coordinate 96,388 of JASFQB010000007.1, forward strand.
ACTGTTTTGGCAAAATGTAAAAAATCGCGGAGCATTACCAAAGCAATGAACAAAGCCATTCATTTTGCGCAGCAATTACCAAACGAGCCTGTGCCAAATCATTTGCGTAACGCGCCCACAAAGTTAATGAAAGATCTTGGCTATGGCAACGATTACAAATGGGAGACCAATTTTAAGCACAAAAAGGGCTTTTTGCCAGACACTTTTACAGATATTGATCTATTTTGTGACTAGCTTTTTGCAGCAAGCCAAAAACAGCACGCATACTTTGCGTGCTGTTTTTTACTGTAATTGACCCTTAGGTTCTAACGGCCTTGGCTTTTTTGCCAAAACGCCACTTCCATGCCGTTGTGATAATAGCACCAAACCCACAGATCCAAGCTACGAACGAAACAATCATACCCAAGACAGGAATTATACTTGCCACACTAAGAACAAGTAAGCCTATTACAAAAGCCATAAGCTCACCACTGTTCCACTTAAATTTATTAACCATCCAACCGCCAAGCGCGTAACTTGCAATTGCATGAGCAACCATAGCCCAAATAAAGCATGCTGCACACAGCATAAATGTTAATGGTATGCCAATTATAGTTATAATCAGTAAAATCATTAAAACAGGGATGCAAACGATTGCAACAAACCCCCAGCCAAACGTTTGAAGCGGCTGAGCCTGCAAATTACTAGCAGCTTTTTTGAACAAATCTGGGGCAAGCCAAAACATTAGCGCCCCTATCGCTAATATTACCAAAAAACCAAATATTGACCCGGCAACCATGTTACCATAGGCAGAAGCGTGTTTTTCGACACTGGGCTTAATTTCTTCAGGAATATTTTGCGTGGTTATTCCACCAACAAATGCGGTTGGATCAATTGTAGCCTTATTTTTGCTGGTGTAGATTAAGTTACCAGCTATGCTTGATTTTGCGTCAAGCGTCAAAGCCTCTGCACCAAGCTCTGCGTCTCTGCCTACGCCACCAGAGACACTAACACTGCTTGCACCGCCAACTACGTCGCGACCAATCTGGCCAGACAATCGAGCTGAAGCAGCAAAAACCGTTGCGTCATATGCAACACTTGAAGAATCTGTAAGAGTAACGCTTTGTCCAAACGCAGTAACAGATTGACCAACAGTTGCGCCAACAGAAACCAGCTGACCTGCAACGCGCACATTGCCTTTTACTTCGCCATCAATACTTAGCGTTTGTCCTGCACATAGAACATCACCTTCTACAACCCCATCAATGCTAATATTTTGACCCGCACAATATACATCACCTTTTACTGTGCCTAAAATTGTGACATTTTCACCCGCTGCGTAAAAAGACGAGTCTATTACCTCATCTTTATCTACTTTTGGATTATCGCTTGTACCAAAGCTGGCCGCACTAGCGCCGCTCGCAAACAGCAATGTGCTAATGGCAACCGCGCCAAATACAAACGCAAAAATCTTACCTTTCATTCTCGCACCCCACTTAATAACTTTATTCTAAATAATTGCAGGTCAAAACGCTACTGTTTTTTAAAAAAACTACAATTCTTCGCGCTTGTCTCGCATAAAACCCGCCCACTGACGAATTAGCCTTAGTGTAGTTTTTAAAGGCATTTCTATGGCAAAGTCTAGCAGCACTGATATTATGTTTACTTGCTTATACTGATCGGACAGCCACATTCCAAGCCTGATAAAGGGCGTGTAAAAAAAGTCAGCTATTGTCGAAGCTAGGCTTTGACGATGATCAACAACCTCAAGCTCTCTTGCAGACTGAATTAACCTAAACCGCAAAAAGCTAACAGCAGAAAAGAACACAAAAAATACCAAGCCATGCACGATTGTAAATTCAAGCTCACGTAAGACTAGCACGGCCAGACCAAATGATATTATAAATGCAAGCCCATACACTACGTTGAACACCGTGCGCAGCCCCCTGGAGTCAACTCGTTGTTTTTGGCTATACCTTAACGAAGGTTTATCTGTTTGGTAAACTATCCTGTCTATTCGAGACAAAATCTCTTCTGTGTTGTGTTTGCCCGGCTTAGATATACCCCAAATAGCCGTGGCCATATAAAGTGGCGGAAACATCAAATTAACGACCAAAGGCAATATAGCTATGCCACCAATCATTAAAATGTCGTAAGGAACTTCTATAGCAAGACCGATGGCCATTTTAGTGATAAATATAAATGTTATGGCCCTGATTACACCCTTAACCAGACGCGAATGGGTTTGGTCGTAAAGTTTTTCGGTTGTGCCGCGCACCTTAGCCAAAAACGAATCACGCGTAGCCAAAGAGTTTGCAGCATGCGTACCAGTTTTTGCTTCACTAGGGATAACCGCCTCTTGAAGAACCCTAAACGGCGCACCATTTCGGCCAACCAATCTAACTAAACGATTTGTGTCAGACCCCTGAAAAAGTTCATCGGTCTTTGCGCAAATAGCCACAAAATTGACAGTAGTTTTATCTTTTTCGCTTAATCGTGCCATCATGCCATAACGCACAGTAGCTATGTCTGATTTAAACAAGACGCGCTGTACTGCACAGTAGACCGAATTCTCAAATTCTTCGTCGGTCAAATTGCCGTAGGGATGACGGTCGATAGCATTTAAATAATGTTGATATGCAAAATCAATAAAACCATCTACGGCACGATGCGGCGCCACAAGGTTTTCTATGCAAACTGACAGCACCTGAAGCGTCCAGGTCTTTGCTTTATCGTGAGGGACCTTATGGTTGTGCTCTATAGTTTTAGCTAAATTAACATACTGAACAATAAAACCATCAATTAAAACAACAGTCTCAACCGATATGCTATCGTTTTTAAGATATCCAGCCTCTGTAAGTTCTACAATAATTTCGTGACCAAGTTTTCTCGAAGATCCTCTAAACAGGATGTTGCGCCGCAAAAATCTTTCTATTGCCGAGCGCAACAGCAAATGCTGCTCGATATATTCGGTAGCGTTGCGTAGCTTTTCGTAAGCCGCATACAAACCTGCACCAACACCAGCAACGTGGACGGTCTCGTCTGATTTATGACTTGGCACTGCAGCAGCAGAATGCAAATTTTTACTTAAAAGTTGGCCTTCTGAAGAAAGCGGAAGTGGTTGCATGAGTTATATTATCCCTCAGGTTGAAGCAAATTGCTAGATACAAGGTGGAAATAATTAAATATCCTGAGATAATATCTAACCAACTCGGCAGCCCTAAGCTCTACTGCAAGGAATATGCGGAGGGATTTGGGGAGGGGTTTCATATAGACACGAATAGCCACTGGAAGCTTCTTACGGCAAACAAACCAAATGAGTTGCAGTTTCCTTTAATCCAAATATTGTTTTGTCAGAAATTGTAACGTGGTATCCCTGACTGCCAATGCCTCTTCTTCTCTGACACAATGAGAGCGACTCACTATCAGAATCAGACACTTTTTCAACTGCATCTACATGCCTACCTAGTAAAGGCGGGAATATTAATTCTATGGGACCGAATAGCTCAAGTCCTTGTCTGGCAGCATCACGTTCATCGCCATTGTAGTTACTCACGCCATCTGGCATAAACATGGGGTGAATCGACAATATAATTACCACAACAACGGCAAGTTCGGTTAATAGAAGTTGGCGAAGCCATTTGGGGATTTTAGATTTATACACGATCAAGGAGCCAACTACTCAAGTATTTGCCTACAGCCCTGCACAAGAGTTTCGTTATATTCTATACCAAACAAGGTTTGATATTTTATCACCACTTCATAATACTCCACGGATTCAGGATTGTATCTACTAGAGCCATTAGTGACATGGCATTTTTCGGAGGATAGGGTATTTTGCCTTACTTCTGCAGCGTAAAAGTTAAGAATAGGGCCATTTGTAAGTTTAGTCTTGCCATCGGTAGTTTCTTCAACAAATTGCACGGCTTTTTGTGCAGCCTGCTTTTGCACACCCTCAAACTTGTCTATGCCGTCAGCCATGTTTAGAGGTATAAAAACTGAGAGACAAGCAATAAAAATAATGGTTATGACAGCGATGAAAAATATTAACCCTTTGTGACTTTGCATAAATGTAATGGATTTTGAATACATGCAGAAAGATTAACACCGCGTAGTAGTACTGTCAAGCTACAATGTCTCAAAAAATACTGTTGGCATCTTGGCTAATTGAAGTTATCATTGCTAGCAATGCTTCTCAAATAAAAATTTAGAGAGCAAACGCACTTTACAATTTAATCAGACCAAGGACAACGAGCATTCGTTCGCCACGCCGATGCGCAATAAAATGCGCACCCTGGATCGAAAGGTTAAGTGATATACGATGCCCAAGACTGCAAAGAAGATACCAAGTAAAATTTTGGCATTTTTGGCTACGCTGACGGCGATGATTGGACTGTTGATTACGATAGCTCCAGGAAAAGCGCAGGCTGAGAGCTGTTCATATGACAAATACTGGCCAAGTAGAGGTGCTGTGAAAACCGTAGGACCGATTGACGGTGATGTTTATGGTGTGACTCTCGAATTTCAGATATCCTCTAGCGAGGTCGACAGTTTAAGGTGCTTTGCCGAATTCGTTGAGATAGACTTTCATACTGAAGGGTTCAATCTGTCTAAGCAATGGAGCAGCTATGCAATTTACAGCAATATACCTGGCGCTACGCGCGACATTGCAGCTAGCGACAACTCAACAACGGAACAGATTCCTGCAGCAACAAATATACGGGTAAATCACTTGCTGCATGATTACACATACTATGCAACAATATGGTGGCATGCACCCCAAGCTAGTTCGGCACCGCGAGTCTGGATAAACTGGGTGCCAAGTTACTGGGCAAGCTGGAGCCGCAATCCAGCCGAATGGGGGTTATGTCAAGCCGCACTCAATAATCCTGGATACTGCATCTTTGGGCACAGGCTCAACGGTTTGAGCCTTGCAGCTTTAATGACGCAAACATGGTTCAAGGGAACTGAGTATAGCAAGATACCTTTTAGATCCACTCCGCTGACAATATCCACGAGTTCCTTCTCTACTAGTACTTCGGCACCCTCCTCAGCTCCGCCCGCAAATTGGTCGCAAAATATTCCGACAACAGCAATTGCTCCCGCCCCTGACCCCGTTAAGCCCACCGCTATTTCTCGCAACGACCGCACCATGGACGTTTTTTACAAGAGCGAGAATGGTAATTTGGTGGCGCGTGGTTGGGATGTGGATTTTGGTTGGAATTATCAGTGGTGGCCGAATAAGTTGGCTGGTAATCCTGTAGCGGTTGCGCGTAAGC
>JASFQB010000008.1:0-80718 GCA_050115675.1 Candidatus Woesebacteria bacterium
TTAACGTCACCATTAGTTTAGGTCTACCACTATTAATTTTACAATTGTTTGATATGTGTTTGGCCAGCGTGATACTTAAACAGTGTTGCGCTGGCTGTTTAATTTTGCTTGTTTTTGTGCTTTGTGTGTTAGCTTTAACCTGCTACACTAAATTTAGGGTAAAAAAGTAATATAAAGAGTGCAGCTAGGGATCTAGCCCGTTGACCTGCCAGCAACCCTGCCACCCAGCAGAAGGTGCTAAGTCTAGCCCGCAGATCGGGAAAGATATACACAAGGTAATATACCCACGTGCAACCTTTCTACCGATAGCGGAAGAAAGGTTTTTATGTTTAACAAGCTTTTTACTTCAGAATCTGTTGCGGCAGGACACCCAGACAAGGCCTGCGATTATATTAGCGACTGTATTTTAGACGCACTTTTAGCAAAAGACCCCTTTGCCCGCACTGGAATCGAAACCGTGGTGGGGGATAACCACGTATTTTTATTAGGAGAAATTAACACAACAGCCAAGGTAGATTTTGCACCTATTACCAAGCAGGCAATTTCTGACCTTGGCTATACAAATCCTGACTGGGGGTTTTCGGACCAGTCAATTATAAAATCGCTAATTCATCAACAATCACCAGATATCGCACTGGGCACTAATAACGACAAGGGAGCAGGCGACCAAGGCATGATGTTTGGCTACGCCTGCCGAGAGTCCGACGAACTAATGCCGCTGCCAATAGTGTTAGCGCACGCTTTAACCAAAAAACTAGACGAAGTCAGGCAAAGCTCGACACTGGCTTTTGTTAGACCAGACGGCAAAGCCCAGGTTACTGTTGAATACAAAAACGACAAGCCAATAGGCATAAAAACAGTGGTAATGGCCGTTGCTCATAGCGAAGACGCTCAGCCACAAGCGGTTAAAAATGCTATTTTTGAGCACGTTGTTGCACCCGTGCTAGAAAATTACGGCTACAGCATTACGCCAAAAGATGTAATTATAAACGGCACGGGCGTTTGGCATATACCCGGACCGCAAACCGACGCAGGACTAACCGGGCGCAAAATTGTTGTAGACGGATACGGAGGTTACGCACGAGTTGGCGGCGGAGCGTTTAGCGGCAAAGATCCAAGCAAAGTTGACCGCTCGGGCGCATATGCTGCCAGATTTATTGCAAAAAACATAGTTGCACACGGGCTGGCAAGCAGATGCGAGGTTGGGCTAGCATACGTTATTGGACACTCCGCACCAATAATGGAAGAGGTCGAGACTTTTGGAACTGCAAACACCAGCAATAAAGCTATTTCGAGTTTTGTAAAACAACTTATTAACACATCTGTTAGCGGCATAGTAGAAAAACTTGACCTACGCCGCCCAATATATAAAGACACTGCCGCTTACGGACATTTTGGCCGCGAGCAGTTTCCGTGGGAGCAAATTCAAAAAAGCGTTTAATATATACCCTTACGTGTGTTAGCATAAGCACTGGGACTCAGTATTTTTTACTGAGACGCGGACTAGACCTAGGAGGAAAAATGCGCACAGCCGGATACGTCGCTCAACTTACCTCTACTTCCTATGCAGAACGCCAGCAGGCCGACGAGTTTGTAGCAAAAATTGGAAAAGCCGTAATGTTTGATAGAGTGGCTCGAGCGGTTATGCTAAAAACACTTGCCGCCAGTTTTGCCGGACTAAGCGCAGCGCAAAAAGACTACATTGTGCACAGAGCAATCCCCGCAATAACAAGTCTTGCGGTTGCTTTTGAGCTTGCTGCATTTTTTGGACCATACGTCAGTCAATCCCTATAAAAAATGCCCCCTGGTTTTCCGGGGGGCTAACCACTCTAAAGTAACGCTGACATTTCTCCCCAAAATCTTTGCAACATCAAAATAAAAATTACAAAGTACCAACTGGCCAAAACTAGACCATGATATTTACACAAAAAATCCTGCAAACCCTTATATTTACTTAAAAATTTTATGTTGCCTTCTTGGATATTAAATATTAACGTATACCAAAAAATTGGAGCCGTAGCCACCCAAACAGACATGCAATAAATGCAAAGCGCACCAATTATATATGTGCTTTGCACAAACAGCCAGTGTACAAAAACAATTCCGCCCAAGGTTCCTAGTCCAAAAAGCTGCCAAAACCAGGGCTTCATGCGACCCCCTGCCAACATGGCGCCACCAACAGCCATAACCATTGCATAGGCCGCTACTCCAAATAGCATGTTAGGAAAACCAAAAGTTTCTGACTGAGGAGTATCCGCCACAGAAACACAACTAAATAACGGATTAATGTTGCAGCTTGGAGAGTAGCTTGGATTTTTTAGCATCCAAAAACGCTCAACAGTCAGCACAAACGAAGCCAACAGACCCATTGCGCCGCCGCCCAAAAGTATGTACGGTAAGTATTTTATTGCTTTAAACTCGGGCTTTCTCATTAGCTTTCTCCTTAATAATATCTGCGCCAACAGCCTGCGAGACGTTTTGATAACCGTCTTTTTTAAGCAATTCGGCCAAATCTTTATTTATTATACCTGCTGTACTTGGACCGTTAAATATTACACCTGTAATCATTTCTACCAAAGAAGCGCCTAATTTAATTTTTTGATATGCATCTTGAGCCGTAAAAATACCACCAACACCTACAAAAACAAACCTGTCCGAATATTTTTTGTACGATTTCGCCAACAGTTCGTTACTTGGCTGCCAACATGGTTTACCGCTTAAATTGCCTGGCGTATCTGGCTTAAAATCGTCTTTAATTTTGGCTTTGCGTCTGTCTTTGCGCAGATTGCCAATAGTTATACCCTGAACGTTATGGTTGGAGGCTACATCTAAAAGCTGCTCAAACTCTGGCCACGTTTTATCTATTGGCATTTTTACAAAAATAGGCTTGTCAAGCTTAAGCTTGTCTACGCTTTTTAAAAGTTTTTGCAGTGTCTCTGGCGTAGTAAATGGCTCGCCACCAAAAGCATTTGGGCAAGATATGTTTAAAGTATACATATCTGCACGACCAGTTGATTTTATAATTTTAAGCGTTTCGCAATAATCTTGCACACCCTTTGCAATATCAACGGTATCAAAGCTGTTAGTTTTTGCAACAGATACATTTATTGGCATGCCACATATTTGACGGCGCTTGTAGGCAGACAGGCGAGCAGCGACCGATTCGGCCCCCTGAGATTTTAAGCCTGCGTTAACTACAATAGATTTTGTTTTTGGCAGGCGAGTGTACCATGGTTTTTGATTGCCAGCATAAGAGTGGCGAGTTACCGAACCACACTCGACAAAGCCAAAACCCACCATTTTTAACATTGAAATTACTTTGCAATCTTTATCAAAGCCAGCGCTCATACCTACAGGATTGCTAAATTTTACGCCCACAACCTCAGTTTTTAAAATGTCGTCATCGTAACACCACGCCCAGCGCATCAGCCAACAAAGCAGGGGGATTTTTTGCACAAAGACGCCAAGATTTATCAAACCTTCGTGTACATCATCTGCAGACATCTTAAACAATAGCGGTTTTGCCACTTTTACATAAAAACTACCAGATAATTTAGAGATTACTGTTATCACCTCTATATTTTAGTTGGCCAACAGATTAAAAACAAGCTTAATGCATAAGCTCGATATTGACATAATTGTAATGGTATGTTATACTTTGTTAAGAATTGCACCTCTCATATATGCATATAAAGGAGACGCAATGTCGCTTACCACCCTGCTTGGCCGTGCCCGTTCGCGCGCAACTCAGATCTGCTGGGGAAGTGTGACGATTCCCGGAAGGAATGCCGCCAGCTTGAGCATGTGGAAGACGCAAGACGGATACGAGGTTCGCCTGTCACAAGGCAGCTCGACCGACACGCTTGCAAGCGTGACCGACGTATACACCTGCTACAAGCTGATGCTACTTATCAGGACAGCCATTCAGCTGGGCACTCGAGCCTACAGCAAGGCAGCCACCCAGCTGCTTTGCGCGCTACAGGACTCACACCAAGAGAACGCGGCGAACGTTCAGGCGTTCGTCAACAGAGACACGTTCCTGAGAGTGTCGCGCATGACGCTTGCTGACATGCCCCAAGAGATCCAAGATCTCGCCAAGCAATAAGGACGGCGAGGTCCACAGGTTTTACCTGGCGCGCTCTATCATCATGGTAGAGCGCGCTTTTCTTTTGCAAACAAAAATAGCGCCTAAATATGACGCTATTTTTGTTTGCCTTGATTTTAAACTAAAATCGGCGCTCGCGGAAGCTTCCGCCGTTGCGTGGGCGTCGGTCGCCATAACCACCGCCGTTGCCACCAAAACGACCTTCGTTTCGTGGACGGTCTTCGCGTGGGCGAGCCTCTCCTACGGTGATCTGTCGGCCTTCAACGTCTTTACCATTTAGCTTTTCAATAGCTTCTTTAGCTTGATCGTCGTTTTCCATCTCTACAAAGCCAAAACCTTTTGACCTGTTAGTGTCGCGGTCAACGATAACCTGTGCTGAAGTTACTGTACCAATCTCGGCAAAAATTTGCTCAAGATCTTCACTTGTCGTGCTATAGGGCAGCGAACCTACAAACAGCTTAGTTGCCATTTATGTTACTTATTTTCCTCTCTTGTTCCTGAGGTAAACTGGCAACTACCAGTTTGCTGCTCCTCGAACGAACGCATAGTGTAATATTTTCTAGAGCTTACAGCTTCTTCTAGTGATGTAATTATAACACATAAAGTAAAGTGTTCTAGCAAAGAAGTTTATTGGTCGCATCTTGCGGCTCAGGCGGGTCAGATGGGGGGCGTGCCTATAAGCACCTGAGCCATAAGATGCGACCAACTTAAACTTTTGCTAACTTTTTATTTTGCCATCATTTAACGTAAAGGTCATGTCGGTTTTACCCGCAATAGACAGGTCGTGCGTTACAGCAATGATAGTGGTTTTTTCAGTCTTTGCTAGATTATGCAGTAGATCAAAAATCATCTTACCAGTTTGACTGTCTAGGTTGCCAGTTGGCTCGTCTGCCAAAATCAGCTTTGGCTGATTAGCTAAAGCTCTGGCAATAGACACGCGCTGTTGTTCGCCACCAGATAGTCGCCCAGGTCTGCGCTGTTGTTTGTCGCCAGTTATGCCAACTTGTTCTAAAAGCTCTGTTGCACGCAAACGACGATCATTTACACTTGTTCTGGCAAACTCCATTGGCAACATTACGTTTTCTATTGCGGATAGGTTTGGAACCAGGTTATAGTTTTGAAACACAAAGCCTATTTCTTTGCGGCGGTAGGTGTTTACTGCGCGCTCGTTCATGTCAGCAATATCTTTGCCGCCTACAACGATTTTTCCTGAGCTTGGCTTGTCTAAAGCTCCAAGCAATGACAGTAGCGTACTTTTACCGCTACCACTTTTGCCAATTATTGAGGCAAAGCAGCCCTGCGGAACTTTAAAGCTTACATTATCTACGGCTTTTACTACCACATCGCCAGAGGTGAATTGCCTGGTTACATTTATTACTTGTAGCATTATTCTGCCCTCATTACTTCTGCTGGGCGAATTTTACCAATTAACCACGATGCAGCCGCCGATCCAACAATTGCGATAAACAGCGCTGCAAGTAATCCGTATAGTAAAATATCCCAGCCAATTGTTGCGTTTATTCCTTGCAAATTTAGCCCGCCAGAGACTACACTCGCGCCCATTTTGCCCGGGCCACCTGCACCAGACATACCGTTGCCGCCTGAAGTATTGCTACTTGATGTTACTAACAATTGGGTCAGTGGATTTGCAGCGGCTATTCCTATTACAGCACCTACAACTGCGCCAAGCATAGTTAGCGTTACTGATTCTGACATAAACTGCACCATAACTCTTAGGTTTGATGCGCCAATAGCTTTTAATACGCCAATTTCACGACGTCGCTCGCGCACAATCATAATCATGGTTAGCAAGATTATTGTCGCGCCTGCCACAACTGCGCAAAGCAGGCTAAATAGCGTGATGTTTTTAATGTTCTCTAAGGGTTCTACTGCTTGCGTAGCAGTATCTTTTTGACTAACAACATCTGCTGAGTCACCAAGCGCACTTTCTACGCTAGTTACTACAGAGTCCACGTTGTCAATTGAGTCTACAACAACAGTTGCACTTGTGATGCTGCCTGACTGATCTGATAGCTTTTGCAATGTAGCAATAGGCATCACAACACCGTTGTTAGAAAAATCATTGCCAGCATCATATATTGCTACAACGGTAACTTCTTGGTCGTAAGCCGTAAAAGTTGATCCTACAGACAGGCTATTTTTTTCGGCTATGCCCGCGCCCAAGATGGCAACGTTTGAAGCACTTGCAGAATCAAACACCGTACCACTTGATATACTTACTGCACTACCGCTAAATGATACCGAGCTAGATGGATCACTTGTGCCAGTAACCGTAACTGGGGGAGTAAAGCTTCTTTCACCTTCGCTTGACGAGCTAGATGATCCACCAAATTGTCCTCCACCAGACGGAGGAGACATTTCGATACCCGAATTCTGCGCCTGTCTTTTACCAAGCGAACCAGCCTCAACGGCAGACACTAAGCTAGTGTTACTTGTTGTTAGGCGATCGCTTAAAATTCGCACCACAGACGAAACATTAACTAAACTAGACACTTTGTCTAGCTGTGCGTTGGTCAAGGGTTCGCCACCGCCCTCGAATCCACGAGTTCCAGCAGGCGAAATAGTAATTGTGTTGCCAATTGAGCTTTTTACAGACTCTATTTTGCTTTGCACGGCTTGCCGCGCCACAAGCATAGAAATAGCGAGGCCAACACTAATGCCCAAAATAACGATAATCGAAAAGGTTCGAATACCGTTTCTGAACACGTTACGTATGCCCCTGGTTATGACATTCATCGATTTTCCTTTGTTTACAACAGCAATATATAGTGGGCAACTGAGAATGAGCTTAATATTGACAAAAAATACAGTACCTGCCATAATAGTTCAGTTCGACTGCAGATTACTCAGGGAGAGACAATGATTGATATCGTAAAGGATTTTTGGACGCTTAGAAGATTCTTTGCCGCACTGCTGGCATTTATAGCCGTCATGCTGTTAATTGTCTTCAACGTTGCAGACACCAAAACTACCGAAGAATCCGGTGGATGCAACCCCTATGGAGCAGTCAGCTCTGTAGACGACTATCTAAAATCTCACAAAAACGACAGCATAAACGGCATCGTAACACACGTAGATTATCAGGAAATATCTTGGTTCTTTGGTATCAGACACAGTAGCGTACTAACGATTAAGTTGCGCAGCCTTAACAACCGCTCTAAAACCGTCAAGCTACACAGCGACAACGCCAAGGCCAACGAAGGCAAGTTTAAACCCGGCGATCACGTCGCAATCACCAGCGACGATCAGTTAGAGCCAATCACAGCAAAAGCAGTAAGCAGTCCCTGCGGATAAAAAGTCACGAGGCCTCGTTTTGCATAAAGTTCAAGCTTGTGCAAAACGAGGCCGTTTGTTTTTATTATTCTACACGCGGCATTTTTACAGTAAAGGTAGCGCCCTTACCCGGCAAGCTTCGCACTTCTATTGAGCCTTTGTGGGCTTCAATAATTTTGTGGGCAATAGATAGACCAAGGCCATAACCATCAGTTTTTTCTTTTGAGCGCGATGGGTCACTTCTGTAAAACCTGTCAAAAATATGCGGCAAATCGCTGGCTTTTATGCCACAACCTCGGTCAATCACACTTATATGAACAGTTTTGTTCTGCGTTTTGCTAACTACAGTAATTTCGGATTTTAGGTCACTATATTTTATTGCATTGTCAATTAAAATCACAAAAAGCTCAGTTAGACTTTGGGCTTCTGCATTAACCTTGTAAGGCTTTACTGCATTATCTATACTTATATCTTTTAGCTGTGCAGATGGAATTACGCGATTTATGGCCTCCGTAACAATTTTATCAACGGACTCTACCTGCAAGGGCAATTCCTTGCCAGTGGAGTGAGCAAGCTTTAGTAAGCCCTCTGACAGCGCCTTAAGCTTGGCAACTTCTTCTAAATTACTTTGCAGCAAAGCTTTTGCTTGCTTGACACTTAAATCTTTTTCGCGCAGAGCGACCTCTATCTCTGTCTGCATAGCAGTTAGGGGAGTACGAAGCTCGTGCGAAGCATCTGCCGTAAAGCGGCTTTGTGCCTCCATGGCATCTGCCACTGGCTGCAAGTTTTTTCGCGCCAAAAAGTAACTTACCGCGCCACCAGCGCCCAGCATTGCAGCGTTAAGCAAAATCAGCCCCTGAGCTATACTGCTTAATATCTTATCAACCTGTTGTTGTCTAAAAATATCATAACCTTCAATTTGCGACAGCTGCCTGGTAACATTGCTTGGGCTAGGAGCGCGCAGCTCGTCATTTAATTGTGATTTATAAATTTGAAACATGGCCACGCTAAACCCAATACTCAACACCATAATAATGCCAAGATACCAAGCTGTTAGTCGTAATATTGCAGATTTAATCATGTCTTTAGTCTATTTTATACCCAAAACCACGAACAGTATGAATTAGCTCGCCAGTTTTAAATGGACGATCAATTTTATTGCGCAAATAACCGATGTAAGCCTCTACAGTATTTGGCAAGATATCAGAGTCAAAATCCCAAACATGCATTATTATGTTGTCTTTAGAAAGCACGCGGCCTGCATTGCGCATTAAATACTCTAGCAACGCAAACTCCTTACTAGACAAAGATATCTCTTTTCCAGCACGTTTTACCTGATAGCTCACAGTATCTAGTGTTAAATCTTGAACCTGCAAAGTTATACCTTGCGCGTCATGAGGACGGCGCAACAAAGCGCGAATGCGGGCCAGCAGCTCCTCAAAAGAGAACGGCTTTACCAAATAGTCATCAGCACCAGAATCCAGCCCTTCTACTCTGTCGCGTATTTGGTCTTTGGCAGTTAGCATTAATATAGGTGTATGTATCTTTTGCTGACGCAAGCTGTTGCAAATAGCGATTCCGTCCATACCCGGCAACATTCGATCAAGCACAATTAAATCGTACTCGCCAGTGTCGGCAGTGTTTAGACCTTCTTCGCCATCGTAAACAACATCAACAGCAAAATACTCTTGCTCGAGCCCTTGCTTTATTGCATTGGCAATTTTGTGTTCGTCTTCGATAATTAAAATTCTCACGCCCTAATTGTAACGCATATAAGCTGATATTAAGCTGATATATGAAACCTCTCGACAAGCCTGACGGTTCCGCCCTGACAAGGCCACCAATCACAAAGAGCAGTTTTGACAGATCATCTATTGCAATTAGCCACTATATATTATATAATTGCAATTAGAGGTTCTACCTTCGTTTTCGAAAGGTGCTTTGATGAGCGATATTCGTTTCCCAAACAAGCCGACTATCAATCTAGTCCGCGTTTGCGCGCCCAATGGCAAAAGAGTTTACATCAGGTCTACAAACGCCGGAATCTTTACGCTTGGCGCCAATACACAATACAGTGTTGACGACAATACACTCAAAATCAGCGTCATTCCTGGTAGCGGACACAGAACTAGCTCTTGGTACGTGGAGAGTATTTGCATGCAGAACCAAACAGTAACCGTAGGGAGCGAAACATTTTCACATCCCGCCAATCCAACAGTATTCGTACCACCAGACGCTAGCGTAGAAACTGAAGGAGAGGTAGTCGACCTACGAGGCACAGATAGTGACACTGAACCCACAACGCAAAATGATAACAGCATTTACACAGCAAATCTGGTAGCCGTGCTGGTTTTTGTGCTTGCAGTCGTTGCAGCATTTGCAATACTCATGACTCTGTAGCCAAGCGGCGCTCGCAATCGAGCGCCGCATTTCTTTTTACACCTCCACACCTCAACAATTGACTTGTTTGTGTATATTTTTTATACAAAAGCCAAGCCCCTTAAAAGCGTGCCATTACCACTCGCGTATTGTTTTGATTTTAAAAAATCAGCTTTGCACGTCACCACATAAAATGACACAATGTACATATGAGCAAGATAGCATTTTACAGCGCCAAAGCTGAAGACAGATCATTTTTTAAAAATTATTTTAAAGACACAAAGCACGAATTAGCATTTTATCCATGCGAAATTAATATAAGCGAGCTAGACAAAGACACCGAGGTTCTTTCTGTTTTTGTAGATGTTCCCGTTACAAAAGACATTATTAAAGCACTACCCAGGCTTAAGCTAATAGCTTGCCGATCGACGGGATACAACAATGTTGATCTAAAGGCCGCCAAAGACCATGGCGTAACCGTTGTTAACGTACCATCATATGGTGGCAGCACAGTGGCCGAATATGCGTTTACACTTTTACTTATGTTAACCCGTCGCATGACAAGAGTTATAACACAAACCAATACTTGCGATCCAAACAGATCAGCAGAGCAAGGAATGGACTTGCATGGCAAAACCATTGGAATTATCGGCACAGGCAGCATTGGCTTGGGAGTTGCAAAAATTGCCCGCGGCTTTGGAATGAACATTTTAGGCTACGACATTTACGAGCGGCCAGACGCAGCTGGCGAAATTGGTTTTACATACAAACCGCTTGACGAGTTGTTAAAAAATAGCGACGTAATTACCTTGCATGTTCCGTACTTTCCAGATCAAAATCATCACTTTATTAACGACAAAACTTTTGCAAAAACCAAAAAAGGCGCCATTTTAATAAATACTGCCCGAGGCGAACTTGTAGATACAGCTGCGCTTGTTCGTGCGCTAGACAACATGCAACTTAGCGCCGCAGGATTAGACGTTTTAGAAGACGAAAAGCTATTAAAAACAGATGAGGTAGCGGATTTGGCTTCACAAAAGGATGCCTCAAAGGACATACTCAATCATGCAGTGGCAATTAGCGCACTGCAAGACATGTCAAATGTCATTATTACTAACCACAACGCTTATAATACAGCCGAAGCTCTGGAGCGAATTAATCAAACCACTGCAGACAGTATTGCTAAGTTTTTTGACAAAAAAGAGGTACCTACAGTATGAGCAAAGGTAAACTTTACATCCTTCGTCATGGCGAATCAGAATGGAACGCCACTGGCCAATGGACAGGATTAACAAATATTCATATTACAAAAAAAGGCGAGCAAGATGCCGAAAAAATGGGCGAAGCGCTAACCGACGTTCATTTTGATATTGCTTACGTTTCTGAGCAAGTTCGCACACTAGAAACTCTGCAGGCCGTACTAAAAACTCAAGGGCAAACAGATTTGCCATACAAGAAGGCTAGCGCAATCAACGAGCGCGACTACGGCGAATATACGAGCATGAACAAGTGGCAGGTCAAAGATAAAGTAGGCGAAGAAAAATTTAACAGCATTCGCCGCGACTGGGATTGCCCAATTCCTGGCGGAGAAATGCTAAAAGACGTATACGCACGCGCCATACCTTTCTACAAAGAGACGATTGTACCTCAGTTAATTGAGGGTAAAAACGTGCTAATCGTGGCGCACGGCAACTCAATTCGCGCCCTAATGAAGTACATCGACGAAATTAGCGACAAAGATATTGCCAGCGTAGAAATGATTTTTGGAACCATCCTAACTTACAGCGTAGACGAAGAAGGGCATTGCATTGCCAAAGACGAACAAAAGATAGAGACAGCCCTACCACCGGCATAAAACTGTATTAAAAGTAAAATTGCAAATGCCCCGCTAAACAGCAGGGCATTATGATTTTGCTAGACTGAAAATGTGAATGTTCGCTCGGTATAATCATCAGCACCAAACAACCAGTATTTAAAACTTACGGTGTTGCCGTTGATTTTATAAAAAGCCACGCAATCGCCTTCTTTTCGTGGAACAAAGCCAAGCGGCATAGCTGGAATAGGCATAACAGTGCAACTATAAGCACACTCAATAAGCCGAACCCCCGAGTAATCTCGAAGAGTAAATACGAGACATACGGCATCAGAAGGCGCAAAGCCCAAGGACTTACTTGCACTAACTCCGACAGGACCAAACGCCCCTAAGTGCTGTAGTAGAGTCAACAAAGCCGGAGCGCTCTCCGGGGTGAGCTGATGATATTCTGGGCTTAGGGTGGACCTCATCGCAAACTCCTTTGTGCAGTCAGGCAAAACCGACTCATTAGTTATATCATACTTTTCAAAAAATAAAAGCTTTCAGATCAAACTGCTACATGCGTTATCGCTATTTTTTGTAGTATAATAAACGTAATGATCAGAAAAAAAACAAGAAGACGCGCATCAGTTAAGTCGCCCTATCGAAGACAAAAACCCAGTTGGGTTAAAGATCACTTTGGCTGGCTATATGGTCGTTTTGAGTGGTTTTTTAAAATGTCAAAACCAAAACAGATTGCATTAATTACAGGAGTTGTTGTTTTAGTTTTGGCTGTAATTGCAGTTATTACTACAATTGTTTTTGCTTCTACGCTTTCTAGTAAAGAAAATATCATGAACAAAAACAAAACTGGTGTTAGTCTACTTGACCGCAACGGCGAGGTGTTTTACGAATTTTATAACGCACACAGCGACACTTATGTACCCCTTAGCGACATTTCGCAATACACCAAAGATGCCCTGATTGCCTCTGAAGACAAAGATTTTTATAAACACTCTGGTTTTTCTATTCCAGGGGTGGTGTCGGCAATATTTAAAAATGTGCTTTCCGCTGGCAATTCTGGAGGTGGTTCGACCATAACCCAACAGCTTGTTAAAAACGCTCTACTAACACAAGACCGCAATATATTTCGTAAATACCAAGAATTTGTTTTAGCGGTAGAGATTGAACGACGCTACAGTAAAGACGAAATTTTAGAGATGTACTTAAACTCCGTATATTTTGGCGAAGGCGCGTTTGGCATAGAAGACGCTGCAAAAACGTACTTCGACAAACCAGCCAAAGACTTAAGCGCTGCAGAAGCTAGCATGCTGATAGGCATATTGCCAGCGCCTTCTGCTTATTCTCCGATATCTGGCAATCCAGAATACGCAAAAGAAAGGCAAGAATACGTGCTTGAACGTATGCAAGACGACGGCTACCTAAGCGAATCTGATGCGGATGCCGCATTTGCTCAAGAGTTAACTTACAGCTCTTCTGCAGAAGACGCATCCGAATATAAAGCACCACACTTTGCATTAATGGTGCGTGATGAACTAATAGAAAAATACGGAGAGCAAGAAATTTCGCATTCGGGCTACAAAGTCAAAACAACCATTAACCTTGAGTGGCAAAAGAAGGCCGAAGAGATTGTAGCAGCTCAAGTAGACAAACTAGCCAGCAGCAACGTAAGCAACGGCAGCCTGGTTGCCATTGACCCTAAAACTGGTGAAATACTAACCATGGTTGGCAGTAAAGACTACAACGACGAAAGCTTTGGAAAGCTCAACATGGCCACGGCCGAAAGACAGCCAGGATCATCATTTAAACCAATAGTATATGCCACAGGTATTGAACAGCGCGATATAACCGCAGCAACAATCTTTGAAGATAAATCAACGGATTTTGGTGGCTACAAACCTCAAAACTACAGTGGTCGTTTTTATGGAGACGTAACAACGCGATACGCGCTAGCTAACTCGCTAAACATTCCGGCCGTGCTTGCCATGCAAAAAGCTGGAGTTCAAGAGGTAATGGATCAAGCCGAAAAGATGGGCATAACCACACTTACAGACTCGGCCGCAAACTATGGCCTACCACTTGCACTGGGTAGTGGGCAAGCTAGACTAACCGAGATGACAAACGCCTACGCAACATTTGCAAACAGCGGTAAACTCAACACAACGCGCACCATTTTAAGTATTTATGATAAAAACGACAAAGAAATCTACATCAGCGAAGCCAAAAGCAGTAGCGCCATCAGCGAACAGACTTCATACATAATATCTTCTATACTGTCTGACAATTCCGCACGCACACCTACATTTGGCTCGAGTTTAACCTTATCTAACGGTCGGCCGGCCGCAGTAAAAACTGGCACAACCGAAGATTACCGCGACGCCTGGACGATAGGCTACACGCCAAGCTTGGCAGTGGGTGTGTGGATCGGTAACAATGACAATTCAGCTATGAGTTCAATTGCTGGATCTTCTGGCTCAGGGCCAATATGGAAGCAATTTATGCAGCAGGCGCTAGCCGGCACAGACTTTGAGCAATTTGTACAGCCTTCTGGCGTTGTTGCGCTGCAAGTCTGCAAAGGCGAAGAAGCTATAGCTAAAAACGCAGGCGATAACACCTACACAGAGTACTTCCGCGCCACAGGCGTTCCGTCTGCCGAGTGCAACGCTGAAACCGTTGAGGAGGAAGAAAATACTGAAAGCACATCTTCGGCTGACTCCGCAACAGACGAAGAAGAAACCGTAGACGAAAGCGTTAACACGGATACAGATACTGATACGAGCACAGATACAGAAACCAGCGACGACACAGACGCAGGGACAAGCACCGACACAGACGCAGACACCGATACTAGCAGCACAGATACAGAAACCACGACAAGCCCTTAGGCATATGTATCAAAAGCCTCTCAAATCTTGGCACTTGCACTGATTTGAGAGGCTTACACAACAGTTACTACATTGGGTGATCTGGGGCTCGGCGTGCCTTGCGATCATATTGCCAATCATACAAATTAAAGAGAAGTGAGCACACAACAACAAGAATCAGTACCAAAAGTTGGCTGGGGTCAACTAAACAGACAACGATAGAAGCTGCGGGCACAAGCGCCATCGTGCAAAACCTCGCCAGGTTTCCACTTGCCGCCCAGATGCTAGAGCGTAGCACGGCAAGCATAAACGCTTTACATACAAAATATAGCACGTAAGCGGCAATCGTTGCATACACCATAAGCAACGAAAATATATTAAAGAAGTCTTGCGGAAGCAAGCTGCACAAAACAAGCGCAGCCATTAAAGCATTTACTGCAAGTGCAAAAAAACGACTAGCTGTTACAACCAACCTAGCCCACTGCACGGCTCCTCCTATTGTTTTTATCGAACAAAACCCAGAGCAGTGTAAATAAATTTGCACAAATTGTCAATATATACGCTAAGCTTCGATTTGCATTGCCTTGCCGTCCACAGGGCTCAAAAAAGTAATGCCATTTTGATCGCAAAAATCCTGCAAGGTGATATACGCTTGCTGCCGGGCGGTCACGTTCCAGTGCCAATCGTGTACAGGAATAACGTACTTTGGCTTTAGCTGTAATATCAGTTCGGCCGCCTTAACAAGACACCCCCAGGGAGCTGTGACCGGCAGTATCAAAATGTCTTTGCTTTGCGTAAAGCCATAGCCATCACCAGGATTGGTAATTTTATCTAAATAATGAAATCCGGTGTTAGCAGGGGTTTTACCTACTGGCTCAACTGGCTCGTGATTTACGGCAAACATCTTAATATTAGCATTACCCTCTGTTTTAACATTAGAAAAGCCAAGCGCTGTTAGCTTTGAGGCCACATCTGGTATTGTGGTTATTACAACATTAGGAAACGCCTTGACCAGCTCGTGCAGCAAGGGGATATGACAGTGGTCAGAATGTGCGTGTGTAATGATTATATCGTCAAGAGCATTAAAACTCAAAGGCGTAAAAAAGCCTGCATCATAGCTAAAATTGCCGGGGTCAAATAGTGCCGTACTACCAGAGTCTTCAACCAATAAGCAAGAGTGTACAAATTTTGTGATTTTCATTTTTACTCCAATGATTCAATAATTTTTAATAAATCGTTTAAGACAATCTCTGCCTTAATAACATAACCATCCATGTCGTCTCTGACTTCTTGGCTAAGCTTAGTGCCATCGCCCAGATTAGTAAGAAGCACAATTTTGGCCTTTGTGCAACCATATTCTGGCTTGCGGCGCAAAAGCTTTAGAACTTCAAAGCCATCTTTTTTTGGCATCATAATATCTAAAAAAACAATATCTGGTTTAAATTTTGGAGCAACCGTTAACGCATCATCGCCATCTACGGCTTCGGCAACTTCAAAATGATTATACTCAAAAAACGTACGATACAAATGCCGCAGATCATTGTTGTCTTCAACGAGTAATATCTTGCGTAAACCAGCCACGATCCCTCCTAATTGCTACGGGCTCTTGCTTGCGAACCTCTGCTAAGCGTTCATCACTATACACAGGCAACACTACCTTAAAGGTTGAGCCCATTCCTTCTTCTGATTCTACCTTAATTGCGCCTTTGTGTCGCTCTACAATAGATTTAGCAATAAACAGACCAAGCCCGGTGCCTGTGCTGCCACTGCTAAGACCGCTTTTTACTCTATAGAACTTGGTAAACAAATTTGGAAGAGCCTCAATTGGGATGCCAATACCCGTATCGACTACACGAATTTCATAATTGCCATCAATGCGCTGCAAATAAACATCAATTCTACCTGAAGGGGTATAATTTACAGCATTACTCAAAAGATTATTAAATACTTCATGCAGCGCTGTAGCGTCACCGATAACGTATTCACCGCTAGTATTACAATGACAGGTAAGAATCAAGTTTTTGCCTTCAGCCATAAAGCGCGCGTCGTTAATTGATTCATCTACAACCTTAGCAATGTCAACTCTACCCAACTCAAGAGCAAGAGTGCCACGCTCTATCCTGGTTACATCAAGCAAATTATTAATCAGACCACCAAGTTCTGAAGTGCTTTTTAAAGCCTGGTGTAAATATTTTTTCATTTCAGCATTAATTTGATTTTTTTCTTTGTAGGTCATTAGTTCTAGATAGCCACGTATAGCTGCAAGGGGAGTTCGAAGTTCGTGCGCCGCCATAGAAACAAAATCTATCTTCATGTTTTCTAGCTCACGACTCTTGGTTTGATCATGAATAGTAATAATTGACTGCGAAGCAAATTCAGCATCGTTAATACCGCGCAGATGAACAACGACCAGTTTTACATAATGCACAATTCCTAAAGAGTTTTTATATTGCAAATCAGAGTATTCCCCTGGCTCGGCAAAATTAATATCTACAGGCTGCAAATCTCTTAGCCACTCAAAAACATCTTGCATTTTTTGCCCAACAACGTTGTCTACTGGCAGCCCAGTTAAAGTAGCAACACTGCTATTTGCAGATATTATTTTTCCATCAGGATTTACCGCCAATATGGTTTCTTCCGTGCTGTTTAAAATTATCTCTAGCCGTTTTCGTTCAGACTCAATGCTCTGCACAAACTCACTCAAGCTAGCACCCATCGTATTTACACTGCTGGCTAGTGTTCCAATTTCGTCGTTGCGATCAACATTAGTACGAGCCGAAAAATCTCCACGACCAATTTTTTCGGCGATGCGAGCGATGTTTAATATTGGTCCAGTAAAAAACTGCGCCATAAATAATGCCGCAACTACAATTACAGCTGCAGACAAAAAGACCACGGATATTAAACCATCGCGCATTTGGTTCACGGGTGCCGTTGCTTCTGATTTATCTATTTTTACAGCCACAACCCAATCTGCAAAGCTAATTAGACGAGTGGCTTCTATTACTTCGACGTCGCGATAGTCTTTTTCTTTTTGGTAGGTCGTACCATCCGACGCAAACAGGTCTAAACTATTAACGTTAACCTTTAGAGCAGCATCTGTATTGAATCTTAGCGGAAACAAACTTACAGAGTTTCCGGCAATGTCTTTAGCCGCAACAATGGTTTCTCCGGTATTGCCCAACCCTGTATAGTCTTGCACGGCAGCTATTAGATCGTCTGCCCTAAATATCACGGTCAATATGCCAGATTCTTGCTTATTGACATTGATTTTAGTGCTTATATAAAGCTTATTTATGCCGTCTTTAGCGTCTTCACGTATAAAAAATACCGTGCTTTTGCCACTTGGCATACTATACTCTTGCTCAGATAGCCTAACTTCTTGTCCGCTGCTTAAGGTTGAGGCAATTACCGTCCCGTCCAACTTAGCAACATAAACAGCCTGAATGTCTGTAACTTCAATTTTTTTAGCAAAAACTATATCATACAAATCTTTTGCGCTTGAGCTACTATCTGACTCGAGATAACTGCCCAACGCACTCTGCAAGTCAAAGCGATTAGATAACTTAATAACTTCTTCTTGCTTTTTTTGAAGTATGCTAGATATTTTTTGTTCTTGCTTACTAACGGCCGAGGTTAATTGGTTATAGGTATTATTGTTAAGTTCGCTACTAATGGTAACGTAAGCAATAATGCTCACAAGCAAGGTCGGCAATAGACCGATAGTCAGCATTAGTACCGTTAGCTTACGACGTATGTTCACGCTTTTTACTCACTACTCAACCAGTTCAAAGGCCCCATCTTTTACCTGAAATAGGTCATATTTGTAGTTATCGTTAAAGACTTCGTCACCGTTATCATCGAACTGTATATAGGCTGAAACTCCATCAAAAGATATACTTGGTAGTATGTCTTTTATTCCTTCTCCTGTGATGGCACCCTGCTGAGTGGCTAGCTGCAAGACATGTATTACATCATATGCCTGAGCGGCAGCGTAAAGCTGTTCGTTTTTTTGGTATTCGTTAAACAACGCTTGCTTAAATTCCTTGTTGCCGGTAGGGAAGGTAGAGACAATTGTGCCCTCGGCAGATTCTGGATCGTTGGTGATAATAGTATTATCATATAATATATCTGCCCCAAAAAATGGCACGGTCATGCCTTTTTCGCGGGCGATCTTCATAACTGCGGTGGCAGTAACTACAGAGTTTGGTGCAATAAATAGCGCTTCTGGATTGGCTTTCTTTAACTCATCGATTTGCTGATCAAGGTTAATAATGTCAGACTCAGCCGAAGCTGTCGCTACAACCTTACCACCCAAAGCTTCAAATTGCTCTCGAAAAACAGTATTCATACCACTGCCGTAGGGTTCATTTGTATAAAACACCGCTACATCTCTAATGCCTCGATCGTAAATTGCTTGGGCCATAAACCGCCCCTGATAATTATCTGAGGGGATTACCCTAAAAAAGTAGTCATCTGGAATACTTAGCGTTGGACTCGATGCAGAAGGGCTAATTATTACAACTTTGGCATTATTCGCAGCAGGCAAAGCGGCGACTGTTGCGCTTGAACAACCCTCACCAATAATCGCGACCACTCCTTGATTTATAAGCTCCTTTACCGCTTCGGCTGCAACCTTTGGATCACATTTTGAGTCCATCTGGATAATCTCAATATTGTCTGCGGCAAGCTGCTCCTTGGCAAGCAAAACACCTTTCATAGCGCCGTAGCCCATATTGCTAGATCCGCCACTAAAGGCCATCATAACGCCAACTTTGATTTTAGCCGCTGGACGAGCAGCATTTTGCATAACAAAAAACACCGAAACGCCGATAACAATCGCAGCAACAACAACCATTATGGCAATCAATAACGGGCCTCTTTTTGAGCCGCGCTGAGGTTTTTCGTTTACAGGTATTGTTGCAGGAGCTGGGGTCTGCGTTGATAGTTCTACATTATTGTCTTGATCTAAGATCACAAGTGACACTCCTAAACGATTACGCTTATTTGCTACTTAAATTATCTCCTTATTTATCGCATAAATCAAGAATTCAACAAACATAAACCCCGCCATAAAAACAGCGGAGCAAAAGAAAGGCGACAATAGCTTACGCACTTCTTGGACTAAAAATTAATGTCAAGCTTGATCATACTTCGTTTTCTAGAATATTCTTGGTTTCAATTTTATACAGATCAACGTTTGGTTGATCAAAAGCATTCACATTCATAAGTTGAGCAAGGTACATAACTTCAATCATTTTAAATTGCAAGTACGCGCCTAAATCATGAGCATTAATTTCGTCTAGCGCAACATGCACATATGGCAAATTCGCCTTTTGATAGGCCGCCATAGTACCATCCAGAATAGCATGCATAATTTCTTGAGCAGACTTTTGATTAATCATTGGAGTGATTTGTGGCAGCAATCTTTCTGCAGGAACGTCCAAATGCGTCTCATCATCTACACTCACAAAAGTAGTAAATTTATCTTTTGGCCCACCTAAATAAAGTTGTCCTACGGAATGCAAATCCGTCGACCCAATGCTAACAATAGGAGTAATACCAACATAGACATCTTGATCGCTTAGATCTTTTTGCTTGCCAATACTTTCTGCAATAAGCTGTCTATACCATTTACCAACAGACTCAAGTCTTGGGCTAAAAATAAAATTGTCGTTTATGGATTTTGACTGCAGGCGATAATAATTAAGCAGGCAAGCAGACGTCATTGCTACACAATGCTCGCCATCTGCCAAACATTTATCGCGCATTTCTAAAGCACCCTGCAGCAGCTCAACCGTATCTATTCCAACAGTCTCAAGAGGAAAGAGTCCTGCCGCAGAAAAAACAGAATAACGGCCGCCAACATACCTTGGAATACTTAAGCGATCAATATTTTTTTGCTGCGCAGCCCGCCAAAGCTCAGAGTCATCATCTGTTATAACCACCACCCTTTGCAAAGATTGCTCACCAAATCTGCCAGTTAAAGCGTGTGTAACAATCTCAAAATTTGCAATTGTTTCTGTTGTACCACCAGACTTACTAATAACGCTGACTAAAACTTGATCTGGCAATTCTAGCTTGCCAATCATCTTTACAATTGCCTGCAAAAAATCCGCATCTACAGTTTCGACAAAAATTAGTTTTGGGTACTGCACAGACTCTATCACATCATCGTAGCCTAGTAATGCATCATATATTGCTTTCGCGCCAAGGTTCGAGCCGCCAATGCCAACTACGATATGGTATTTTAGCCGAGGGGTAACCTTTTTAACCGCAAGCTGCTGAACTTCTACTAAAAGCCTGGCATCCACAGGCAAGTTTATTGAGGCCTCGCTCTGGCTATATCCGCCTTCGGATACAACGTGGTTTAGCCTTACAAGATAATTTTTTAGACCTGCTCGCATTGCTGCAATTTTTTCATCTAACGCAGAATTGTAATGCAAATGTATCATAGCTAAATTATACTAGATTTTTTAATGACGGCACGGTTATTATATCGTGCCGTCATAAGCTACTTCGCATGCCACGCAGACATCATCATACTCAAGGTTGACCAATCTGTCATTTTACTGCCAAGCGCTTGCTTTAAAGTGATTATCTCGACTGGAAGACGTGCACCACGCTCGCCTACGACACTAATACCCCTTAAAGACTTAATCTGCTCGATCGAAAGACTTACCGCAACACCTCGAACATAATGGGCAGATGTATTCGAGTCTGCCTGATGACTTTCAAGCAGCCTAACACGATCGCGATCAATATTTATAAAAAATGATCTAAAACACGTATGAATAGCCTCTGCCACAAACCCTGAACCCTGTTTTATCACCAAGTTTGGCAACCGCCACGTCAAGCCAAACGACGAACTAAACGCCCTTACTACGACAAATTCGCTTTTAAGCGACTGGCGCATATGGCGATAAAGCACAAGCGAGCACGTATCTGGCCTAGAGGATATGATTTCGTTTGGCATAACTACATTTGCATAACCAGCATATACCTGAACGCTCATCGTCCACGATAGTACGACCGACCCTGGAGCCCTGATAGTAGACAAAACTCTGGCGTGCACTATACGATTACCGCCAGCCCGCAAGGTCGAATACCACTGCTGGAATGACGATGTACGCCAAATCATCAATGGAACTTCGCGATCACCATCACTGCGAACGCTACCTTGCCCAAGCAATTGCAAAGCAACAGCAACTGTTTGTGAAAGAGAAAAAGCATGTGGTACAAGATTCTCAACGGCAAAGGTTCGCATATACGTTGTCTTGGGTGCATCTGGTGGTGCCCCAAAAACAATCTTGCCTGAACTCTTCCACTCACCCCACTCAATATTCGTCGTAAAAGCTGGCATAACCTCTAGATTGCGCGGGACCCAGACCAAAATAACATCTGACATATTCAAGCACTTCGTTTCCCAGCTAATCTGGTCATTATAGTGCGCTTTGTAGGTGACATCCCCATTCTTATTTGGGCGATCCTCAGGCACAAAGACTACGCCATCATATCCAGCACGCGCCAGTAAGCTTAACGCCTCTCTTCGCCAGGATTTGACCGAAGACGAACGAGGCGTAGGGCCCATCAAAAAGATTGATCGCTCAAACTTTTTAGGAGCTTGCTCACGCGAATAGACCACTACAATAGTCATGTTCGGCACTCCAAACTAGATCGCTCTGCACTTACGCACTATAATATATTATACAATGACCTGTATTTTAGCCAAAGACACCAAATATAGCGCAAAAAGTAGTATCATTACACTATGCAGACCACTCCAGATTCAACCATTTTAGTTATTGTTGGCATAACAGGCGATTTATCGCGGCGCAAACTCTTACCAGCCATATCCAAAATTGCCAGGGCGGGAGAATTGCCAAGCAATTTTAAAATTATTGGCATTTCGCGCCAGAAAATTCAGCCAAAAGACGCTTTAACGCAAGATGTCGACAGCTTAAAAGATTTTATCTGCATGCACAAAATGGACCTTTCTGACACCAAAGATTACTCCGATCTTAAAAATCTACTAGCCACCACAGAACAAAATCTTGGCGGCAATGCACAAAAGCTTTTTTACTTGTCAATTCCGCCACACGCTGCACGACCGGTAATAAAGTCTCTTGGCAAAGCAGGATTTGGTAAGGACAAAACCGTAAAACTTCTACTAGAAAAACCATTTGGCACAGACGAACAATCCGCCATACAAACCATACAAGATATTCGCAAATATTTTAACGAGCAACAGATTTATCGCATAGACCATTACCTTGCAAAAGAAGCCGTGCAAAATTTGACCGTCTTTAGATCAGGCAACTCACTATTTAAACGCACCTGGAATAAAAACTACATCAAATCTATCCAAATAATCTCTAGCGAGACTATCGGCATTGAAGGCCGTAGCAGTTTTTACGAACAAACAGGCGCTCTGCGCGACGTTGTACAAAGCCACCTAGTTCAACTTGCGGCTCTGGCATTAATGGACCTACCAAAAGATAACGACTGGTCTAAAATTCCAAAGCTAAGATTAAGAGCTTTAAAAAATCTAAAACCACCACAAAACATTGCCCAGCAGGTGATTCGTGGCCAGTACAAAAGCTATAGGCATGAAGTTGATAATCCGCAAACTACAGTAGAAACTTTTGCTTCAGTAACACTGTTCTCTGACGACAAAAAATGGCAGGGCGTACCCATAACGCTAACCACTGGCAAAAGCCTAAACCAAAAAACTATCGAAATTCGAATAAACTACAAGCAGCAAAATCAACAAGAAGCCAACAGGCTTGTTTTGCGAATTCAACCGCAAGAGGCCATAGAATTTGACATTTGGGTAAAACAACCAGGCTACGGTAAAAGCTTAAAGCAAGTGCCATTTGACTTTACATACAGCAACCATTTTAACGACCTACCCGAAGCCTACGAGCAAGTATTTGTTGATGCAATTCGCGGAGACAGAAACCTGTTTACAACCAGCGACGAAGTTTTAGCCTCATGGCGAATACTCGACCCCATACAACACGCCTGGAGCATGCAAAACTACGACCTAATATTTTACAAAAACGGCAGCGACCCCAAAGATATTGCGCCAAACATTTAGTAGTGCTGCGGCAAATATTCGTGTCGCGCCTCTATTAAATCTATCGGTCGATGCTTAAAAACGTCAGTCAACGTAGCCGAGTCATCGCCAAAGGTAAACTCCTGCGATGCGTAATCTTCTGGTGTCATCCAGGCATTGCGCCCACCCTCAAACTCCACAATTAAATCGCCCCTAGTATTGTTACATGCTATCATAAAAAACATTTTATCTTCTAAAAGTCCGCCAGTCTCTTTGTTAAAATCCTGTTTATGATAAAGCTCCTCAAGAACAAAATCAGCCTCCAGGCCCGTTTCTTCCATAAGCTCGCGCGCAGCAGTTTGCAAGATTGACTCGCCCCAGCGCACCTTGCCTGTAGGGCGACACCAGTAGCCGTAATACGGATGCTTAAGCCTTTGTTGCACAAGCAGCAAGCCATCGTCACGCATAATTTTTAAGCAAACAGCAATTTTAGGCTGTTTTTCGATAATTCGCTCATCTGTGTCAAAACGATTAGCGTACTCTTTACCGTGGGTCGTTAGTAAATAATTACCACGCTCGTTCTTTTTAACGACATCTTGTTCAATCATTCTTTTAAGATGAAAATTAAAATGATCGCTAGATAATTTGCTAGCCTTTTGCAACTGAGCAAAGCTCGCATCTGGCGCAAAAAGCAATGCGCGCAGAATTGCAACTTGGGCAGTGTGCATTGTGTCGTTTATTTTCATATCAATCCTTTACTAAATCTGTGGTTAATTCACATAAATTATCACCAAGAGTTAAATAAATTTCTAGTAAAGTCCAGTTTAGCTATTTCTTATAAACATAATCGCAAACCTTGCGCCATTGCTTCGTAGAAACAACGTAACCTTTAATCTCACCATTGACACGCGAAATGCCAACAAGGGCCGGATTATAACGCGCCAGACTTTCGTAGTAACGCGTATCGTCGCGACTAGTTATATATTTACCCGGAAACAGCTGCTTAAACTTTGCAGTCCCCACGCGCTGAAAATACTCATCGTCGCCCCTTGGTGGAATAAACTTTTCTGCTATCAAATTCATACGGCGAGCAATTTGAATAACATCGCCCAGCGTCATCATGTTTGCGGAAGCAACAAGCAAAAAATGACCACTACTCGAGGTGTCAAACAAAGTAGCGTGCGAGGCCATACCTACAGAAACACCACGCACAATCGCACGCGTAATTGTTAGCTTAGTATTAAACTCAGTCTCACAAATATGCTCAATTGCAATATCGTCATATACCGCATCCATTAATAGTATTTTACGACAACTTTTATAATTTGACTAATATGGTATATAATTCTTATGTCAAATAGGTTCTGTCAAGGGAGCAATCATGCCACCTGTAATGCGTATCATCTACGGCAATGTCCTTCTTGTAAACGGCAAGCCGCTTGGGCCAGAGTCGCTAGATGGCCAGGAATCCCTAATACACACTATTCGCAATGCCAAAGAAATTATTGGCAGTGCTTTTGAGGAGTTCCCAGAAGTATGGACTATGCATCTCGGCAACGAAGCAGAAGTTTTTGTAGAAGGGTTCAACACCGCCGCAGGAGTCTTTGACACGCCTAGCGGCTTAAGGCCCAGGTTTGCCGAAATCTGGCAGCTTTTTATTGACAACAACTACAGACCAAGGATCAGGATCAGCAGTGGAATGTTCGACGGATACCGCGGAGCGTTTTTGCTTCTCTGTAAACCAACCGCAGCGGAAGGCTCATCCGAAGCTTCTTCAGCCAAAAAGTAGCCGCGCATAACCGTGCCCTCAGATTAATTCTGAGGGCACATAAAATACAACATTATTTTATAGTCATTCACCTCGATGCAGAGTACAATTATTAAGTAATGACATCTTTTAAGGAAGTATACAACCAACTAAACTCAACCCAGCAATTGGCTGTTGATACTATTGACGGCCCAGTCATGGTTGTTGCTGGCCCAGGAACTGGCAAAACCCAGTTATTGAGCATGCGCGTGGCTAACATTTTGCGCAAAACAGATGCACTGCCCAATAACATACTTTGTTTGACTTTTACCGAATCTGGCGCAACCGCCATGCGACAGCGTCTTGCAAGCTTAATTGGGCCAGATGCTTACAAGGTAGCTATTCACACCTTTCATAGTTTTGGCACAGAGGTTATAAATCACAACCCAGAGTTCTTTTACGAAGGTGCGCGCTTTAAACCAGCAGACGAACTAAGTAGCTTTGAGATTTTAGAGCCAATCTTTAAAAAGCTACCTCACAACAGCCCCTTGGCTGCTACAATGAACGGCAATTTTACTGCCATTCGTGACGTAAAAGCCGCAATTGGACAGCTTAAAAAAGCAGGGTTAACTCCCCATGAGCTTTTGTCGATTTTGGACCACAACGATAAATTTATAACCAAAGCCGAGCCAATCTTGGCAAAAACTTTTGACGTACCACGCCTAGGCAAAAAAGATATCGCAAATTGTGCAGAAGCCGCCAAGCAACTTAGCCAAATTAAAATCACCAAAACGCCAATTGCCGTCTTAAAGCCGTTAGCCACAGTCTGTTTGCACGAATTTTACGAGGCCGTAGATGCCGCCACAGAATCTAGCAGCACAAAACCGCTAACCAACTGGCGCAACCGCTGGCTAGAGCGCGATGCCAACAAAAAATACGTTTTTAAAGATCAAAAACGCAACAACAAGTTACGCACCGTTGCCAAAATATATCAAGACTATTTGCTAGACATGCAAAAAAAAGAATTGTTTGACTTTGATGACATGATTTTAAACGTCGTTCAGGCAATGATTGTTTACCCAGATTTGCGCTACAACTTGCAAGAGACCTACCAATATGTACTGGTAGACGAGTTTCAAGACACGAACGTCGCACAAATGCGTTTACTGCAAAGTTTACTAGATAACGAAATTGACAACGGCAGACCCAACATCATGGCGGTCGGCGACGACGACCAAGCAATTTACGCTTTTCAAGGCGCAGAAATTGGCAACATTTTGCAGTTTAAAGATCTTTACAGAGATCCTGTAATTATTACACTAACTGATAACTACCGCTCTACAAACGCCGTATTGCAAAGCGCCCGAGAGGTAATAACTCAGGGGCAATACCGCCTAGAAACAGAGATAAAAAACATCAACAAAACACTTACGGCTCACGTTAAAGCTCCCAATACTGTTAGCCAGCTACACGATTTTGTCAGCCCAAGCGCGCAATATAGTTGGATAGTAGACGAAATTAAAAAGCTTATCAAGCAGGGGGCAGAGCCAAACCAAATTGCCGTTCTTGCACGCAACCACAAACAGCTTGCCGAAGTTTTGCCATACCTGCAAGATGCTGGCCTGGCTATAAACTACGAACGCCGCAACAACGTACTTGAAGCCAAACACATCCGAGCGCTTATTACACTTGCACGCACAATTGTTGCATTGGCCGAGCAACGTTTTGACGTTGCCGAATCCAACCTGCCAGAGCTTTTAAGCTACGATTTTTGGGGAATAAAACCTTTAGACATCTGGCAATTGTCAATCGATTCTTACAATCAACGTCGTTTTTGGCTAGAACTAATGCTAGAAAGGCAAGACAGGCTGCGCGCCATTGCCGAGTTTTTAATTATTGCCAGTCAACGCTCGCTAAGCGATCCACTAGAGCAAATGCTAGATATGTTAATTGGCAATAACGAGCTGCAAGTTTCTGATGATAATTATTCTGACGAAGAAACAGACAAATCTGGCCCCGTAGAAGAGTTTAACTCACCGTTTAGGGCACATTACTTTAACGCCCGGCAGCTTAATGAAAATCCTGCAAAATATCTGTCGATGCTTAGCAATCTATCTGCCATCAGACACAAATTACGCGAATATCGTCCAGATCAAGCCTTAACATTAGCAAATTACGTAGATTTTGTTGATCTGCACCAAAAGACCAACATCAACATAGTTGACACCATGCAACACCAAGAAGATTCGTCGGCAATTCAGGTTATGACCGCACACAAGTCAAAAGGGTTAGAATTTGGCACTGTTTTTATAACAAGCTGCCAAGAAGACATTTGGGGGTCGGGCACACGCAGCAGATCAAGCAGCATAAAATTTCCTCATAATATGCCGCTAGAGCCAGCTGGGCAAAGCGACGATGATTGTTTAAGATTGTTTTTTGTAGCGATGACTCGCGCGCGACATAATCTACATGTGTGCCGCTATCAAAGCGATAATTCTGGCAAAGATGCCGCACTGGCTAGCTTCTTGACATCCACCAGTTTAACGGCGCAAAACCATGATAGCACCACCCAAGAAGAATCTTTAGCTAAAGCTCAAGAGCCAACCTGGACAAGCAAACATACTTATTCGACCAACGCCGACCAAAAACAGCTCTTGCAGCCAAAACTCGACAAATACATGCTTAGCAGTACACATTTAAATAATTTTTTGGACGTTGCGAATGGCGGCCCGCAAGCGTTCTTTCTGCAAAACCTTTTGCGCTTTCCTCAAGCCATGAGCATAAATGCGGTTTTTGGTTCGGTAATGCACACTGTAATTCAGCGTGCACACGTGCATTTGTCGTCAACGGGCGAAAAACGCCCGACCGAAGATATTTTGCACGATTTTGAATTACAATTGCAGAACTCCCGGCTAAGTGAACGTGATTTTTCATACCTACTAGAAAAGGGTAGCGAAACTCTGCAAACCTATCTGAAACAGCGCCACGAATCGTTTAGCCCAACCCAAAAAACAGAATTTGCACTGCGCAAGGTTGCACTAGGCGAAGCCAGGCTTACAGGCTCGCTCGACTTAGTAGATTTTATTGACAACCAAATTATTGTAACAGACTACAAAACAGGCAAAGCTCCACAAAGTTGGTCCGGAACAACAGATTACGAAAAAATAAAACTGCACAAATACCGCCAGCAGCTAATGATGTATAAAATTTTGGTAGAAAATTCGGCCGAACTTGGAGCAAAATACACTGTAAATAGGGGAATACTTGAATTTGTTGAACCAAACCGTAACGGTGAAATTACACTGCTAGAGCTAGATTTTGACAAGTCCGAACTAGAAGAATTTGCAAACTTAGTGCAAGTTGTATGGAAGCGCATAATAGAGCTAGATCTGCCAGATACAAGCAAGTATTCGGCCAATTTTAATGGCATGACAGAGTTCGAGCAAGATTTGCTGAGTGGTAAAGCGTAGAAATTAAAGCGGGTTTCGTGTCTTCAACAGAAAGGCACGAAACCCGCAGAAGTAAAGTCGCCCTAGACGGCGCTATTTAAAATGCAACTTGCTACCGCCTTTTTTGCCGTAGACCAAAACTCCCAGCGTAAGGGGAACAATCAACCTACCCCTCTCGGGACATTCAACGATATAGCACCCTTCACGCATGATGCGATCAGCGGCCATGGGGTTGGGCGAGTAGCCGCCTTCCATTACCCTGTTTGAGGGAATGAACTCGACAATATCCCTGTCGAAGCGTGCCAGACCAGGCACCAAAAGGCCAACAACACCCTCACCAAGATTACCCTTAGCCATTGCAGTACATTCCTTCCGTAGTTGCAACTTGCGCCTCTGTTAATACGATAACATAAAAAACATATTTTTCAATATCTTATTGCACACCACCCCTATAAAAGCTATAATAATTTAAGATTTTATGACAAATTTTTGGCACAATCTACCCAAGCCTTTTTTTGCGCTTGCACCTATGGACGGCGTTACAGACGTTGTTTTTAGGCATGTCGTAGCCAAGGCAGGCAAGCCAGATTTATTTTTTACCGAATTTGTAAACACAGATAGCTTTTGCAGCGCAAAAGGCAAGCAAGCCACGGCTTCGCGACTTGCGTTTACGCCTGACGAGCAACCAATAATAGCTCAAATATGGGGAGCAAACCCAGAGCATTACTCCATAGCCGCTAGAGAGTTAAAAGGCATGGGCTTTGCAGGCATAGATATAAACATGGGCTGCCCCGTTAAAGACGTAATTAAAAAGGGCAGTGGATCAGCCCTAATAACCACTCCAAACTTGGCGGCAGAAATTATTGCCGCAACAAAAGAGGCCGGTCTGCCAGTTAGTGTAAAAACCAGAATTGGCTTTAAACAACGCAACACAGAAGAATGGTTAGGCTTTTTACTGCAGCAAAATCTAGACGCATTAACGGTTCATGGACGCACTCAAAAAGAGCAAAGCAAAGCGCCAGCAGACTGGTCAGAAATTAGCAAAGCAGTACAATTGCGCAATCAAATTTCGCCGCGCACGCTAATTATTGGTAATGGCGACGTCAAAAATCGCGCCGACGGCCTAGACAAAGCACAACAATATGGTGTTGACGGAATTATGATTGGTCGCGGTGTATTTGCAAATGTATTTTGTTTTAAAAAAGAACCAAAGCAACACTCACACAAAGAATACCTTGACTTGCTTATTATGCATTTAGACCTTTTTGAAAAGCAATGGCCAGAAAATCCATTCGCGCCGCTTAAAAGATTTTTTAAGATTTACATCAGGGATTTCTCAGGCGCAAGTGAAATTCGCGACCGACTTATGCACACCACAAGTACAAATGAAGCTCGCGAAATAATAAAAAGCCTGTTGCAAGCATAAGTACAATCCTGTTAATCTATAATTAATTAATAAGGAGCTTTTTGCATGGAAAACGTGCCCGAAGCGAAGTCCAAACAGTCTACCAAAACTGGGATAAACCCAGTAAGACAACATAACAGCAATCCTTTTTCGACCGCGATTACTGGAATTAAAAACTTGTTCTCTCTAAACACTGGAACACTAGTAGCAACCGTGCTATTTAATATTGGGTTAGGCATACTTGCAGCTTTGACTGCCGGAATCATGCTGGCAGCGCTAATGGCCTACGCGGTAAACCACGCAGCAGAAGTGTTGGCAGGATTCTACAGCATAACACTATCCCTTTCCCCACAAATCACAGATTTTAGTGCAGGTTTTAGTGACGCAAGCATATTTGTAACCTGGATCATTGGCGCAGCGTTACTACTGTGTATAGCAACTGTAGCCCAAGCCGTGCAGACCAAGCTGGCAACCTCAACCGCTCAAGCTCAACACATTAGTTTTGGCGAGCTATTTAAAAAGAGCTTCGCGAGAATATTACCACTGCTTGGTTTTATGGGACTAGCTTTTTTGGCTTTTGTGGTCATTGCGATAGTGCTTGGACTTATCGCTAGCGCACTAGCTATGATTGCAATTGTGCTTGGCATTTTAGTCGCTGTTGCACTATTTTACTTTGGCATACGGTTAACATTTACAATTTTTGCGATTGTAGAGGAAGCCATGGGCCCAATTCAGGCTATCAAGCGAAGCTGGCAAATAACTGACGGACACTTTGCTGAAACAATTGGCATATTAGCAGTAGGTTCATTGATAGTCATGCTGCCAACAGGAATTTTAAGCGCACTTACACTCACCACAAACGGTAACGTAAGTTCACTAATAGCCCTTATAAACAGTCTATTAGCATTAATAATTGGCACAGTAACGACCGTAGCAATTGCAGAACGCTTTGAGCAATTGCGCCAAATTGCGGACGGCAAGATTAAATCTACCGAAAAAGCAAATATACAGAACTACTTGGCAATTGTTTATGTAATTGTTGCAAGTATTTTTGTAAGCATAATTACACCAACCCAAACTTACACCTACGACACTTACGACATCTACAACAACGATAGCTATTATGATGACAGCTATTACAACAACACCGACTATAACTACGATGACTACTACAACGATTACAACAACTACCTAAACGACACTTACGACAGTACAGACTACAACTACAATTACGACGAATACTATGACGGCTACGAATATGATTACAACTACGACGACTCAACCGTTTATTAAACCATAGCAATACTACACAACAACAAAGCCGCCCCAGAGCGGCTTTGTTGTTACATCAACTCACACACAAATCACGGCAACATCAGCCATTGACACAGCCTTAAAACACTGTTATCATTTTGTAGCAAACTGATCCCGCTCTTTTACAGAGAGGATGGTCGTAATGGCCGTCAAGAGCAGCCCCAACGCCAAAGGCTTTTTCGTAAATCCGATCAAGGTCACCTGCAGCGGGTGCAACGGAAAGTCTTACGTCAAGCCGTCAGACGGCGGCAACTGGAAGTGCTGCCATTGCAACCATGTAAACGGTACTGGTAGGTAGCCCAGCAGCCAAGCGCTATCAATGGCCTCGTTTCTGCAAACGCCATTTGCAGTGCAACGAGGTCATATTTTTAATTAAAAACAAAACACCTGATATAGAATCCAGGTGTTTTGTTTTATATTGCACGAAGCAAAAATACTAAATACGCGGCTTGCGATGCCTGCGTAACTCTGCAACCTTTAGGCGCACCGCCTGGCGGTCTATCAGCTCTTGAGCCTTGTCTAACTCAACTTTGTCTGTAGCGGCCTCTTTTGCGGTCTGAGCGCGCTCTAGAGCCTGTCTGGCTTCTTCTTCAACAATTTCGTCTGCATGGTCGGCTTCGTCAACAAGCAAGCGAACTTTACTTGCGCCTACTTCTACAACACCGCCGTTTGTGGCGTAGTGCTCAATTTTGTCGTCGCTGTCGCCTTTATGACGACGCACGCTAATAACACCAGGAACCGCCAGCGTTACCAATGGCATGTGTCCGGGCAAAATCGTGATTATACCAGATGCAGTAGCCAAGCTTACCTCGTAGGCGTCTTCTTCAAATTTTGGACCGGTTAGTGTTACTAATTCGAGTTTCATTTTTTAGATTTGTCCGGGTTAAGATCCTCAACGCCACCAATCATGTAAAAGTCACCCTCAGCCTTGTCGTCATGCTTACCCTCAAGCACCTCTTTAAATGCCTGAATTGTGCTTGAAAGTTTTACATATTTACCTGGGTTACCAGTAAATTGCTTGGCAACGTCAAATGGCTGGCTTAGCAAGCGCTGAATACGACGCGCCCTTGTAACAGTAAGTTTGTCGTCGTCAGACAACTCTTCCATACCCAAAATTGCGATAATGTCTTGCAAATCTTTGTAACGCTGCAAAACACGCTGAACTTCGCGAGCAACGTTGTAGTGCTCTTCACCAACAATTTCTGGGTCAAGAATAGTCGAGCTAGAATCTAGCGGATCAACAGCAGGGTAAATACCAATCTCGGTTAACGCACGGTTAAGAACAATGGTCGAGTCAAGGTGCGAAAAGGTAGTTGCAGGCGCTGGGTCGGTAAGGTCGTCGGCAGGAACATAAACAGCCTGAACAGAGGTAACAGAACCTTTTTTAGTTGAGGTGATGCGCTCTTGCAAGGCACCCATTTCTTGCTGCAAGTTTGGCTGGTAGCCAACTGCGCTTGGCAGACGTCCAAGCAGAGCAGAAACTTCGCTACCTGCCTGAGTAAAGCGAAAGATGTTGTCGATAAATAGCAAAACATCTTTACCTTGGTCGCGAAATTCTTCGGCCATAGTCAAACCACTTAAAGCAACTCGCAAACGAGCTCCTGGTGGTTCGTTCATCTGGCCAAACACCATGCTTGTTTTGTCTAGCACGCCAGTTTCGGCCATTTCGCCGTAAAGGTCGTTGCCTTCGCGAGTTCGCTCGCCAACGCCCGCAAAAACAGAGTTACCGCTGTGGTATTTTGCAATGTTGTTAATAAGTTCCTGAATAAGCACGGTTTTACCCACACCAGCACCACCGAACAAGCCAACCTTACCACCCTTAGTAATTGGAGCCAAAAGGTCAATAACTTTAATACCGGTCTCTAAAATTTCGGTTTTACCAGATTGGTCGGTTAGGGCAGGTGGGGCTTTGTGAATTGGTGATTTCTTTTTAAAGCTTTCACCCTTGCCGTCTATTGGCTCGCCAATAACGTTAAACATGCGGCCGCTGGTTTCTTCTCCTACCGGAACAGAAATTGGCGCACCTGTGTCTATAACTTTTTGACCGCGTTGCAATCCGTCTGTGCTGCTTAGCGAGATGGTTCGCACTGTGCGTTCGCCCAAGTGCTGGGCCACCTCAAGAGTTGTGGTTTTGCCATCTTTTTCCACGGTTAGGGCGTTGTAAATTGCCGGCAAGTGACCTTTGTCAAACTCGACGTCAATAACAACACCAACAACCTGCACAATCTGGCCATGGTTGGTTGTTGTTTTTGTACTCATAAATTATATCTCCTTGTCTAATCGTTAAGTGCCTGCGCGCCACCTGAAATTTCAGCTAATTCTTGCGTAATGGCAGCCTGGCGGGCGTTGTTGTATGCAAGCGTTAAATCATCTGTTAATTCGGTAGCATTATCTGAAGAGTTTTTCATGGCCATCATACGCATAGAATGCTCTGACGCCACAGACTCTAAAAAGCTTTGCAGTAGCTGAGTTTGTAATAATCGCAAAGTAGCGCTTTGCAAAACAACGTCTGTAGATGGCTCGAACTCGGCCTCTAAAACAACATCCGTGGGTTTTACTTCAGCAAAACCAGCTGGCAAAAGACGCATTTTATTTGCTTCTTGACGAATGCTAGACACATACTGCGTATACAAAATGTCTACCGCGTCAATTTCTTTATCTGTAAACATTTGCAAAGCAGTGCTTATTACAGGCTGCAAATCGTTAACGCTGGGATGGTCGGGCATGCCGACATAAACGCCCACAACATTTGCTTCGGTCAAGCGCGAGGCTAAGTTTGCGCCCTGACGTCCAATACATATTGTGTATGTTTTTATTTTGTCAGAGCTGTCTTTTTTAAGCTCGGCAATGTAGTTTTTTAAGATGTTGCTGTTATAAGCACCGGCTAAAGTTCGGTCACTTGTAATCATAATTACAAGGCGCGCCTTAACTGGCCTTTCAGCAAATAGCTCGCTTGAGGATATTTGCATTTGACTACCAAGCCCAGACAAAATCTCGCGTGCGACCTGACTAAAACGACGAGTACGAGCAGCCGTTTCTTGCGCGCGACGCATGCGCGATGCCGCCACAAGTTCCATTGCCTTGGTAATTTGCTTAATGCTTTTTACCGAGGTAATGCGACTTTTAATTTGCTGACGAGACGCCATGTTACAAACCCTCCTGACTTAAAATTGTAGGAGCAGGGATAAGCATTAGATGCTTAGCTCCTTGGCTACTTTTTTGGCAACTTTTAGAATTAGCTCGCGAATTTCTTCGCTTGGCTTGTCGCCCTTGTTTAATTCACGCATTTTGTCTTTGTTATCTTGCCATAGATTTGTTAGCAAAGATTCTTTTGCAGCATGAATTTTTTCTACAGGAACTTCGTCAAACTCACCAGCAGTTGCCGCCATAACTACAGCGGTTTGCTCCCAAACACTCATAGGAGTGTACTGAGGCTGTTTTAACAACTCAGTTAAGCGCTGACCGCGGTTGATCTTTTGCTTAGTGTCAGCATCGAGGTCGCTAGAAAACTGTGCAAAAGCAGCAAGCTCGCGGAACTGTGCGAGGTCAAGGCGCAAGCTACCGCTCACACTTTTAACAGCCTTAGTTTGAGCCGAACCACCAACACGAGAGACCGACAAACCAACAGAGATAGCTGGGCGAATACCCTGATAAAACAAGTTAGTCTCAAGAAAGATCTGTCCATCTGTAATAGAGATCACGTTGGTTGGAATATAAGCCGAAATGTCGCCAGCTTGAGTTTCGATAATAGGCAAAGCGGTTAGCGAACCAGCACCTAGTTTGTCGCTAAGTTTTGCAGAACGTTCAAGCAAGCGAGAGTGCAGGTAAAATACATCGCCAGGAAAAGCTTCGCGTCCTGGTGGTCGCCTTAGCAACAACGACATCTGACGATAGGCAACAGCGTGCTTTGAAAGGTCATCGTAAATAATTAAGGCGTGTTGCTTGTTATCGCGGAAATACTCAGCCATGGCCGTACCAGCGTACGGAGCCAAGTAAAGCATAGAGGCAGGATCAGCAGGGCTCGTTGCGATAACAATGGTCTGTTCCATAACGCCCTCTTGCTTTAAGCGCTCAACAATGCGGCTAACTTTACTTAATTTTTGACCAACCGCAACGTAAACGTTTATAACACCGGTATTTTGACGAGCTTGGTTTATCATCGTATCAATTGCGATGGCAGTCTTACCAGTTTGGCGGTCACCAATAATAAGCTCACGCTGACCGCGACCAATAGGGATCATGGTGTCTACAGACATAAGGCCAGTCATTAAAGGTTCATGAACTGATTTTCTTTCCATAACGCCAGGAGCTGGACGCTCAATAAGGCCAGTATTTTTTGCCTTGATTGGGCCAGCACCGTCCAAAGGACGACCCAATGGGTCAACCACGCGGCCCAAAAGCTCTGGGCCAACTGGAACATCCAAAATTTTTCCGCTTCGCTTTGCGCGTGCGCCAGCTACGACTTTAATATCTTCGCCCAAAAGCACGGCACCGATTTCGTCTTCCATAAGGTTTAGCGCAAAAGCGCTAACGGTTGAACCATCGGTTCCTTCAATTTCTATAACTTCGTTAAAACCACAAGAGGTTAGGCCGTAAACCCAAGCCACACCGTCACCAACACGGGTGACAATACCAACTTGTTCTAAGCCCTCTTTGGCTTCTAGCTCGTTGATGGCTGACTGAATATCAGCCGCCAGTTCTTTTACAGATATCATATTATTTTATTCCTCCAGATTTTAGACTTGCAAGTTGCTTCATTTTACGTCTAGCAGACACATCCAGCTCGCGGTCGGCGGTATTGATAACCATGCCGCTTAACAGATCAGGCTCTACAGTTTTTTCTAGCTCAACATGCTTTGCGCCCGTGGCTTGCTTTAAGTAGGCAATAATCTCTAAGCGTGACGCTTCGTTTAGGTCAAATGCAGAGCGAACCTCTGCCAAAAGCACGCCTTCGCTAATTTCTAGCTCGCGGGCAATATCTTTTACTAACAAATCAAGCTGACTGGCTTGCTTGTTAACAATAAGATAGGCCGCTATAGATTTTACAATTTCTGACTGATTTTTTGGATGTTCAGCAATAAGTCGCACAGCTGTTTTTGCAAGTCGTCGCCTGGAGATTCTGGCCATTTTTACTTGGCCTCCTTAAGCGCGCCTGCAATCAGCTGAGCATCACTTTTTGCGTCTACTTTTTGCTTAATTACTTGTTCTGTTGCGCTCGCCACAAGTTGGGCTGTCTCTTTTTTAAGAGATTCACGGGCTGCATTTAGCTCGTTGCTCATTTGAGCGCTTGCCTCGGCAACAATGTGCTCGGCACGTTTTACAGCCTTTTCTTCAGCGGCCTCAACAATTGTAGCGGCCTCTTTTTGGCCTGTAGCTACCATTGCGTCAGCTTCTTTTCGGGCAGAACGAATAATGTCTGCAACTTTGTGCTCAACGTTTTTTAATTGTTCTTCAGCTTTTTTGGCATTTTTTACGCCATCTTCAATAGTCTCGCGACGATTTTCGATAGCTTTAAT
Source organism: Candidatus Woesebacteria bacterium (assembly GCA_050115675.1). Lineage (GTDB taxonomy): Bacteria > Patescibacteriota > Saccharimonadia > Saccharimonadales > EFPC-124 > JASFQB01. Next base: position 36,945 of record JASFQB010000008.1, read on the forward strand.
TAGATATGGGTAAACAAATTTTGCCAAAACCCAAACCATAACCAAAAATGCTAAAGTTTGCAAAATAAGCAACTTGCCATCAATGCCCAAAGCACCCAGCAAATCGCCACCAGACGATTCTGTGACTGCTTCTTCGGCTGTTGCAAAATACATAAACAAATTCATGATGGCAGTTTAAGCTCCTATTACTTACTATTTAAGGAATTTAATAATCAAGGCTACGACCAAACCAATGATGGCCAAGGCGTCTACGAATGACATTGCCAAAACCATTAGGGTTCTAACGTTGCCCAAAGTTTCTGGGTTGCGGCCAACTGCGTTTAGCGCAGCTGCACCAATTAGGCCTAGACCAATGCCACACAAACCGGCACCAATTGCGTAGGTAAGACCAAATGCTAGTGACTCCATATTTTTTATTATCTCCTTTATTTAATTTTACAATTTAATTAACCAATCAACTTCCGGCGGTCTGTTTTACAGCAGCAGGGGAATTGGTTTCAATATCTTCGTGTTGGGCATGATCTCCGTGAGACGACCCTAGCGAAACAAATACAACTGTTAGCATAAAGAACACATAAGCCTGAACTGCGCCAACAAACAGCTCTAGCAACATAAATACTGGCAAGCCCAAAGGTGCAGCATATTGGGTAAGATAACCAATGACAGCAAGCAAAACCTCGCCGCCAAAAACATTGCCAAACAAACGCATACTTAAGGCGGTCAATCTAGAAAACTCAGCAATAAATTCTAGCGGGCCATCGACGCTACTTACATAACGCTTAACGTTACCCCAGGGTCCAAGAGCGCGTATTGCCCATATTTGCACAGTCACCATAGAAACAATTGCCAGCGCAAAAGTCACGTTAAGGTCAGCAGCTAAACCTCTGAATAATGGCACTCCGTTATACGTGACAGACGAACCAACAAAAGGCAAAAGCCCCAACCAGTTGTTAACTAAAATCAAAACAAACAATGTTACCGCAAGTGGCGCAATTTTTTTGGCTTTTTCGCGGCTGCCCATAACGTCAACAATTGTGCCAAATAAGATCTCGAACAGCCACATAACTGCATACATAAAAAGACTTCTAGAGCCCTTTTTAATTAAACGAGCTGTAGCAAAAAATATGCCGAGCACAATTGCATAACCCAAAATACCCAGCAAAATAGTGTTAGTTATTGGCAGAGGACCAATGTGAAACAGAGTATCTGGGGTAAGGCTAACATGCGGGCCAGAACTGGCAAAATAATTTTGCATAGTTTTATTTAATCCCTTGTATTCTTACAATTTGCTTTTTAACAAGCCATCCAGCGAAGGCAAAGCCTAGCACAACGCCTAGAAGAGTTGCCCACGGTTTTACAGACAAGCTTACATCTAGCCAAATACCTAAACCGGCAAACAATATTACTGGAGTAAAAATTCGCCAGGTGGTATCTGCCATTGTTAGTAAAATAACGGAGGTTGTCAAAGCGTCACTCTTGTTGTCGCTACTGGCTTCTGTCGCATTGGCTGTATTGTTAGGCTTCATTACAGGGCGAATATATCACACGGTGAATAAAAAAGCAATCATCAAATAGTGTTATTTTTATTCAAAAAACAATATATATAATAGGACATAGGGTTAATTAAGTAGAAAGGCATTAAATGCAACCAACTGTAGTAATTTATTCTTCGCCAGGATGTGCGTACTGCCACGACGCAGCAGAGTTTTTAAAAGAAAGGCAAATTGACTTCGTTGAAAAAGACATAACTACAGACCAAGAAGCTCTAAAGTACGTTTTAGAAGAAGTAGGCCAAGCAGTTACGCCCATAATAACAGTTAACGACGAAGTGATAATTGGATTTGATAGACAAAAACTAGAAAACGCAATTAAAAACTCAAGAAAAGGTGAATAGTCTGCAAGTCGCAACATAAAGTTTGACTAAATAGATCAGACAGTTATGCTACACTATTTTTATGAGTAGCACGCAACCCAGCCAAATACCCCCTAACGAGTACAAAACAAAAGACAGTGTAGTATTAGTTTACACCGGAGAGAATAAAGGCAAAACCAGCGCCGCAATTGGGTTGGTTTGTCGTGCGCTTGGAAACAGCTGGAAGGTGGCATTTGTACAATTTATCAAACATTGGGAAGTAGGCGAGCATCGTTTTTTGGCGGAAGTTGCTCCTAATTTTGGCGACAAACTTACATTTTATGTAGGCGGCAAAGGCTTTTATAATGCTCAAAAATTAAGTGCAAAAAACGTCAGTCAAGAACAACACGAGCAAGCCGCTTTAGAAACTTACAATTTTGCCATGAGTTGCGCAACATCTGGCGCATATCAGTTGGTGGTGTGTGACGAAATAAACAACGCCGTCAACGACGGACTTCTTGGTGAGCTAGACCTTGCCGATCTTGTTACAAAAAAACACCCCAAAACAAGCTTGTGCTTAACAGGGCGCAACTTTCCTAAAGAGCTTTTGCGTTGCGTTGACATTGCAACAGAAATGAAAAAAATAAAACATCACTACGATGACAATTTTTTGGCTAACAGAGGAATAGATTATTAAAATTTGAAGAGCGGCATCCATGTGCAGATGCCGCTCGGCAATACTCGATAACTACAAAACTAGCCTTTGGATTGCGGCCACAGCCGCAGGCAACATATCGCGATAGGCGCGACCATCTTGCGTAGTATCACCAATCATGGTAATCTTCCAGCCGTCACTGTCATCACGAGACACAACAGCCATAACAATGCCGCGATGATCGTCCTTCAGGGCTGTCAAACTGAATTCCCCAAAGACGGTCTTTGCTCCATTGCTAGTATCGTAAACGCGACAGCTAGCGTTGGCAACATCCTTAAAGCTCTGTCCAGAGTATGACCCAACCACAAAGACCAAATAATTAACATTACCCGGAACGCTGTCAAGGTTAACGGCAATTGTTTCGTTATCACCATCACCTTTACCAGTAAGGTTATCTCCCGAATGACGAACAGCGCCCATGCGAGAACGCAGCCTCCTGTACCACACAGAATCCACTTCCTGCCCGTCTGAGCTAAGCATGATGCAAGAAGCATCAAGATCAATCTCGCGAGGCGGTGCAAGGACAGCCCGCCAGCCACTACGCTCGACAGGATCCCATCCCAGCCCCATGGCGATACTGGTAAGACCAGCGCCAGACTGAACAGCACCCTTGCGCAGCGAAACTGGCTGGTTCTTGCTAAAAGAGACTGGCATGTCAACTCCCAAGGTTTGATGTGACAACTTATATATAATATCATTTTTTAGCGCTACATCAAGGTTGTTTACAAGAAATAAAGCTTAAAAAGCGGCATTCGTATCAGATGAATGCCGCCAACTTGCTTAACGTCGCAAATTACGGATTACGTGCTCGGCTACGATATACAGCTCACTTCTGTTCGCTGTACCTGCATTTGTCTTATTAATTGTCCATCCATCGGTAACGCGTGACAGCACAGCAAAGACAATGCCCTCATACTCACCTGTGATGCGACGAGGTCTCTCTACTCTGCGGACAGCTAACTCAAACTCACCAAAAGATGTTCTTGACCCGCCACTCGTGTCATAAACACAAGCACTAGCGCTGGAGACCTTGCTAAAATCTGAATCGAGAGATCTAATAACAAAAGCCATGTAGCCAATGCTACTTGGAATCTTTCTAAAATCGATACCTACCGCTTTTGTATCTCTTCCCTCGGCTTTGGCAAGACACCAGCCACCTTTGGTATCACTAGTCAGAATGCAATACCTATCAAATGCAAGAACATCTACAGCAGCACTAGGGCGTCTAGCAAAAACTCCCAGCAGCCTTTTGGTCCTGACAAAATTTAATCTCAGCTCCACATCAATACTGTCAATGTTAGTCCCATTCCTGTGCAAAGCAACAGTAAGATTCTCGTTTAGAACAAACATAACAGCCTCCAAAACTGGACTCAAATTCACTTATATTATCTGTTCATCTTCTGGCAAGTACAATTTATAATAACTAACGTAAGCATGATACTTACACAAGAACATAAAATAAAAAGGAGATCATATGGCATTAATGCGATGGGACCCATTTGCAGAGATAGATGCTTTGCACGGCCAGCTTAACGATTTATTTAACGATACGGTGCATAACAGGCATCTCGCGCCCGTTACGGATATCTACACCGAAGACAACAAGCAAATCAAAGTCGAGGTGCACCTGTCAAATTTTGAAGAAGACGAAATTGACGTAGCCACACACGACAATGCCCTAGAAATTAAGGCCCAGCACCAAGAAAAAGTAGAAGACAAAAACAAGCGCCAGTATCTTGTTAAAGAAAGTAGCAGCAGCTTTTACCGCCACATTGCGCTACCAAAACAGGCAGACGAAGATGCGCTCAAAGCAAATTTCAGCAAAGGCGTTTTAACCGTTACGGTTCCGTTAAAAACGTTGCGTAAACCCAAAAAAGTCGCAATTGGAACTGGCGAAAAGAAATCAAAAAAATAATTCATAATTTTCTCAGCAAAAACTGGTCACAAGTTGGCCAGTTTTTGCTAAACTGTGCACATGTCCCGAAAAAATGCGCTAACTTCGATTATTACGTTACTGATAGTTCTGTTTGCTTCAGCCCTCTATGGCATGGCCACTGACAAAGTGGATATAACTCAAGCGCCAGAAGCAGGGTACTATGAGGTAATAAAATTTACTGACGGCGACACAATTACGGTTAGCATGAACGGCACAGAGGAAAAAATACGCCTGATCGGCGTTGACACACCAGAAACAAAAAAGCCTAACAGTCCAGTACAATGCTACGGCAAAGAAGCAAGCAGTTTTACTGAGAGCCTAATAGGCAATAATGATGTCAAGCTCGAAGCCGACCCAGTAGGGGATAATCGAGACCGCTACGATCGTCTTTTGCGTTATGTTTATTTGCCAGATGGCACTCTAGTTAATAAAGAAATAATCGGCCAGGGTTACGGGTTTGCATACTTGAGTTTTGACTTTAGTAAAAGCGATGAATTTGCCACAGCTCAAGAAGAAGCACAAAACTCCAAGCTAGGGCTTTGGTACGCCTGCACTCCAAAAGAAGAAAGTAGCGGGCGTTGGCAAACAGAGGATCTTTAAGCTAAAATTAAGTAAACAATGACGCACAAAACTGCAAAAAAATGCTTCAACAAGAATGTCATATTCACCAAGCTTCGTAAGTGGCTTTTAATTATTGCAGTGATAATAGCAGGCTACCTTATAATAGCTAGTCTGCTAAATAATTTTGCATTTAAACCCGTGAATAATCCAAAATACGGCGTTAGTTTTACAAAACAACGCGCAGAAGAATTTGGACTAAATTGGAAGGCAAACTATACTGCCCTGCTTGACGATATGGGACTCAGGCATTATCGACTAACCAGCTATTGGTCTGAACACGAAGCCGTCCGCGGAACTTTTGACTTTAGCAGCCTAGATTGGATGATGGACGAAGCCGCAAAAAGAGGAGCAACAGTTAGCCTCGCAATAGGCCTGCGTCAACCACGTTGGCCAGAGTGTCACCAACCAGAATGGGCCATGCAACTTGCCGGCAATCAGTGGAAGCAAGCCCTATATGCCTACATGGAGGTCGTGGTCAGCAGATACAAAAACCACCCAGCGCTACAAAGCTATCAGCTCGAGAACGAAGCCGTTAACAACTGGTTCGGCGAATGCAATCGCCCCGACCGCCAACGATTAAACGAAGAGTTCACATTTGTAAAGCAATGGGATCCAGATCATCCAGTAATAATGAGCTTAAGCGACCAGCACGGCATACCAATGCAGGGGCCCGTGCCAGATATTTACGGTTTCTCGGTTTATCGCATTGTATATAACACCATTGGACCAAAATTTTACACATATTATCCAACATCCATCTGGTACCATAGGCTGCGCGCAGCAATAATAACCGCAATACATCACAAGCCAATAATTATTCACGAACTGCAAATGGAACCTTGGGGACCAATCAATACCAGTCAAATGTCAATTGAAGAACAAAACAAATCTATGAGCGCACAGCAAATTCCTAAAAGCTTTAAATTTGCCAAGCAAATTGGGCTTCAAGACATTGACCTTTGGGGAGGTGAGTGGTGGTACTGGCGTAAAGTACATTTTGGCGACAACAGCATTTGGAGTGCTGTAAAATCAGAGATAAACAACTAAAAGTGGCCGCCTACGTTTTATTATAGACGGCCAAATGCTTCGATTTAAGGCGCAACTGCACCACTAAGAACAGCCAGAATCGCACGTTGATTATACTCATTGTAGATATTAAGAGGCTTTACCACTACAACATAGTCGCCAATCTTAATGCGAGTGGCAATTTCCCAGGCGCCACCAGAGTCAGTAACAATAACATCCTCTGTCTTGCCATTGCCAACGTAAATTTTAGCTTTCCAAATATCATGACTCATAAAGTCAACGGGACCAGTCTTAATGCACTCAGTCCAAATAATGATACCTTCGTAAAGTACGTCGTCTGAATTAACATCATCACGCTGGGCGGTCGTGCTGTCAAGAAACGCATCCAGCTCACCGCTTCTTGAAGACTGTTCGATCTGCTCAACTACAACATCACTCTGTGCCAAGCACCAGACGGAACCACCAATTGCCGCAACCGCAAAAATAACTGCAGCCATAATGGCAATACTTCGCAAAAAACTCAACCTAAACTTCACCTGGAATCCTCCTTTTGGTCGTAGCGAACGACCATAATTATATACCATATTTGACAATATAATCAACATTGTTCTACAATCACCCTAGCTCTACCTGGGGAGGAAAAATGCCACAGCTTAAAATCGCCGACGTAGAAAGGGTTATTTTCAGTATTTCGAGCCGTAGCCTACTGCTAATGCGAATCGACAACCATTTAGCACCCGTAGAGTTTTACTGTCAACAGCATTTTGCCGTTACTGGAGTTGACGGGATTTTTACGCTTCGACCGCTTGGAGCCTTTGCTGCAGATAGAACGACCCTAAAAGTAACAGAGAGCCGCAGACGAATCCCCAAAATCAGAACCATGCCGCTAGTTGATCCCACAGGAGTAGTCAGTATGCGAGAGATTCGCAGGTTTCCGGGCTTTACCGCAATCATCCCCACACACATAGAGGTAGATACCAGCCAGGTTAATAGGATTTATTGTCCAGAGTAAAAATAGAGCCAGCCCACATAAGGGTTGGCTCATCATAATTTCAAAATCATAGTATAATAATCACATGGCCAATAGTCAAAACATTCAAATTTTGGGCAGTAATACGAAGTATTGGATATACAACGCAGACAAAACCCCAACAATAGTCATGATACATGGCCTTAGAGGCACGCATCACGGACTTGAAGATATCATAAAAAAACTACCTAATTTTAAAATAATCATTCCAGACCTACCTGGTTTTGGCGAGTCCACCCCAATGACGCAGCAAGCTCACGACATTATTGGCTATAGTGTTTTTGTACAAGAATTTATAAAAAAAATCACACCAAATAGACCCATACTGCTAGGTCATTCTTTTGGATCAATAGTAGTCTCGCGCGTTGCGGCACTTGCACCAGACTTAATTAGCAAATTAATACTTGTAAATGCCATTGCCACACCAGCGCTTAAAGGCCCTCGTAAAATCTTTACGCGAATAACAGTGGCCTACTACTGGCTAGGCAAAATATTACCCAATAAAATTGGCACGGCATTATTGTCAAGCAAAGCCATTACTTTGGGGACTAGCGTTTTAATGGCAAAAACTAAAGACAAAAAACTACGCAAATATATCCACAAAAGCCATTTGGCTCATTTTAGCCAATTTAAAAACCGCCAGGTTTTGTCTGAGGCATTTAACGCATCCATCAATCACACTGCAACAGATTTTGCAGCAGACATTACTGCGCAAACCCTGTTGATCGCAGGAGAAATTGACGACATTGCACCCGCAAAAGGTCAATACACACTAGAAAAAACATTGCCAAACGCAAGGCTAATTATTATTCCAAAAGTTGGACACCTTATTCATCACGAAACACCGCAACAAGCCGCAAAAGCAATAACAGATTTTTGCAAAAATTCTATTTGCTAAAAACTCAAAAATACATTATTATATGTATGCTATTTTGTCTAGTTGGGAGGTTTGCATGTCTTTGATTAGCTGGCTAGAGACTGGCCAAGAGGACCCGCGTGTACCTTTTGAGTACAGAGAGTTTCAAAAGCTACTGCACGGCTCAGGCATCACAACGCAAAGTAGCTTGTTTGCCGAATATAGTGCAGCAGAAACGTCAGACACTTATGGTATCGGTCAATGGTGCAACATTGGCGACCGAGTGCGTGGAGAGTTTTTTAGTTTTGGACTTATTACCAGCGAAGCGAAGAACCCCACCCCAGCGTCAGTCAACAGCCTGCGTCGTAGATGAGAGACTAGCAGGTGCAGGCAAGGACAAAGACTGCATTTTGCCACTGTGTACGAACTTGTTTTTTATATGTTAAATAGAACCCAAGAGTACCCCCATTCAGACGTATGCGCACTGGGCACGTATGCGCCCAAAACCCTTAGCCCAAGAGTTCGATCTGCAGTGTTTCCAATGGCAAACAGGACCATTAAGCTACTTCGTGTACGCACCATCGGAGAAATGCAGATTTTCATTCCAGATACTAGATATCTGTGCGTAATCACAAACGAATAGCACCACCCACGACCCCTTTTGAGCATTTGGCTTAAGGGGTCGTTTTTTATCGCTTAAAACGGATTATCTTGATCACCTTCGGGGATGTATTTTTTAATAACATCTTTATAAATTGACTCGAACTCTTTAAACGTATAGGTTATATCATGAGTTTTAGCAATTTTTAAGCTTTCTTTGCCCATCTTTTTTTGCAAGTCTTTATCTAACAAAATCTTAAGTATATCGTCTGCCATTTTTTCGTCGTCGTCTACTTGGCTTAAAAACCCATTGCGTCCATCTTGGCAAAGCTCATGAACAGCACCAACATTTACCGCGACCGTTGGCTGACCAGAGGCCATCGCTTCTAGCATAGAAATGCATTGCAGCTCTACAGGTGAAGGCATACCAAAAACATCACCGCAATTTTGCATAATTGGCAAGTCTGAATCTTCAATTCGCCCCGTAAAGGTAACTTTGTCGCTGATTTGCATTTTATCAACTAAGCCTTTTAAATTATCCAAATCTGTGCCACTACCAACAATCAGCAGATGAACATCCATTTTTTGCATTACACGGTGCGCAGCCTTAACAAGGGTGGATATATGTTTTTCAGCATCTAAACGGCCCAGGTACATAACAATCGGCTTGCCAGTTGGTATATTAAAGCGTTTTTTAAATTTTGCATCAACTCTTTGCGGTTTAAAACGACTTAAGTCTATGCCGTTTGATACGGCTTTTAGCGGAACTGTAATGTCTGGCATGTCGTCAAACATCTTTATGGCAGCCTTTGTGGGCAACGTTACGTAATCGGCATTGCCGTAAAAACGCTCAAAATATTCTTTAATTACATAATTTATTGGTTTAGAAAAAGGCGCCAGCAGCCTTAAGTTGTCTATTAGATTCTCTGGCATAGAGTGATTTGTTGCAACTACGGGAATACCGTATTTTTTACCCACATTAAGCGCGGCTCGGCCAATTCCAAGAGGGCTTTGTACGTGAATGACATCAGGCTTAAAGTCGGTTACAATCTTTTTTACCTCTGTATATGGCGAAACTGATATTCTAAAATTTTGATAAAAAGGAAAGGGTAGCGCCGCAGTGCGCGCAATTGTATAATTTTCATCAACTTCTTTGTGTGGTTTTCCACTTTGAGACGGTGCAATAACCAGCACCTCGTGGCCGCGCTTAGACATTCCTTGCGCTAAATTTCGACTAAATGTAGATACGCCATTTGTGGTTGGCCAGTACAAGTCGGAAGCTATTAGTATTCGCATAAAACTCATTATACTATAATGCAATTTTAGTTAAAAAATTATTGGGGCGTCGAGTTGAGGATCGACGCCCCTTAATGCAGCTTACACAACGTGCGCAGTCGCAAAAACAGCACGCAGCTGCTCTTCTTTAGTTGGATCACCCAAAAAGTCAACAGGGCGCAGCTTCTTGTCGCGCGTAGAGAGATATCGATTTTCTGTGCACCACCAGATGCAAGCCTCCCACAGATCAAGAACCCTAAAAAGGGCAGTGTTAATTTCTGCAACTACATCCCTAAGCTGGCCAGTTTCGTCAACCTGAAAAGCTGGGATTTGAAACGATCCACCATTCTTCGGCAATCGAATTACAGACACACCATAGCAAAGCTCGTCGGTCAATGCATTCGGATGAACAGCGGACAGACTAAGCATCCTGGCCCGCTCGACAACGGTAGCGCTCACAATTCCTCCAAAAAATAGTGCTTGACGTAAAGGACTTAAGAAATTTTAACATAGCTATATATAATTAAAAAGGGGCAAAGCCAAAAAATGCAATTTTAAGCACTTTCTTATTTGCAAGACATAATGTTAAAGTAAGTATAATGAAAATCATCTACGATGCCCGCTGGACGCGCACAGACACACACGACGGGATAAGCCGCTACGGCGCCAATCTGCTTGAGGCGCTTGCAAAGCAACACCCCGTTACAATGCTTATCTGTGACAAAAAACAGCTAAAACTGCTACCAGACGTACCCTACCAGCTAGTTAACAATCCTCAATCTTTTTTAAAAGAACTCTTTATCGCAAAAAAAATAAATAAATTGGACGCAGATGTAGTGTTTAGTCCGCTGCAGATAATGGGTAGTTGGGGCAGAAAATACAAGCTTATTTTAACTCTTCAAGACTTAATTTACTATCGCAACCCCAAGCCTCCAACATTTTTACCAGCGCACATCCGCTTTGCATGGTGGCTTTTTTACCAAGCATACTGGCCACAAAAACTTATTTTAGCTCAGGCAGATTACATAACAACCGTCAGCAAAACGTCCAAAAAGCTCATTCGTAAAACTAAGCTGACTAAGCTGCCAATTGGTGTGATTTACAATGCACCTCCAGTACTTAAAAAGCCAGACAAACCTCAAAAGATTAAAAAAGAGCTTGTCTATATGGGCTCGTTCATGCCATACAAAAATGTCGAGGTCATACTAAAAGCGATGCCCCTGTTGCCAGATTATAAGTTACTTTTACCCAGCAGAATCTCTGCCGCCCGCAAGACCGAACTGCAAAAGTTTATAAAAAATAAAGACCAAGTTATATTTTACAATGGCGCAGACGACGAGAATTACGCAAAAATGCTTAGCACGGCCACCGCGCTAATAAGCGCATCAAAAGATGAGGGTTTTGGACTGCCATTAATCGAGGCTATGGAGGTCGGAACTCCTGTAATTTGCACAGATATGGAGATTTTTCACGAAGTCGCAGATGGTGCAGCACTATTTTTTGATCCAGACTCGCACAAACAACTTGCAGCTCGCGTGCGACAGGTAGAAGACAAAAAGTGCCGAGATCTGCTCATTTTAAATGGACACGAGCAAGCCAAAAAATTCAGCTGGGACAACTCTGCAAAAGAGCTACTAAAAATTATGCATAAACTAACCAAAGATCAAGAGCATAAAACATCAAAATAGTCTATAATAAATTTCAGAAATGGCAAAAAAGACCAGCACAAACAAGCTAATCGTTAATCGTCGTGCACGATTTGACTACAAAATACACGACCAAATTTGGACGGGTATAGTTTTAAGTGGCCCAGAGGTCAGAGCAGCCCGCGATGGACATGTTAGCTTGCGAGGCGCCTACGTTACCGTTAAAAATGGCGAGCTATGGCTTACAAATGCATCCTTTACCCTGCCAGGGCAAGCAGGCACCCGCGAAACCGTAGTAGACACCACAAGCCGTAAATTGCTTGCAAAAAAAAGCGAAATAAGTAAGTTTGTAGAGGCAAAAGACCAAGGTCTAACAATTGTGCCACTCGCCATGTCCAACCAGGCAAAATACATCAAAGTCGAAATAGCTACGGCTAAGGGTAAAAAGCTTTATGATAAACGCGAAACCATAAAACAACGCGACCTCGACAGAGAACAAAAACGCCTAAATTCTGGCCGCAATTAACAAAGGGGCTCTACTCACAAATAGCATAGAGCCCCAGCATTACTATGACCTCGTCAAAGCCAGCTCAGCACCAAAGGTTTGCCTTTGGGCAAAATAAGCCAAAACAGCAGATTGAATTCTTCTCTGCAGGTTTCCTCTTCTTGCGGTTCCTACTTGCAGATTACACGCTTCTGCGGCAATGCAGACTAGAGCATAGATGATTGCGCTAACTCTTTCTGAGGAAAGTTCAATAAGATCGTTCGACTCAGGGTCTACAAGCAACGAGTCCAAACACCGAGTCCAATCAAGACTAAGACTTCCGTCTCTCGCCAGAACATCACAAGCAGGAAGCCTAACGCTCGAAAACGCTATCATAACAGCGCCTCCTAAAAAGTCCGACAGTGTGCTGTCATAATATATAATAAAACTATTTTTTATTTAGCGCAAGTTTATCAGCTTATCAAAGTCCCGACTTGCTCGCCTAAAACTAATCTTTTTAGATTGTCTGGCGTTTTTAAGTCGCAAACCACAATTTTTTGATGATTTTCCATGGCAAGGCCCATAGCCGCTTTATCCATAACCCTAATTTCTGGATCCGAAACCGCCTTGCCAAAATCAAGTTGATCTATTTTTACTGCATCTGCAAATTTAACGGGGTCTTTATCGTAAACACCATCTACCTTAGTTACCTTACAAACAACGTCACAACCAAGCTCAAGCGCAAGGCTTACGGCGCCCGTGTCGGTAGTTACAAAAGGTCGTCCCAGTCCGCCACCAAGCACTACCACACGACCTTTTTGCATGTGGTGCCAAGCGCGGCGCTGGGTAAATAGATCTGCCGCCAGGTTAACCTCTAGATTTGTCAGCACAACAGCAGGCAGGTCACTAGCGTTGAACTCATCGCCAACTGCCAGTGCATTAATAAGAGTAGACAACATACCCATGTAATGAGCAGTAACGTGCCCAATTCCACCACCAGCAACATCGTTGCCACGCACAAGATTGCCTCCACCCACCACAAGAGCGACTTCTACACCAAGGTTTAATGCTTTTTTAATTTCGCCAGCTATTTGTTGAGGCACAGTCTTATCAAAACCGCGTCCGTCAGGCCCAGCCAGCTGTTCGCCCGATATTTTTACAAGAATTCGTTTATATGCTAAGTTCATCGCCCTTTAGCGTACCATAGTATAATCAACTTATGAAGATCTACTCCTGGAATGTTAACGGTATTCGCGCAGTTGCTCGCAAAGATGCTTTTTTGCCTTTTATAAAACAGCATAATCCTGACATAATTTGCTTGCAAGAAACAAAAGCCCAAAAAGGCCAAACGCCAATCGACCTGCCAGAGTATCACGAATATTGGAGCTCGGCCGAAAAACCAGGCTATTCTGGCACGGCAATTTTTACAAAAATTAAACCCGTGTCTGTAACTCGTGGTTTTCCTTCCGAATTTGAAGATAAGTACAGTTTTATAGACCAAGCCACACGCAACTCCGCCAAAGAGGGTAGAGTAATTACCGCAGAGTTTAAAGATTTTTATTTAATTACAGTTTACACACCCAACACAAAAAGAGATCTAAGCCGCTTGCAATTGCGCAGCGAACATTGGGATCCAGCATTTTTAGCATATTGCAAACAGCTAGAGCAAATCAAACCTGTGATTTTTTGCGGCGACCTAAACGTAGCGCACACCGATCTTGACCTAGCACGACCCAAAGAAAACGTTGGCAAGGCAGGTTTTACTAACGAAGAACGCCAAAGTTTTGACAATTTTATAAAAGCTGGCTTTATTGACACCTTTAGGATTTTTAACAAAAATAACGGCCATTACACTTGGTGGACGCACTGGGCTAATGCTCGTGCCAACAATGTAGGGTGGCGCATTGACTATTTTTTAGTCTCGCAAGCATTAAAAAATAAAGTAAAAGAGGCAAACATTCACCCAGAGGTTACGGGGTCTGATCATTGTCCGATAAGCATAAATATTGACGTTTGATACCTTATACTCCACCTATATTTTCTGGCAGAAAACATTAAAAGTAGCTTTAATTGGCTAAAATTGACGGAGTTGCTGTCCGCATGCTTTACTTTCGAGTATACGGACAGTACCTAAAAAATACACCAATAGCATTATCCATATTTTTACCGATAGTTGTATAATAGCTTGTTGGGATGAATACTAATAAACCTATCGCAGTTTTTGACATTGATGGTACATTTTTTAGATCATCACTGTTTTTAGAGTCAGTAATGGAATTAGACGCCATGGGCGCTATTCCACACGAAATTATAACCGAGATCGAGCCGCACAAGCTTGCTTGGCAACAGCGCGAAGATCAAGAGGCATTCAACACCTACATGCGAATGCTCTGCAGTGCTTTTGACAACAAGTACATTACTCAAATTTTGTTAAAAGATTATCTTGAGGCATTAAAACGCGCCGTACAAAACAAACAAAAATACGTCTATACATATACCAGAGAGCTTGCAAAAAACCTTAGGCAACAAGGCTACACGCCAGTAGCAATATCTGGGTCTCCTCAGGTTGCCGTAGAACAATTTGCAAAACCATATGGTTTTGAAGTTTTTAGAGGCATGATTTTTGGCGACGACGGTCAGAACCTAACAGAGGTTCTACATATTCCAGATAAAGACAAGTCTATCGATTTAACAGACATACTAAAAAAGCACAGGCTGACTCTTGCGGGTTCTGTTGGCATTGGCGACACAGCAGGCGACATTCCTGTACTCAACATGGTAGAAAGGCCAATAGCGTTTAACCCCAACAAACAACTTTTTGAGCACGCAAAACAAAAGGGGTGGGAAATAGTAGTAGAGCGCAAAAACATGCACTATCAATTGTCGCCAGGCAAAGCTGGCTCGTATCAGCTGACGTTTTAGTGTAAAATACCTTTTATGATCGAGACTACCATTTTGTTTTTAGTTAAAGATGGCCAGGTTCTTCTTGCAATGAAGAAGAGAGGCTTTGGTGCTAATCGCTGGAACGGAGTAGGTGGCAAAGTTGATCCTGGCGAGAGCGTTCTACAAGCTGCAATAAGAGAATGTCGGGAAGAAATTGGCGTAACTCCAACTGAAATTACTAAAGTCGCACATCAAACTTTTCATTTTGCAGACCCCAAACAGGCATCCATAGTAAATCACACCTTTATTGCGCACAGTTGGGAAGGCGAGCCACAAGAAACAGAAGAAATGGCTCCTCAGTGGTTTGCCGTCGAAGATATACCCTACGATCAAATGTGGGAAGACGACTCCCACTGGCTACCACTCGTGCTTGACGGCAATAAGCTAGTATGTTGTTTTACGTTCGACCCTAACGACAGCATGACCGACAAGTCAATTCGAATTGTCGAAGAAAATCACAAACTAATACAATAGCAAAAAAACGGCTTTAACAGCACAAAGGGCGGACACAATTGTGTCCGCCAGTTTTTTATGTAGGATTATAAAATAACAACTAAAAGTTGTAAAATATAAGTATGTTTGACTACTGGCTAAAACAAACGACCGAAAAACCACTTTTTCCTGACATAGAATGGCAAAAACCCGAGCAAAAATCGCTGGCGGGCAAGTTGCTAATTATCGGAGGTAATAAATTGGGTTTTGCAGCAGTAGCACAGGCTTACGACGATGCAATAAAAGCGGGTGCAGGAGAATGTAGAGTAATATTACCCGAACCTCTAAAAGCAGTCGTAGATAAGTTAGCGCTTGATTGCATTTACGTCAAAAGTAATCCATCTGGTGGAATTAGCAAAGAAGCCTTACCTCAAATGCAAGCCGCAGCAGCTTGGGCGGATACAATATTGCTAATTGGCGACATGGGCCGCAACAGCGAAACAGCAATAACGCTTGAAATGCTTTTAACAAAAAACAACACGCCCTGCATTATTGCCAGAGATTCAGTAGACCTACTTAAAGGCAATGCGCCTCAATTACTAAAACGCGACAAAACAATATTTATAGCCACCATTGCACAGCTGCAAAAGATTTTTCAGTCAGTCTACTACCCAAAGGCCATACTTTTTAGCATGCCGCTTACAGCACTTGTAGAGGCTTTGCACAAATTCACAATAACTTATTCAGCCACAATTGTAGTATTTCATCAGGGACAATTAATTACTGCTAGCAATGGGCGAGTCAGCAGTACGCCTTGGCAAGACCCTTTGATAATTTGGCGCGGCAGCGTAGCAAGCAAAGCTTCAGTTTACGCTATGCAGCACTCTAATGATATTTTTGCAGCTATAACTGCCTCGCTTTATTTAAAAAACAATATTTAAAGGGCCTCTAGAAGTATCTAAAGGCCCGCCTGCTAACGGCTCTTGTTTGTTAGTTGCGCTGCAAGATAAAGAATATCCGAATCTTCAACTATCCCTGCGATTCGGCAATAGCATCTTAACGTCGTCCAGAATATCCCCGCATCAACAATGCCGTCTTGCATCTGAGCACACTCAGCCAGCTGCATCAGGGCCACACTAGGTGTCCTAGAGCGCAAAACCTCTTCTACATCACGAACACTACGCATGTAAACAATCTGTGCCTTGCGCCTGCCTGCTGGATTGGCACCAGCTCGATATCTGACATGCTGGCGCGCCAGCTGGCAAACGTTACCAGGCACATTTACCCCAACTTCACGCAATGACCTAATTGCCAAATCAAAGCTCCACTGCGGCCGATTTGCAATGCCAAATGGATAGGGAACAATACTATACGGAATCGCATATAAAGCCAAAAGCTGCGCAATATACCCTGGTCGATCACTCACCAAAAAGTAGAAGCCACTGCATCTGCCAAAAACGCGACTACAAATTACATCCTCGGCAAACCCAGATTCCACACAAAGCAAATCATCTCGATTAGCACTGATCTCTACGCCTGCAATGTCGTACAGTCGCAAAAACTCTCTAGATCTGAACATTGTCGCCTCCGTGAGTAATGGGTCTTATCTGTAAAATACATTATTTATATGCAATATTGCAACTATAAGCTTGTTAACAAATAAAAAACGCGTCGTTCCGCGCAAGGGCAAAAGCCCAAGCGCGAAACGACGCACAGACGAAACTCAGTTGCGACTAGTAGTCGCTAGTCTCGTCATCCATCTCCGACCCTTCGACATATCCGATGACCAGCGGGCCTTCAACTTCGTAGTAGCGCCCATTGACGCAGACCACGCAGCGCGCCTGCGAACCGTCTTCGGACACCTCAAGGGTGCCGTCCACGATCACAGGCGCAGGCTTACCAGCGACCACACACTTGCGCCATGCACCATCGCGACCACCAGGAAAGATTGCAGCCATGACTTAACCTCTTTCAAAGTTGGTGCCATTGGAACAATCCAAGCAGGATCATTTAGAATTTTAGCACTAATTACCATATTTGTCAATAGCTGAATACATCTATTAGATAAGCCTAAACAGTTCGTGCCCACACAAAAAGCCC
The DNA here is from genome assembly GCA_050115675.1 of Candidatus Woesebacteria bacterium. Classification (GTDB taxonomy): domain Bacteria; phylum Patescibacteriota; class Saccharimonadia; order Saccharimonadales; family EFPC-124; genus JASFQB01. The sequence goes on from JASFQB010000008.1 coordinate 54,461, forward strand.
TAAGAATAAACTTAGAGCTTTTATAGTTAAGAATATAATACCTGGCGTCTCTGCATGACGAGACTAGAACCTATTTTGAGGAAAATTGTTGATCTGTTACAATCACAAATATGCTAGTAATTGATGAGGGTTCAATACTCGAACTTATCCTTTGGGTAATTGTTATTTTTGTAGTGATTGGCGTAATTATTTGGATTATTGGTGCAATTTCGGACGGAATATCCGGCTCAGCTTATGTAGCAAAGGCTGCAGCTCAACAGTCTAAGGATCAGTCTCAAATGAAGGAGATACTAAATGCTTTGGGTATCCCAAGAAACGGTAAGTTAAGTTCTGATATAGATGAAGATGACTTTATAAGTGCAATAAAGATTTATAACGAAAAGCTAAAAGAATTACTTGACCAACAGGATGAAGAGGCAGCCGAGCGTTTAGCAAAGAATTTTTATTCATTAACACAGTTTGATATTTACTTATCTCTGATAAATGACTATAAGCACGCATACCCTGAAGCCTATGAGAAAGTCTTGGGCAAGAACAATTTCAAGGTTGATTATGGCGATAAATCATTTTTCAAGGTAGATACGACAAAAATCGTTATTGTTAAAGATGGTACTGAAGCTGTTTGGTATAGTTCGTCCGACGACGAGGAGTACGTTCGTGAAATTGAAGTGTACTCAGGAAAAACCAAAGTCTTAGATATTACGCTAAAAAGCAGCACAGGCATCTATGATGCTCCCGATTATTCGTTCTTCACTGTGTTCAAGCCAAATGACTGGATTATTGATGTACTTGAGTTTGGTGAATCTCTAAACGATCAAATTCCAATCACAAAGCAAGAGCGCAAAAATAAGAATACTAGAGAAAGATTATTAGTTTAAGTCGGTTGTCTTGCTATCTGCTTTTACAAATTGTGCCATACGAATATACCCATCACCACACCACCAATCAGTGCGCTGAATGCCTGTAAGATAAGAAAAAGAATTGTATACCTAATGCTCCTGAAAAATAGTTGTTGGTTGTAGTGGCTTGAAAATGCGTTCTTAAAAAAGCCCTGCATAATATCGCCGTCCGTCAAACCCTCTTTGGCACGCTCGCCATCTGTTTCTGTACGGCCGTGGCTAATAAGGCTATCTAGCATGGCTATATGTACAAGCAGGTGCATTAGTACGCTTAGGGCCAGTGTCGCCCACGCCCATTTTAGATATGCCGTATCTACTATGCCACCCTGAAGCCCCAGAAATGTTAGTGACCCCGCGAACGTAACCGTTACTGCCGTCAAAAGTGCTTTAGAAGTGCTTTAGAAGTGCTTTGCAACTCCTCTCCTGCCAACAAAAAAGTTGAGCGCGTATCTATATCCGCCAACTGAAAACGGCGTTTTTTAGTAACATACTTCTCCAGAGGCGTCTTTTTTTGTAGCCATACCACAAATTATATCTCTAATAACTTCTATTTTCTATCTGCGCTTTAGCGCAGGCGAACCGACAGAAAAACCGGCTTTTCATTTAGAAAAATAAGGAACGGCGGGGGGAAATCTAAAAAATTCAAAGGCGGTTTTCTGGCGGTGCGCACCCCGACTTGTCGGGGTATGCGGCGGAGCTTGTGCTTTTCAGGCGTTTTACTCAAAATAGGTTCTAGCCTTGTCGTACAAGGACACCATAGACGGTAAAAAATTGAATTTTTTACCGTCTATGGTGGGCAAGGAGGGACTCGAACCCTCACGTCCTAATGGACACCAGATTTTGAGTCTAGCGCGTCTACCAATTCCGCCACTCGCCCATATACACAAGTCTTATACTCGACTTTAACACTATGCATTATATAATAGATACAGGCATCTGTTCAAGATTACTTTACTTTTATGAAAAATAACAAATTTACGCTACCACAACCTATACCGCTCGAAGAAGAGCCAAACATCACCAGTCAACCCAATACAGCGGCTGATGTTGCACGCCAAAAGGTTACAAAGGCGTATGTTCAATCACCACCAAATCAAGCAGACAACAAATCCAGAAACACATTGAGCGACGCAAGTTACAATAGAACATATGCAAATTATGACTGGCAACAATACCACAGCGCTTGGCAGCAGTATTACCAGCAATATTACCAAAGGTATTATTTGCAGCAGCTATACACGCAAAGACAAGAAACAATAGCTGCAAAAATAAATGAGGCCAGTTCGAAAGAAGGCAACAGCACAACTTTAAAAAGTCGCAAGTCCCAAGCCAAAGAATTACGAGGTGAACTTCTTAAAAAAATACAACAAAGAACAAACACAGCGAAAAAGAGTCGTCATTTTGTGCCAATTTTAAGCGGAATTATCGTAGCTGCCGTATTTTTATTTTTACAGTATAACCGTATTTTAGTTGCCGACGTACAAGCTTACGTTAGTCCAGGAACTACGATAAACGAGTCTGACACTATTTTAGTTGATCCAACAGCCAATCTTAACGTTGGTTCAGAGTCTAAGCTTATTATTCCAAAGATAAATGTAAACATTAAAGTAGTTTACGATGTTACGACGCTAGACGAATCATCTGTGCAAGATGGCCTACGCAAAGGAGTGGTGCACTACAATCTTCCTGGAGCAAATAGTCTGCCCGGGCAAGTTGGCAACACGGTAATACTGGGTCATTCTAGCAATGATATATTTAATCCTGGTGATTATAAGTTTGCGTTTGTTTTACTAGACAGACTACAAACAGATGACATTTTTTACATTCACTACGAAGGCAAACGCTACATTTATAAAGTAGCTGAAAAAAAGATCATAAAGCCATCAGAAATCAGCGAGCTTAAAATTAGCAACGGCAAGCCAATGGCAACGTTAGTAACATGTACGCCGCTAGGAACCGATACAAACCGCCTGCTTGTAATTGCCGAACAAATTAGCCCCGACCCAAGCACGGCTCAAATAGCCGAATCAGATGCGCAGGGCAGCTCAGGCGCAACAAGCGTACCTTCGGGGTCTTCGTCGACCTTGCTAAAAAAAATAATAAACTTCTTCTTTTAGGCTATTAGTTACTAACTGTCATGTCAGATCTTTGAAAGCTAAATCCATTCGCATCGCCCCTACCAATGCTAAACAAGCTTTTACCACCACTACTTAGAGTGACACTTTGCCCCGCTACCACCTGAACGACTTCATTTAAATTGGTGCCATCAAACTCAAAAACATGTAATAGTTCGCCAGCGGTTGTGTATAGATAAAAATCATCTAACCACCTGTATTGAGCGTTTACCTCTGCACCAATATCTAGGGTTTTGCTATACGATCTAGATTCTTCTAAATCATAAGTTGCAAAGGCGCAGTTGTTTTGCGCAACAAGCATGCGACCGTTGCTACTAAAACTAATCCATTTTGGCGACATACCCAAGCTAAACTGCGCAAATACAGCACTATCTGCCTCGGCGTTATCAGCAGGATCTCTGATAATATTAACATCGTTTGAGCCTTGAACGCCAACCGCCAAGTAATCGTGTCCGTCATACTCGCTATAGTTAAAAACAATCTTGTCATCTAGCAAGTACTTACGTACAACAGTTGGCTGGTTTTTATTCCACACACCCAAGATTTGCCCTGGCTCATTGCCTGCAATAGAATCATCCGTGGCAACATAGGCAATCTTTTCGTCACCGTAAACAACAAATGAGCTCAGCTTATTCACCAAAACTCCAGAAGCACTTTTACTACTTACATCAAGGCGTCTAAGTACGCCGCTTGTGTTGGCAAAGATTATATTTGAACTATTGCCAGAATAATGCGCCTCGGTAATGTTAAATCCAAAAACCTTAGTAAGATTAACTGCCTCATTTGGCTTAGAGCGGTCAAGACTTATAAACTCTATAACATCTGCATTTTGATGCTTGAACAAAATATTTTGAGATTTTAAATCCCATTCGACAACAGTAAACGTACCATAAGAATCGTTCTTTTTAGTTAGCGATGAATCAGGTATTTGAATATCTGTAAATTTTGGCTGCTTTTCATCTGATATGTCCGCCAAAACAAATACTGGACTTTTAGATTCTGTTTGCAGCAATACCCAGTGCTTATCAGGTGAAGACAGATTGCTTGAAACATTGCTAAAATCTCGAGCTACTGAAGTTTTAACATCCTCTGGAATCAAACGAGCATAGTTTAACCAAAGTAGTTCACTACCAGCAAGGTCAAAAGTCTTTGTCCATTCGTGATAGCCCTGCAACGACATACTTACAGTGTGCTGCCCAGCAAATAAGTTAGCCTTACTTGGCGTACGGGAAGACTGCTTTTGTCCGTCGATATAAACGTCAGCACTTTCTGGAAAAGTTTTGAATTGCACCAAACCGCCCTGCGCAAAATTAAAATCTTTATCTAAACGATAACCTAGTGCAAAAAAAATCATAATAGTAGTTATTACCACCGTGCTTATGGTCATTACTCCATAAGTAAAAAATCTTAAAGCTAATTTTGCGCGTTTTGAGGAAAAATCAATATTAAACATATACATAAGTTGCTATTATTTATAGCACAACTGAGCTTGTGATTACATATTTTTATATAAGCATATGCAAAAAGCTTGCCTAAATTATTAAAGGCTCGTAGTATATAATCAGTTAGATGTAAAGAAATTGCGAGATAGTTACAATCAATGAAGGGTAGAAACACAATTACAATAAATGGACGACTGTACGATGCCGTTAGCGGTATGCCCGTTGTTAGCAATGAACAAAGGACTAACTCGACTCAGTCGCCACAAAGCATTCAGCGAAACAGCTTAGATATTACTGCACCAGCAAAAAGAACAGTACAGTCCGATATACACATGCGCCCACAAAGGTCAAAAACGCTACACCGCGCTGCGTTAACGCGGCCAGCAATAGCTAGCAATAGCACCGCACAGCAGACCTCAGCAAAGCCGCAAATTCAAAGGAGCCCCGCCATTAGCAAGTTTGGCAACACCCTACAACAAGCTGCTAGCGCACCTCAAAACCCAAATCCCAAACAGATTAACGACGAGCCACCACAAGCCCATCCGGTTGTAGCAAAAGCACTTCAAAACATTGAGCAACGACAAGCACCACAAAAACCAGAACAGGTTCAAAGTTCAAAAGAGCTAAAAGAAGCCTTAATAAAAGAAAGGCTGTCAGAAGTAGACAAAACCGAACGTAAGCAACCCAAAAAAAGCAAGAATCCTTTTAAACGATCACGTCTTTCTGCAGTTGCAACAAGTGCGCTTTCTGTACTTTTATTGGGCGGATATTTAACCTACCTAAACCTACCGAACATATCTATGCGCGTTGCCGCAACACATGCCGGAGTAGCGGCTAATCTTCCAAGCTATCAACCGGCAGGATATAGCTTTAATGGTCCGATCACATATTCTCCTGGCGAAGTTGCAATTAACTACAATTCAAAAGACGACGACAAAAATTACACAGTTAAGCAGAAAAGCTCAAACTGGAACAGCCAAGCTGTACTAGACAACTACATATTAAAGCAAACGGATTCTTATCTAACATACCAAGAAAAGGGCCTAACAATTTATTCTTACGACAACAAAGCAGCTTGGGTTAATGGCGGCATTCTTTACACTATAGAAGGCAACACAGCCTTAAGTGGCGAGCAAGTATTAAGTATTGCTACAAGCATGTAGTTTTGATGGAGCAGCAAAAACTAAACAAATTTGCCAAACTTGCTGCTTTTGTTAAAAAGCATAAATTGCCAATAATAATTGTTAGCGTTGCTCTTGTAGTTACCGCAGGCATACTTGGTTATTTGTATTTTGTTTCTAATAATCTAAAGGCGCAAGAATCAACGCCAATCGCAAAAGCACCTGAGCCGCCCAAGGTAAAATATTTTTCTCCTTTGTCAGGCCTTGAGGTGCCAGACGAAGCTACAACAAAAAAGCAAGTAAAAGCCGTAATGATAGAAAACAGCCCATCCGCCAGACCACAATCTGGACTAAATGATGCTGGAGTAATTTTTGAGGCAATTGCCGAAGGTGGAATAACAAGATTTTTAATCTTCTACCAAGAATCCAGCCCAGATCTAATTGGCCCCGTACGCAGCTTGCGACCGTATTATGTAGACTGGCTTGCTGCATTTGACGCTACAGTGTCACATGTGGGAGGAAGCAAAAACGCGCTAGACGAAATACGCAACGGAACATACAAAGATATTGATCAATTCTTCAACGGAGCATACTACTGGCGGGCTACAGACAGATACGCACCGCACAACGTCTATACAAGCACTCAAAAGTTAGACGAGCTAAACGAAAAAAAAGGCTACACGTCTAGCTCGTTTACAGGTTTTGAAAGAAAGGACGAAGAGCCGAGCGAAACGCCTGACGCGACATCAATTGATATAGATATTTCATACAATCTTTTTAACGTTCATTACGACTACGACAAGCCAACTAACTCTTACACGCGCTACGAAGCAGGCGAGCCACACAAGGACCGTGAGGCCGGCCAGCTTCAACCAAAAAATGTAATTGTGATAAAGGTCCCCGCAGAAATAGCTTTCGAAGACGGCTATCGCGAACAAATGACCACATTAGGCAGTGGAGAGGCAACAATTTTTATTGACGGCACCGTACATCAAGGAACATGGGAAAAACCTGATAAAAAATCGCAAATAGTCTTTAAAGATGACAGCGGAGAATTAATAAAATTAAATCGCGGACAAACATGGATTAGCGTTATTGCACCCGAAAAGAGCGTAGTATGGCAGTAAAAATACATCAATTTTTTAAAAAACATCAAAGTGAAGCAATACTCTTTACGGTACTCCTGCAGCTATTTGTCATCGCGCTGGCATGCAGTATAACTTGGGCTACCTGGCAGTATTACCACCTCAACCCATTACATGCTTTTGTCTTGTATACATTTTTGCTACTTACATTTGAAATCATCTTTGTGCCAGCCTCAATTGCAGCAGTGTCGCGCCCGTTTAAAATTTTGTCGCAGGCAGTTGCTCATGTTTCGGATGACCCTGTACAAACACCTCCGCCAGACATAAGTAGCAAAGAAGCTGAGCACACAGGACTCCGTGCAATGGTTCAGACCATCTACAGATTAGCAGCAGAACAAGAGCGTTCGGGTCAACAAAAAACTAAAAACCTAGACAGCTATAAAGTTATTTTTGATAACTCACCCGTTGGGATAGCGGCTATAAATGCCGAAGGCAACATAATTGCCCACAATTCGCTTGCTCCAGTACGTCGGGACACAAACAACCAAAACGCCTTGCAATTACTTTTTGAACAAAGCAACGGCCTTGACAGTTGGCTAAAAAATGCCAAAGACAATAAAGTTCGCGACACAAAAACATGGCATCGCGTTGCAGACAAAATACCAGGCGAAGAAGATCGCAAAATATTTGACGTAATAGCGTATTACAACAAAAACGGTGAATCAAATGTTGAAACAATTTTGATAACAGTCGACCGAACTGTAGATTATGCTCCTGAAGATGAGGATATGGACTTTGTTGCCCTGGCAGCACATGAACTTCGCGGACCAATAACTGTAATTCGCGGATATCTAGACATAATGTCCGACGAGCTTGAAAGCAAATTACAACCAGAGCAACAAGAACTTGTAGATCGCCTACAGGTATCTGCAGAGCAGCTATCTGGATACGTAAACAACATACTAAACGTATCGCGATATGACCGCAATCATCTAAAACTACACTTACACGAAGAAAAAGTAATAGACATAGTACAGTCCATGGTGCCAGATTTAGCCCTGCGCGCAAAAACCAAAAGACGCAAGTTAACCTTTAATATACCGCAAAACCTGCCAACAGTCGCGGTTGACCGCAGCAGTGTTAGTGAGGTTTTAAGCAATTTAATAGACAATGCCATAAAATATAGCTACGAAAACGGCGAAGTGCTCGTATCTGCACAACAAAATGGCGACTTTGTCGAAATTACCGTACAAGACTTTGGCATTGGAATGCCAGTATCAATTGTTGGAAATTTGTTTAACAAATTTTATCGCTCACATCGCTCACGCCAGCAGTATAGTGGCACTGGGCTAGGACTTTACATCTGCAAAGCAATTGTAGAATCGCATGGAGGCAAAATTTGGGTAACCTCTGTAGAAGGACAAGGCTCAACATTTGGTTTTAGCTTGCCAGTTTACAGCACGGTTGCAGATAAGCTTGGCAAGAGCGATAATAGTAACGAGCAGATAATTCAGCGCTCAGACGGCTGGATAAAAAATCATGCAATGTACAGGCGATAAAATATATGTCACAGATTAAAAAAATACTATGCATAGAAGATGACTTATTCATAGGCGAAATGTACCGTCGCAGCTTGAAACAGGCTGGCTATAAAGTAGATCTAATTAGTGAAGGCGACAAAGGTCTAGAAGCAGCAAAAACAGGCAACTACGACCTAATTTTGCTTGATATTATGCTGCCGCAAAAAAAAGGTACAGAAATTTTACGAACCCTCAGAGGCGAGGGTGCAGACCTAGTGCCAAATAGCAGAATTATTGTATTAACAAACTTTGACCAAGACGACGAGTCTAAACTTGCGATGCAAAGCCAAGCGGAGGGCTATCTTATAAAAGCAGATATAACTCCACGCAGATTATTAGAAATTATTAAATCTTTAGATACATAATTGCCATCTTGCCAATTATCTGATAACATATCTAGGTCACTTTTGGCCTGATTTTTGGGAGGCAAAAATGGCCACAGCACCTGACATTCTCGACGTTGAGCGCGGCAAGTACGTCATCCTCAAAGCTGATCTTTCTAGCGAACAGATTTCGGTAGAAGCCTACGGCAAGAGGGTTGGCGAAACTTACGGCATCAGCAATCCTCGCGTGGTAAGTGCAGTAATTGGCGATGAACGCAGCGACCATTACGCAATCATCGTAACTCGCCGTGGAAGCGGCAGTGGAGGCTGGGGCGGATAGTCATTTACCAGGGAGCCGCCAAATGGCACCCTGGTAAACAAAAACCACAACAAAACCCCTAGCAAAAAACGACATAATATTATAAAATGTAAAGCGTAAACCACTAATGGCCCCTTCGTCTAGTGGTCCAGGACGTCAGGTTCTCATCCTGAAGATCGCGGGTTCGACTCCCGCAGGGGTCACCATGACATTACAAAACCAAAACCCCACAAAATATGTTGTGGGGTTTTGCAGCTAAATTCATCATACTAATTTCGCTCAGACTTCATTAAAATAAAGTCTTCACTAAATTATATAAAGAGATAATAATTGACAAGAGCAATATTACTTGTTAAAATTTATTTGACCACAGTCTAACTAATCGATGAGGAGTATGAAGGATGGTTAACACGAGAGCAATGACCGGCTTCATGGAATTGACGCCGGGCCAACAGCTCGAGTTTGACAGGATTAGAAGAGTTATCGAGCAGGAATATGTGCGTTTTGGCTTTACGCCAATCGACACTCCCGGCATCGAACGCTCCGAGGTCCTACTAGCAAAAGCTGGCGGTGAAACGGAAAAACAGATTTACCGTTTCACTAAAGGTGGCGACGACGTTTCTTTGCGTTTCGATCTTACGGTACCTCTGGCGAGGTATGTCGCCGAGCACTACAGCGAACTCGTATTCCCGTTCCGAAGGTCGCACATCGCCAAAGTATATCGCGGCGAGCGCCCTCAAAAGGGTCGCTATCGCGAATTCTACCAATGTGATATTGACGTAATCGGCGAGTGCACTCTCGGAATCGCCTATGACGCTGAGATTCCCAGAGTAATCTACTCCACCTTCTCCCGTCTTGATTTCGGTAAGTTCACCATAAAGGTTAACAACCGAATGATCTTGTCCGGTTTAATGTCGCACCTTAATGCAGAATCGATTTCTACTGACGTCCTTAGGGTCGTCGATAAGATCGAAAAAATTAGTCACGAGGAGTTCATCTCCGAGCTCAAAGCTCTTGGCCTGAGCGAATCTCAAGTTAACGACGTCGTTCGATTCATCCGCATTAAGGATGACCCGGACTCAACAATTGATCAGTTACGAGCCATGGGCGTCGAGGATGATAAGTTCGAACAGGGCGTGAATGATCTGGAAACAGTCGTTCGCCTGATGCGCACCATGGGCATTCCTGACAGCCACTTTGCGATCGACTTGTCGATTGCTCGTGGCCTTGATTACTACACCGGTACAATTTACGAGACAACCCTCGACAACCACTCGCGCATTGGCTCCATTTGCTCTGGCGGACGTTACGACAACCTCGCTTCATGTTATACAGACAGAAGGCTTCCAGGTGTCGGAATCTCCATCGGTCTCACTCGGCTCTTTAGCCAGCTGCTTGAGCTCGACATCGTCGGGAGCAATAAAAAAACAGTTGCAGATGTCCTCGTTATTCCTTTGACGGATAGCGAGGTTCAGTCTGCGCTAACTCTTGCTAACCAACTACGCTCAAGCGGCAACAATGTTGACGTGCTGCTCACGTCTGCGCAAGTCAAAAGGAAGTTTAGGTATGCTGATAGAATCGGCGTGCCGAATGTAATTGTTGTTGGCGCCGATGAAGTTGCAAGCCAGTTGTTCACTCTTCAAAATATGAGCACTGGCAACAAGCTCTCGCTTACTGTTAACGAGATTTCCGAACGACTCACCAGCTAAGGAGCGTGGTCGGCATGACCAATCGTCATCATGCTAGTCATATACCGGCTGGCACTAGCGAAGTGTTTGGTGTTGAGATGCTGCGACTTCAGGACGTCATCGACACTATCAGGGGGACATATGAAGCTTTCGGCTTCGACCCCTTGCACACGCCAATCCTTGAGCACGCCGAGGTGTTCAACGGACATCACGGAGAGGGTGAGAAGCTACTATTTAAATTCTCCGACTCTAGCGGCACACAACTGGTGAACCGCTACGATCTCACTGTTCCGCTTGCTCGATTTGCAGGCACGCACCCTGAAACCCCACGTCCACTAAAGCGCTATCAAATTGCTTCAGTATTCCGTGACGACAAGCCAGATCTTGGACATTCTCGCGAATTCACTCAATGTGACGGTGATGTCGTAGGAAATTCGTGCTTGTCGACCGATGCCGAAGTAATTTGCGTGGCATATACCGGGCTAACACGCCTAGGCTTTTCAGCATTCAGAATTCGAGTCAACCATCGCGGAATCATCAAAGCAATTGCAGAGAAAGCGGGCATTAAAGATGCCAATGGAATAGTCATGATCCAAAGAGCGCTCGACTTCTCCGATAAAATTACAAAATCGGGATTGTCCGGAGTCGAGGCTGACCTTTCCGACCATGGAGTTCCGCAAGAGGCTATCGACGCAATAATGGAGATGGTCACGCTTGATGGCAACGGGCCGCTTGATAAGCTCGATAAAATCCAGCGATCACTCAGTTTTTCTGAAATCGGAAGAGCTGCCACGGATGAGCTCGACACCATCCTCAGGATGTTGCCGCCCACTGTTCTTGAAAAAGTAACTGTCGACCTTACGCTGGCGCGCGGAGCCGACTATTACACTGGATTTATTCTTGAAGGTGTAATTGAGTCAATTCCAGTTGGCGCCGTTCTCGGTGGCGGGCGCTATGACAACCTAATTGGCAAATTTGGCAACAAGCCAGAACCTGCCGTTGGCATGGCGTTTGGTCTCGAACGAATAGTCACCGCAATGAAACTCTCGGGTATATTCGACAGCACCAGGCTTCAACAGAGAGTCCTTGTTGTCGCAAATCCAGAGATGGATGAAGGGCGAATAATCAGTATCGTCAACCGATTGCGAATCGCCGGAGTCTCGGTCGACTACTTGCCTCACGGCATTAACAGCAATCCTCTTGGCTATGCTCAGCATCGTGGCTTCTGCGCTGTCATTGAGCTTTCCGACAACTGTCACACCGCTACAGCAGTATTTGAAGCGGGCGAAGAGCTTCTTTCGAGAATTCTACCCTACCTCAGCTAGTTGTCGGCGCGTGCAAGAAATAGTTAGTGGTTAATCAACGTCCATGTTCCCCTTTGCAAATCGGGGAACATGGCCACACACTTTACTCAATCAATCAGTCGTGATAATATCAATTTAATGTTTTTAACACTTTTCAACCATCATACAAACGCCCTCTAAAGGAGGTTTGTTTGCCGGTTGAATAAACTGCATATAGTGGCCTCCTTATGGAAGCTATTTTTTTATTGTGCAAAAAGAAAGGTCAACATGATTCCAGAGAAATTAAAGCCAGGCGATGAAGTGAGGATAGTTTCGTTTGCCAAATCCGCGTCCAGCATAGATAAAAATGTGCTAAATAAATCGATTGCCGTGCTCGAAGGCATGGGCTTAAAAGTTACTTTTTCTGCGAATGCTTTTTCGCAAAAGCAAAGAGGCTGCCCAACCGACCAAGAAAAGATTTTTGACTTGCACAAGGCTTTTAAAGATAAAAACGTCAAATGCATTTTGGCGGCAATTGGCGGTTTTAACTCAAACCAACTCCTTAGCCTTATTGATTGGGATTTGCTGCGCGCCAATCCAAAAATTATGGCAGGCTTTTCGGATATTACGGTTATAAGCCACGCAATTTTAGCCAAAACCGGCATGATTTGTTACGCTGCGCCAAATCTTTATTGTTTTGGCCTGCCGCCTGAATCGAGTTATTCTGTAGAATATTTTAAAAAATGTCTGTTTACCAACCTTAGCGCCGACTACCAAATTAAAAATTCAAATGTTTTTTACGATTACCCCTGGGATTATGACGATAAATCCAACAGAACGCCAAATCAGAATATTGGCATTCAAGTTTTGCAGCCCGGCCAGGCCGCCACTGGCACGATAATTGGCGGCAACATGTGCAGCCTTAATTTGCTCAATGGCACTGAATATTTTCCAAAAATTGATGGCGATATAATTTTATGCATCGAGGACGACAGCTATGATTCAATTCCAGAAACCTTTGAGCGGAATTTTCAGTCAATTATTCAGCAGCCGTATTTTAAACAGGTCAAGGCAATTCTTATCGGCAGGTTTCAAAAAGAATCTTGCACCACTGAGCAGGCGCTAACAGATATAATTATGTCTAAAAATATTCACAGCAGCATTGCCGTGGCGTATAATTTTGACTTTGGCCACACTGATCCAAAATTTACATATCCAATTGGCGGCAAGATGTCTGTTGATTTAAATGCGGATCAGCCGCAAATTAGAATTATAAAGTATTAGCGTTTGTCAAAAAACAGCCGATACACCCAGTGCTTTTAGCTGTGGTTCGAGATATTCCAACTCACCGAAGATGGTTTCGACCTGTTTCGTGCTGGGGGTCACCAAAGAATGATTTTCAAAACCCTTGAGCCTAAAAAGCTCGTTCACCCCTGTCATTTGGCAGGGGTTTTGGGTTCCACTGGCGATTTCTGCGTAGGTTGGCAGACTGTTAAAGATTAGGCCAGAATACTCAGCTTTGGCTACTGGATTACTCTGGTGGAGGAGTAATTCTTTTGGTGTTCCATCAGGTATTTTATGTGTGTATGTCTAGCGGCCGGGATTCAGCTGCCTCTTGTTTTTGCTTTTCCATGGCGGCTATTTCTGTGTCGATTTTCACTAGCTCGTCCTCCATACATTTAATTGCTATCTCTGTAGTGAGTATTTTAATTTTATTAGCGATGGCGCTGGCCTGTGTGCGCAGTGACGCGATACGTTCATCGTGATTAACAAGCTTTCCTTGTTCTTCAGTTTGGCGGCGATCCCACTCGGCTACCACAGCTTCCATAACGGTATTTATATATTCTGGCGTTAGCTGGAAGTTTTTAACAAATTCCTGCACCGTATTCTCCATTTTTTCTTTAGATATGCGGAAGTAATGACCTTGTTTGCTGCAATGGTAAGCTGAATAATATTTGCCCAATTTGCTGCGATCAAGCCTGACGGGCATATAGTCCGCCACCTGTTTTATTTGGATAGCTTGATTGTAGGTGAAAATTGCCTGCATAAAAAACATAACTTTGCGTTTTGGAACGCGCATTGTAAACCGTACGCCGTCTGCGCAGGTAGAGACAATCTCCGGCGCAAAAATAATGGGACTAGGCAGCAGTTTTGCTGGCATTTTTCTACTTGCAAACAAACCGTATAAATTAACAAACAATTCCTGCGTGGCTTCTGGCGAGCGGCTAATTTGCGCTGGCGGCGTCAGCTCCAGCACCACATAACCCTAGCCAAACAAACGCCGCAACCCCAAAAACTTCATCAGTAGCCACGCCACCAGAAAAATAGATGCAATCGCTCCTAGTAAAAAGCAAGTCCACGGTAAAATTTGCTCTAAACCATTCAGCCAATCGCCAGTGGACATAACCCCCCTCTTTGCCCACCGGTTAAGTGTGTTTAGTTTCATGGTAGCGGGTTTGGAGTGGTTGAGCAAGGCATTGTAATTTCTTGATAATATGCTATAATGTAAACTGTCTTCGGCGTTGTCACTATGGTGAGGTTTAGAAAATACGTTTACCTCGGCTTGTGACTGCGCCAACAAGATGCTCAGCTAGTGCTCTGGACTGCAGTACTCGTACATCGGAGGGATCGCAATGGGTACACTACGTAAAGAGCTGCCGGTCATCCGCATGGGTGAAATTCTGACCATGGCGCCTGAGAGCGACGTACTCAACGGTGACGTGATCGCCCGGCTGGGAACAGCCTGGTCCGAGATTCCCGCTGCCGATATTGCCCAGCAGGGCGTGTTCGGTCTTGCTCGTAATCTCATGGTCGTACTCCCAGACAACGGTGGGTTCAGCAATGCGCTGCGCCTTAGGGTTGCTGAGGAGTTGGTGGCCTTGTTGAAGAGGTTCAACGTCGAGGAGTCGGTGCCACAGCAGACCGTGACAACCGTTCGGGTCGAACGAAACTTCAGTGAGATGTCGCTCCGACAACTACTGGAAACGATCGTGATCGACCCGTCCTTGTACCGCGAGGCGCTCCGCCACATCAAGGCTCACCCAGAGCTGCGGAACGCGGCGCGCAAGACCTACAAGTGGGTCGTCCCGGTCAACTCGGACGGCACTGGCATCGACGTTGACGCTACCATGCAGTACGTGCTGGAGCTTGACAAGCCCCACGCCGTACCGCAGCGGAGGGTGACCGGTCATCGCCGACCGGTCTGGCTCGGACGCGCCATGGGCGCGAACGACCTGCCGCTGGTGCACGTCATCACCGGAAGACTGACACAGGGGCCAGACGAGAACGGGTTCGACTGGTCGACCCGACCCAAGGAGCTTCTCGAAGCGATCCTCTGGGCCAGGAAGACCAGACACTCCCAGCTACCCGACCTCCAGTCGGACGTCTACGGGTGGAGCGAGCAGCTCTTCTGTGATCCGCTGCCAAGGCGCTTCCAAGACATCCTGGGCGATTACCTGGACGCCAAGGAGTCGCGGGTCAGCACGACCGACGGCATCCGTGCCGACTGGCCGGAGGACCTGCCGTTCGACAGCGCGTTCACGTTCGTCGTCACGGTCAAGGCCGCGGCGGTCGACTACGAGGCGCTGGTGTGCGAAGCTGCCAATCTGGTGGCTCCGCTCCACGCCTCGGGCATGGGTACTTCGGTACGCGGCGGCGTCTACTCGACCATCAAGGTCTCTGGCATGAACGCCTACATCGACGGCGTGATCGTCATCAACGGCGGCCAGGTCAGCGGAATGAGCGTGTCCGGTACGGTATACATGCCGCCCGGCAGGAGTCTCCGCGTCAGTGGGATGAACGCAAACGTCCGGGTCATCAACCAGACCTGGAGGCAGCTCGCCGAACGGCTCGGTCTGGTCTGACCAGGCCATTCAACCACAAATGCGACTAGCTTAATCTAAGCTGGTCGAAGTCCGAAAATTCTTTCGGGCCACGGCAGGTGATCCCTGCATCCATACCGTTCACCACAAGTGAACAGTGTATAGGATGTATATCACCTGCCGGCTACACCAGAATTACGATATTATTCTTATAGGTTTTAATAAGGTTTGGTTTTTTGAGACAAAAAAGTTGATTCTGTATATACCTTCATTGTAAAATAATCCTGTCCTACTCATAGCTATGAATGGAGAGGCTGTGCTCAAAACAATTACGGCAGACGCACTTGCGATCGGCAGCGCCAAGAGAATCGCACTCGCTCAAGTTATCGCCGGACTAATCGGAAGAATAGCACGATTGTCTGTTGTACAACAAGCTACTAGCCTTGCAAACTGTAGCAATAGATTAATCATGGACCAGCCCGGCACCTACCGGATGACCTTAGAAGGAGTGGTTGTAGAGATTCATGACTTTTGCCATAGGCCTCAAAATGATGGCTGGACAGAAATACGACCGCTGGCGACACCCTTCGGACGCTGGCGCATCTGCCCTGGAACATGCAATGGTGGTGGCGATGTATTTATTCGTCAAACCGATCTTGACCGCCTTCTAACGGAATGTGACGCTACGGATCTTCCTAGTACAGACGCCCTAAACTATCCTGTACGCCAAAAGTACACACGGCTCAAAGCACTAAGACGCATTAACGACACAGCATTACCAGAAGCAATTGGCGTCTTTTTATGCTAAATTCAAAAGACTGGAATGGCTTAGACGTCTCTAAAATTACAAAAGATGAAATTGAAGAACTGCTATTATGTTCCGGCAATGAAGCCTGCAAAAGGACAAAATGACTAAAACTTTAATCAACAGAGCAAAAGAACGTAAGCCATCAAAAACCTACATTGCCTTGTTTGTATTTTTTGCAGCAATGTTTGTTTGGCGTTTTTCGAACGTAGCTTGGTTTTCGCCAATATCTAGCCATTTGTCAAATTTTGCCATCACCGGACTAGCAATACTTATACTAATAGGGCCAAAAGATTTTAGCGCAAAATCAAAAAAAACAACACTATTTGGCATTGTATGCTTTTTTATTTCTATAAATATAATTGTAGAACTACTCAATATTGGCGACCTAAGCATAAACAACCAAGTTAACATTGAAAATATTAACACGGCCGATCTAGCAGACGCGATGTTTGGAATATTAGCCGCAATAATTGTGTGGACGAGTTATTATAAATTTACGCTCCGGCACAAATCAAATAAACCAACTCAGCAATTTTAAACCCAGTGGCACTGCAATCGCGCCACTGAGCCATGCAGTTAATCTTCTGGTAAAGCGCCATTCAACCAATTCAGCAAATCTGACATCGTCGTATTGATGACCGCTTTAAACTCTTCAAATTCTGCCTTTGTTGCTTGATTCTTGCGCAAAAAAATGCCACGACGCTCCAACACAGCTACACCATAATCAATAGTTGCTTGATGAAACAAGTGACAAATAGTTGCGCATCTAGTAGCAGCAGGTAGAAACACAAAAACAAGATCTGCGTTAAGATGATTAATACAATCAGTTACATCTTGCAGCGAATCCCTGCGCCTGTAGGTCGTTGACTCCAAAATCTCCTTGGCTCGGCTAAGATCATCGATCGCCTTTTTAATATACAACTTCACTCGTTCGCGCAAAGCCTCATCAGCTTCTACTTCGAGACCCACAAACAGTGCGTCAAATCCCTGCCGTGACATTGATGCCTCCTTGAGTAGATTGTCAACCTCGCAATACTACCACAAAAACCGTCAAGTAACAAGACATCTGTCATTTGCATCACATAATAATCCCGCCCTTTACATTAGCCTAGATCTAAAACAGCTTGCTAGTCAATTAGGCTAGTGCTAACATAAAGATTAACATGCAAAATATGCAACAGAACCAAAACAAAAACAACATCATACTAAACACAAAGCAGCCAGGCTCTAAAAAAATAATTATCACGGTAATTATTGTAATATTATTAATTGCAGGCTTGATAATTGGCGGATACATATGGTGGCAAAGCACTCAAAAAAATAGCTCGAATAGCGCAAGCGAAGTTGATTCGGACACAAGCAGCCCAGTGTCTATTTCACAAAATATTTTAGATAACAAATTTGGCTTTTTGGGCGGGGGAGCAGAGGACAACGGCGAAGCTATCATCAATACTGGCGCAGGATGGGTTAGGCCCCATCCAGGTGCATTTGTTTGGGATATGATGCAACAGCAAAAAACCGATACAATAGATTTTACAGATTCCGATCAAGAAGTAAAAAACTTTCAAGCAGCCAAGCTTGGCACTCTGGCAACCATTTGGCCCTTTGCAGAATGGGACCAATTAACCTCCGCAGATTTAGTAAATTGCAAAGTGTCAGAAAACGACGAATTTTTACCAAACAACGACCAAAAGGATAGGGGAGCATACTTACCATTGCATCGTTGCAACCCACAAGACTGGCAGGCCTATCGAACCTGGGTTAAAGCCATCGTGGAGCGCTACGATGGAGATGGTACAAATGACATGCCTGGCTTAAAGCTGCCAATAAAATATTGGGAGGTCATGAACGAGCCAGATTTAACCTGGCAAAGCGACCTAGGTGAAGGCAGACTAACCTTTTACAAGCAAGGACCAACCGAATACAGCGAACTGCTTAAACAAACTTACACAGCCATAAAAGAAGCCGATCCAACTGCACAGGTACTAATTGCCGGAGCAGCGGGCGGTGACCAGCAATTTATTGGATTTTACCAAAAAGTCTTTGCCGATACTCCTGACATTAAAGATTATTTTGATATTGGCAATGTTCATTGCATCTCTAATGACCAAGAGACACATGATTTTAATGTTGGAGTTTACAAAAACGCTATGATCAACGCAAAAATTGACAAGCCCATTTGGGTAACCGAAGCAGAGGCAATGTACGGACAATCGGCCGAAGAAAACTTCAACAGCACAAAAACCAGCACCGCCAATGCACTGGCAGCGGGAGCTCAAAAAATCTTTTACACACGATATCACTTTGACGACATGCGCACTGACATGTCAGAAAAAACAAATAGCGGCAGCTACCCAAGCTCGCAAAAGTACAAAGAAATGTTTGAAAGTTTTTAAAATGAACAGCACTTGGACATGCCCTAAATGCAACAGAATATTTAAACACAAAAACCAGATGCATAGTTGCCGCAAAATACCTATTGAGCAACACTTTATAGATAAGAACCGCGCCAAAATATATTTAACGAGCTACTAAGCCAGCTAAACGACAATGTTGGCCGATGTAAGATAATTTCGCTCCCATGCTGCATACATCTGTTTAGCAGCTATGATTTTTTAGCCGCATTGCCAAAAAAAGACTCGCTAGAAATTCGCTTTAATTTAAACAGAGCAATAGACGACCCGCAAATAACACAGTCTGTAAAAATATCAAAAAACTCTTACAAAAACTGCCTCGAACTAACAGAAAAAAGTCAAATACAGCAAAAACTTTTATTTTGGCTAAAAGAATCTTACCATCAAAAAGGGAAGTAAAGCCTAAAAGCTACTCTTTACCATTGCCACTGCACCGCGGGCAGGTAACTTTTTTGCTACCGTCACAATGAGGACAAACCATTTCGCCCTTACCTTTACAATGCTCGCAAGTGTCGTAGCCGCCATCTCCCTTTGGGACCTGGCCAGTTCCGCTACATTTTACGCACTCTACAGAGCCATTGCCATGACACTTTGGACAAGTTATCTCACCCTCGCCACCGCACATTGTACATTTGTTTGTTGCATTTTCTTCCATATTTGCAACTATAAGCTTAATAGAATAAATGGTCAAGACAACTAAAACCACATTCTGTGTTGATTCACTTTATCAACATTGTTAAGCTTAAAATAGATAATATTATTAACTATAGAGGAAACCATGCAGAACATAGATAACAATGAAACACCAAATGTCATCAAAAATTTACAACAAAACGACCCTGAGCTTAAGGCTCGGTTTGACACTAAACTAGAAACAGTCGCCCACATACGAGGCAACATTTTTGGCTCGGCTGGCGCAAAAGCCATTTCTTCCAGGGCAACAATTAGCGCGACAGAAAGCAAAGTAAAGGACTTTGTCAGAGAGAATCGGGAGTTGTTTGGAGAAATAGACGCAAGCAACCTAGAGGCCATTCATGAGAGCACCGATCCTGATGGTAGTAAAAACATCGTCTTTCAGCAGTACCACGGCAGAGCCAGGGTAATTGGCGGAAGCGTACGCTTTAAAATCAAACCGTCAAACGAGCCAGACACCATCAGCAACAGATTATTCGACGACATAACAGACCTCCCTAAAAGAGCCGCAAAATCTGCCGAAAATGCGGTTATAAAAGCCGAAAAAGCTACCGGCTGCAAGGCACAATCCGAAAAAACAGAATTAGTAGTGTTCAGGAAAGGCAGCAAACCGCACCTAGCTTGGGAAGTTGAGCTTGTTGGCCCGATGAACGAAAAGCCAAGCTCCAGAAGCAAGCATTCTATGCTGGCTGGCAATAGCGACTTACCAGAAGACTGGATTGTATACATAGATGCCATAAACGGCGAGGAGCTACTAAAATACAATCAAATTCAAACCGCAGGCGCTACAACAGGCAAGGGGCAAGGTTACTATTCTGATTACGAAGACCTAAATACTTGGTTTAACGACACCACCTACCAGCTACGCGACACCACACAAAAAGCCAGTGGCGGACCAGAGATTATTACCAGAGACGACAATGGCACATACAGTTCCTCCGCGCCAATCTCCGAAGACTCAAACAACGTATGGGATAACACCATAAACGATCCGCGCCACACCTCTCAAGGCCCCGAAGTGGACGCGCATAAATACGCGCTAAAAACCTACATGCATTTTAAAGACAAGCACAACCACATTGGGTTTGACGGTAGCGGCAGCGATTTTGACACCACTGTGCACCTTGGCGTCAACTATAGTAATGCATTCTGGCATCCGTATTACAAAAAAGTCTTTTTGGGCGACGGAGATAGGCAGAAATTTGATTACTTCAGCGAAGATGCGATTGTATCGCACGAGTTCACTCACGGTTACACACAGTTTACCTGCGGCTTGAATTACTACGGCGAAGCCGGTGCGTTAAACGAAGCATTTTCCGACATCTTTGGCGCGGCCTTCGTTAATAACACTTGGCTATGTGGTGTCAATTGTTGGCTGCAAAACGAAACCGCCCCAGCTGTGCGCAACATGATTGACCCAACCTGCGGCGGCAAATGGAGTGTTAGCGACCCTATAAACAGTGTGATGAATGGCTGGCAGCCCAGCCACTACAGTGTGAGGTACGAAGGCACTTGGGATAACGCTGGCGTGCACATAAACAGCGGGATAATCAACAATCTGTTTTATCTGTTGACCGAAGGTGGAACGCATACCGTAAGTAATCAAACAGTCCAAGGCATCGGCCAAACAGCTAGCGAAAACATGCTTTGGCGCTGCATGACTGTCAACTTGGTAGGCAAACCAAACGCTACCTTCCTAGACTTCCGCGAAGCGATGTTAGACGCCTGCCAAGATTTGTATCCAGAGGATCTATTTAAGTTAATGCAAGTCAAAAACGCTTTTAACGCGGTTGGGATTGGCCCGGATGTTTATATACGTGATAACCTCACCGACACAGGGGTGGAGCCATATATCGGAGAGAAACCCTGGAGGAGCCCAGATATAATAAACCGCAACTATCCATCACCTGACCCAAATACTGACTTTGGTGATTTTACGAAGTACTATACCCAATTAGTCAATTACAATGCTGATAACTACCTATATGTAAGGCTGCAAAACCGCGGAGCTTGCAGTGGAGACGCCAACATTAAAGTCTACATAGTACCCACAACCACCATGGGAATGCCCTCAACATGGACATGCATTGGATCAATGTTTACGGCTAATATCCCAGCTGGCGGTAAGAGAATTTGTGGACCATTAATCTTTGAAAAGTCCAACATACCACCCGTACCCTCAGGGTTTCACTACTGCTTTATAGCTGTTGCCACAGACCCGCTTGACCCCGCACCAGATATCAACTTAATAAACACTACGGGCGAATTCAGACAATTTGTAGTAAAAGTAAACAATATTGCCTGGCGCAACACAACAGTTGTTTATGGCCCTGATATTGAAAGCTGTCCTCCTTTGCAAGGCTTCATAGGAGCAAATCCCAACGAAGACCCACAAAACTACAGCATCCGCATTGATGCGACCAACTTCATACCAGGCGCAGCTATAAAAGTTAGTGGGCCAAGTCGCTTCTTGGACGTAGCCGAAAAACAACACATGACAAGTAGGGTAGACGACCCAGACGTGCCAGACGGCATAAGTTCTTATGGTCTAAACACTGTTCCAGACGACGCCGACGACGAGCTACCCGGCAATGGCTTTAACGACATAATCACCAATGAGTATTTTATACTACGAGTAGATTATGCTTTGCCAGAGGCTACCGTCATAGACAAAGAATACTGGCTAACCGTAACCCAATATCTCGATGGCCAAAGAATTGGCTCGTTTAGCCTCTACCTCCAGCCGGACAATCCGTCTATACTTCGGCGCGTTACCATGGTCAAAAAAGATGACGACGGCGATATCATTGCCTTGTACAACCCAGACGAGACGTGGTGGCAGGAAGTGACCAAGGCCCAGGCTATTAGCGATATCGAATCCGGCAGGCGAACATACTGGACCGCAGTGCAGGACGGCATCCGCAAAGACGTGATAGTTGTCAACGACAGCAGAGTTGCTGGCGGCAAGTATCTGCGCAGCAGCCCAGACACACAAACGCCAAATAACTTAGACGAATTGCCAATCAAAAACTAGCCAACAACACAAGAAGAGGCCCGACGAACAGGCCTCTTCTTTAAATTTATAATTAAATTAATACCCGCCCTAAGAACTAGAGCGGGAGGGTACTACTTTGGATCTTTGCGCTCAGCAACAAGCCAATCCGGCCTCTCTGAGCCCGTAATGTCACTACGTGACGCCCAAATTACATATCTGCCGTCTTCTTTGGTAATACAAATTCTGACTGTGCCGCCAAAACGTTCCTCAACATCGGCATTTGGATTAATAAAGTATCCATCACCCGACGCAGACACCATCCAGTCAGTCGTCCAGCCATTTGCGCCGTCTGGCATGCTTACAACTGAACCACGATAGTGGGTTTTGGCATCAGCACAAGGAGAAGGCGTAGGATCCGACCAGACATCATCATTAGTAGTTTGCGATTCAGCGCCTTCTTCATCGGCCCTTGGCAAACAGAGAAATGTCACTAGCAAACTGGCAATTGCGCTAGCAACCAAGCAAATAGGTCCCAGCATCTCCATGATCCGCTTGGATCGATACTTTCTTTGCTCTTCAAAATATGCCTGGCGTCGCTGCTCTAAAATATGGCTAATGCGAACAGCAGTTTTGGCATCATTGCGCTGCACGGCTACAGCCAGTTGCTCCGTCTCAGATTCAGACAAAAACACTGGCTCACGGCTTTGCCTCTTCACCTTATTGCTCCATCCTCTAATAAAAGCAGTACTGACAGATACTAACAGAATATTAACTATTTTTCAAGAGGCTTAGTTGGATAATTATTCGCTGACAGCAGAGGGTAAGGTTTTAACAGTATCAACAATAACTTTTTGAAACCCAGGGCTTGCCATACCAAAACGTTGCCTAGGCAAACGAATTATTTCCCAATTTGTTGCTCCAATAAGATCATCAATCCATTGCTTGTAGGCAGGGCGACCAATAAATTCACTTTCGTCAACAATAACCAAGCCTTCTTCGACTTGCATATTTGCAAACAAATCTTGCACAGACATCTGGCTAAATTCTGCAAGTCTAGCATCGCCAACCCAGCGTTTTACAATGTAATCTTGTTGGTTAATATACTCTTTATAGTATCCACCCGGAGAACATAATATTAATTTTTTTATCGGAGTTTTTACCGAGGTTTCTAGCGCAATCATACCACCCAAGCCAAAAGAAAACATAATTGCAGGGCCACTGTCTTTTACTACCCTTGTCACATCGCCAGACCAACCGCCCATGGTGCCACTGCTCCAAACCAAATCACACCCTTCAATCGTAAAACCGTTGCTACGCAAAGCTCCACGCAGGTTGGCATAGACCGGGTGATCGGTCTTAAGTTTGCGCTCTGGAATGATAAAAACGGGTTGACTATTCATATCAAAAGCTTAATGCAGTTGTTTGCGATATAGTATCACCTTTGAAAGCAAAAATCAACCCACCAGCCACACAAAACAATCGTTTTACATTTAACAACAACCGCAAAAGCTTAGTTATCTATACAGTACGTACCAGATTCAAGCTTAATGGCTAGCGCAACATCGTTTAGCCCTAGATTCTCGCCCGAAGGGTCAACATCTATTCCACCATCAACACAACGCGACTTTACATTGTAGTAAACCTCGCCTAAGTTATCTGGCTGTAAATCACCCCATATGACCTCATAAACTTCACCTGTTGTAGGATCTCTAAGTTCGTTACTGCCAGCAATGTACTGCGCATTATATGCCGCAACCGCGCCATCGTTACCTGGATACATTCCGTTGTTATTTGCAGCATATGTCGCCAACAGGCTCATCATTCGACCTGCGTCGTTCTTTCGTTGAGTGTCTCTTTGGCCGCGCTGCAACGCAGGCAGAGCCAAAAACACTATCAAAAATATTAGTGCCGCGATTGCCAAAACCAACACCACCTCTATAATCGTAAAACCTTTTTCTTTTTGCTTGTGCATAACAAAATTATAGCACAAGCTTAACACCCATACGTAGCCAAACGCATAAAAATGTTATTGTCCACAGGCTGTCAGCTTAGCGACTCTATTTGAGCGTTAATACGCTTCAAACAAGCATCTTTGCCAATTACGACCATACTATCAGCCAAACCTGGGCTGGCAGCAGCCTGAGTAGTGGCGATTCTAACTAAACTAAATAGCACAGCTGGTTTTTGTTGAGTTTTAGCCAGCAAATAGTTAAGACGCTGAGTCAAATCTGCAACCGTAAAGTCGCTTTGCTGCAAAGATTGCTTTGCTTCTTCAAGCAAATGCTTTAGTTCTGATTTATCAAATTTTTTTAGCTGTTTGTGATCATCAATTAATTGCGGATTGACTGGCAAATCCTCAAAAAAGAAGTTGGTTAGCTGCGGAATTTCACTTAAAATTTTTAAGCGCTCTTGGATTAACCCTAAAACAGATTTTTTATAATTATCATCAAAATCTTTGGCAGAGTCCGGCAAATAATCCTTTGATAGGTTATACAAATCATCAATAGACAGCGCCCTAATATATGTACCGTTCATCCAAAGTAAACGCTGCTCGTCAAATTTGGCACCGCTTTTTTGAACGCGATCTAAACTAAACTTATCAATAAGCTCTTGGCGGCTAAAAATTTCTTGCTCGGTGCCATCGTTCCAGCCCATAGAAGCAATAAAGTTTAACATTGCGTCTGGCAAATAGCCCTCGCGCGCGTAGTCTAAAACGTCTTTGGCGCCATCGCGCTTGCCAAGCTTTTTTTTGCCATCTGCACGCATAATTGGGGGAGCGGTGGCCATAATTGGCGGAGTAATCTCTAAAGCCTCGTACAAGTTTAAAAACTTAGGCACGCTGGCAATAAACTCCTGGCTACGAATAATGTGCGTGCACTTCATTAAATAATCGTCCACAATGTGGCAAAAGTTGTAGGTAGGGAAGCCGTCAGACTTTAGCAAAATAAAATCGTCTATTACCTCTGGGCCAGTTTGCAAGTCGCCCATAATAACGTCGTGCCACTCATACGACTTGGGATCGCTTTTAAAGCGCAAAGGCATTGTGCCGTCCCAAGTTGGTGGATTTTTTGGGCGGTGGTCTCTAAACAAAAACGGGCGTTTTTCGGCCACAGCTTTATCGCGAAAAACCTGCAATTCCTCGGCAGAGTAGGGATCGGCGTAAGCTCGTCCCTTGTCGATAAGCTTTTGAGCAAACTCTTTGTAAATACTTAAGCGCTCACTTTGTATGTATGGGCCGTGCTGCCCACCAACACCTACGCCTTCATCCCAATCAATTCCAAGCCAGCTGAGTGAGTCCGCAATGTGCTGGATAGACCCTTCAACCTCTCTAACTTTATCAGTATCTTCTATGCGTAAAATAAATTGTCCGCCATTTTGGCGTGCAACCAGCCAGGCAAAAAGGGCAGTTCTAATACCACCAACATGCAAAAAGCCAGTTGGACTAGGGGCAAAACGTGTTCGTACTTGTGTCATATAGGGTAATTATACAATGTTAAAATGCTATCAAGCAAATAGCGTTTAGCTAGCTGGCTTGATCCAAAAAGACCAAGCCAGCTCCTTACCAAGCGTTAGCCATTGTAGCGGTGATCGAGATGCGCAGGCTTTTTGACCTGCTGAGAGCTGCCGCGTTGGCGGTAACCTTTTGCGGTAG
>JASFQB010000009.1:0-33287 GCA_050115675.1 Candidatus Woesebacteria bacterium
GCTTACGCGCAACCGCTACAGGATTACCAGCCAACTTATTCGGCCACCACTGATAATTCCAACCAAAATCCACATCCCAACCACGCGCCACCAAATTACCATTCTCGCTCTTGTAAAAAACGTCCATAGTACGCTCGTTACGGGAGATGGCGGTGGGCTTGACGGGGTCAGGGGCGGGAGCAGGGTTGGAGCTGCCTTGGATGGTGGCGCCGGAGGGGGCCACAAGTCCAGTTGTGCTAATTGAAGCCAAGTAGGCACTTGCGGGAATTCTTTGGTATTTGCTAAAGCGATACCCAGAATGTGACGAGTCGGTGAATGGAAGGTAGCCTTCAGGGTAGTCAGGGAAGAAGTCCTTGCTAGTTGTAACAGTCTTGCCGGTTCCAAAGAAACAATAGGCGAATGCGTTCGGTAGCTTATATTTGAGGGCATTTTGGCAGAGCATGCTCTCAAATTGAGCGGTGTTCCAAGGTCGTCTGTCGGGAGTAGCGCTAGGAACCCAATTTACAGCAACGCTAGGTGCACGATTAGTACTAACGCCACTAAAGTGGATGCCAGCATAGTAGCTGGTGTAAGCCTTGATATGGTTTGACTTAGCCAAATCTGTAACAATTCCTGTTACGGCCGGAACCTGATTATCTGAGCCAAAATCTGAAGTTGCAACATCATGCATTGCACCTGGCAAATTACTAAAAACAGAATATCCTTCCCACTGATTAGGCAAGTTAAAACCGTGCAGCTGAAAGTCAATCTCTAGATAATTGCCATGACAGCTTAGCTGATTAACCTGTTCCTGTGTAAGCTCAAAGCCAATTCCAACTTCGTAAACACCGTTTGCGTCTGGTCCGACAGCTCGAATGATTCCAATATCTGGTGCATAATTACCCCCACACGCAGCCCACGCCGCACCCGGCAACACAATCGCTCCAAGCACAACAGCCAAAACAGCAGTAACCATAGCAGCAACAAGCCTCTTGATGGCAATGCTAAGCATCTTAAATCCAATCTGTCTGGTCTTTGACAATGTCAAAGTGCTTACCTCTGACTTTTGCCAGAAGTGTATGGTAACCAATGTTAAATATACTTCCCCAAAAAGTCAACAACATTTTTGCAGGAATGTTTATTTTGTTGACATGGTATCTTGATGATGTTAATCTTTACCATATGAAATTCCTCCGCAAAATTCCCAAATCCCTCCGCATATTCCTTTCAGTAGAGCTAGTCATAGCCGTAGTAGCTATACTTGCTTTTTACATCCCTTTGTCTATGTCTAGTGGTGTTGAGAGGTTTGAGGGGGATGAGAGAAAAGTAGCTGATTATATTGTTAGAGAGTATGATAATTTAATAAATGATCCAATTGAGTGGCCATACATTAAACTCAGAGTTGAAAATGTGCAGGCACAATCTAAGAAAGACTCAGTTGAATTTTGCCATGACAATGACCGCACAATGTACACAGTTGATGTGACGGAGAGAACTGCGTTTGGTATCCCTTGGATTACATACAATGATGCATTTCCAACCTGTGAATAAGGTATGTTGCTGTAGAACTGGTGTTAATCTTTACCATATGAAATTCCTCCGCAAAATTCCCAAATCCCTCCGCATATTCCTTTCAGTAGAGCTAGTCATAGCCGTAGTAGCTATACTTGCTTTTTACATCCCTTTGTCTATGTCTAGTGGTGTTGAGAGGTTTGAGGGGGATGAGAGAAAGGCTGCGGAGTATTACTTTAAGTTATTTGATGAGCCAGCAGATAGCATATTCCCTAGCCTAGTCTTGAAGGAGTATGTTGTAGATGTGAAGGAGGTTATCGATTCGAGCCAAAGTCTCTCTTGTAAAGTTAACGGTCGCACAGGTAGGCAATATACAATTTACATTTCGGAGAGGACTATCTTTGGAATCTCGCTCAGGGAGCTTACATATCCGTCTTGCGCTTGGGAGTAGCGTTAAATATACTTCCCCAAAAAGTCAACAACATTTTTGCAGGAATGCTTATTTTGTTGACTAAGAACGGAGGTGATGATAGGCTTTTGCTATGAGTAAATCTAAAATCCTCAAATTCCTCCAATCCCACAAACTACTCCTAATCTGCATTTTTATAGTTGGATTGTTGGTCGCTTCTGTGGTTATTCCTCTTTGTATGTCGGATGGCACAGAAAACTACACAGGAAGAGCAAGGCAGGCTACTGCGGGCGGCATGCTTCTTGACGGGACGGATAGGTTTGGCAGGATGATTTTTAAGATTCGTGTAGACGACGTTATCCCCATGCCAGACAGCGCTTCTATTCCATGCGCGTACACTAAGCCTCGCGATGCAAGCCTAGAAAAACAAGGCGACCGCTCTTTACAAAACACTTCTAAATATATTGTTGTTATAAGCTATAGGACGTTTTTTGGAATCAAAGAGAGTGTTTCGCAGCGTTTTGTGTGTTATTAATAATCTCCTCAGCTTTAATTCAACCAATCGTCATAAAATGTTAGTATAGTATTAAGATAAGTATTTTAATTGGGTAGATTGATGTACAAGTATATAAAATTCTTCAAAGATATTGCATATAAAGACGTTCCACAGGTTGGGGGCAAAAACGCTTCATTGGGTGAGATGTATCAGCATTTGGCACCAAAGGGCGTTAACCTGCCAAACGGTTTTGCAACTACTGCGCAGGCGTATTATTACTTTTTAGACCAGGCGGGTATTCGCGATAAAATAGAGGCTTTACTGCAAAATCTAAATGTAAAAAATGTGCGCGAGCTTAAAAAGCGTGGTGCTAAAATTAGGTCGCTTATTATCAAATCTCAGCTGCCAATAGATTTTGAAGACGAGATTTTGCGCGGTTACCGCGAGCTAAGTAAAGAGTGTGGACGCGCAAACTTAACAGTTGCGGTGCGGTCGTCGGCTACGGCAGAGGACTTGCCAAACGCTTCTTTTGCTGGACAGCAAGAGACGTACTTAAATATTAATGGCGAAAAAGACGTATTAAAATCTGTTAGGCTATGTATATCCTCTTTATTTACTGATCGCGCCATTGTTTACAGAGTAGAAAACGGTTTTGATCACATGAAGGTAGCGCTGTCTGTTGGAGTTCAGCAGATGGTGGCTGTTAGGTCAAAAGCATCTGGCGTTATGTTTACAATTGATACAGAGACAGGCTTTGAAAACGCCGTGGTTGTTACATCAATATATGGCATTGGCGAAAACATCGTAAAAGGTCGTGTAAGTCCAGACGAATTTACCGTGTTTAAGCCAACAATGGCGATCTTAAAAAAGCATGTTGGTACCAAAAAGCTTAAAATGATCCCAGTTGCGGGCAGCAAAACAAAGAACATTCCTGTATCTGCCGAAGACCAAATAAAATACTCAATAAGCGACCGCCAGGTTAAAATTTTGGCCGAATGGGCAATAGAGATAGAAAAATACTACGGTAAAGCAATGGATGTTGAATGGGCTCTAGACGAAGACGACGACAGGTTGTACGTTGTACAGGCTCGCCCAGAAACCGTGCAGTCTAATCGCGACCAAAACGTAGTAGAAGAGTATAAGCTTAAAGAAAAAGGCAATGTAATTTGCACTGGCGTAAGTGTTGGCGGCAAAATTGGCGCTGGCCGCGTAAGTAAGATATTTAGCCTAAAAAATATAAGCTCGTTTAGGTCGGGCGATGTTTTGGTGACGGATATGACCGACCCGGACTGGGTG
The DNA here is from genome assembly GCA_050115675.1 of Candidatus Woesebacteria bacterium. Lineage (GTDB taxonomy): Bacteria > Patescibacteriota > Saccharimonadia > Saccharimonadales > EFPC-124 > JASFQB01. Next base: position 3,693 of record JASFQB010000009.1, read on the forward strand.
CCCGTAATGAAGCAAGCCAGCGCGATCGTCACAAATAAAGGCGGGCGCACTTGCCATGCTGCAATTGTATCGCGCGAGCTGGGAATTCCGTGTGTGGTCGGCACAGGCGATGCTACCCGTAAAATTAACGACAAAGAAAAAGTTACAGTTAGCTGTGCCGAGGGTGACGAAGGCATAATTTATAAAGGTGAGCTTGAATTTGCGGTTAACAAAACCAACATTAAAGATTTAAAACGACCAAAAACCAAAATAATGATGAACGTTGGTTCGCCAGATCATGCTTTTGCATATTCTATGATTCCAAATGACGGTGTTGGTTTGGCGCGCGAGGAGTTTATAATTGACTCGCACATTAAAATCCACCCACTGGCTTTGCTGCGATTTGGTGAATTAACAGATCAAAATGTTAAAAGACAGATAGAAATTTTAACCCGCGGTTACACAAACAAAACCCAATACTTTGTAGACAAGTTGGCCGAGGGAATCGCAATAATTGGCGCAGCGTTTTACCCCAAAGATGTAATTTTTAGATTTAGCGACTTTAAAACCAACGAATACGCAGGTTTAATTGGCGGCCGCCAATTTGAGCCCATAGAGGACAATCCAATGATTGGCTGGCGCGGCGCAAGTAGATACTACTCGCCAGATTATCAAGAGGCGTTTGAGCTTGAGTGTCAAGCGTTTAAGAAAGTCCGCGACGAAATGGGGTTAACAAACGTAAAGGCCATGGTGCCGTTTTGCCGCGACCTAAATGAAGCGCAAAAAGTTCTAAAAATAATGGGTCAAAATGGGCTAAAACGTGGCAAAAATGGGTTTGAAGCCTACGTTATGATAGAAATACCATCCAACGTAATACTGGCAGAGCAATTTGCCGAACTATTTGACGGGTTTTCTATTGGGTCCAACGATCTTACTCAGCTAACACTTGGCGTAGACCGCGACAACCACCAGATTGCTCATATATATGACGAAAACAACGAAGCCGTAAAAAGCTTAATTCGCCAAGTTGTAAAAGTGGCACACAAAAAACATGTAAAAATTGGCTTGTGCGGACAGGCTCCGTCAGATTATCCAGAATTTGCTAGATTTTTAGTAGAGACGGGCATAGATAGTATGTCGCTTTCTCCTGACACAGTGGTAAAAACTACAATTGACGTTACAAAGACAGAAGCAAAGCAAAAGTAGTCTAGGCGGTAGTAGTAAAACGGGGCCATGGTTATGCTATGGTCTCGTTTGCTGGTTACAGCCTGCAACTGCAGGCTGACAGCCAAGGCTGTTATAGTCGTTCATTATTTCGGTAAACTGGGCATCAGCTTCGTTATACTGACTCTGCCAAAACGCCTGCGGTAAAATATGAACAATATTAATAATATCTGAATGTTGAGCTAAGTCAAAATTAAAACTGCCAGGGCGTGCGCGCATTGGCGCAGGCCCTGGCATTAAACCGCATTACATGACTTTACCGTTCTTTTGGCTTTGGAAATGGATTGGAATGCATCATTTTAAATGCACTCGCGGGGTTGTTGAGTAGTGCTTTGATGCGGGCGACGACAATGTCGATCATACCCCTTCGTGTTTTTTCGTCCGTGCCGTAAAGGCTTGCATGTACAAACAAAATCGTAAAGCCTTCAATAATACCAGCGCGCTCAATACGAACCCCGTAGCTGTCTTTACCCAAGATGATCCTGGGATCAACATCGAAGTATCCTCTTACGATCACAACGCCGGTGCATATGGCCGGGGTGATGTTGAATGGGTTTGAGCCTTGTTCTGGGGTCTCGTTGTAGGCTGCGACTTCAACTTTAGCGCCCATTTTTCCTCCAATTGAGGGTATTTGTCGCGACTTAGCTATTATAGCATACATTAGAGATTTGTCAATCTTTAGTAAAATTGTGACTTTTTATATAACCATTATTAACTTTTTGCAATAAGTGTGTTATAATATCTGATGTTAAAAATCCCAATTATGGGACATAAAAAAGCTTAAGGAATAACCGCCAGTATGAAAAAAACTGCATACAAACGAACAAAAATCCTTGCCGCTATTGGACCGGCTAGCCACAATTACGATACAATTTTGGCCATGGTTAACGCGGGCATGGATGGTTGTCGATTTAACTTTAGTCATGGTACGCATGACGAGCGCGACCAACAGATTGAATGGATTCGCAAAGCATCTAGAGAGACTGGTAAAAATGTTGCAATTTTACAAGATTTGCAGGGTCCAAAAATTAGACTTGGCGACTTTGACGAGCCAGAAATCAAGGTAAAAGCTGGCGACGAACTACGCTTAACCTATGATGCAAAATACGACGGTGGCAAAGTTATTCCTATTCAGTACGATCTTAGCCAAAAAGCAGAAGTAGGCGAGCGATTGTACATTTTTGACGGTAAAGTTCGCACCACAATTATTGGTGTTGAGCCAAAAACTGTTATCGTTCGCGTAGAAAACGACGGCATTTTAATGAAGCGCAAGGGCATTAACTTGCCAGACACTAATTTTGGTGGCGACATTTTAACCAAAAAAGACCTAGCCGACATAGAATTTGGCGCAAAACAAGACTTTGACTATGTTGCATTAAGCTTTGTTCAAACTGCGGTTGATATCGAAAACCTAAAAGATTTGCTTAAAAAGCACGGTTCTGACGCAAAAGTTATTGCTAAGATCGAAACAAAATCTGCCATTGCCGAAGAGAATCTAGAAGGTATTATTATGGCTTCTGACGGAGTTATGGTAGCCCGAGGTGACTTGGCTGTAGAAGTTGGCGCAGAGGTTGTTCCTGTTGCGCAACGCCGTATTTTGGAACTTGCTCAAAAGCATGGCAAAATGAGCATTGTTGCAACTCAAATGCTAATTAGCATGGTAGAAAATCCAGAACCAACCCGCGCTGAAGTCTCGGACGTAGCAAACGCAGTTATTGCGGGTGCTGACTGTTTGATGCTTAGCGACGAAACTGCAAACGGTAAACTGCCATTGCAGGTGGTAAAAACTATGAGTCGTGTTATTAAATATACTCAGGCTCATATCTCTGCTCAGCCATTGTTCTTCCGTGAGGAAGAAGCAGGCGTGCAAGATGCTATTAGCTCGGCAGCCATTACTTTGGCTCACCAGGTTAAAGCTAGCGCAATTGTTTGCGAAACTAAAACAGGTGTAACCGCACGAAGCATTGCTGCGCACCGTCCAGACATGCCAATTATTTCTGTTACGTCTGACCAGCGCGTGGCTCAGCAGCTTGCTTTGCTTTATGCAAACGAGAGCTTTTTGCGCCCAGACGGCGAATTCGCAGGCTTGCAAATTGCCGAAGAGCTGCGCGAAGGCGACTTTTTTGACGCAAACTCAACAGTGGTAATTGTTTCTGGTCGCCAACCAGGATTAACTGGTGGCACTGACACAATTCGCGTGCGTGTTTTAGAATAAAACAGCTTTTTGGTCAGATAAAAACAAAGCTGCGCTATAACGGCGCAGTTTTGTTTTGCTCAAAAACGCAAAAAATAGTACAGTAGTTTTATGAGAGTTTCGCGCAACACCTCCATTAGGGTGCAGTATTTTTTAGACCAATGGGTGCCGCCGCGCATTAGAGACAGTAAGTGGTTTATGTACCTGCCAATGAAACTTGTACTTAAAGATACTGTCATTGATTTTATGGGTTTTAAAAAACATGTTTTTGGTATGACCGAGGACGAATTTTCGGATTTATATAAGCGTACTGGTCATGTACAAGAACTTCAAGGCGAGACTGATTTAAACGATCATTGCACAAAAGAGATTTTAAAAACCTTAGAGGGCAAAAAAGTCTTGGAGGTTGGCTGTGGGCGTGGCTACTTGGCTGAGCTTATGTCTAAAAATAACAATGTGACAGCATGTGACATTGTTATTCCTAAAAAAGTCTCGGCAAAAAATAGTAAGGTTAAATATGTAAAAGGCAATATTCAAAAGTTGCCATTTAATGACAATAGTTTTGACTATGTGGTATCGACGCATACACTAGAGCATGTTCAGGATTTGGCGGGTGCCGTTAACGAGTTGTACAGGGTTGCAAAAGAAGGTGCGATAATTGTTGTGCCAAAACAGCGCCCATACAAATATACATTTAGTTTGCATACGCATTTTTTTCCGTACGAATGGTCTTTAAAAGCAGCTTTTGGCACGGACCAAAATGTTACTATAAAATACTTAGGTGATTGGTTTTATCATAAAGTATTTGCAAAAAATGATGGATAAAATAATAAGCAGCGTACCAATATTAGGCAGTTTGTTGCAAAAATCTGTTTTTAGATATATTTTTGCAGGAGGCTTAGCTTATCTTGTAGAGATGGCAATTCTTGCAGTTTTGCATTACGGCTTGGGTTTGCCCGATTTGGTTAGCGCGGCAATAAGTTTTTGGCTTGGGTATATTTTTGCATTTTTTATGCAGCGCATTTTTACTTTTAAGGACACGTCGCGTCAGGGTGGTCGTTTAGCTAGGCAATTTATTTTTACTACTGTATTGTTGGGGTTTAATTATGCGTTTACTTTAACTTTGGTGCATTTATTTTCGCCAGCATTGGGCGTAATTGTAATGCGTACGGTCGCCATTGTTGTTACAACAATGTGGAACTATGTAATTATGAAGAGGTTATTTGCTGGTTCACAAAAACAAGAAGTTGTAGTAGAGTAAGAGCCCGTCCACATACAGAGTGGACGGGCGATTGCTAGCAACTGGCTAACTCAGTTGCGCCAGTTTTAAGAATGCGAAGCAGGCGATTTGCTGGTAGCTCCGCTGGGTAAAAAAAGGCAGTTTTGTCGATTGTGTGCTCGGCTCCTAAAAACGCAAGCATGGCCAAGGGCAGATACGGATCGTTGATGCGACGAGATGCTAGGCGTACTGTCGCGTCGTCAAGAAAGTCCTCGCAGTCTTTAGTGTCTTCAAATGATTGATCAGGAAGCGTAACGAGACTCATTCCGGCAGTGTCGCCGTCTCTTAGTGCGTAAAACTGAATCGTGGTAATCATGGTAAAAATTGTGGGTTCTGCATACTCAGTAAGGGGAACATACCAGGTCTCGAGAGGTAGGCTTTTTCCTGGCTCATCGTTGCGCCTAAAATCTCGATATAGCGCAATGTAAGAGTGTAGTGTGTCGTTTGGTCGAATAGGAGACCCGCTCAGGGTGATTACGTGATATTGATTTTGCAATTCGCCGGTGAATATCCGAGTAATTTGCTGAACCCTTTTTTTACTGTCACTATGCGGCATCGAGTTGCTCCTAGGCTAGACGTAACGACTTCTGTATTTTAGCACATTGCTTTTGGCGGTAAAGCCAGATGTGTTTAAATGTATTTAAAGAGGTAAAAAAGCATGAATTTTTATAAAAAAACAGTTCTAGATGTACCGTTGGATGGCCAGCGTGTGTTGGTTCGCGCCGACTATAACGTGCCGTTAAATGGCAGCAAAATTGCGGACGACTATCGCATAGTGCGGTCTGCTCCCACAATAAAACATTTGCTAAGTCGTGGCTGCCAGGTTGTTATTTGCTCACATTTAGGTCGGCCAAAAGGTCAGGTCAATCCAGATTTTAGCCTAGAGCCAGTGGCTGCGCATCTTGGAGATCTGCTTGGCATGCCTGTTGGTTTTATTACGGACTGCGTTGGAGACAAAGTAAAACAGGCTACAAAATTGCTACAAAGCGGCCAGGTATTGCTTTTAGAAAATTTGCGATTTTATCCAGAAGAAGAAGCTAATGATCCAGTTTTTGCTCAGCAGCTTGCCAAAGATTCTGGTGCAGTCTATTTTGTGCAAGATGGTTTTGGCGTAGTGCATAGAGCTCACGCAAGCACGTCGGCAATAACTAATTTTTTGCCCAGTGTTGCTGGGCAGCTGCTAGTAAGTGAAGTAACAACAATAACAGGTGCCATGCAAAATCCAAAGCACCCGCTGGTTGCCATTTTAGGTGGTGCTAAAATTAGCGATAAAATTAAGGTTATCGAGCGTTTTATTGACATTGCCGACCAAATAATAATTGGTGGGGCGATGGCTAATACGTTTTTAAAATACAAGTGCTGTCCGATTGGCAAAAGTATCTACGAAGAAGGTCAAGAATCTGTTATGGATTCAATTTATCGCAAGGCTTTAAGTAAGCTGTCTGGCAAAAAATCCGTAGAAGAGTTTTTGTTTTTGCCAATAGATGTTGTTGTTGCAAAGAGTTTTGATTCTGATCAGGCAGGTCAAAATGTATCTGTAAAAGAAGTTGCCGAAGACGATTATATCTTGGATGTTGGAATACAAAGCACCTCAAAAGCGGTAGAAATGCTAAAAGGCTCGGGTATGGTTATTTGGAACGGCACAATGGGCAGAGCAGAGCATTTGGCTTTTGCTCAATCGTCGGCTAGGGTTGCCCAAGCTTTGGCAGATCAAAATAAAACTTCGCTAAATCTAATTGGTGGAGGCGATACCGCCGAGTTTGTTTTGCAATGGATTAAGCAAAACAGCAATCAAGAATGTGGCTACATATCTACTGGTGGCGGTGCAAGCTTAGAGCTGATGTCTGGTGAAAAATTGCCGGGCGTAGAATCATTGCTAAACAAATAATCTTAAAAACCTTGAAAAGCTTTTTTGCTATGCTAAACTTTTACAGTCTACTGTCGATTAGTTGATGGGGGTGGAGTTAATGAGTCGTATCGAACACAATGCCCATTATAGTTTGTGCGAACAGCGATTTAACTATATCCTAGACGATGTAATTAGTGATAGGACTGCTGTAGTAGGCTTGTTAGACAAGATCGAAGGAGTGTTGCAAGTCGAAGTCGCAGAAGATGGTCGCTCGGTGGCAATTATTACAAAGAACTCGCTAACCGATGAAGAGGTTGCTCGCATTCGCTTTGAAGTTATCTTTGTGCTTTCGGGCAAGGGCTGTATTAGCGTTGACCCGCACTACGTGCAGTAAGACTTGCCCTGTGTTTATACACAGGGCAATTTAGTTATTTGTATTGGATGTCAGAAACCTGCTACACTATAGTAAAACGTAACCTTTATCATTATGGCCAAAAAAACAATTGTCGCGAACTGGAAGATGAACTTAAGCATGGGGCAGGCAAGCTTATTCTTGCATAAGCTGCAGCAGGATGTGTCTGCGCACCGCGATGTAGAGGCTGTTATCTGCCCAAGCATGTTAGCGCTTCAGCCACTTTCTTTGCAAGTTGAACGTCGCAAGTTTAAGCTGGGTGCACAAAACTGTTACTTTCGCGACGAAGGCGCGTTTACTGGCGAAGTGTCTGCTGCAATGTTGCGAAATCTGGTAGATTACGTGATTGTTGGCCATTCTGAGCGCAGGCATATTTTTGGCGAAACCGATCGCATAATTACCCAAAAAGTTCAGGCGGTGTTGCGAAACAATATGCAGCCTATACTATGTGTAGGCGAAACTCACAATGACCGCATAGAAAACGAAACATTGTCCGTGCTGCACGGTCAGGTTAGCGCTGGGTTGGCCAATGTTGTGTCTGACGAAATTAATCAAATTGTAATTGCTTACGAACCAGTATGGGCTATTGGGACAGGCGAATTTGCTCCAGTTGCCGACGTTGCAAAGGCAGTAGATATTATTCGAAAACAAGTTAAAGCCATGTTTGGGAGTCAAGCGTCAAAAAACGTGCGAATTCTATATGGTGGCAGCGTTGATAGCGCCAACGCGATAACATATTTACGCACAGCCGGCATTGACGGGTTGCTTGTTGGCGGTGCAAGTTTAAAGGCCAAAGTATTTGCAAAAATTATAGAGGATGCGCACTTGGTTGCGTCTGCGTAAGGTAAAATGGTGGGTAAACAAATAATTAAGGACAAAAATGAGCGATTTTGACTTTGACGAGCTGGATAAAGCTGTTAATTCGTTAGTAGCAAAAAAGAGAGCTGCCAATAAGTCCGTTCCGCACGAGCCAGCTGCCGTAGTTAAGGACATTTCTCTTAAATTGGAGCCTCCAAAGCCTCAGCCAGAGTTGCCAGCTGTACCAGAAGTAAAAGAGATTGCAGCTAAAGCTTCGCAAGCTAAGGTTGTGGAAGATAAATCCAGCAATCAGGTAGGGTCGGTGGCTGCACGTCAGGTGCCTAGCGCCGCTGTTTTGCCGCGCCGTGGTGGTCGTTTGGGCGTAAAGCCGCCAATAAAGCCATCAATCGCAGGCGGGTTTATAGACAACGTAGTTTCAAAGCCAAAACCTGCCGTCAAAGTGTCTCGAGTTGCGGCTGACATAAAGCCAGATAAGGTTGATATAAAGCCGGACGGCAAAAAAGAAGAAGCCTTTGCAACCCCTAAGCCTGAGGTAGCGTCACTAAAGCGAAGCATTGAACATAAAGATATTAAAGCAGAGAGCTGGCCTGATCCGCTTGATTTTCGCGATGAGCAAAAAAGCAAGGCTGACGAAGAAGTAGTTGTAAAATCTACAACGCAAAGCAAAGAGAGCTCAAACTTGCTGCTGTCGCAAGATGTTAAAGGGCCAGAGCATGAGTCTGAGCCTGAGCCCGCTTCGCCATTCATTACAAATGCCAAAGTAGAAAAACGACCGCTGGGTGCTTATGCCGAAAAAGTAGCACAAGAACTTGCTCGTCCTGCAAAAGCCGAACAAGAAGAGATGGTAAAAGAACAGCATGCAACAGAAGCGCAAAATGAGCCAAAAGTAGAAAGCTCAAAAAATACACCAGAAAGCCACGAGAAAGAAGTAGAGAGACAGGTTGTAGAAACTACAATGATGTCGATTCCACAACAATATAAAAGTACTCAAGAACAATCTAGCCAAGTTGAACGCAATATATTTGACACTAAAGAATATCATCCGCCACTGCTTGCGCAAACTGCACACGCTGCAAAAAACAAAGGGTTTTGGGGTACGGTACTAATTGTTTTGCTGGTAACGATACTTTTGGCGGTGGGTCTTTACTTTGGCTTTTTGTACTTTATTCAGAGCTCTTAAACTGTTTTAAAATAGTCCAGCCAGCGAGCATGAAGGCGTTTTTTATTTCGCCTTGGCTAATTAAATTGTCAACTTGTTCTGGCATGTACCAGTCATGCTCGATAAATTCTTCTTCATCGCTGGACAGCTTAGCTTCTTTTAGGTCTGTGGCTACAAAAAAGTGCATTTTGCCAGAACTACGACGATTATCAATGTAGCATTCTCCAATTTTGTTTAGTGTGCCGCTAAGCCCGCACTCCTCCATTAGCTCTCTGTTGGCGCCCGCAATAATGTCCTCGTCAAGTGGTATTCCTCCACCAGGAAACTGAAACAGCACTTCGTTTGGTGGGTGACTGTATTCGCGTTGAAGCAAAATTTGACCATTGTTATTTATTGCAATAATTGTTGCAGCATCTGCATCGTGTTTAAAGCGTAAGTATTTTGTAACTTTTTGATTTGGCAGCTTGACTGTATCTTCTAGCAATGTTATTCGTTGATGCTCAAAAATTATAGATTGATCTAGGATTTTCCATTTTTTAATAGCCATGACGAAATTATATCAAAATTAAATGGCAGTTTCTGTTCAAGTGTACTAAACAGAAGCTGCCTATGTGTTATGCGCGCATCATCTGGGCGTGCGCTCTAACGGCAAAAGTCTGAACGTCTTCCATATAGCCGCAAACAGACAAAATCGCTTGTGGGGCGTAATGCCAGTTGCCTTCGGGCGATTGCAGCAGTACTCCCAAAATCGCGCTGCGCATATTCTTCATCTGTGGGTTATTGCTAATTTCGGCAGTGTGCAGATTGCCATTGGCATCGACGGCAAAGCTGGAGTTTTGGCTGTGGTGCAGTCCAGCTCCTTCAAGAGTTTTTACTGCAAAAAAGATTGCGGTATTTGGATTGTCGTTGAGGTCGACAGTAATGGTCTCGCGCGGAACGCCGCGCTTGCCACGTCCGTTAACGTTCTCGCCCGAGTGTCGCATAGTGCCGCATGCCGACACTGCAATGTATGACGTACAATTGTTGGTAACGCAACCGCTTGCATCTAGAGCTACTGCCACAATATCAAGATCGTCTGTATGCGCTGTCGCCCAGCCGATGAGGTTGGTTGGTATCTCCCAATAAAGCTCTGCTGTGACGGTAGTGACATTGCCGTCAAGTCGCACCGCAGTGTCAAAAATAGACATCGTGCCTCCCTTGATGAACAGATCGATTGCAATTGTAATATATCTACAGTTTTATGTCAAACTATGTTAAAAATACTTATAACTACATTGCAGCTTATCTCTGCTACAATAAAACAAGTGAACAATTTACTGCTTGATTTAAATCCTGCGCAGCGTCAGGCTGTTGAACAAACCGAGGGTCCGGTGCTTATTTTGGCTGGAGCAGGATCTGGCAAAACAAAAACCCTAACTCACAGAATTGCCTACATTATTGCCAGTAAAAATGCGCGTCCGCAAAATATTTTGGCTGTAACATTTACTAATAAAGCTGCAAAAGAAATGCGCGAACGTTTGGCAAAGTTGGTCGGGCATGCTGCTGACGACCGAAGTTTTATGCCGTTTATGGGTACTTTCCACTCTATTTGCGTGCGACTTTTGCGTTTTGACGGTGAGGCCATTGGCGTGCCAAAAAATTTTGTAATTTTTGACGAATCAGACAGGCAAGCCACAGTTAAACAAGCCATGCGCGACTTACGCATTGCCGAAAAACAATATTCGCCAAGCTCAATAACCTACATGATAAGCGGTGCAAAAAACGAGCTGTTAACTCCAAAACAATATGCGGCTATTGCCAATTTGCCGCAGCAAAAAGTGGCGGCTGATGTTTATGCTCGGTATGAACATATTCGGCGCGAGGCAGCAGCGCTAGATTTTGACGATCTAATTACAGAAACCGTCAAAATGCTAAAAACCCACCAATCTGTCAGGCAAAAATGGCAAAGTCAGTTTAAATATATCTTAATTGATGAGTATCAAGACACAAACGCAGCACAATACAATTTGGTAAAACTGCTTGTAAGCGACAGTCAAAATATTTGTGTTGTGGGCGATGACTGGCAAAGTATTTATAGTTGGCGAGGGGCGGATTTTAAAAACATTTTAAACTTCGAAAAAGATTATCCAAGCGCTTTGGTGGTAAAACTCGAGCAAAATTACAGAAGTACCGAAAACATTTTAAATGCAGCTCATAATGTAATATCTAAAAACGCAAATCGCTCACACAAAGAGCTTTGGACCAAACAAAAAGGTGGAATGCCAGTAAAAATTAACGGCGTACAAAGCGAATCTCACGAGGGCGAATTTGTGGTTTCTTGCGTTAAAAATGCCGTTCAGCTTAAAGTAAGGCGCTATAGCGATTACGCAATTTTGTACCGCACAAATGCTCAGTCGCGCGCAATAGAAGAAGCATTTATAAGATACGGCGTGCCATACAAAATTGTTGGCGGAGTGCGATTTTATGACCGCAAAGAAATTAAAGATCTGCTGGCGTATCTGCGACTTTTGTATCAGCCAGTTGATCGCGCAAGTTTTTTGCGAATTGTTAACGTGCCAGCACGTGGCTTGGGCGCGGTATCTGTTCAAAAATTTTTAGACTGGCAAATGGATAGCGCGTTTAATTTAAGCGAGGCGCTTTTACAATCTGACCAGATTGCAGGTTTAACTCCAAAAGCCAAAAAAGCTTTTGCTGCTTTGGGTGTATTGTTGGCGGATTTACGCGACCAGGCAGCAAAAATAACTTTGCCAGAGCTAATAAATTTGGTAATAAAACGCATAAATTACAAAGAATATCTTGACGATGGCTCACCTCAGGCTGAAGAACGAATGCAAAACATTGGCGAGCTTGTTACTGTTGCAAAAGAATACCAAGAGCTTGGCTTAAACGGCTTTTTGGAAGAAGTGGCCTTAATATCTGACCTAGATGCCGTAGACGAAAAAACTGACTCCGTAACACTTATGACTTTACATGCGGCAAAGGGTCTGGAGTTTCCGGCGGTATTTATTGTTGGGTGCGAAGAAAGTATTTTTCCGCATAGCCGAGCCTTTTTTGATCAAGACGAGCTAGAAGAAGAGCGTCGCCTATGCTATGTTGGCATGACTCGCGCCCGCGAAGAACTGCATTTAACTCATGCCAGTAGTCGCATGTTATATGGAAGCGTGCAGCACAACCCGCCATCACGCTTTTTGGCGGATATTGATGGCACGGCAGTCGAAGAAAACATTGGCTACGACTTCGCTCCGCAGTCTTTGCCAAATGATGAGCCTCAGTATTTTTCGGATGATTTAGGAATAAAAATTGGCGATAAAGTACGCCATCGCGTATTTGGGGTGGGTGAAGTTATAGAGCTTGATGGTGCCGTTGCGAGTATAAACTTTAGTGGGCGAGGCATAAAAAAATTAAACATTGAATTCGCTCCGCTAGAACTTGCGTAGTAAAGATTGCTTTAAAAAGGTTTTCAACCTAAGTAATATCTGTTAATATAACTAAAGTCGAGCGCGGCGCGCGCTTAGATTAAGTCTGGAGGAATACTATGGCAGGTGGCAGGCATAAAAAGCGGCTTTCTCCTACATGGCTTGTTGCATGTGCTATCTTTGGAGTGCTGTTTTTGATTTTAGGTTTGGTAACAATTCTCTTGCATCAAGAATCACCAGTAGTCACTGGTGACGCTAGGGCTAATCAACCTGCTGAAATCGCAAAAATTAAAGCCGCACTTGTTGGCGAAACTGACATTGCTTACGATGACAACTCTGGAAAAAGTGAACCCACTCTTATTGTAAAAAACACGTGCACGGTAGATTTGCTGTGGACGTGGGATGGAGAAAATGGCGAATATCAGTACAACGCTTTTCCGGGTGGTCAAGTTGCTGCGCCATACAAGCCAGTTTTAATTAATGGCAACTTGGACGCAAGCGGAATCAGAAACAGTTGCATGCAATTTGCTTCTGCGCCAGCCCCTACCTCCTCGTCTGGACGATAAGTCAAGCTCCACCTAAATTGCGGTTTAGGTGGAGCTGTGAAATTTTTAAGCTAAAATAATATTATGATTTCAAAAATATATGCTGTTATCGGCAGGATTATGGATGTTGCTGCTTCTCCTCTGACGGGTCCTTACGCTAGACGCACTACAAGGGTCAGGGCTTTAGTCCTAAATCAAAAAAACGAAGTGCTTTTGGTGCGTGGTTGGCTTAGCAAGCAAAAGTGGAGCTTGCCTGGAGGCGGAGTAAAACGCAGCGAACCAATTAGTGGGGCCGCGGCTCGGGAAGTTCTAGAAGAATCAGGTGTAGTTATAAACAAAAATGACGTAAAACCATTAGGCGACTTCATCTGTTATGAGTCTACTGTGAGCTTTACTGTAAAATGCGTAACTGTTATTACGATGAAGCAGAATCCGCGCATAAGTAAGCTTAGACGTTTAGAGATTTTAGAGTCAAAATGGTTTAAAATCGATAGCCTACCAGATGATATTTGTAAAACGGCCTCTGCCGCATTAGCCGAGGCTGGAGTTGTTGGAAAGAAGAGCGTTTAAGCGCGTATTACACCATATTTTCAGACTTTTTTAAAGGTTAATCTTTATTTTTTTGATGAAATTTGCTACAATAAGGATGTCTCAGGTCTTTTTGAGAGATTATGGAACAATTATTTAATACAAATCGCAAGATAATTTTGTGGATAGCTGCCCTTGTGGCCCCTGTTCTTCTTGCTTTGATTTGGTTTTTTATGCCTCATACACCGCTGCGGGCATCTAACGAAAGAATTATTACAATTTATCACGACAACCAAGAACAGGTTGTAGCAAGTGATGCAAAAACTGTTGGCGAAGTGCTAGAGCGTGCCAATATTACTCTAAGCGAATACGACAACGTTGAGCCAGCAAAAAATACAGAGCTAGTAGCGGCAAATTATAGCGTAAACGTCTACCGTGCGCGCCCTGTAACAGTAGTGGATGGCAATCAACGCTACAGAATCATGACCGCACAAACTAGCGCCAAAGAAATTGCCGAGGCTGCTGGTCTTACCTATTATGACGAAGACACTTTTACTCTTGAAAGAATAGAAGATTTTGTTGCCGAGCAAGGTGTTGGTTTGATACTAACAATACATCGCTCTACCCCAGTTAGAATGATTTTATACGGGCAAGCCGCAGATGTTCGTACACAGGCTAAAACCGTTGACGAATTTGTAAAAGAAAAAGGCATAATGTTGGGCGAGAATGACGGAACATCTCCGTCGCTTGATACGCCTATATCAGATAGTATGACGATTGCAGTTTACCGAAACGGCACTCAAACCATTAACGAAGAACAAGATATTGCCTTTGATGTAGAGCGCATTAGCGACTCTGACCACGAAATTGGCTACAAAGAAGTAAAAGAATCCGGCACCGTAGGTAAAAAGCTTGTAACATACGAAGTTGAATTACGTGATGGCCAAGAAGTCAGCCGTAAAGAAATTCAAAGCGTGGTAATTAGTGAGCCTAAAAAGCAGGTAGAGATTGTTGGTACAAAATCTACCTTTAGCGGTAGCTTTGCAGATGCTTTAGCTCAGTTGCGAGCTTGCGAAGCAGGTGGTAACTATGCTAACAAAAATAACCCATTATATCGTGGTGCGTATCAGTATAGCTATAGCACTTGGGCTAACTACGGCGGTTATTACGATCCAGCAGATGCGCCTCCAGAAGTCCAAGACCAAGCTGCGTACGAAACGTATTTAAGACGTGGTTGGCAACCTTGGCCGCATTGTGGTGCGAGCCTGCCAGACACGTATAGATAGGCTGATCACTATCTGGTGTGTTAGCATATAACCATGCAACTTACTCCAAATAAAAATCTTGGCCAGCATTGGCTGCACGACGACAGTGTTTTGCGGGGCATGTGCCAAAATGCCAAATTAACCAAAAGCGATACAGTTTTAGAAATTGGTCCAGGTTTAGGCACGCTAACGCGTTATCTTGCAGAATACTCTGACAAGGTGCTAGCGTTAGAGTTTGATCAACGTTTATACGAAGAGCTTGTTGAAAATCCAATTGCTTCAAATGTGGAAGTTCGGCAAGGTGATATCTTAAAATTTGACCTAACAAAAATTGTAGCTGGCTACAAAGTTGTGGCAAACTTGCCATATTATATAACTAGCAAAATTGTAAGATTGCTGCTAGAATCTGCAAATCCGCCAAAAATTATGACCATTTTAGTGCAAAAAGAGGTGGCTCAGCGCATGGCGGCAGGCCCTGGCAATATGAGTATTTTGGCGGTTTCGGTGCAACTGTATTGTGATGTTAGTTTGGGTGCTCTTGTCCCGGCCAGCTTGTTTACGCCACCGCCAGAGGTAGACTCGCAAGTTATTACTCTAGTTAGACGTGACGTGCCACTATTTGATGATATAAACTACGACGAATATTTTAAGCTTGTACGAGCGGGTTTTGGCGAAAAGCGCAAAAAACTGCGCAATAGTTTAAGCGGTGGGCTGCAAATTGCAAAAACAGACGTAGAAGACATTTTAACTAAGGCAAAAGTAGACTTAAATTGCAGAGCAGAGCAGCTTAGTCTAGAAGATTGGTATAAAATTTTAAAAGTGTACAAGGCAAAGTTTGATTTATGATAGCAGATCACCAGCCCAATATATTTGACGGTAAAAAAGTTATTGCGGCTGTTTCAAGTAAATCAGATGGTAATTTTAAGCCGTTTGGCGACAACCAACAAAAAGCAATTGCAAATCGCCAAAAATGGCTACAAAAGATTGGCATTTTAAACAAACAGCTTGTTGTTGCAAATGTGCGAGATCCAGCGGCTTGGGATATAGTTTGCGATGTTGACGAAAGGCATTGTGGATCAGGCGTTAAAAACGGCAAAGACGCAATTTTGGCAGATGTAATTATTACTAACAAAAAAGGGGTAGCGTTGGGGTTGTTAACTGGCGACTGTAATCCGGTGGTTATTTTTGATCCAAAAAAGACCGTTTTGGCACTTGCACATTTGGGCTGGCAAAGCACGGTTGTAGACTTAGCATCTAAGACTGTTCAGCACATGCAGATGGTTTATGGTTGTAACCCAAAGGACTTGCAAGTTTATAACGGCCCGTCTGTTCGAGTTGAATCTTACGTGTTTGACCCTCCAGTAAAACAAATGAGTGTCAAAAAATGGCAGTTATTTTGCATAAAAATAAACGACAAAATAGGCATAGATTTGGTTGGTTATAATACCTCGCAACTGGTTAATGCTGGTGTTTTGCCAAAAAATATACAGATATGCCCAGTTGATACTGCAAAGTCTTTGGACTATTTTTCGCATTATCGCGCCACGCGGCAGGGGAGTGGAGACATTGAGGGTCGTTTTATGACGGCTTGCATGTTGGTTTAGCAAGTTTATTTTTATGTTGACAACGCCAATAAAATGCATTATTATACCCTGGTTGGCCATTTAATAGTGGCTTGAACTTTAAGTCATTGGCGATTGGTCGCAAAAACTTGACGCAAATCTGCGTTAAGAACGATTAGTAGAAAGGTCCGTCATGGGACTTTTTAGCCGTAAGCCCGCCGCAGCTTCTGCGTCCACTCCTGCTCGTGCTCGTCAGCAGCTGACTCGTTCGGTTGCTTTTAGGTATAACGGGGGAGGCATGCCCGTCGTTAGTCTGAGCAAGGAAGTCCGCGATAGTGTGTCGCATGTTAGTCTTGTTAAGGGCTACGATGCAGCTACTGAGGCGCTGCGCAAGGTTGGTCTGCTTGGCATTCAGATGCGGTTTATCTTCCTTCTTGATGGTTCGGGTTCGATGAGTCAGGACTATGCAAGCTCTGCAATCTGGACAATGCTGACGCGTGGTCTGGGCTTTGCTCTGAACTGTGATCTCACCAAGAGGATTGCGGTTATTGTTTACGGAACTAACGTTAGCAAGCCTGTTTACCTTGATATGGAGAACTACCAGAACGCCAGTCGGCTTATTAAGCCGCCGTTCTCTTTTACCAACATGGCAGATGCCATTGCGGAGGCTAGGGCGCTTGCTGCGACCTATGACCTGCCGACGATCATCTGCAACCTGACTGACGGCAACCCCATGGTTCCTGGTCGGTACAATGCAGAAGGTCTTACTACCGATCAATTCATTGCCTCGTCTGGCGAGCCTGTCCTGATTAAGAACTGGGCAATTCGTCCTGTGACCTACCTGAAGACGGTTGACGACCTGCCTAGCTACTACGAAATCCGTAAGGATTGTAAGGGAAATCCGATTCTGGATGCCAGCGGCAACCTGATTTTCGACATTAATCCCGCGGGCGTTCGTCTGATCGACAATGTCGACTCTAAGGCGTTCAACCCTGATCCCAGGGTTACGTCTGTGGATGAGCTCGCTTTCTATATGGCCGACGAGGTGAACCAGTGGCTGGAGGCCTCGGGTCGGGTTGGGATCATCACGGGGGTTCCCGGCATTGAGCGCACATTCTTCTGATCAATCACAATAACTTTTGGCCACTCTGCCCAAGCTCCAAAGCTTGTGGTGGGGTGGCCACTCAAACATAGTCTATAAAAACAATGGTTTTAAACTTAAAACCATGCAAAGAACTTTGTAGTTTATGATGGGTTAAGCTTATAAAAATTACAACAAAATATTGTTGAAGCGCTGGCCAGCTTAAGTTAAGATAGTGTAACAACGTTGCAAAAGGTTACGCGTACTCTTAACTAGGAGGCTAAAATGAAGCGTCATGGCAAGTTTGGTGCGTCTGTTGTTTTGATGATTGTATTTTTTGCTAGTTTGTTTATGGCCGCGCCAGCGCAAGCTGCGATTACTAGTAGCATTACAATTGCAAATACTAGTGGCTATGGTGTAAATATGCGTCCGGCGCCAAATTTGTGGGGAGCGCCTGTCGGCAACAAAGGAACTAACAGCGTAACGCTTGATGATATCAATCATCTTAGTATGGTAACTAGCATTTCGTCTGGCAATTACCCTAACGTAAGCGAATGAGGAACTGGCTGGCCAGCAGGGTATAAATCTCGCGGTTGGACTTGGAGCGAGAATAGCCGTAACTGGTTTTAGCTGAGAGGAGATACTGTAAACGTCCATGCTATCCTGCTGCATTTTAACTTCTAATAAGGTTTAAGAGCATTTGACTGCATCCGTGTTTACGCACAGATGCTGCCTCTTTAAACTAATAGCAAGGCAATGTACAATCTAACCATGAAATTAAGATCACTGCTAAAGACCAAAAAGGCTAAAATTATATTAGGCATCTTTGCAAGCATTTTACCCATCATGCTTATGGCGGTTGGCGTACTAAATGTTAAAACTGAGTTATATTATTATTTTAATCCTCTGAAGCGTCCATTGCACGGTTTTGATATTTACAGACCTACAAAGCTGCCTAGCGACCTTGTTGTTTACGATGAAGGTTCATCAGCTCAGCGTAATGATTTTTTGCTTTGGGGCGCGCATAAAGTTTATTATGGTATGAATTTTGATAGTAATCCAATGATGAATAGTATCTATGAGACAAGTATCGCCAACAATAAAAACTCAGTTTATGGTTGCTCTACCGATTCTAGACGAAGAGAGTGTCAACTTCGTAAGACTCCGAATGAGCAAGAGTATAAGTTCGAGACAGAATAATATGGTGATTTAAGCGACGAAACAAAACCCACGGCATCAGTTGTTTACGTCCAAAAAGAAAGCACAATCATTAGAGTGACTAACAATTACCAATACTCTCGCAAATGGACCGATCAAGAGTGGAATGACCTTATAGATTCTCTAGAAGTCGTTAGCCCTGACGGCATAAACTTTGAGTATTATATGCTGCCATAATATTGCGGGCAGTGGCTATTGACACTCCCGTAAAGTTTTAGTAGTATAACTTGGTTGACTTAAGGTCAAGGTTATAGGACACGCATATCGATGTTTGTGTGCTTATAAAACTTTAAAAACTAGCAGCTTCCCTTAATTAAGGCGGGCAGTAAGTGAGTTTTTGCTTGTTTGCTCCCCGTTTTAATTGGGGAGCCATACGATCAGAAGGAGTCATGATGGTGGATTACGCAAAAAGCCGTAAGCCGCTGGTTCCGGCAACTGCGTCCAAGTGGGTTTCGCTTGGGGCGTGGGCGCTGACGGGCCTGCTTGTGCTATGGAGCTTTTTTAGCCTAATCGACAACGTCGGGGTTTTCTGCATTCTGCTGCTGTCGCTGTACGTCCTTGGAATGAGCATGCAGGCCATGCTGGCAAGCAGTGCCGAGGACGGCCTGACGGTCAAGGAGTGTCTTATGATGGCCGTATGGCCAAAAGAGGCGTTTGCGCTTATTCGTGCTGGTGGCATGAATAAGAATGACCTTCGCAAGATGTTTGAGTTGCAGCACGTCAATGCTGCCGACGACAACAGTAAGACACTCATTAGCGAGGAGGCTGCTCGCTGGGTTATGATTAGCCTGTTGATTGCTTCTATTCTTGGTACTGTCGTTGGTGTCATCAGTCTTCTTCCGTTTGTTGTACTGATTGCTGTTACTGTGTATGTTTTTTGCGTCGCGCTGACGCTTCACGCTAGTCGCAGCGATGGCTATACTCTGAGCGAGCTGATTGCTGTTCTTGCGGGCCCGTTTGGCATGCTGGCCATGATCTGGCGCGCTGGGCACGTTAGGTCCAAGGTCTTCAAGCAGTCTAGCTAGTTTTTACCGCGCCCCGGACGATGTTCGGGGCGCATCTACTTTTTTGTAGTATTATCTTGTCACAAGCTTTAAGCAGTTAAGTCTATCTGTTATAATAAAAGTTGCATAATAAATAAACGGTAAAGTCCAATGAAAAAATTTTACGTCGCAACTGCGATTCCATACGTCAATAGCAAACCACACATCGGTAATGCTATGGACTACATGTTGGCAGATGTTTTGGCTCGCTATCACAAACAGCAGGGCGACGACGTATTTTTTGAAGTTGGCACAGACGAACACGGTACAAAAATTGCTGCCAAAGCGGCCGAAATGGGCGTTGAACCCAAGCAATATACCGACCAAATGGTCAAAGTTTTTTACGATTTTATTAAAAAAATGAATGTAGATTACACCAATTTTGTTCGCACTACAGATCCAGCTCACGAGGCAGCTGCTCAGCAAATTTGGCGCCAACTAAAAAACTACATTTACAAGAGCAAGTACGAAGGCTGGTATTGTGTAGGCTGCGAGGCTTTTGTAACGGCAAAACAGGCAACCGCAAACAACGGTGTATGTCCAGATCACAATCGTCCATACGAAAAACTATCCGAAGACAACTACTTTTTTAAGCTTAGTGCCTTTGGCGATCAGATAAAGCAAGCTTTGCATGCCGGCGAGATGAAGATTACTCCAAAATTTCGCGAGGCAGAAGCACTAGGTCTTATTAAAGAAGGCCTAGAAGACATTAGTATCTCGCGTCCCAAAAAAAATCTTGCTTGGGGTATTCAGGTTCCAGATGATGACAACCAAGTAATGTATGTTTGGTTTGAAGCCCTAATGAATTATTTAACAGTTTTGGATTACCCAAATGGCCAAAACTACGCAAAGTTTTGGCCAGCAGATGTGCAGGTAATTGGCAAAGATATCTCGCGGTTTCATACTGCAATTTGGCCCGCAATGTTAATTGCGCTAGATTTGCCATTGCCAAAAAAACTGCTTATACACGGACACGTTTTAAGTAGCGGTACAAAAATGAGCAAAAGTATTGGCAACGTGGTTGATCCAATGGCTATCATAAACGATTACGGCGTTGATGCTTTTAGATATTACTTTTTGCGCCACATTCCAACTGCCGATGACGGCGATTTTACCTGGGAAAAATTTGAAACCGCGTATAATAACGAGCTTGCTAACGAGCTGGGCAACTTGGTTCAGCGCGTAGTTAGCATGACAAATCGCTATCAAGAAGGCGTAATTGGCGAAATTCCACACCCGCGTCATGACGTTCAAACATTCCATGACGAAATACAAAAATTACAATTTGACAGAGCATTAGACTACGTTTGGCTAAAAGTTCGCGAACTAAACAGTTATCTTGAAGAAGTTAAGCCATGGGCAATCGCCAAAGAAGGTGACGCCGAGCACTTGCAAGAAGTTTTGGCGTACTGCGCGGCGGCGCTTCTGCAAATTTCGCATCTGTTATGGCCTTTTATGCCACAAACAAGCCAGGCGATTGATAAAATTTTTGAAGGCGGCGTAATTAGCAAATACTCTGGCGTGCTGTTTCCTAAGATTTACAAGCATACGCAAGAGCCAGTAAGAAGATAAAAATATCCCACAACCTAATAAGATAGCTTGAATTTCATAAGTTGCTAAAAATCAATATTTTACAATATAAAAGGCCCGACCGAAAATATTTCGGTCGGGCCAAAAAACTTTAGGCCTTTGGTTACTCAGCGCAAATCAGGTGAATAAAGTAGATCTTCCACATCTTGTCGCCGCCTGCGGCCTGGGTGACTGCATTGGTTACGACTGACCTTATTGGCTTTGGAGTGTAGATCTGGCGCCCAAGGGCTCTTATCTACGTCACAAAGTCATTCGGGTCGGCCGACCTACTTGTGCGGGTTCTTGTCGTCAAGCTGCTGGTCCACAAGCTGGACCAGCTCTAGATTGCGGGGCCATCCAGTGTTCCGGTATAGCATTGTCAGATGAACAATCATCTGCCCAACTTGCATTCCTGGATTGGCTTTGGCGTACCGCTGCAAGGCCATGATGGCCTCCTGCCACCGGCCGCTCTTGGAGGCATCGCCCAGCATGAAAGCGCTGCCTTGCTTGTACTTCTCGAACTTTCGAGCAAGCGTCTTGTCTGAGGCCTCGCCCAGCAGCGTGCCTGCTTCGGTGGCAAGCGTGTTAAGGACGTCAGCTACTTCTTGGAACGTGTCGGATCGAACGTACAACATCGCCGCGAGCAACCGTTGGGTTGGGCTTGGACCATTGCCAGCCTTGTAAGCCATAAGAATTGTCCTTCTCGGTGAGGTGCTATGCTCCCAATTCAGGAGGTCGTGTCTAATAATAGCATAATTTTTGATGTAAGTCAATGTGCTAACATGTGTAAAAATGAAAAAGCTCGCCAAATAAATAAGCCTGGCGAGCTTTTTTGGGCTACAAAAACGAAACTGGAATTACCGGGTAATCAGGTGGTAGTCTGCGCAAAAAGGCCATGATGGCCTGGTAAATTGGATCGCACAAGTCATTGCTGTCGGCCATCGCCTTAACAAGATTGGTGGCTGTTATGGTAAACAGCGTGGTATTGTCGCGGTCATGACAGCATAAAACGCCGCCGCTGGGGCCGATCACCTCAAACCCGTCGGGCAGATTTGTGCGTGGGGTGTGCATGATGCAGTCCCGCAAAATTTTTGGATATAGGCACATCCTGTGGTTGATTTCTAGCACATGTGGCGTAAAAAGGTTACTATTTGAACCATCGACGTCGCTTCGTGCTTGCGGTATGTAAAATGCAACGATCTTCACAGTGCCTCCCAATGGCTTTGTGAGCTTTACTAGTTAATAGTACAAGTTCAACAGTGTTTGTCAAGTTGCCTAAGGTATCAGATGTGTCATACTTATTAATATGGAAATTGTTGATACTCATTGCCATATACATTCTGCAGATTACAAACTGCCAATTGTTGAGGTGGAGCAGCGGGCCGACAAAGCAGCTGTAACTACCAGATTTTGCGTTGGAACAGATGTAAACGACAGTATTTTGGCGGTTAATTTTGCGCAAAATAGGCCAAACACGTGGGCGGCAGTGGGAATCCACCCACACGAGGCAAAGGGCGGGCAAAAAGAGTTTGATAAATTGCAAAAATTGCTTGACGATCAGCTAAAAAATGGCAAAATCGTTGCAATAGGCGAGTGTGGGTTAGATTATTACTATGGACATTCTACCAAGCAGCAGCAGTTTGAAGCGCTGCGGTTTCAGATTAAGCTTGCGTTAAGGCATGATTTACCAATAATATTTCATGTTCGTGATGCATTTGATGATTTTTGGCCGATTTTTGACGAATTTAAGGGCATAAAAGGTGTTTTGCACTGTTTTACGGATGATCAAAGCAATTTAAACAAGGCTCTTGAACGTAATTTGTACATAGGCATAAACGGTATATTGACTTTTACAAAAAATAATTGGCAAATTGACTTGTTTAAAGGGGTAGCTTGGGATAGAATATTGTTGGAAACAGATGCGCCATACTTGACACCAGCGCCCTATCGTGGTAAAGTTAATGAGCCGGCATATGTACGCCAGGTGGCGGAGTTTTTAGCTGAATTACGGTCAGAATCGCTAGACCGTGTAGCCAAAACAACAAGCAAAAACGCCCGTGAACTGTTTTTAAATAAGAGGTAACATACCAAATGACCGAAACACAGCCATATCAGACTACAGCAGAATTTGAGCCTCAATACGGCATGGATCATGCCGGTGAGCGTTTATATCCTTATATTGCAAACGAAGGTTTGCAGGCTGCTGCACACGCTCAGCCAGAATCTGATCAAGATCAGTTAGTTCGACAGGCCCAAGAAGTTGCCGTGTCGGCATATCCTGAAGTTGCCTCTGAAGAAGTTTTAGATGCACGCGAAACAAGCGCCGAAATTCAGCGCATGGCGGGCTTAATAGAAGCTAATCGAGCAGATGTTTTAAATTCACAGTCAGGTCAAGACGATTACAGTCTAGTGGCGTAGGAGTAAAATATGGGTTTATGGAATAAAACAACCAAACTTATAACAGGTAACGAACCTAAACGCGTTAAGCGAAACAAATACACTAGCCGCGATTTAATTAGAATGGAATCGGCCATTGGTGCAAGCTTATTTGGGTCTATCCCTGCTGGGCATCGCCGCGAATTTTTTTACTTAGACAACCAAACCTGGGTTTGGTACGAAGAATGGCAGCAAAATGGAGCAATGCGACAGATGACTACTCGTTATGAGGTTCATCCAAATGGCGTGCTAAAAGTGCAAGATGGTCAGCCGTATGCAGTTGTAGAAGGTGAAGAACTTAAAAATCTATTAATGGCAACGCGTAGTTATTATCAGAGGACTAGTCGTGAAGTCTATAATCGCGATCCTGCTACGCGTCGACCTCTGGCAGTATAAGCTGCTACAATATAGGTAATGACGAGGCCTATTTACTTAGATTACGCTGCAGCAACCCCTATTGACCCCAGGGTTTTGCAGGTTATGCAGCCATTTTTTAGTGATCAGTTTTATAATCCGTCTAGTCCATATTTAGCGGCAAAAGGCGTAAAGCGTGACGTTGAAGACGCCAGGGCGCGTGTGGCTCACTGGCTGGGTGTGCGGCCTGTTGAGGTTGTTTTTACAGCGGGTGCTACGGAGTCTATTGGAATTGCCTTGCACGGTGTTGTGCGTCAATTTAAAGATGCTCACATTGTTTATGGCGCTATCGAGCACGACGCCGTGCGCAGGACCGCGCAAGAATACGATCATACAGAGGTTCCAGTTTTGCCAACTGGTCTAATTGATTTAAAAGATTTAAAAAATGCAATTAATGACCGCACTGCACTTGTAAGCATTGGCTACGCTAATAACGAAATTGGTGTTGTTCAGCCAATTAAAGATATTGCAAACGTTATTGCTCAAATTAAGCTACAGCGGCAAAAAGACGGCAATAATTTGCCACTTTATTTACATACGGATGCCAGCCAGGTTCCAGCCTATCTTGATATACATATGTCACGCTTGGGTGTAGATTTAATAACGCTAAATGGTGGCAAGATATATGGCCCCAAGCAAACTGGTGCGCTGGGCATAAAAACTGGCGTTAAACTACTGTCGTTTATGACTGGTGGTGGGCAAGAATCTGGTCTGCGCAGTGGTACCGAAAACGTTGCAGGCGTAGTTGGCTTTGCAGCCGCTTTGGATATTGCTCAGCAGAATCGTAAAAATTTGGCGGTAGAGCATGCGGCAATGCGTGATGAGCTTCAGCGACGTTTAACAGATGTTTTGTCGCAGACACTTATAAATGGATGTCAGCGCAAGCGTTTGCCAAATAGTTTGCATGTTTCGTGGCCAGGTGTTGATGGTGAGCGTTTGGTAATGCTTTTGGACGAACATGGAGTTATGGTCTCCACTGGGTCGGCCTGTGCGGCAAACAAGCAAACAGAATCACATGTTTTGGTGGCTATTGGACTTGACGAGGCTGCTCGCCATGGTAGTTTGCGCTTGAGCATTGGGTTGCATACTACTCAGCAGCAGATTAAGGACGCTTCGGATATAATAATTAAAGATGTTATACACCTTTTAGAGAATAAATTATGAGTTTACTAATAAAATTGTTGATGTATCTTGCAACTCCGCTATTACTGGTGGCTGTGGTGATTTTTGTTGTTCAGACTACTTTGGGTACGGACGATTTAAAAAGCTGCAACGAGATACCTCAAAGCACGGGCGAATGTCAGGCGGCAGATGCAATTGTAGCCATTAGTGGTGGCGATACAGATGCTCGTACGCAAGAGGCCGTAAAGCTTTACAAGCAGGGTTGGGCGCCAAAATTGATTTTTTCGGGTGCGGCTGAAGATAAAAAGGGCAGCTCTAATGCCGCTGTGATGAAACGAACAGCTGTTAGTTCTGGTGTGCCAGAATCTGCCATAAGTATTGAAGAATATGGCTCTGATACTGCTGGGAACGCTGCGGGTGTGGCAAAGATTGTCAGCGATCAGGGGCTAGAAAGTATTATTTTGGTAACTTCTCCATATCATCAACGCAGAGCTTACATGGAATTTAGTCTGGCATTGGGAACAGGGGTAAAAGTTATCAATCACCCCACCACAACGGACCAATATTGGATTCCAGAAATTTGGTGGCTAAACCCGTATAGCTGGTATTTGGCTGGAACCGAGCTTGTAAAGTTGATGTACGTTAAGGTATCTTAGTTAAAGTGAAAACAAATCAAAATTTTGGTATAAAAGTTTATGTTGGCATGAGCGGCGGCGTTGATAGCTCTGTTGCTGCTGCTCTTTTAAAGCAGCAGGGCTACGATGTGGCTGGTGTATATATGAAGAACTGGACGCAAGATTTACCTGGCATGAAGTGTCCGTGGGCGGATGATTTGGCAGATGCTAAGCGCGTGGCTGTCCAGCTTGATATACCATTTAAAGTTTTTGATTTTCAAAAAGAGTACAAGCAGCAGGTGGTTGATTACATGATCAGTGAGTATCAGGCTGGCCGAACTCCCAATCCTGATGTTATGTGCAATCAAGAAATTAAATTTGATATATTTTTAAAAACCGCAATTGCAGATGGTGCGGATATGATTGCGACTGGGCATTATGCCAGGGTGGAGCACTTTTCGAGTTCTGCCTCTCTGGCACTTGCGGGTCACGATTTGTGTTGCAATAACACAAATCGCGCTTCCGAGGTGCCTTCAAGGCAAAACCCAAACGTAATACTATGCACAGGGCTAGACAAGGCCAAAGATCAATCTTACTTTTTATACCGCGTAACAGAAGCAGCATTGCAAAAAACCTTGTTGCCAGTGGGCGAATTAACCAAGCCAGAAGTCCGTAAACTGGCGGCAAAATTTGGGTTGGCTACAGCCGAAAAAAAGGATTCGCAAGGTATCTGTTTTGTTGGTAGTGTTGGTATAAAAGATTTTTTACTTCAGTACATTACGGCCGAGTCTGGCAATATTATCAATAAAAAATCTGGTGAAGTTATTGGCCGGCATGATGGCGCGATTTTTTACACCTTTGGGCAACGCCACGGCCTAAACGTTGGTGGGGGGTTGCCATATTACGTGGTTGGTAAAGATATGTCTAAAAACGAGATCTATGTAACAACAGATCTAAACGACGAGACTTTGTGGCGAACAGACGTAAATCTGCGCCAGTTGCATTGGATAAATCAACCTCCAGCAAAAAACAAACAGTACGATGTGCGCATGCGCTATCGTGCAACCTTAATAAAAGCTAAAGTTGTCAATATGCACGAAGACCACTTGCAATTGCAGCTAGCAGATCCAGAGCGTGCTATTACTCCTGGGCAGTCTGCTGTAATTTACGATGGCGACCGTGTTGTTGGTGGTGGAATTGTGGAGTAACTTATGATTGTTGTAACTGCTGGTCATAAATATCTTGACGTTGATGGTTATGCGGGATGCTTGGCGTACGCCGAATTATTGCAGCTTAAAGGCCAAGATGCAGCTGCTGTAAGTACGGCAAGATTAAATTCTAGCATACCAAAAATGCTAAAATCACTTGATCTTAAAATTAATACTGATTACTTGCCAGCGAGTGATGATAGATTTGTGATTGTTGATTTGTCTGATCCTGAGCATTTTGACAAGTTTGTGCGACCAGTGAAAGTTGTAGAAATTTTTGATCATCATCCTGGCTTTGAGGATTTTTGGCGCGACCAAATTGGCGATAAATCTAAAATTCAGCATGTTGGCGCTGCTTGCACGTTGATTTTTGAGGAGTGGGAAAATGCAGGCTTGCTCGACAAAATAAGCTACGAGAGCGCTTTGTTGATGGCTTGTGCTATTTTAGACAACACCTTAAACTTTGGCGCCTCTATTACTACAGATCGCGATCATCACGCTTACCAGGCTTTGGTAAAAGTAGCAGATTTGCCTGATGATTTGCCACAAATATATTTTGCCGAGTGTCAAAAACTGATAGAATCTGACATAGTCGAAACGTTGAACAGTGACACAAAAAAGATGAAATTGGCAATTGGGCAAATCACTGCTTGGGATGCCAGCAATCTTATAACAAATTACAGAGACCAAATAAGCCAAACGCTTTGCGATATTGGTATTGATTGGTATGCAAATATTATTTCGATGAAGGATCGTAAAAGTAATATATTGTGTACAAACGAAAAGCTAAAAAAATATCTTAAAAATTTGTTAAACGTGTCGTTTGCTGGCGATATTGCTGTTGCAGACAGAATGTGGCTGCGCAAAGAGATTTTTAAAGAAGAGCTGTCACGCGGGTTAAGATATCTTGATGATTAATCTTGTGCAATTTTGCTAAGCATTAGCTTTATTGTACAATAAGGGCATCAGCTCGGCCGCATTAATAATCTAGGAGGAAACATGGGCTTTTTTGATTCAATTAAGGGTATGCTTGGTGTAAAGCCGCACGATGAAAATCAAGGTCAACAGGCTGGCCAGCCGTACCAGAAAGAGGGAGATATGACAGAACCAGTAAATCAGCAGCCGCAACCTGAAGATCAGCTAAACGGGGCTCAATCGACGCAAGGCGCTAGCTCGGATTCTTATGGTGCAAGTAGCTATCAGGCGCCACAAGCGGGCGTTGGCGAGCAGACGCCTCAAGACTCTGGCGCGCAAATGTCGGCGCCATCAGAGCCAGCAGTAGAGACTCCAGAGATGCCGCCAATGGCAGAGGAGCCTAAGCCAGTAGAAACTTCTGGCCCAGAAGTTCCAGTTTCAGCTCCAACGACAGCACCAGAATCATCTCAGCAGCCGCTTGAGTTTAATCAGCCAGAGGCGCCAGCTCAACCTGAGCCAACACAGCCAGAGGCAACCCAGCCACAGATGGGCGGGCAAACTCCAGAAATGCCAACAGGTGGTGAGTCTCAGCCTCAAGGCAATAACCCAGCTGGTCAAAACGACCAAAATCAAACGCCTCAGCAGTAGTTTGAATGTTATGCCAAAACAATACTCGCATAAATTGCGAGTATTGTTGGTTTTTGGCGTAAACTAATATCGATGCTATAACCCAAAGCTAAGTTGGTAGCTGGGGATGTTTTGAGTTAATCCGTAATCTGTTGCAGCCTGATACTGCTTTGGCTTTGTGCGGTCAATGCAAAAAACTTTGCCATAAAAAATTATGTAATGCGTAGAGTCGTTGTGAAAATCAGCGTACCAGCTGTGTTTGTCGTCTAAAGATTTGCTGAGTTTTTTGGCAATGTCTTCTGCCTTGTTGTTTAAAATGCTTACATTGTGCAACGTCCATTGCTTAACCCACGGTGTTTTGTGCCTGGCTGTAACTGGCTCTACTTTTGTGTTGGTAATTTGCATGTCTTTTAAAACGTTGCTATCTGTTAAACTTTCTTCGATGATAACGCCTTTAAAATCTTGATCGGGTTGATTCATGACTGCACCTTGCTTATGTTTATATTATAGCGTCTTAAGCCTATCCACCTCCTCAAAAAACGCCGTATTACCATCCCATTCGTAATCTTCGTCATTGATGTGTTTTTTGGGAATATGTTTCTTAATAACCTCAAAATCAACTATCTTGTCGTTATCATCTGTAATTACCTTATACCAAGCCATGCAGCAGCGGCCATCGGCGGTTTGGGCTGAGATCAGAATGCCTGGCAGCTGCTCATTTAGGTGCATAAATTGCGCAGCAATATAGTATACAATCGTCACGATTGTTCTGTTGGGATGCTCCTCGTAAAACCGGTGAGCAAAATCTGTCGTGGCAGATATAATTTTATCTGTAGAGGTTGCATGATCGTTGGAATATTCAATTGTAAAGATATCTTGATAGAGCTTAATCTTTTTGTCATTCGCGTCAATCGAGCGCACTTGATAGTAAATTCCACCTAATTGTTGTTTGTCAATTATATAATTTTTTAAATCTATTACGTGGGCTTTAAACAACCCATTCAACTCCCCATCCCTAATCAACCCATAACCCTTCTTATACTCTTCTAACCTAGAACTCTTCTTCATATGCCCATACTCCACTAATACTCAAAAATCTTTAGCCATTATACCACCA
>JASFQB010000010.1:0-4687 GCA_050115675.1 Candidatus Woesebacteria bacterium
TTGCGGGACCATTCGAGCCATGCACTCTGACGACGGAACGGCTTGGACCTCGGACACGGTGCCGGAGCTGAATCAGTGGCGTGGTCTTTGCCACTCGGATGATCTGGGTATCATTGTGGCATTCGCGGATTCCGGGACGCACCGCCTCATGACTTCGACTGATGGAATTACTTGGACGGTCCGGACGGCTGGTTCGTTGGGTGGTTGGGTGTGCGGCTGTTACCACGAAGCCGCCGGGCTGTTCATCATCCTGTCGATCGGTGGGGCTTACGGTGTTCAGGTCTCGCCCGACGGAATCAACTGGACATCGAACAACGGCCTTGTTGCCTCGACGTGGAAGCAAGTCACTTATTTCCCCGATCTGGGTGTGGCTGTCGCCGTTCGATCATCTGGGGACGACCGCATCAAATGGACCTTCGACGGCCTGAACTGGTTTGGTCCGGACACTTCCATCCAGACATACCCGTCAGGCGTGGCGTATCTCCAGAGCCGAGACGTGGCCGTCGTGACGGGGACCCTGTCGAATCACGCGACCGCGACAAATTCCGTGACATTCGCTCCGGAGAAAACGGACGGGATGCCACTGCTGAACCCGCTTAGAACCTTGACAATCTCCGGGCCATCTCTCGATTCCATGACATGGACGATCGCCGCGGTCGGTCCGACTGGCCGTTTCACGATCACGGTTGCAAACGACGCTGGTGTCGGAGAACCGCAAAGCTGGATGGAGCTGTTCGTCGGCCGCCCAGTGAACAACGCGCAGAATTTCTATCGAAGCGCATACACCCGGGTCGGACTTATTCACATGGCCTTGTATCCTTGGACAACCGAGGAAATCGAATATCCATACCCGGTCGCCTTGACGGCCGGGATGCGCATTCCCGTCAAGGCGAGATTTTTGGGGAGAGGTGAAAGATACGGGCCTACGGTGGAAGCCATCGTAGAACTCGAAACCTGAGGAAAAATCAAATGGCAAAAGTGAAATTCGGCAGCGGCGTATCGGAAATCCGAGGAAGCATCGGAGGAACTGTCTACGCCCGCAACGCAGGGGGAGCTTATATCCGGAATCGGACCTCTCCCATTCATCCGGGCTCTCCGCTTCAGAATGCGGCGAAGGCCCTCTTCGCAAACGCTGTGAACATCTGGACAAACACGCTGAGCTACACGCAACGCTCGATGTGGAACGCCTACGCGAGTGCCGTTCCCTATACCGACGTCTTCGGTGCAACTCGCTACTACAGTGGCCAACAGAGATTCGTCCAGTCCTACATCGCGCTCGTGAATTCCGGAGGAACGGGTTCCGCCGCCTACACGGCCCCCGTGACTTATACCGAAGCGAGTCCGATCGTGCCCGCCGCGATCACCATGACGCAAGGAGCCACACCCGCCGACACGACCGGACTGTTCGGGGAAGCTTACGCTCCTGCCGACGTGGAAGTTGACGACGTCATTCTGATCTACTTCGGAAACGCCGTAACGCCTGCGACGACTTTCTTCGACGGGCCGTATCGCTATGCCGGAAAGACGACTTACGCGTCCGGGACCACGTATCCGGAAGTTCTCCTGACGGACCCGTGGGGTCGAGAAATGGCTGAGGACGCGATCGTCCCCGTGAAGACGCGCATCCTGAAGGCCGACATGCGGATGAGCCCGGAGACGAAAAAGTTTGTCTCCTTGGGTGCCTATATCACACCATAAGGCCGTCGGTATTCTCGCATCTCCCAGCCTCCATCCGTTCGCGGGTGGGGGCTTTTCTTCTGTGAATAAGTTGTGGATATCTTTCGCTTGCTTCGCGTAACACACTGGGGGAGATTCTGTATGAGCGATGGAGCCCGCGCGCAGCTCCATCGCTCATACAGGAACGCGCGCAATTGAGGAGAAAAAGAATGCCCTTGTCAGATTACGCAGACCGCTGCGCTCAAGCCGCTGCTATACGCCATTTGATTACCTCACAGTTGCTCGTCGTGGTTGATGAGCGAATGGATAAGATCGAGGAAATGAAGCACGTTCCTCGGAGCACGATTCCACGTATCAGGACAAAGAACTACGGTAACGAGTGGCGTGCTATGGACACGCTCACGATTGAGTTGAACTTCACGCCTCGGCTGAAAACGAGAGGGGTGCTACGATGAACAACGAAAGGATATATCCCGATGAAATTGATCTGGAGGCTGCTACTCGAACTGAACAGGGAATTACTGAACCTCCTCACAAGGAAAACATGGAGGAGGCTGCGCGGATTCTTCTGGCTGCTGCATCAATTCTCGAAGACCCGGGGCCTCACGTCTCGTTCGCGAGGCGGCACGCGATGGCGTTGGCGCTCGAAGCTCTGCATGTGCTTTACTCGAACAACCCGGAAAGGCAAACATCATGACTGAAGACGAAATTCAGGCCGTCGCGAAGATGGTCGGTGCAAGTGAAGGGGAGCGCTCCAAATCGGACACTTCCGAAATTCTCGATCGACTCGAAAAGATTCTCGAGTTCATCCCGTCCCTCGTGACGCACGCGAAAACTGCCGAAAAGTGGAACATGGCCTTGGTCATCCTCCGCATGGTGAGGAGCGTGCTGCAACGATGAGCGCCCCGAGGATACCGACAAAACCCCTCCGCACTATTCCCGGACTCGCTGCCCATGCTGGACGCATGGGAAAAGTCCACGATGTGGAATGGTGGGGGGCTTGGGGTTACGCCGTAGCCACGGTCGGAACGACCGATGCAACTGAAATCATGGAATGCGCCATCGAATGGCTTCAAGGATGGGTGTTCCAGTTCAAACAGGACTGCCCAGATCAATCGGTCCCCGCTGCGATCACGTGGCTGATCGAGAAAGGGACTCGACCGCTGATTCCACCCGAACGCCCGGTGTGGAGTCCTGAAATGTCAGGTCGATAGCTCCTGCGCTTGTCAAGTCGCTGGCCCGCAAACCCGCGAGCTCTCCTACGGGCTACGGGATTGCGGGCCGCTTTGTCGTCGGTGCTGCCAGCCGGAGGCCAGCCCAGAAACAAAAAATATGCCGCCGTTACATTGCAAGACGGGGAGAACACATACGACCCGATCGACCAAGCGCATAGGGGGAGGGGTGTCTGTCTACAGTCCACACGCCCGCGACCACCAGAGCCGGACGGCCCTCGACTCGACCGGACCCGACGGACCGAACCGAGCCGACGTGTTCGTCGGACGCCCCATCCAGACGCGCAGATTCAACCCGATCGTCTCGCGGAACGTCACGCCAAGGCAAAAAGGTTTCTGCTCGTCCCAAACCAAATCGTCCGGAGCGCCGCTTGCTCGGGGCGGGGTGCAGTAGCTCCCCGCTTGTGGCCCTCGCTTGAGGTGCGCGGCACTCCCTCCGGCCCCCGGAAAGTGGTGCCTCCGCTCTCTCCGCTTCGCTCTGTTCGCTCCGGGATTTGGGGCGGGGGCCTCCGTGCCCGGGCCGGGTCGGCCTGTCGCTTCGCTCGGGCCTCACGCAGGGGCCCCGATGCCTTCGGCCCGCCCTGCGGTTCGCGCGCTGCTATGCGCAGCTCACTCCGTCCCGGCTCGCTACCGTCCTGCGTTCGCTGGGCTCTCTGGTCCGTCCGCTCGGGCCGGGTCCTGCCCTCCCGTCCCCGGCCTCTTTGGCTCCCCTCGCCGCCCCGATGTTTGGTAGTGGCCCGGGTCGGCTCGGGGACCGCCGTGTCGGGGCCCTCGGTGTCGTGTTTTTCGTCTTCGGCCGGGAGCATGGCGCGTTCCCCCCTCCTGCGCGCGCCCCCCTTCGCGGGAGGGGGGCGCTTGCCGTGAGACCCAAGCCCCCGGCTGCTCTCTTCCCGCTGTGTTCGTCGAACCCGTCCAGAGAGCGGGCGTTATGCGCCCGCACAGACGCGCGCGCACGCGCGCGCACGCGGTTTCGAGGTGTTGACTTTCGGGCGTAGTCCGGGCATAGAGCCATGTCATGGCGAGGTGTTTTACGGACGGCCGGGTCGCGATCATCCAAGGGTCAATCGGGGGAACAACCTTCTCGATCAAGCCGATCGGCCTCCGAATGCAAAATCGTCCGCGCGGGTCGATGGCCGCGAAGAAAGTCGGAGCCACACAGCGCGCCACTCTGGCAGACGGAAGCGTTTCATGGTCGCGCTTGCCGTCGTCGGTCCTGACGCTGTGGAACGCGCTTGCATCCGCGGTTGGTTGGACTGCCCGGAGAGCGTTCCAGCGTGTGCAACAGTGGAAAGTTTCCACGCAGGACGGGACGCTGTGGCCCATCACTCCGGGGCCGCAAACAGTGGCCGCGAAACAGGCCCCGCGATCGATTTGGGGAGGCTGGGGAATCATCGCTCTCGAAACGACTACGGCGAATTTCATCTACAGGACGCTCGACGGCATTCACTGGACTTACGACAGCCTGCCCGTTTCAATCAGAGCCTCATGCCAAGCTGACAGCCCCTACGACGGCTACTACGTGCTGCCTGCCATCGACCTTTCGGGAATCGTCCTGTGGCGGATGGGATTGTCCTCATGGACAGTCGTTTACACTGGCTACCTGTCCGGGTGGTGTGGCTGCGAGTGGTGTGAATTCATCCGGAAGTTTGTGGCCGTGGCCTATTACGGGACCATTCGAGCCATGCACTCTGACGACGGAACGGCTTGGACCTCGGACACGGTGCCGGAGCTGAATCAGTGGCGTGGTCTTTGCCACTCGGATGATCTGGGTATCATTG